>JAHAYJ010000098.1 GCA_018384375.1 Lachnospiraceae bacterium
ATCGGAAGGTCTGTCTCTGATGATTGATATTCACTATAGCGATCATTTCGCAGATCCTGAATATCAGGATATCCCGGAAGCTTGGTTGAATGAAGATTTTGAAGGCTTAAAAGAAAAGGTAACCCAAGCAGTTCTTTATGTGGAAGTAACTCTTCATGCTTCCATGAAACAGGAATTATTAAGTGGACTGAAACCCTCTTTGGAGTTTGCATTGTTTGATGAGAACAGTGTGAAGGTAGCAGAAGGAGTTCAAAGGGTAGAAAGCTCTTTTGAAAAAGCCTCCGGAGATGCTGCTATTATGACTGGACTGGATGAGGCAATTCCTGAAGATTTATACTCAAATACTCTGACCGTTCTTTTATCCGTAAATAATCCTACTTTGTGGTCGCCGGATACGCCTACCTTGTATACTTTACAGATTACATTAAAGAATCAGGGTCAGGAATTGGATTTCAGAGAGGAGCAGATTGGCTTTAGAAGTTTGGAGTTTCATAACCGAAAAGGCTTTCTGCTGAATAACGAGCAGATGAAAATAAACGGTGTCTGCCTGCACCACGACGGTGGTTGTGTAGGTGCTGCAGTTCCTCCCGCAATATGGGAACGTAGACTTAAAAAACTGAAAGAAATGGGAGTAAACGGAATCAGATGTTCTCATAATCCACCTGATGTTGCTTTACTTAATTTATGCGATCAGATGGGCTTCCTTGTGATGGATGAGGCTTTTGATGAATGGGCATTGATGAAGGATAAAGAAGTAGGAGCCAATACCCATGAGAGCCATGGCTATTCAACCTACTTTGAAAAATGTCACGAATGGGACTTGAAGACAATGCTGTACCGTGACCGCAATCATACCTCTATTTTCCTTTGGAGTATTGGTAATGAGATACCGGAGGAGACGGTGGAAGATGGTGAGAGACTTGCAAGAAAGCTTCGAGATTTTTGCCATGCAGTAGATCCCTCTCGCAAAATCACTCTGGCTCATGACCAGATTGTGGCAGAACCACATCCTGCCAGACAGGAATTTATGGAAGAAATTGATGTAGTCGGATACAACTATGTGGGACGTTGGAGAAAGAGAGCAGAGCGCTTCTATGATGAAGATCATGAAGCATATCCTCATCGTTGTGTGATAGGTACAGAAAACCCTTCCGCCGGATATGTTCGAAGCACGTACCGTCTGGATTATGATAGAAATTCTTTCTGGGATAAACCATATTACACAGCTGCGGTTAGTGTAGGTAAATTATTGCGTTACACCATGACCCACGATTTTGTAGCAGGCGATTTTATGTGGACAGGTATCGATTATCTGGGAGAGTCCAACTGGCCACAGAAGTCCTCGGGGTGTGGAGTCTTAGACACCTGTGGATTTGAGAAAGACAGTTTCTATTTCTATAAGAGTGTTTGGGATACAAAGGAACCGTTTGCTTATCTGTGTCCGCATTGGAACTTATCAGTAGATCATGGAACTGTTCTTCCGGTTATCTGTTATACAAACTGCGAGGATGCAGAGCTCTTTGTCAATGGAAAATCTTATGGGATGAAATCTAAAGGATTCCCATGTTATGGTATGACAGAAAAGTATGGCCATTTCGACAGATACAGAAGACCGGCGAATACCGATGATTTGTTCCTTAGCTGGGATGTACCATATGAATCCGGAGAAATTGAGGTAATAGGATACCGAGATGAAAAGGAAGTATGCCGATACAAGGTTGAAACAACAGGTACAGCAACGGTCATAGAAGCAAAGTGTGACCGCACCAGTGTAAAAGCAGACGGCAGAAGTATTGTACAGGTAGAAATTCGACTGCTTGATGAAGCAAATAGAGTTGATTTGACTGCCTGCAACAGCTTGAATTATAAATTGGAAGGGGATGCCAAAATCATCGGTATTGATAATGGATGTCCCGAATGCCACGAATTATGGAAGGAAACCCGGAATCGCACAGCCTTTAACGGGTTGGCATATTGCGTCATTCGAGCCGGAAAAACAGCCGGTGAAGTAAAACTGACGGTAGAAGGAGAAGGACTCACGTCCGCGCAGTTGGTCTTTGAGCAGCAGTAGGTATGTTACAATCGGATAGTCGAGAGATTGCATAAATTTTGAAACTGAATAATTGAGTTTTGGACGTCAAGACACTCTGCCAAAAATAAATTGATGTTTCCGGGAGAGTGTCTTTTTATGATTTTTTATCACAGACATCACCTTCATTTTTGGGGAGATATTCATCAATACTATTACTTTCCAGGATAACAGTGCCGCGGTATTTTAATATCATTATGCCTTCAATGGTTAATAATACAGATAATGAAGCTGAAATTACTCATAGTCACTGTGCAATAAATACTATATAATGATAATAACCTTTGCACAGTGTAGACAAAGTATGTTTATTATTTCCTAACGGCAGCACTAACTTGTTTTGCAATTCCTTTGTTGCTTCAAAATCAGCGATGAATATTATTGTGACGCACACACCCATCTGCACAACTTTGGATATCCAGTCCGTGAATGTTTTAAGTGGAAGAATACTCAAACAAAAGATAATAGGAGTAAGGCACAATGAAAGAATAATTAAAAATAACAAAATTACAGCATAATATTTATTGAATACAGGAAGATAGCAGTTTCATAAATGTGGATTCCTATATTGTATGTGGTGACGAATATGCGGCAGTAATAGACGGATTGGGTATTGCTGAAGGACTTTACGAGTGTGTAGGAGAGTTGACAGACAAACCATTGTTTATGATTGTTACACATGGACATCCGGATCACGGTGGCAAAGGGATGCAGGAATTTATGGAAGCCGGATGTGATATCTATATATCTTATAAGGATTTGCATTTATTAAGAGAGATGTATGGGGATAATCTCAAAATGGAACAATTCCATAATATGGAAGATGGGATGAGATTTGACTTAGGAGGTGCTTCGTTAGAGGTGATTGATATGCCTGGACATACAAGAGGAAGCATGATGCTCTATATGGAAAAAGAAAAGGTTTTATTCAGTGCAGATAGAACCTTATATAGAAGAAGGTCAGGACTATTTAGACATGGAATATGTAAGAGAACTTAAGAAACTGACTATAGATATCATTGAGGAAAGAATTGTGGGTGAAAAGACAGAAATTCCAATGGATATTATGGAGGGAATTGAGATCTACAGCGTAAAAGGAAGATGTGTTATAGATTATTGTTATGATGCGGAACATATAAAGGAAAAAGAGTAGGAATTTTTACATTTTTCTCAAACAAATGAAAAATGCATTAATAAATAAGCTGAATACATTGTTATAATGGAAAAAATTATATATAATATAGAAGAACATATTATTGATTTTGAAGCTACTTTACTTATAGTAACTTTGGAGCGTAGCAGAAATGCCAAATAAGAAAAGAAATGAAAGCTTTATTTTGCAGGCGGGGATTCTGGCTTCAGCCGGAATCGTCGTCCGCATTATCGGACTTCTGTACAATACGCCTTTGGTTGCGATCATTGGGGATGAAGGCTTTGGATATTACAACAGTGCGTATTATGCCTACAGCATTATCCTGCTGATATCATCATACAGTATCCCATCCGCAGTTTCCAAGGTGATTGCCCAGAGGCTGGCAGTAAAAGAATATCGAAATGCGCACAGAATTTTTCACTGTGCATTTATCTATGTGCTGGTAGTCGGTGGTATTGCCAGCTTATTTGTGTTCTTTGGAGCCGGTCTGCTGGTAGAGATGGATAACGCCATTCTGCCATTGCGTATGCTGGCACCTACTATTTTCTTCAGCGGCATTCTCGGAGTTTTACGTGGTTATTTTCAAGCCCACAGAACCATGGTACAGACCTCTTTTTCCCAGATCATTGAACAGCTGGTCAATGCGGGTATGAGTGTTGGCATGGCTTATGTGATGGTGCAGCTTGTTGCAGACGGCGACGCATCGACCAGAGCCTCCTATGGAGCAGCGGGCGGAACCATCGGTACAGGAGCCGGTGTGCTTGCAGGGCTGCTTTTTATGGCAGGTGTATATGCACTGAACCGAAAGACCATAAAGCGGAGAATTGAGCGGGATACGGGGCACACGGATGAATCCTACGCCGCTATTTTTAAAATGATTCTTATGGTGGTGACACCATTCATATTGAGCACGGGAATTTATAATATCAACAGTTTTCTGGATAATACCATCTATCAACAGATCATGATGAATGTGAAAGGGATGGCGGAAGCACTGGTTGCCACGAATCTAAGTGCCGTGGCAAAAGGTACCAAGATTTCCAATATACCGATTGCAATGGCGTCTGCCATGGCAACGGCTCTTATTCCGGGAATCTCCAGCGATTTTGCACAGGGAGATCTGAACGGGGTCAGAAACAAGGTGGCAAAATCCATAAAGGTTACGATGCTGATCTCGATTCCCTGTGCAGTAGGGATCGGTGTACTTGCAAAGCCTGTCATGAAGGTCATCTTTCATCAGCCGGAATCCCTGGAAATCTCATCAATTCTGTTATCCTGTATGGCAGTGAGCATTATTTTTTATGCATTGTCTACACTCACACAGGCTATTTTGCAGTCAATCGGAAAAATGAATATGCCGATTATCAATGCTTCCGCAGCAGTCATTCTTCATGCAGGAATAATGATTGCAATGATGATACTTCTGGATGAAAAGTACAGTCTCTTTTATTATGTATTTGCAACGGTGCTTTACTCCTTTCTGTTGTGTGTCCTGAATCAGATAGCAGTCCACCGTTATCTCCAATACAGGCAGGAGGTGGATAAAACCTTTTTGAGACCAATTATCGCATCAATCATTATGGGTGCCATAGCGTATGGAGTTTATCAGGGACTTTATTACCTTAGCGGAATTAACATTATTTCACTGGCAGCTTCGGTTATCGCAGGATGTATTTTTTACTTTATTCTGATTATACGCTGGAAAGCAGTGTCGGAGGATGAGCTGCGCAGCATGCCAAAGGGACAGCTTTTGATCCGAATTGCGAAGAAAACCGGAATCATGAAGGAAGAAAACAGGCAGAAAAAACGGAAACGATCAGCAAAGCGAAAAAACAATAAAAAGAAGAAAAAGAACATCGGTAAAGAAAAAAGGGAAAATAGAGAAAATAGGGAAGAAACGGATGATTACTGGCTTGATGAATAAAATGGCAGTATAGACGAAAACCTTCTGGAAATAATAAAAACGTCGGAAAAGACTAATTTTCAGGAGGTAAAATTATGGCAAATTTATCAGAACTTGACTTACAGAATCTGCGCCATCTGCTCGGCGGATATGATGTGACCCACTGTAAAATGAAGGAATATGCAGCCTGTTCGGAAGATACACAGGTAAAGCAGTTCTTTGAAAAGGGTGCAAGATCAGCAATGGACAACAAGAATCAGTTGATGAAATTTTTGCAGTAGGAGGGATGAGCAATGCAGATGAATGAAAAGACTATGGTAGCTGATACACTGACCGGAATTAACGGTGAACTGGTACGTTTTGGGGAAATGATCGCGCAGACAGAGAATAAAGAACTGAAGCAGACACTGAAGCAGTTCCGTAACGCCTGTGAACAGTCACAGGAGGAGCTCTATCAGCTTGCCAGGGAAAAGTCTTACTATGTACCGGCAGCAAAGGCTACTCAGCAGGAAATCGATCATGTGAAAAGTCTGTTTACGAGTGGTACTCTGTAGAGCTTTCGTGAAAAGCAGACAGAATGAAAACATCGGGGCTTATGTCCCGATGCTTTTTATTCTGTCTTAAGATTCTTCAATTTGCTTCAGATGGGAGATATCTGTGTCGATCATCATGGAGTAATTGGTGTGATAGATAACAAATCCGGGTTTGCCACCGGCCGGCTTTTTCACATTTCTTTTTTCGGTATAGTCGATTTCCACTTTGTCCTGCCCGCGGCCTTTGGAGTAAAATGCTGCTAATCTTGCGGCATCCTCAAAGGTACTGTCAGGAAGCTCATTCCCTTCGGTTTTGACCACGACATGGGAGCCGGGAATGCCCTTGGCATGAAACCACCAGTCATTGCCCGAAGCAAGCTGGAAGGTGAGTTCATCATTTTGATAATTATTTTTTCCCACATAGATATGGAAGCCGTCACTGCTCAAATAATGAAAGGGCTTGCTGGTAAACTTGATCTTTTTGGTATTTCCGCTCCGACGATGGATATAGCCGCTTACAATCATTTCATCCTTGATCTGGGCCAGATCTTCCTCAAGAAGTGCCAGATCAAGTGCAGCCTGAATGGATTCCAGATGGTCGATCTCTTCCTTCACCTGTGCAGTGAGAGTAGATAAGGCTTCATAGGTACGCTTTAGTTTGCTGTATTTATCAAAATATTTTTTTGCGTTTTCGGAAGCAGACAAAAGCGGGTCAAGAGGAATCGTGATCATTTCATTGGTATAATAGTTGAGCGCTTCCATAGACTTTGTGCCGGGAGCAAGTCCGTAACCATAGGTGTTGAGCAGCTCTCCGTAAATCCGGTATTTGTCCTTTTTTTCGGTATCTGCCATCTGCTTCAGCTGCAGGTCATATTTTTTGATATTTCTTTCCAATGCAGTCTGGACAATTCTTCTTAAATCGGCAGATTTCTGACGAATGCGTGTTATGGCATCCTTTTCGGCGTAATACTGTTCCAACAAAGTGCTGATGGAAGAGAATGGTTTAAGTGCATCCTTAGAATAACCGCTAAGAGGAAATGCCGCATATTCTGCAGGTGTTCCATTTTCATAAGCAATTACAGGTTCAAAATCACCAAGCTTTACCTTTTCCATCATGGAAGAAAAGACATCATACAATCTGCTCAGCATGAGACTGCCATTGTCGCTCTGGGTAAAGACTGCTGTTGAAAAATCGCCGTCAATGCCTGCAAGATGGCAGAGCTCTTGGGCAATAACAGGAGAGATACCGGTATAAAAGCTGTAAAGAGCTTTATAAATCGGCATGTTTCCCGCTGTCATTGTTTGCTTAAAGGAATCCGGGCTGAGAGCAAGCGGATTCTTTTTATCCTGTGTGGTGGGAATAAAGTAGGTCCTGCCCGGCAATACTTCACGGACAGAGCTTATCATACCGGAAATATGCTTGATACTGTCGATGATCATATCTGTATCATCTGTAAAAATGATGTTACTGTGTTTTCCCATCACTTCGATGATCAGCTGCTTATGGCAAAGGTCTCCCATTTCATTTAGGTGCTCGATATGCAGATGAACGATTCGTTCAAGCCCCGGCTGGGTAATATCAATAATTCTGCCGTTTTGAAGATGCTTTCTGAGCAGCATGCAAAAGCCCGGTGCGGTCATGGGACTGGGCTTATTGGTCTGTGTCAGATAAATAAGGGGGAGAGAAGCGTTTGCGGAAAGCAACAGGCGCTTCTGACCACCATCGGTCGTCTTTATGGTAAGCAGCAGTTCATCAGCTTCCGGTTGGGCAATTTTGTAAATTCGTCCGCCCAGAAGGGAATCCTTCAATTCCTTTGTCACCGCTGCAATGGTAATTCCGTCAAATGCCATGATGAGTCTCCTTTCTGATTTTTTCTATTATATAGCAATTTGCCGGCACCCGCAATGACAGAGTGTAAAAGTTGCTTTTCCTATTCTTGACGTTTCAAAGCAGTTCGCCTATAATGAAATGGAATGTGTACATGGTGGAGTGGTTATCAGATAACAGATGGGGACACCATGACATAGGAAGAAGGTACAAAAGCGGGAGGATTGCCATGATTAAAAGCATGACGGGGTTTGGCAGATGCGAGGTGCAGGAGGCCGAACGCAAAATTACCGTAGAGATGAAGTCGGTCAATCACAGGTATCTGGACGTAACGATTAAGATGCCGAAGAAACTGAATTTTTTTGAAGCGGCAATCAGAAGTGAACTGAAAAATTATATCCAAAGAGGAAAGGTGGACCTTTTTATCACTTATGAGGACTTCACGGAAATCAATGTCTGTGTGAAGTATAATAAGGAACTGGCTGCAGAGTATATGACCTATTTGAATCAGATGGCAGAGGACTTTTCTCTTGATAATGATGTCAGAGTTTCTACGCTTTCCAGATATCCGGAGATCCTTACCATGGAAGAGCAGAATATCGACGAGGAAAAGCTCTGGCAGCTGCTGGACAAGGCGCTAAAGGGTGCTGCGGAAGGCTTTGTGGAGACAAGGATCAAAGAAGGTGAACATCTCCGTGATGATCTTCTTGCCAAGCTTGATGGCATGTTGTCCCACGTAGATTTCATTACAGAGCGTTCTCCCCAGATCATTGCAGAATATAAGCAGAAGCTTGAGGATAAGGTTAAGGAGCTTTTGGAGGACACCAAGGTAGATGAAAACAGACTCCTGATGGAGGTTACTATTTTCGCGGACAGAGTCTGCGTGGATGAAGAACTCGTTCGCCTCAGAAGCCATATAGAAACAACGAAGGAAACACTGCTTCAGGGTGGAAGCATCGGAAGAAAACTGGATTTTATTGCACAGGAGATGAACAGGGAGGCAAACACGATCCTCTCTAAGTCAAATGACCTTGAGATCTCCAATCGTGCGATTGAACTGAAGACGGAAATAGAAAAGGTCAGAGAACAGATACAGAATATCGAATAGAGGGATTTTCGTGAATAAGCTGATTCATATTGGGTTTGGCAATATTGTAAATTCCGGAAAAATCATTGCGATTGTCAGTCCTGACTCAGCACCGGTGAAACGTCTGGTGCAAAGGGCAAAGGAAGCCGGAACAACGATCGATGCCACACAGGGGAGAAAAACCAAAGCCGTGCTTGTAATGGAAAACAGCCAGCTGGTGCTTTCGGCACTGCTGCCGGAAACCATAGCGCAGCGGGCACAGGCGGAAAGCAGAGAAAAAGATGAAGCATAGCGGAATATTAATTGTTGTATCAGGTTTTTCAGGTGCAGGAAAGGGAACATTGATGAAACAATTGGTGCATGCCTATGATAACTATGCACTTTCGGTTTCCATGACAACCAGAAAGCCAAGACCGGGCGAGCAGGAGGGCAGAGAATACTTCTTTGTAACCCGGGAAGAATTTGAAGAGAAGATTGAGCAGAACGGCTTGGTCGAGTATGCACAGTACTGTGACAATTATTATGGGACTCCCAGAGAGTATGTGGAAAAGCAGCTTGAAAAGGGAAAGGATGTCATTCTGGAAATTGAGATTCAGGGAGCGCTTAAGGTGAAAAAGGCGTTTCCTACAGCGCTTCTGTTGTTTGTAATGCCTCCAAGTGCAGGAGAGCTGAAAAAGCGTCTTGAGGGAAGAGGAACAGAGAGCAGGGAAGTGATTCAAAAACGTTTAAGGCGTGCTTCGGAAGAGGCTGATGGCATTGAGAATTATGACTACATTGTCATTAACGATAAATTGGATGAATGCGTGGAGCAAATGCATTCCCTGATTCAGGCAGCACATTATTCTCCTGTAAGAAATGAGGAGTTAATTGAAAATATGAGAAAGGAACTGGAAGCATTAAAATAGCTTTTCAGATGAAAGGAGCAAATTATGTTACATCCATCTTATTCTGACTTAATGAAGGTCGTAAACAGTGAGGTAGAACCGGGAGAAGCACCTGTTGTTAACAGCAGATACTCTATTGTAATGGCGGCCTCAAAAAGAGCAAGACAGATTATTGCGGGTGAAGAACCGCTGATCAATACGAAGGACGAAAAGGCCCTCTCCATTGCAGTTGAAGAACTGAATCAGGGAAAAATCAAAATTCTCTCTGATGATGAAGAGTGATGACCGAAAATGCTGAAAGCATAAGTACAACGCTGCCACGCAGAGCGTGACAGCGTTTCATGTTTATTTTGGACGGAAGGAAAGCACTGCATGAAATTGTTATTTATTTCCCTGGGCTGTGACAAGAATCTGGTGGATTCAGAGGTTATGCTTGGCATGCTGGCACAGAGGGGATACAGCTTTACGGATGATGAAAGTGAGGCAGAAGCTGTAGTGGTCAATACCTGTTGCTTTATAGGGGATGCCAAGGAGGAGAGCATTAATACCATCCTGGAAATGGCGGAACTGAAAAAAAGCGGACAGTTGAAGGCGCTGATTGTGACAGGATGCCTCGCCCAGAGATATCACGATGAAATTCAGACAGAAATTCCGGAGGTAGATGCCATTATCGGCACCACTGCCATCGATGCCATTGCCGATACCCTGGAAGGCGTTTTGGGAGGGAAACCTGTAAACCACCTGGAGGAGCTTAACAGAGCACCGGAGGGTGGAAAAAAACGAATCGTTACAACCGGTGGATATTATGACTACTTAAAGATTGCAGAGGGCTGTAATAAACACTGTACCTATTGTATTATTCCAAAGGTAAGGGGAGATTATCGCAGCATTCCCATGGAACAGTTACTCAGGGAAGCGGAAATGCTTGCAAGGAGCGGTGTCAGGGAACTGATTCTGGTGGCGCAGGAAACAACTCTCTATGGAATGGATCTGTACGGAGAAAAGAGACTGCCACAGCTGCTTCGGGAGCTTTGCAAAATAGAAGGACTTTCCTGGATCAGAATTCTGTATTGTTATCCGGAGGAAATTACGCAGGAACTGATACAGGTTATCCGTGAGGAAGAAAAAATCTGCAACTATCTGGACATTCCTATCCAGAGCGGCAGCGATTCGGTACTCAAACGGATGGGAAGAAGAACGGATACCGGGCAGATACGCGATATGATAGGATTGCTTCGGGAGAAGATTCCGGATATTTGTATCAGGACTACCTTTATTACCGGATTCCCGGGTGAAACGGAAGAAGATCATGAGGATACCATGGCCTTTATCAATGAGATGGAATTTGACAGACTGGGAGTCTTCACCTATTCGGCAGAAGAGGATACACCTGCTGCTACTATGCCGGATCAGGTATCGGAGGAAGTGAAGGAAAGACGTCGTGATGAAATTATGGAGCTTCAACAGGAAATTGCTTTTGAGGCAGCAGAAGATATGATCGGCAAGCGGGTGACGGCAATGATCGAAGGAAAGGTAGCGGAGGATGATGTTTATGTTGCCCGTACCTATAAGGATGCACCGGGGGTAGACGGTTACCTGTTTATTAATACGGATAGGCAGTATATGAGCGGTGATTTTGTGGAAGCGGTGATTACCGGTTCCAATGAATATGATCTGATTGGAGAAATTGAAGCCGAACAGGGCGAGATGGAGGATGAAAATGAATTTACCAAATAAGCTTACAATATTCAGAGTAATATTGATTCCTTTTTTCATTGTTTTTTTGCTGGTTCCCATTACACCGGTTGACAAATGGATTGCTCTGGCTATCTTTATTATCGCAAGTCTTACGGATCTTCTGGACGGTAAGATAGCAAGAAAATATAATCTGGTAACCAATTTCGGTAAGTTTATGGATCCGCTGGCCGATAAACTGCTGGTGTGTTCCGCATTGATATGCCTGATTGAGCTTGAGAGAATTCCTTCCTGGATGGTCATTGTGATCATTGCAAGAGAGTTTATCATCAGTGGATTCCGACTGGTGGCATCGGACAATGGTGTTGTGATAGCGGCAAGCTATTGGGGGAAATTTAAGACGACCTTTCAGATGGTGGCGGTATGCCTGTTAATTGCAGATATTCCGGCCCTTTATCTGCTCACCCGTATTGTACTCTGGATTGCTGTTATATTGACGGTAGTTTCACTGGTGGATTATCTGATCAAAAATAAAGATGTCATGAAGGAAAGCAAGTAAATGACAATGGAAATAGCATTGGAAGAGCAGATCGTTGAGAAGTTAAAGCAAAATCAATGGAGAATTACTACTGCAGAGTCCTGCAGCGGTGGGCTTGTTGCCGGAACACTTGTCAATGTGGCGGGCGTGTCGGATGTGTTTGCGGAGGGTTATATTACCTATTCGAATGAAGCAAAGCACAGACTGCTTGGGGTGGATGAGAGATTATTGGAAACCTATGGTGCAGTCAGTACCCAGGTGGCGCAGCAGATGGCAGAAGGTGCCTGTAAAGCAGCCTCATCAGAGACAGCAATTGCGGTAACAGGAATTGCGGGGCCGGGTGGCGGTACCGAAGACAAGCCGGTAGGGCTTGTCTATATTGGGTGTCATGTTCCGGGAAAAACAAAAGTGAGTGAAAATCATTTTACCGGAAGTCGCAGAGAGATCAGAGAGCAGACGGTAAAAGCAGCACTTTTGCAGATGTTGGAGCTTTTATAGAGGTTTGGAGCCGAAGACGGCAGAATGAGAGGAAGTCATGAAAGAAAAATGGAGTTCCGGGAAAATTGCAGCTGTGATACTTGGAAGTATCGGTGCGGGAATCGTACTGATCATTTCACTTTACGCAAGTGTCTATAAACTATCTAAGGTTATCATTGCCTGGGATGAATTTGAAGCAGCCATAAATGAACGGGAAGATGGGGACTTGGAAGAATGGCTGGATGACAATGAGGAAGAGAAGGACGAAAAAGAAAAGAAGTCCGATAAGGATAGTGATCTCGACAATGAAAATACAGAGTACTATGAATTTCATAATGAGATTCGTGAAGATCTGTCCTACCAGGTTTCCCTTGAGGATTACAAAGTGGAAGCAAAGAATGGATTGAATGCCAAGGGAACGGCAGAATATCCGGTGATTACAGGGGAAAATGTAAAAAATCCTGATGTGATCAATAAAGCCATACAGAAGGAATTGAGTGTAATAGAAGAGCACGTCAACGATGTGGCTGAGAAACTGTCAGAGAATGCAAGCTACCTGTTCGAAGCGGAATGCTACGTTACCTATATGGATGAAGATATCTTCAGTATGGCATATATGGAATATGGTTATCTGGATGGGGACAGACAGGAAACCTATGTCGTTTCTGTCAATATTGATATGGATAATGGAATGGTGATGACAAATACGCAGCTCCTTGATATTGATGATGAGTTTTCCATCGATTTCAGGAAGCGGTCTGACAAACAGAACGGGGAAAACGAACTGCTAGATCGATATTCGGATCAAAATATTACGGAAATGATGAATCAGGAAAGCACTCTGATCATTTTCTACACACCGCTTGGAATGGAAGTCGGTTTTAACCATTATTATGGGTGGGTGACGGTAACCTATCCGGATTATCAGGATTTTCAGAAAAAATTGTGATTGAAAGTAAAAACAGATGGCAGTATCTATGTGCCCGTTCCTGAATGGTTCTCTGTACATAGATGCTGCCCGTTCTTTTTCGGACAGTTATATGCTTTTACATATTGCTAAAAATTTATGGTTATGTTACAGTGAATAGGTAGTTAAATTCTATATTTGATTTCGCTGTCCTTCTGATGACAGCATTAGATCTGCTTTGCATATCCGGCATTTTCTGCCAAACATCCAGAGCAAAGTGATAGGGAAAGGAGGAAGATGCCTTTGAGAGAGTTTTATTGGACTTTAAAATTGTTACAATAAGTTTATCAAATAAAAATATTTATTGACAAAAGCGAACATTTGTTTTATATTGATAAAGAACAAATGTTCCCATCGAACGTTGATTGTAAGTCAACAGCTGAATCAGATGAAAAGGAGAATCTATTTTATGGAAAGAGAAGACAAATTAAAAGCGCTTGATGCGGCACTTGGACAGATTGAGAAGCAGTTCGGGAAGGGAGCAGTTATGAAGCTGGGTGATTCCTCAGCCCAAATGAATGTGGAGACGATTCCTACCGGCTCCTTAAGCCTTGATATTGCACTTGGCCTTGGCGGAATTCCGAAAGGAAGAATTATTGAAATATATGGACCTGAGTCCAGCGGTAAGACTACTGTCACTCTACATATGATTGCGGAGGTTCAGAAGAGAGGCGGTATTGCCGGATTTATTGATGCGGAGCATGCACTTGATCCGGTTTATGCAAAGAACATTGGTGTGGATGTGGATAATCTATATATTTCACAGCCGGATAACGGAGAGCAGGCACTGGAAATCACGGAGACAATGGTTCGGTCCGGAGCCATTGATATTATTGTAGTGGACTCTGTAGCGGCGTTGGTACCGAAAGCTGAAATTGACGGTGATATGGGGGATTCTCATGTCGGACTGCAGGCACGTCTGATGTCGCAGGCTCTTCGTAAGCTTACTGCGGTGATCAGCAAATCAAATTGTACAGTGATTTTTATCAATCAGCTCAGAGAGAAAGTGGGAATTATGTTTGGCAATCCCGAGACTACTACCGGCGGACGTGCATTGAAGTTTTATTCCTCCGTCAGACTGGATGTCAGAAGAATAGAGGCATTGAAGCAAAGCGGGGAGACAATTGGTAACAGAACCAGAGTAAAGGTTGTTAAGAATAAAATTGCACCTCCTTTTAAAGAGGCGGAGTTTGATATTATATTCGGTGAAGGAATCTCGGCAGTAGGGGATATACTTGATCTTGCGGCAGATGTAGGTATTATTAACAAGAGTGGTGCCTGGTATGCCTATGAGGGTAACAAGATTGGACAGGGACGTGAGAATACCAAACAGTATCTGAAGGATAATCCGAAGGTCCTTGAAGAAGTAGAGCAAAAGGTTCGCAGACATTACGGATTACAGGGTACTGATGAAGCGCCGGCTTCAAAGACAGAAAAAGAGAGCCGGAGTGATTTATGATTGTAACAGGTATTACAGAGATATCCAAATCAAGAGTGAAAATAGAGATTGATCATGAATTCGCCTTTGTTTTATACAAGGGCGAATTGCGCCTCTACAAAATTGAAGTCGGTAAACAGATTGAGGATGCTGACTTTTGTAAACTGAAGGAGGAGGTCCTTCCCAAAAGAGCAAAACTAAGAGCAATGAACCTTCTAAAAAGCCGTGCTTACACCAGAATGCAGCTAAAGGATAAGCTGATTCAGGGAGGCTATCCGGAGGATATTGCAAATCTGGCAATCGATTATGTGACATCTTATGGATATGTCGATGATGAACAGTTTGCGAAGGATTTTATTGAATATAATCGTGAAAGGAAAAGCAAGAAGCGAATCTGTATGGATCTCATGCAAAAAGGAATTTCCGAGCAGCTCTTTCAAAATGCGTGGGATAGCGTAGTGGGCGAGAACAGCGATGAGATGGAGAAAGAACAGATTCTTTACTGGATGGGGAAAAAACACTTTCAGCCCCAGAATGCAACCTTTGAAGAAAAGCAAAAGATGATGGCCTTTCTCTATCGCAAGGGATTTTCAATTAATAATATAAGAAATGTACTTTCACTTGACATAACTCATATTTGAGTTTAAAATTTAAGTGTTGTAAATTGCTTTTAGAATGTTTATTTTACATACATTCTATATAGATCAGAGTACAATGAAAATTTAATAAGGAGGTGCTCCTGTACATGCAAGTTTTGATAGCGGTAATCGTTACGCTTGTCGTGGCAGCTCCGTTAGCGTGGGTTTTGGCAACCACATATCACAAGAAGGTATCTGAAGCCAAAATCGGAAATGCTGAGGAAAAGGCACGGGAGATTATTGATGAAGCTTTGAAAACTGCTGAGACCAAAAAGCGTGAGTCCTTGCTGGAAGTAAAGGAAGAGTCTATTCGTACTAAGAATGAATTGGACAAGGAGATCAAGGAACGTCGCGCAGAAGCACAGCGCTATGAGCGCAGAGTTCAGCAGAAGGAAGAGAACATCGATAAGAAAGCGGATGCGATTGAAAAGAAGGAAGCAAGTCTGGTTGCCAGAGAAGAAGAAATGGCAAAACAGCGTGCAGAAATTTCAAAACTAAATGAACAAAGACTACAGGAACTGGAACGAATCTCAGGCTTAACCTCCGAACAGGCAAAAGAGTATTTATTAAAAATTGTTGAAGATGAAGTGAAACATGAAACGGCTGTGATGATCAAGGAAATGGAGAATCGCGCCAAGGAAGAAGCTGATAAAAAGGCGAAGGAATATGTGGTTACAGCTATACAGAAATGTGCTGCCGATCATGTATCCGAGACTACAATTTCAGTGGTTCAGCTTCCCAATGATGAAATGAAAGGAAGGATCATTGGTAGAGAGGGAAGAAATATCCGAACTCTTGAAACCCTTACCGGAGTTGATCTCATTATTGATGACACACCGGAAGCAGTTATCTTATCAGGGTTTGATCCCATCAGAAGGGAAGTCGCAAGAATTGCGCTTGAAAAACTGATTGTTGACGGACGTATCCATCCGGCAAGAATCGAGGAAATGGTTGAAAAGGCGCAAAAAGAAGTTGAAATCATGATTAAAGAGGAAGGGGAAGCTGCCACACTTGAGGTTGGAGTGCATGGTATTCATCCCGAACTCGTAAGGTTGCTTGGTAAGATGAAGTTCAGAACAAGCTATGGACAAAATGCGTTAAAGCATTCCATTGAAGTGGCTCAGCTTTCAGGACTTCTTGCCGCTGAACTTGGACTTGATGTCAGAGTTGCCAAGAGAGCCGGCTTACTGCATGATATCGGCAAAGCAGTGGATCATGAGATGGAAGGATCTCACATTCAGCTGGGTGTTGAATTATGTAGAAAATACAAGGAATCACCGATTGTTATTAATGCTGTGGAAGCGCATCATGGAGACGTGGAGCCTCAGTCATTGGTAGCATGTCTTGTACAAGCTTCTGATACGATTTCAGCAGCAAGACCGGGTGCAAGAAGAGAGACACTTGAGACTTATACAACCAGATTAAAACAGTTAGAGGATATCACAAACAATTTTAAAGGCGTAGATAAATCTTTTGCAATTCAGGCAGGTAGAGAGATTCGTGTAATGGTAGTTCCGGAACAGATTTCTGATTCCGATATGGTTCTTTTAGCCAGAGATATTTCCAAGCAGATTGAGGCTGAATTGGAATATCCGGGGCAGATTAAAGTTAATGTAATCAGAGAGTCACGTGTAATTGATTACGCAAAATAACTTCATTCAATTAACAGAATGATTGACGGCAGAATTCATTTCAATATGGATTCTGCCGCTTTTTGTCAGAAGAGTTATGTGCGGTTGAAAGCACATGAGGTAGTAAAATGGGGAATATTGCAAAACAGGAATTAAATAATATTGGAAACATGATTCCTGTCGCCAGGGTGGACAGGATATTTAATATCATATATGCAAATGCGGCTTTTTACAGTGTTATGGAAGAAGCGTATTTTCATTCAGTATACAGTATTTTGGATGAAGAGAGTGCGGAGCACTTGAAGCAGAGCGCAGATTTGCTTACGCCCGGAGAGTCGACTGAACTTCTTGTTTTCTTGAAAAAACAGCAGATGTATGCATTTTTATCAGTAATTCTAAATGATAATGATGAATTTGAGATTAAAATGTGTCCGGCAGGTCAGATGATAGAAATTCTGGAGAAGGGACAGGTTGATCAGGAACGCTATCGGGCAATGCTGTATCTTCTGGGTGATGCATTGTTTGAATATGACAGAGAGACTGATTATTTCAAATTATATTGGATCGTTAGAGAGCAGGATATTATTTTTTATGAGGGAAGCCTTAACACCTGGATGGAAAGCTGCATCCGGGAAGATAGAATTCATGAGGGTGATGTCAATGTGTTCAGAGATTTTTGCCGGGATCTGAAGGAGGGGACGGAGCACTTTAACTATAAGGTGAGAAATAACATTCTGTTGAATTCAAAGCTTAAGGAAACAGTTCATATTTCAGGTCAGAGTCTGCTGAATTATGAGAAAAAAAGTGTGACGATCGGCGCTTTCAGTATACACAACAGCGTGACAGGTGAGAAGGAAGATACTTTGCTGGAAGAAGTCTATATTGATTCTCTTACCGGAATCATGACAAGAGCAGAGGCAGAAAACTATGCACGGCGAAAAATTGAGGAAAGACCGATACCGGCAGATTATGCAGGGCAGCTGTTCCCGGAGAAGAGTGTTGCCCTCTGTATTGTTGACATTGATAATTTTAAAAGTATTAATGATACCTATGGACATCGCTTCGGAGATGAGGTGTTGAGAGAGGTGGCAGCTATCCTTCGAAAGGCTGCAGGAGTAAAGGGTGTTCCCGGCCGTGTGGGCGGAGATGAATTTATCATGGTGCTTGAAGATGTCAAGGATGAGCTGGAGCTTCGCAATATTCTGCGGGTAGTCAGAAGCGGCTTTCAATGGCTCTATCCAGATAAGCTGCAACCGGTTCAGTTTGGCTGCTCTATCGGAGTTGCCATGTATCCTCAGGATGCAGAAAATTATGAGTCCCTGTACAATATTGCCGATAACGCCTTATATCTGGCAAAGGCAAAAGGGAAAAACCGGTATATTATTTATGATGTCAAAAAGCATGGGAAGGTAGCAGAGGGAGATTATGCACTGACCCTTGTTAAAAATAATTTGATCAATTATGATGTGGTTGATCTGGGCAGATTGGTCAAGGAACTGATCAGAGACGGAAAGGCGGGAATACCGGATTTCCTGGAAAAACTGGCAGGAAAATATGGGATCGAAAGAATCCAGATTTTTGCCCGGGATTATGAAAGACCGGTTTATTGCTATTGCAAAGAAGGCTTGCAGATCGTAGATGAAGAAATGATATCGGATCCTCATTATCTTTTCCTTTTTAAAGGAGGGACCTACAGTGCAGTCTCCAATGTACATGAACTGGAATATGCAGAACCGAAGATCTATGCTTCCTTTCTGGAAAAGAAAATAGAATCAAGATTTCAGTATCTGATCAAAGCAGATGATGGTACAACTGACGGACTGATTACGTTTGATGTCTGCAGAGGGCCTGTCAAGTGGAAGCAGGAAATCATTGATTCGTTGATTCTTGTCTGCTCAGTGTTGGAATCCTTGATAGGATAAATATTGTAAAAAACACTTGTGATAGAGAATGCAATATAGTAAAATAGTAGGAGCGCTGGATTGTATACAATTATCCAACGATACTATGCAGTAGATTCGAGGAGGAAGATTCATCATGAAAGCATATAAGGAAATGAGCAGAGAAGAACTGCAGGCATTGAGGGAAGAATTGCTCCATCAATATACGGAGGAAAAAGGAAAAGGGTTGAAGCTGGATATGTCAAGAGGAAAACCGGCAGCATCACAGCTGGATATGGAAATGGATTTTCTTGATGTGCTTACATCTGCTTCCGATATTAAGACGGAGAATGGAATTGATTGCAGAAATTATGGGCTTTTAGATGGTATTCCGGAAGCAAAGAAATTAATGGCTGATATGCTGAATGTGAAGGCAGATCAGGTGATTGTATGCGGAAATGCAAGTCTCAATATCATGTATGACACGATTGCACGCTCCATGGTTTTCGGTGTGCTTGGCAGTACACCATGGTGTAAGCTGGATAAGGTTAAGTTTCTCTGTCCGGTTCCCGGATATGACAGGCACTTTGCCATTACTGAGCAATTTGGGATAGAAATGATCAATATTCCTATGACTGCTAAGGGACCGGATATGGATCTGGTTGAAAAATACGTCAACAGTGATCCGGCTGTAAAAGGGATCTGGTGTGTACCTAAATATTCTAATCCACAGGGCTATACCTATTCTGATGAAACCGTGAGACGTTTTGCCGCTTTGAAGCCGGCAGCGGAGGATTTCAGAATTTTTTGGGATAATGCTTATGTGATTCATGATCTGTATGAGGATAGGAGTGATACACTTCTGGAAATTCTGGGCGAATGCGAGAAGGCAGGGAATCCGGATATGGTATATGAATTTTGTTCCACCTCTAAGGTGACCTTTGCCGGAAGCGGAATTTCAGCTGTAGCGTCATCTGCAAAGAATTTGGAGTTTTTTAAGAAAACCATGACAATACAGACGATTGGCTATGATAAGCTGAACCAGCTGCGTCATGTAAGATACTTTAAAAATATTGAGGGAATGAAAGCCCATATGAAAAAGCATGCCGCAATCATGCGTCCCAAATTTGAGGCAGTGCTCGCTGTTTTTGAAAAAGAACTGGGCGGTCTTGGGATTGGCTCATGGACAAAGCCTAACGGAGGTTACTTTATTTCCTTTGAGAGCATGGAGGGCTGTGCAAAAGCAATTGTGGAGAAGTGCAAGGAGGCAGGTGTAGTATTGACCGGTGCAGGAGCAACTTATCCTTATAAAAAAGATCCTTCTGACAGCAATATTCGTATTGCCCCTACGTTTCCTTCGGAGGAAGAATTGGCGATGGCGGCAGATCTGTTTGTACTTTGTGTGAAGCTTGTCAGTGTAGAAAAATTATTAGAGAAGCAGCCTTAATATTGACAAATTGATTGTCTCAAGTAAGAGGGATGAAAATGGAAGAGTTTCAAAGATTATCCAGAGATCTGATCGCACATGGCGCAATTATTGATTATTACCAGGACACGATCATGGTGCCAAACGGCAATATTGCCAAGTGGGATTTTATCAAGCATAACGGAGCGGCGGCAGTGGTTCCTGTAGATGACGAGGGCAGATTGATCATGGTAAAGCAATTCAGAAATGCGCTCGACAGATATACGCTTGAAATTCCGGCAGGAGGCTTACAGAGTCCGGAGGAACCTACCAGGACTGCAGCGGCAAGGGAACTTTCGGAAGAGACCGGCTATACCTCAGATCATCTGGAATTATTGCTCAGCATTCGTACTACCGTGGCATTTTGCAATGAAAAAATTGATATTTATGTGGCGGATCACCTGGTCCCGGGTTCGCAGCATCTGGATGAGGATGAGTTCGTTCAGATCTTTGCATATTCGGTGGAAGAATTGACGGAGATGATCTACTCAGGACAAATTCAGGATTCTAAAACGGTCGCAGCAATTTTGGCATATAAGGATAAATATTTAAAGTGACAGAGTTGAAACAGGCAGTGCATACAAGCTGCCTGTTTTTCATATATTGGAAGAAAAGAAAACGGATGTAGATGAATGGCGCAAAAGGAAAAGAAGAGAATCTATGCAATTTGGTTTTATCTTTTTTTGGGAAGCTTTCTTATCGGCGTATTAATTATGAACTTCGGGAATGAGCAGCTTCTTGGAGAAGATGGAATCTTCAGCGCTGCTTCCATAAACAGATTGAAATTTGTTGAAATTGATGAGGGCAGGTTCTTCGGATATGTATTGAAACAAAGAATGGGAGAACTGGGCTTATTGCTTTTGCTCTCAACGACTGCCCTGGGACTGATCAGTGTGTATGCTGTGGTCTCCTGGCAGGGAATTCTGACAGGAATGATCATAACTGCGGCTGTCATTCGTTATGGGCTAAAGGGTATCCTATTGATCTTGGGAAGTATGTTCCCACATCAATGCCTTTTGATCCCGGCCGGTATCATGCTTCTTTTGTGGTGTTGTGAAAACTATGCAAGAATACATGGATTGGAAAAAACAGCAATCGCATACGGCAGGAGCAGAAAGCAGATCCTGCTCAGACAGGGCAGCTCCCTTCTCTGGATTTTGTTTGTAAATCTCATAGGTTGTATACTCGAAAGTTATGTAAACCCAATTTTGCTCTGTGACTTAATAAAAATATTTTAAAAAAATTTTTTTACAACATGTAGTATTAACATAATTTGGAATTTCCGATATGTAGTATTTTTGGACAAAAATCTCGGAAATCCGCATAAAATGGGCAAAAAATGCATTTGCTTTTCTCCGATTTCTTGCTTATAATGATACCTAGACACTGTTTATGTAAACGAAATAACAGGTGGGGGAGAAGTACTGAATACTATGGAAAATGAAATCAATGCGTTTATGCTATATTTACATAATATTAAAAAGACTTCTGAGAACACGGAGATGTCATACAGGCGGGATCTTGTTAAGGTTATGAACTATATGCAGGAGCAGGGAATTGAGGATGTGCGGAAGATCACTGCGACGAACCTGAATTCCTATATTCTTTATTTGGAAAAGAACAAGTTTTCTGCAGCCACGATTTCAAGAAACATTGCATCATTAAAGGCATTTTACCATTATATGTGCAAGGAGGGACTGGTAGCGGAGGATGTGGCAGAAACCCTTCATGCACCGAAGATTGAAAAGAAGATGCCGGAAATTCTTTCTACCGATGAGGTGGTAAGGCTTCTTGAGCAGCCTTCAGGAGATACCGCTAAGGAGATACGCGATAAGGCAATGCTTGAGCTTTTGTACGCAACAGGAATCAGGGTGACAGAACTGATCACGCTAAAGCTTTCGGATGTCAATCTGCAGATGGGATATATTGTTTGCAGGGATAACGGTAAAGAGAGAGTAATTCCTTTTGGCAATGAGGCGAAGAGCGCACTGATTCGTTATCTGGAGGGAACGCGTTCCGCGATGATCAAGGATGCAGAATCGGAGTATCTGTTTGCCAACTGCTCCGGTCAGCCAATGAGCCGTCAGGGCTTCTGGAAGCTGATCAAGTATTATGCAAAGAAGGCAGGAATCGTAGCTGATATTACTCCTCATACGCTGCGACATTCCTTTGCAGCGCATCTTGTGGAGAATGGGGCGGATTTAAGAAGTGTGCAGGAAATGCTTGGACATTCCGATATTTCAACCACGCAGATTTACGTGAATATGAATCGAAACAGACTAAGAGAGGTATACGCAAAGGCACATCCGAGACATTAGTCTGCAGGAATAAATGACTATTTAAAAACCGGTGGTGGTATTTATGTGTTTGTCACACATAAATACCACCACCGGTTTATTCATATTCAGCAATATCATAAATAAGCCGCTCGGAGGCTTCCCAACCAAGGCAGGGATCGGTAATGGATTTTCCATAAACACCGCCGCCTACCTTCTGACAGCCCTCTTCAATATAGCTTTCAATCATGACACCCTTTACAAGCTTATGAATATCCGAACTCAGCTTCCGGCTGTGCATAACCTCTTTGACAATACGGATCTGCTGTGCAAATTCCTTATTGGAATTGCTGTGATTTGCATCAATGAGTGTGGCAGGATGCTTTAAATCCCGTTCTCCGTAGAGAGACAGCAGTAAATTCAGATCCTCATAGTGATAGTTCGGAAGATTTCTGCCATACTTGTTGGTGGCACCACGAAGAATGGTATGGGCAAGTTCATTGCCCTTTGTCTGTACCTCCCAGCCTCTGTAGATAAAGGAGTGGGGGTGCTGAGCCGCATAGACGGAATTCAGCATAACGGTCAGATCGCCGCTGGTAGGGTTTTTCATTCCGGCAGGCACATCAAAGCCACTGACAACGATTCTGTGCTGCTGATCTTCAACTGAGCGGGCACCGATGGCAACGTAGGACAAAATATCTGATACATACCCCCAGTTGTCAGGATAGAGCATTTCATCCGCCGCAGTCAGTCCGGATTCCTCGATCGCACGAATATGCATCTTTCTCATGGCGATCAATCCGGAAAGAAAATCGGATTTCTTTTCGGGATCAGGCTGATGAACAATGCCCTTGTAGCCTTCTCCTGTAGTTCTGGGCTTGTTGGTATAGATTCTTGGAATGAGAATCAGTTTATCCTTGACTTTTTCGTTTACCTTTGCAAGTCTTGAAATATAGTCGCAGACAGCATCCTCATTGTCAGCAGAACAGGGACCTATGATAACGAGAAATTTATTGCTTTTCCCTGTAATAACGTCACGAATTTCTTCATCACGTTCTTTTTTTAACTTTACCAATGCCTCCGGAAGCGGAAACTGTTCCTTGATCTCGTCCGGGGTTGGAAGCTTCTTTATAAATTCAAATGACATAATAAGATCCTCCTGAAAATAACCTTGTTCATTATAATATAGAAAAAATGGAAGCGCAAGAAAAAAAGCGCGTGAAAACCATGGATTTGTCGAAAGAGATTACAATACAACTTGCAATATCGTCCGAAAAAGGATAGAATTACAACAGATTATCAAAAAGAACAGGAGTAAAAGTCATGGCATTGAGTAAGAAGCCGGTTACCGGCATGAAGGATATACTTCCGGAGGAAATGCAGATCCGCGATTATGTGATAAGCGTAATCAAGGAGACCTATGGAAAATTCGGTTTTACCTCCATAGAAACTCCCTGCGTTGAGAATATTGAGAATCTCAGCAATAAGCAGGGTGGAGAAAATGAAAAACTGATCTTTAAGATTTTGAAAAGGGGAGAAAAGCTGAATCTTGAAACGGCAGAAAGTGAGAAGGATCTGGTTGACGGAGGCCTGCGTTATGACCTGACCGTTCCGCTTGTTCGCTATTATTCCAATCACGCAAATGAACTGCCTTCTCCCTTTAAAGCACTTCAGATGGGAAACGTGTGGCGTGCAGACAGACCCCAGAGAGGACGCTATCGTCAATTCATGCAGTGCGACATTGATATTTTGGGTGAGCCGTCTAACCTGGCAGAAATTGAGCTTATTCTTGCAACGACAACGACTCTTGGGCGTCTTGGATTCAAGAATTTTCAGATCAGGATCAACGAGAGAAGAATCTTAAAGGCAATGGCTGCTTACAGCGGTTTCCCCGAGGAATCCTATGACAGCGTATTTATTACCCTTGATAAGATGGACAAAATCGGTCTCGACGGCGTGGAGGCTGAGCTTCTGGATAATGGCTTTGCAGGAGAAAGTGTAAAGAAATACCTTGCTTTGTTTAAGGGAATGGAAAACACTTCGAATGGATTAAGCTATCTTGCAGAGGAACTGGGCGATTTCCTAGAGGATGAGGTGAAGGTTAGCCTTCAGGAGATCATGGAAAGCGTGAATGCCACGAAAAATGCAGATTTTGAGATTGTCTTCGACCCTACGCTGGTACGGGGAATGTCATATTATACGGGAACAATTTTTGAAATTGCCATGCCCGAATTTGGCGGAAGCTGCGGTGGCGGCGGAAGATATGACAAGATGGTAGGAAAATTTACCGGAAATGATGTGCCTGCTTGTGGATTTTCCATTGGATTTGAGAGAATCATTCTTCTTTTGATGGAAAGTGGCTTCCAGGTGCCCGGACGGCCCGAGAAGGTTGCCTATCTTTTGGAGAAGGGACTTCCGGGTGATGAGCTTTGCAGGGTGATCGCCAAAGCGCAGGAGGAGCGCAAGGAAGGGAAACAGGTTCTTGTGGTACGAATGAATAAAAATAAAAAGTTCCAGAAGGAACAGCTTACCAAGGAAGGCTACACAGATTTTCAGGAATTTTATAAGAATCCGCTAAAATAAAGCTGATATAGGAAGCAAAAAGGGGAAGCAACGCTCGCTTCCCCTTTTGCCACCTAGTAATGATATTCTCTTGTCCGGTACTGGAAGGTATGGATTTTGCTGTCGTATCCATAAGTAGTAGTCTGGCAGTCCATAGAAGCAGATTCCTGCTCGTTGACCTTTTCCTTCAATATATTTGAAAAAAGGTGATCGGACTGCATTTCCCCCGAAGCTGCATGGAAAGCTCTTCCTGAATCCCGCTTTACTTTACCGGAAGTAGAAACTGCCATTACCGTGTGCACCATTAAAATACCAGTAAATCCGTTTGCTGCGATAATCCCTCCTTGGATGCGCATTTTGACAGTGACATTTGTTTCTTTTATTTTATTTCGTCATAAATAAGGAAAAAGTTTACATTCAACATTTTATTCATTATAATTTGGAAAGATAGGATAGATGCACAGGGAGGATAACTATGGAAGTAGTATTGCAAAATCTGACAAAAAAATTCCCTAGCCGTGACAGAAAGAAGCATGAGGATGTGATTGCGGTCAATGACTTTAATTTCACGATACCGGACGGTAAGCTGATCGGTCTGCTGGGTCCCTCCGGCTGTGGCAAGAGTACAACCTTAAACCTGATCAGTGGGCTACAGAAGCCGACTGAAGGCAGGATATTCTTTGGGGAAGATGATGTGACTGATCTGCCACCCGAAAACAGAGGAATTGGCCTTGTATTCCAAAACTATGCACTTTATCCGCATCTGACTGTAAAACAGAATATTTTATTTCCGCTTCAGAACCTGAAGGGAAAGGACAAGCTATCCAAGGAAGAGATGCTTGAGAAAACGGTTGCAGTGGCAAAGCTTGTCCAGATCGACGGACTGCTGGATCGCAAGCCCGGAGAACTCTCCGGAGGGCAACAGCAGCGTGTGGCAATTGCCAGGGCATTGGTCAAAATGCCCCGTGTTTTATTGCTTGACGAGCCTCTTTCCAATCTGGATGCCCGCCTGCGTCTCCAAACCAGGGAGGAGATCAGAAGAATCCAGAGAGAAACCAAAATTACCACTATTTTTGTTACCCACGATCAGGAAGAGGCAATGAGTATTTCTGATCTGATCGTTGTGATGAAGGATGGGGTAGTTCAGCAGATTGGCAAGCCACAGGAGGTTTATGATAATCCTGTCAATTTATTTGTGGCAAAATTCCTCGGGACACCGCCGATCAATGTTTTTATCGGCAGCGTAAAGGAGCAGATGCTCTATATCGGCGAGGATGCTGTCCTTGCCGTCAAGGGAGTGAAGGATCAGGAGGTTTATGTCGGCATCAGACCGGAGGGCTTTCGTCTGAAAGCGGACGGTCCTTTCTGCTGTGAGCTTATCGGTGTGGAAGTGATGGGACGAGACAGCAGCGTGATTTCCCGGAATCATGCTTCTTTAAATCAGACGGTTCGTTCCATTATCAGCACAGAGAATAAAGTGAGTACAGACCGGGAGACAGTCAGATTTTCTCTCGTACCTTATAAGGTGTTTCTTTTTCATAAGGAGACAGAAGAGAGAATTGTTTTCGAGATAGAAGGGGAGCAGTGATATGGGGAAGAAAAAATTAAGCCTTGGCAGTCTGAAGGGTTGGCTGTATCTTTTACCTGCCATCCTCTTTCTGGGATGTTTTATGGTATACCCGCTGGTCGATGTTTTCATTTATTCCTTTGAGGAGGGATATAACTCGGCTTCCCAGACCTATTTCGGGATTGGACTTTACAATTATTCTTATGTTTTACATGATCCCTATTTTTTGCAGGCGGTTAAGAACACGTTTTTGCTGGTAATTATTACGGTGCCTTTATCAACAGGGATCGCTTTGCTTATTTCAATCGGGCTGAGCTCCATCAAGCCTCTCAGAAATCTGTTCCAGACGGTTTACTTTTTGCCCTATGTGACCAATACACTGGCTGTCGGTCTGGTATTTATGATCCTGTTTAAAAAGACAGCCTACAGCGACGGGCTGATTAATCTGCTCATCAACTGCTTCGGCGGAAGCAGCGTTGACTTTATTGATGGACCGTACTGGGCAAAAATGTTTGTACTATGTGTTTACACGATCTGGATCGTAATGCCGTTCAAGATATTGATTCTGACCAGTGCCCTATCCTCGGTGAATGAGGTTTACTACAATGCAGCAAAGGTGGATGGCACATCCAGATTCAGAACCTTTGTCAGAATTACACTCCCGATGATCTCCCCGATGCTCTTTTATCTGATCATCACGGGCTTTATCGGTGCATTTAAGGCGTACAGTGATGCGGTTGCTTTATTTGGGACGGATCTGAATGCAGCAAAGATGAACACCATAGTGGGTTATGTTTACGATATGCTGTATGGTAACAGCGGCGGATATCCTTCCTATGCATCGGCAGCGGCAATTATCTTATTTGCGATCATTCTGACGATCACCTGTATCAACCTGTTGATCAGCAAAAAGAATGTGCATTATTAAGAGGGCAGAAGGTATGGAAAATACGATAGATTATGAAAAAATTGAGAGGAAGGCAAGAATCCGGCAAAGGGTTCTGAACGTCATTACTTATTTGCTTCTGAGTATATGGGCGGTGATTGTTCTTTTTCCGTTTTACTGGATGATTCTGACTTCCTTTAAAAGCTATGGCGAGTACAATTCCGAATATATTCCAAAGTTTTTCACCCTGTCCCCGACGCTGCAGAACTATGTGGATGCGTTTACGGCGGTTCCGCTGGGAAGATATTTTTTGAATACAATCATCTTTACCGTGCTGACTACGGCAATTATGCTGGTTGTGATTACCTTGGCGGCATTTGCCTTTGCAAGACTGGAGTTTAAAGGAAAGAATTTTGCTTTTCTCATTTTTCTTTCTTTAATGATGATTCCGAATGAATTGGTGATCATCACGAACTTTGTGACTATTACCAATCTGGGCATGAGAAATACCTTTCAGGGGTTGATTCTTCCCTCCGTCACCTCTGTGTTTTACATTTATCTGCTGAAGGAGAATTTTGAGCAGATCCCGGACAGCATGTATTATGCGGCAAAGGTGGACGGAACCTCGGATCTGAAATATCTTTTGAAGGTTATGATACCGATCGCAAGACCTACGCTGATCACGATAACGATCCTTAAGGTGATCGAATGCTGGAATTCTTATGTATGGCCGCGGTTGATTACCGATGATGAAAATTATTATCTTGTTTCAAACGGTATTCAGGAAATCCGGGAAAATGGATTCGGACGTGAAAATATTCCTGCGATGATGGCGGCTGTAGTGGTCATTTCGGTTCCGCTCATTGTGTTGTTTCTGATCTTTCGCAATAAGGTAATGGAGGGAGTATCGAGAGGAGGTACAAAGGGATGAGGAGAGAACGAAAAAGAATCCTGTCATTTTTCCTTCTTCCGATACTTGTCTTTGGCAGTGCGCTTGCCTTGATGGGATGTCACGGTTCCAGGGGGATGGCGGATTTTGCGGCTCCGGGGGAGTTTGATCTTTCCAGGGAATATGAGATTACCTTTTGGGCAAAGAATGATACCAATAAGACGCAGACAGCCATTTATGAGCAGGCAATTGCCGATTTTGAAAGTCTTTATCCCAATATTCATGTGAATTTGCGCCTGTATACGGATTACGGAAAAATCTATAATGATGTGATTACCAACATAGCAACCAACACGACACCCAACGTCTGCATCAGCTATCCCGATCACATTGCAACCTATCTGACGGGAACCAACCTTGTGGTGCCGCTTGAGGAACTGTTTGAAAATGAAAAATATGGTCTTGGCGGGAGTGAAGTTCGATTTGAAGCCCCAAAGCGGGAGGAGATCATATCCCAGTTCCTGGAGGAATGTGCCTTTGGCGGTCACTATTATGCCATTCCCTATATGCGTTCAACGGAGGCCTGCTATATCAACAAGACCTATGTGGAGGCTTTGGGATACACCCTGCCGGATGTTCTGACCTGGGATTTTATCTGGGAGGTTTCTGAGGCGGCCATGGAAAAGGATGCAGAAGGAAATTTTCTGGTGAACGGACAGAAGGTCATGATTCCTTTTATTTACAAGTCAACGGATAACATGATGATCCAGATGCTGAAGCAAAGGGATGCAGGCTATTCCACAGAGAATGGTGAGATTCGGCTCTTTAACGATACCACAAGGGAGCTTCTTTATACGATTGCGGAGCATGGAAAAAGCGGCGCATTTTCTACCTTCAAGATCTCAAGCTATCCGGCGAATTTCCTGAATGCAGGACAGTGTATTTTTGCAATTGACTCTACCGCCGGTGCAACCTGGATGGGAACGGATGCACCACTTTGCGACATCAGTAAGGATAAAATCGTAGAATTTGAAACAGAGGTCATGGAAATTCCGCAGTTTGATCCGGAGAATCCGCAAATGATATCTCAGGGACCGTCTGTGTGTGTGTTCAATAAAGACGACCCCCAGGAGGTATTGGCTTCCTGGCTCTTTGCACAGTACCTGCTGACAGACGAGGTTCAGATTGCCTATGCGGAAACAGAGGGTTACGTGCCGGTAACCTCCAAAGCGCAGGGGACGGACGAGTACCAGGATTATCTGGCAGGCTGTGGCGAGGATAGTACTGTCCACTATGACATTAAGATCAAGGCAACGGAATTGCTGTTGAATCATATTGATGATACCTTTGTTACACCGGTGTTTAACGGTTCTGCATCTCTCCGTGACGCTGCCGGACAGCTTGTTGAGAATACAGTAAAGGCTGTCAGAAGAGGGCAGGTAGTTGATGACACCTATATGGAGAAGCTTTACAGTGATGTTACCTCTTTGTATCGTCTGGACCAGCTGAGCAGGCAGAGCGCTTCCACGGCTTCCGGTAAGGAGGATCTGGGGAAACTTCCGAAAACCTCGGTGATTCTTCTGAGTGCATTGGCGGCAGTCTGGGTGTTGATTGCCCTGTATGGTGTGATACAGATCATAAAAAAGAAAAAAATTCAGCACTAATGCTATTGATTTATTGTTCATTTCGAGTATAATAGTCTCGATGTTTATCAATTTTGGAATCAAAAGAGGAGAAAAAAATGAAAAGATTTACAGCGTTATTCATGACCATTGCACTTGTTTTTGCATGCGCAGGCTGTGGCTCTAAGGGCGGCAGTGCAGATGCAGCAGATGTGAAATCCGAGGGAGTTATGACATATGAGGAGTACGTTGCAGCGGCTCTTGACAGTCAGGTTGTAGTTGAGACCTATGTTCAGGCTAAGCAGTCCTGGTGGGATAATAAGGCTACCGTTTATACACAGGATAAGGATGGTGCTTACTTCCTGTATGAAATGGCCTGCTCCGAGGAAGACTATGGCAAGCTGACTCCCGGAACCAAGATCAAGGTTACCGGTTACAAGTCAGAATGGGCAGGAGAGGTTGAGATTGTCGATGCAACCTTTGAAATTGAGGATGGCAATTATGTTGCTGCTGCAGAGGATGCCAGCGCATGGCTTGGCACAGACGATCTGATCAAGCACCAGAATGAATTTGTAGCATTCAAGGGACTGACAGTTGAAGCATCAAAGGATGCAGACGGAAATGACGTGGCATTCTTATACAGCTGGGATGGTTCAGGCCAGGAAGGCGATGATCTGTATTTCAATGCATCTCTCAACGGACAGACCTATACATTTACAATTGAGTCCTATCTCTGTGACAGCACCACAGATGTTTATGCAGCTGTAAAGGCGTTGAATATCGGTGATAAGATTGATATGGAAGGTTTCCTGTACTGGTATGAAGGAGTAAATCCTCATATCACTTCCGTAACAGTGAAATAAATAAGACACAGATAAAGGCGCTCAGAATACCGTGTCGTTTCCGGTATTTTGAGCGCCTTTTTATAGTTCCGGGCAAATATTCTTCGCTTTATGAGGTGGGCTTCCGTAAAGGACAGTCTGACATACTGATTTTGTCCTTCAGTACGTTCAACCCGCAGTCTGATAAATAATCCTGCAGAATGGGAAGGGACTGGGAAGATGTGGGACCGATAATGATCTCCCCCACCAGATCTGATAAATGTAAGTTCAGCTTCCCGCACATTCTGTTCAGATCAAGAGGATAGTATTTTTTGATTCTTTCCGGAGATACATGATACTTGGGCTCCACGGCAAATTCATTGGAGATAAAGGGGGAGACCACCAGCCGGAATTCCCGTTCACTGGCAAAGGAAGGGTGTTTGAAGGCGGCTGACTGTACCCAGGCATCATTCATCAGTGCTTGAAATTCCGGAAGATGCTCGGAAAATTTCCTGGTTTTTTTGATCAATTGGTAAAACTCATCTACAAGACGGTGCTCCCGCATATCCTCCTGATAATAAACCTCCTGAAGCGCTACGGCTCCACCTACCAGCTTCTGCATAAGGTCTTCCTGAAAGGCAATACATACGCCCTGTCCCAAGTGACCATATCGCTCCCATTGGGCTGCATCATCTCTGTATTTGGAAAAACATGCAGCATATGCGGAATAGTGAAATTCTTCTTCCATCTCATTTTCAAAAAAGGATTCCGTTTTTTTGCTCTTTTCCGTTTCTCCATCCAGATTCAGTTTTTCAATAACAGCCTTGCAGATACCGTTCATGAATAATCTCATTTCAGCGGCATCATTCATATTCAGGATATTGTTTAGCCTGAGCTCCGCACAGCGGATGATACCGTCAAATGCGGCAAAGTCGGTATAATGATATAGCATAAGTAACCTCCGTTTCCTGTATTATTGTAGTATGAATTGCCCAAAAAGGCAAACCGGCAGCATGCAAATTCACCGTATATGCTTTATCGTGTTCCGATATTCATTGGGAGTACAGCCAACGATCTTTTTAAACTGTCTGTTAAAATTGGAGAGGTTATTGTAGCCGCAATTGAGGGAGATATCCGATATCATTTTGTCGGTATCAGAGAGCGCTTCGCATGCCGCATTGATGCGAAGCTGTGTCAAGTGTTCGATTGCACCTACACCAACCGCTTTTTTAAAGCATCCCATGAAATAGCTTTTACTTAAGTTGGTAAGATCGGCCAGCTGATCAATGGAAATGTTCTCCTGATAGTTTTTCATCATAAACTCCAGGGCGGGACGGATCAGTTCACTGTAGCTAAGGCCGGTATCCTTTCGGCTGGTGGCATCAGGCGTGCTTTCAATCAGCCAGAAAAGCCGCAGCAGTTCGCTTTTCAGAAGCAGATCCAGCTGGGGAAGATTGCCTTTGGCATAGGAAAAAATATGATCGGTTGTATCCTTTATCTCCCCATAGTTGTCAAGAGCAGGACCAACAGGATTGCTTATGCGGATATTACCATTCATGATGGGACGGATACATTCAACCGTACAGCGGTCATTATTGCCGGCTCCCAGCATTACCGGATGAAAAACAAGGGCATGATAGATCAGGGCATAATTTTGGTAGGGATAGGCGGCATGCAGCATATTGGGTGGCAACAGAAGCAGATCCCCTTCCTGTGCAATAAAGCGGTCATCTCCACAGATAAATTCGCCTTTCCCGCTGAGAATATAGTCAATCTCAAATTCGCGATGCCAGTGCATGGGAACATTGATAAAATATTCAGGAATGCGGCATTCATAGAAGCTGTAAGGCACAAAAGCAGTGCTGTGCTGTCTTTTTTCTTCTTTTTCCCGGGAGTCCATAGCTTGATTCCTTCTTTAAAGTAGTTTAGTATTATTACATCATAGTATTTCTGTAGTGTTTTCCCTTAAATAATAGTATCATATCATTAAAATGATTGACTGACAAGACAGCATAAGGAGGGTTCATATGAGATTTGTAAAGGATCAAGGTGCTCTGGTATGTTATCATCAGGGGGAGACCGTCAGGATCGAAGCATGGGGGAAGGATTCTTTCCGCGTGCGTGCATCCATGTTTTCCAAGTTTACGGGAAACGATTGGGCTTTGACGGAAACGGTTGCAGATTGTGATACACAGATCACCATTGAAGAAGAGGATCACTGGGTTGGTGACGGCACTATTGACAAAAAGGAAATTGCAACAATCCGAAACGGACGTATCAAGGCAGTAGTAAATTTTGCGGGTATTCTTTCCTTTTACAGAGATGATAAGCTGATCCTGCGTGAGTATTTCCGTGCTTATGACGGAACCTTGTCAAAGGAGAGCAGATGCCTTAAGATCATAAATCGTGAGTGGAAGGGAATTATCGGAGGAAACGATTATTCCTTAAATTTAAAATTTGAGAGCAATGACGGAGAGAAGATTTTCGGTATGGGACAGTATCAGCAGTCCTGTATGGAACTGAAGGGCTGTGTTCTTGAACTGGCACAGCGTAATTCACAGATCTCAGTACCCTTTGCAGTTTCTTCCCTCGGCTATGGATTCCTGTGGAACAATCCGGCAATCGGCCGCGTAACCTTCGGCAAGAATTATACAGAGTGGATTGCCAAGGCAACCAGGGAAATGGATTATTGGATCACGGTGGCAGATGCACCGAAGCAAATTCTTGAAAATTATACATCCGTTACGGGACATGCCGAAATGTTCCCGGAGGACTTAATGGGCTTATGGCAGTGTAAGCTTCGCTACAGAACCCAGGATGAGGTTTTGTCTGTAGCACGTCAGTACCAGAAGGAAGGCATCAAGATCGATCAGATCGTAATTGACTTTTTCCACTGGACTGTGCAGGGAGACTGGAAATTTGACAAGAAATACTGGCCGGACCCCAAGGCAATGGTGGATGAACTGCACTCCATGGGGATTAAGGTCATTGTATCGATATGGCCTTCCGTTGACCGCAAGAGCGAAAACTTCGGCCCGATGATGGAGAGAGGCCTGCTCATCAAGACAGAGCGCGGTGCCGCACAGACCTATGATTATCAGGGAGACTGTGTGGAAATCGATCCCTTCAACCCCGAAACAAGGAAATATGTCTGGGATGTTTGCAAGAAGAATTACTATGACTTCGGAATCGATGCTTTCTGGCTGGATAATTCAGAACCGGATTACGGCGTTTATGACTTTGAAAACTACCGTTACTGTGATGGCCCGGCATTGGAGATCAGCAATATGTATCCCCAGATGTACAGCCGTGTGTTCTATGATGAGATGAGTAAGCTTGGAAAGCCGGTTGTAAACCTGCTTCGCTGTGCATGGGCAGGCTCCCAGAAGTATGGTAATGTAGTATGGTCCGGTGATGTTCCAAGTACCTTTGAAGCGTTTGCAGATCAGATCCAGTGTGGACTTAACATGGGACTTGCCGGAATCCCCTGGTGGACAACCGATATCGGCGGTTTCATGACGGATGATGTGAATGATCCTGATTTCCGTCAGCTTTTAATCCGTTGGTATCAGTTTGCGGTTTATTCAGCAGTATTCCGTATGCATGGAGACCGTGGACCATACAATATTCCGCCTCTTGATGACAGAGATTGGGGTGGCGGATACCTGCATACCGGACAACCCAACGAGCTTTGGAGCTACGGCGAGGACAATTATGCTATCATGAAGAAATACTATGATATCCGTATTTCCATGCATGATTACATTAGGAAGCTGTATGAGGAGGCACATGTGAATGGCTCTCCTCTGATCCGTACCATGTTCTATGAATTCCCCGAGGATGCGAAATGCTGGGAACTTCAGGATCAGTACATGTTTGGTAATAAATATCTGGTAGCACCGGTTCTTCACCTCAACGAATTTAGGCGTGATGTTTACCTGCCGGAGGGCAAGTGGAAGCTCACCTCAGACGGAACGGTTTATGAAGGAAGCTGTACAGTGTCTGTGGACGCACCGATTGAATACATGCCTGTATTTGAGAAAATGTAATTAATATAGAATAGCAAAACAACGTAGCATCCGGGCGGAAATCTTAGATTTCTGCCCGGATATTATTTCGGTGGGGATATAGTTGCCGGATACACAGACTGATGAGTTATATACTTATTTTGTAAAAAATTTACATGAAAGGGAAATATTATGTTAGTATAGGTATATCGAAGAGAAGCTTTTAGGAGGATAAAATGGGATATAAAGCATTACAGGCTATGCAGAAAAAGAACTACAATTTGTATCATGAGGATTATGGAGAGTGCATTGGTCCAAAGCAGCCAACTTACGAGAGAAAGGAGCTTGCCGATATGGACTTAAGAGATGCAGTTACTCGCTTCATACACGATCGATGTGAAAACCTTCGATATCGATATAATGGATCAGCAGATGATCTGGAAGGAATCAGTGGTGGAGAACAGATACCCTATGATATGCAGATGGATATCGACCGCATATGCCTTGAAAAAGCACTAGATAGATTCATTGAATCCGGAACAACAAATGATGCGTTTGATGTATATTTTTGTTACCTGGAAATGTTTATTGGAGAATACAGTAGAGTAAGGCATATGATAGAGATGCTTTCAGAGTTTGAGAGAAACGGTAGTTCATTACTCATGAGACATCGAGATCACTATTCACACTCAGTATATGTATTTGCACTTGGACTTGCTATCTATGAAACAAATGAGACTTATCGTGAGGCATATAAGATATTCTATGGATTTAAAAAAAGTGAGGAAGAATTGGCTGCGCATCATTTCCTACAGTTTTGGGGATTAAGCTCTTTATTCCACGACGTCGGATATCCCTTTGAACTGCCATTTGAACAGGCATGTTCATATTTTGAAGGACAAGGGAAGTCAAGAGAAGGTATTCCTTTTATGGCATATCAGGATTTGGGTGGGTTTGTTGCACTAGGCAAAGAATGTAAGGAACACTTTAAGACAATTCTTGGAATGAAGCCGGATGACAACCTAAAAGACAGCAATGATTTATTTGCATATGCCTTAGCAAAAAAAATGGGAAAAGACTATCATTTCACTCGTGAGAGTATGAAAGTGGTCCTGGATACCAAACCTGTAAATCCCAATAGATTTGGCTACTTTATGGATCATGCTTTTTTTAGTGCAACAATATTGCTAAAAGAATTGATTGATGAGCTTCCATTGGAAGAGATTACAGCTGATTACGTGGATGCATTGACTGCAATATTATTGCATAACAGTCTGTACAAGTTCTCTGTAGCATTTTATAAGAATAAAGACTTGAACAGACAGATATCACCGGAGGACCATCCATTGGCGTATATGCTCATGCTTTGCGATGAGCTACAGTGCTGGGATCGCACCTCTTATGGACGTAACTCAAGAACTGAGTTACATCCGATGGGATGTGAATTCCGATTTGAAAATAGCGGAATTCAGGCAAAGTATTTATATGATATTAGTCAGAAGAAAAAGATTGATAGATACCTGGAAGACTTAGAGAAATTCAAAGCCGGACTGGTTGCAAAGAAACCTAAATTAAAAGCCTATGCGAGCATGATAGGGGAAAATGATTTTGAAAGCGATATCAAGCGTATCGTAAATCTGGAAAACGGAATCAGTCTTTCGGTTACAACTGATTTACGTCCATTAGATAGAAGCAGCAAAAAAACATATCTGTCAGAATCCAGCTTCATTCACCTGTATTATTTCGCTGTGGCAATGCATGCTCAGTATAATGACAATTATAATACAGAAAAATTATCAGAAGAATTTTCGCAGCTTTCTCTGGAATACAAGTTATCGAATATAGCTCAGGCAAAAGAATTCGCAAGACATTTAAACGAAATTGGTTGTTTCTATACAGATCGTCCGGTCGATTTTGCATTGGTAGAAGCATTTACACCTGAGGAACTGACTATACTCGGAAGCAGAGAACATGTTCGTTGGGAAAAGGAAAAACATGGAATGTGTTGGATGCCTGCCGGAAACATGGCAAATATCTGCAAATCAAATAGAGCTGTTCGTGAGCAGACCCGTATGCATTATGACTTAGATGTGCTGTTCGAAGATTTACCGGAACACGAAAAGGCAAAAGACATAAGCCCGTTAAACACTATGATGCAGAAATTGTATGAGTTTGAAGGTGTTCGAATTTACTCATTAGAAAAATAAAGCTGGAGACCTTAGATTATGAACAAAAAAACAAGTGAAATAGTTCGGAAAATACTTTTTGGTATGGCAATTTTTTCATTCGTGATTACATTGCTAGAAGGATGTGTTTTTTATCAGTACATAGAAAATGGAGTATTTCGATTTCTGATCATTCTCCGAAACAGTATCAAAGCATTTGCATTTGAAACGGATATTACTTTGGAAGATATGCTGGTGGATGTACAGGAGAATCCGGGTGTCGTAAGAGCAATTATTGGATGGGCATATGGTATTGCATGCTTTATGGCACCATATTGTACCTTGGCTTTTTTCTATAAATTGATTACAAAATTTTTGAAAATCAATTTGTTTGTAGCAAGGCATAGAAAATACCATCATATCATTATATTTGGATATAATGAAGAGGTAAAAGCGTTACTCTCTGACAAAGAATACATAAATAAAAACAAATATAAAATTCATATCGTGTCAGAAGATGAAGCATTAATAAATGATGAAGCATACCTTCTTCATAATCGATTTAGAGCACATAATTTTGATTTTTTGGAACTGTCACAAGAGCAAATTGCATATTTTTTGAAAAGAATCGAAGCGGAACTGGTAGAAGATGTGATTTTGTTTGAAGAGTCATCGACAAAGAATTTTTCACTATATATGTTATTCCATTCGGATGTTGTAAAAGAATACTTCAAAAAGAACGGGAAAAAGGAAAATATCAAATTCTTTTGCAGGTGTGAGGATGGCGGAATAGAAAGAATTCTTGAGGACTATTTTGATTCCTTGAAGGAAGAAGAAAAGAAGTATGGGAACGGTGAATTAAGCTTTGACTATGACCTGGAAATCATCAATGTTCCAGAGCTAAGGATACGAAAGATTCTGCAGGAGCATCCACTTCATAGTTACTATCTGAACAGTGAAATAACTAATATGAATCAATGGGATTTGCATTTGCTGATAGTAGGATTTGGAAAGCTTGGTCAACAGATTTTACTCCAGACAATGAACATGGGTGTGACAGGAAGCAACAATCAGATTATGATTGACGTGGTTGATTTCGAAATAGAGAAAAAGAAGAGTATATTTACTAATGCGTTCCGTGAAGAATATGTAAAACCGGATGGAGATGATTTGGTCATATCGTCGGAGGATGCAGATGGAAGCATTAGAATCCGGTTCCGAAATATGGATATTCGTTATCAGCAGTTTAATTTGCTTCTGAAGGAGCTTGGAGAAGTAAATCCATTTACCTATGTGGCAATCTGTATTGAAGATCAAGATACGGCACTTCATTGTCTGTCAAAGGTACATAAGTACAGTTCGAAACAAACGATTATCGGAATACGTATGGAATTTGATAAACGAATGGAGAAATATCTGTCAGACAATAATAAGACCTATAGGAATGTCTTTGCGATTGAAGCTACAAGGGATGCTCTTTCACTGAAAGGCTTACTAATAGATGATATTGATTCCAGAGCAAAGAGATTTAACAGGTCATATAAAACAATTAATCTGATTTATGACAACAATGATGAGATCAAGGGTGAAACAGAAGAAGAAAGAGAACTTCGCCTGTGGAGAGAGATGTCTCTGTTTCATCGAAATTCAAGCAGAGCTCAGGCTGAACATGAGAGCATTAATGAGTTGTTCCTTAAGGACGTCACGGATGAAATGATGGAATCATGGTTCGGAAAAGACAGTGAATTGTTGGAATTTCAAAATGGTATCTGGCGCTATAAAACAGATTTGGATTCTTTTGTAAAGCTTCAGAGTGATACAAAAGCTTATCCGGTAATCAGTGAGTTTTCACGAATGGAACACAGAAGATGGTGTTATTTTATGGCATCTGCCGGTTGGAAAAGCATAGATGGTAATAAGAATGTATCCAATCTGGAAAATCCATGTATGTTGCCTTGGGAAGATCTTGTAAAAAAGAGACCAGAGACATGTGTGTATGACCTGACACCACTCTTGATGAAGTATGTTGCAAAATCAAAAGCATAGCATTGAATAATTATACAAAAATGATATAATATTTTTGGCGTAGCCAGTACAGAAACTGGTTACACAGTACAAAAGAGGGGGTCACTACTATGAGTACAGATAGTGAAAATAAGGAAATATTTATTAGTTGTTCAAGCACAGACATTGATTTGGCAAGATACGTAAAATCTCGTCTGATGTCAAAAAACCTTAATTGCTTTTTATATGAGGAGGATATTGTAGGTGGTGAAAACCACGAAGATATTGTTCCGAATGCGATCAGAGCCTGCAAAATTGTGCTGCTAATAGAGTCTCCGGCCAGTCTGGAAAGCAAATTTGTAAATCATGAATTGACTCTTGCTACTAATTACAATAAGGCAGTCATTGAATTACAGATTGATCCCTGCGACGATGATCAACTGAATAACTTGATCTATAAGATAGGGAACACGCAGAGAGTAATTGCTCATGATAATAGTATTGATAACGTTTTCGGTTATTTAGTGAGGGTTATTGAGGGAAAGCTTCAAAAAATAAGAGAGAGTGAAAAGAACAAAGAAAGAGAAAAGAAAAAGGAAGATCATGATAGTATTGAAGAGGATCAAGTGATTTTTGACTATGATTCGGAATTGGGCATCATGTACAATCCAAAGGATGGTATGCGGAATGTCAGTTTCCGTCAAGATACATTCTTAACGATGATGAGAACGATTTACCAGGAGATTGGTCCTGAGAAGGGTTCAGAGGTGTTTTTTAAGTGCGGGTATGACTGTGGGAGGAACTTCGGAATGCTTCTGAATAATCAATGGAAAAAGGAAAGAATCCAACTTCACGACAAAATCACTAGATGGTGTGAATTTGACTCTCAGGTAGGATGGGGTAAGTTTATTTCCAATATTGATTTGGATGAGGATAATGGCACTCTGAGTGGAAACTTATGTATTCGCGATTGCTTTTTCGTTGACATTGACGGACATAATGAGGTATGTGCTTACATCAAGGGCTATTGTACCGGTGTTATGAATAAGCTGTTGTCAAACGACATACAATTGACATGTACAAGGGAGAATTGTCCAATGAAGAATACTTTTAAATCAGAATGTACATTTAAGGTTGCATTTAAAGGAGAGGAATAGAAATTGAGTATTTTAGTGATTTTTACCGGTGGCACCATCGGTAGTACAGTAAGTGATGGTTATATATCTACTGATGCAAGCAAAACCTATAAGCTGCTTGAACTATATAAACCCAGAAATCATCATCATGTTACCTTTGATATCGTAGAGCCATATACATTACTTAGCGAGAATTTGACAGGAGAACATCTTGCACTGCTTGGCAAATGTGTTAAAGAGCATATGAACAAACCGTACGATGGAATTATTATTACACATGGTACGGATACCATTCAATATTCTGCGGCAGCTCTTCAGTATTCATTCCCGGATTTAAACGTTCCTGTGATGCTGGTATCCAGTAATTATGTGCTTGAGGATCCGGCTTCAAACGGACTTGATAATTTCCACGCCGCTGTAGAATTCATTATGGCAAAGGCAGGTAAAGGGGTTTTCGTGCCATATAAGAATAATGATGGCGTAGTTTATGTTCATAAGGGGACAAGACTGCTTTGGCATCTTCCCTGCAACGACGATTTACACAGCGTCCTAAATCAATACTATGGCACTATGGAAGCTGATGATACTTTTGTTCCAAATGATAAATACACACAGAATAATTCTTCGACAGAGGAGTTGGCATTACCAAGTAAATGGAATTCCGGAATTTTACGTATTTTCCCTTACCCTGGTATGTTTTATCCGAATCTGAATAAGCTGGATCCTTTGAAAGCAATCCTTTTGGAAACCTATCATTCAGGAACACTTTGCAGTGTTACGCCGGGTATGCAACGTTTTTTGGAAACCGCTTCGATAGCCAGAGTGCCTGTTTTTCTGTCCGGTGCCAACGGTGGACTGGATTACGAAAGCGTGAAAATTTGGAAAGAGCTTCAGGTGATTACTTTACCTCTGATTTCACCTGTCGCTGTGTATATCAAGCTGTGGATGACTCTTGAGAAATACTCGTCAGATGTCGAGAAGGTTAAAGAAATAATGGGTACTCCTATTGGAGATGATATTATTCCGCGGTAACATACAGTTTTAAGATTTAGATTTAGGAAAAGCCTAGCCGTTGATTGACTAGGCTTTATTCATTGCTTTATAGGAAATTTCTCCATTCGGAGCCTTTAAATTGTTTCATTGAAAAAATACATTAATAAGGTTAATATATTATACATAACAGGAAGAAAACAGAAAGGAAAGCTGCAACGGCATTTACATCTGGCAGTTCTGCGATTGCAGAGTATGCGACAGCTGGTTCGGGACAAGACCGAGAACCATGAACAATAAGGGTGTTGTCGACGAATACAGAAGGCCTAAACTGGCTTATGAAACGGTAAAACGACTGTTCCTGAGTAAAGAAAATTGATAAGAATAACCGGACATTTTGGGGATTTCGAAATGAGCTATACAATAAGAACCATAGAAAAAAGAGATAATTTAGCGGTTGAAGCTGTCATCCGTACCTGTTTAATTGAGTTTGGTGCAGATCATGAAGGTACTGCTTGGGGGGATCCATATTTGAACCGATTTTCGGAAGTTTATAGCAGTGAAGGAAATCGGTATTGGGTTGTAGAGGATGAAGCGGGCAGGATTGTCGGTGGAGTCGGTATTGGAACTTTGAATGGAGCCGAGGACCAAAAGATCTGCGAACTTCAGAAAATGTACTGCCTGCCGGAGGTTCGAGGTACTGGGGTGGCACAGATGCTAATGGATGCTGCTTTAGACTATGCAAAACATTTTTATCAGGTTGTTTATCTTGAGACCATGGAGAATATGATAGCAGCGAAAAGGTTTTACACCAAGTACGGCTTTTCCGGAATCGATTATCGAATAGGTAATACAGGACATCCGGGATGTAATGTCTGCTATATGAAAAGAATTTATGGTGATGATGTAAATAACAAATAGTTTATTGGGAGGATTGAAATAATGAAAAGGGTATGAGGCATTTTTGCAAGTGCAACATTTATGTTCCAGTGTGGGATGCTATCAGCATGTGGAAAAGAAGATTCTGAATCGCAGGTGGCATCTGCACCTCAGGAAGTAGAAACAGTGAAAGAAGGATACGTTTGTTGTTGATGTATGCCTTCCTAAGGAATATGATGCTACCCAAAAGTATCCGGTAGTGTATTTGACGGATTGCAATTGGAGAAGAGAAGATTATCAATCTCTAACAGATTGTATGAGTCAGGGGAAATCAGGGAGTTCATTTTAGTTGGAATAGGGTATCCGGATAGTTATGAGCTTCCTATGGTGGATTTTTCATGGTTTATAGTATGTTTCAGAATGATGGAATCACCCAGGGAGTATTTCGTAATTATATCTTAGCGAGTCCTACATTTTTCGAATCCACCAATGGCTTGCCTTTGGCAGACTATGAAGATAAATATTATCACAAATATGGAAATGAGAATTTTGATGTGAATATCTATATGAGTGTTGGTGGTGATGAAGACAAGGTTGATTTTATTAATCCGATCAATAAATTTGTAAAACGTTTGGAAAAGAGAGAATATCAGGGGATGAATCTGATTTATAAAGAATATGAAGGTATGGGACATTATGATGTATGGGTTCCGACGTTGCTTGACGGATTATCTGAGCTTATGAAGAAATGATTTCCTTCTGAAGGAGAATAGCTTGGAGTTATGGGTATAAATCAAAGCCGATTGCTGTGGAGAGACCTAGAGACAGAAGACTTACAAAAAGACTGAAAGCCGCATAAATATGCGATTGCAACCATCGGTTGACAAATTGAATGGTTAAATTGGTGGTTGGCAACTGGCCATTTTAGTAGATTCAGAAGTGTCTTGAAGCACAACGCAAAAGGCTGGTTACAAATAAACAAAGCATTTTATGAGGAGAGAGAAAAATGATTTTAGCAGACAAAATTATGAATGAAAGAAAAAAGAATGGCTGGTCTCAGGAGGAACTTGCAGAACAGTTAAATGTATCGAGACAATCGGTATCTAAGTGGGAAGGCGCTCAGGCGATTCCGGATTTACAAAAGATTATTGCTATGGCAGAATTGTTTGGAGTATCTACAGACTACTTATTAAAAGATGAAATCGAACCGGAAGAGAACGGTGTAGTTACCAGAGAAGAGAGTATTAGTGCTACCCCGGTACGCAGGGTTTCTATGGAAGAAGCAAATGATTACATACATATTATTAAAGAACGTGGTCCGAGAATTGCAAATGCTGTTTCCTTATGCATATTATCCCCTGTGTTACTTATTTTGCTTTGTGGTCTTAGTGAAGAAGCGAAATTTGGTATTTCTGAAGCGGCTGCAACGATAATCGGAATTGTCGCATTACTTTTGATGGTTGCATATGCGGTTTTTTCCTTCATTATGAACGGTACTGTATTAGGGAACTATGAGTTCCTTGAGAAGGAGGAAATAGAGACGGCTTACGGTGTTAGTGGTATGGTAGAAGAAAAGAAGAATGCTATGGCAGATCGCCACACAGCAAGTATTGCAGTCGGTGTTGTTATGTGTATCATAAGCCCGGTACCATTGCTTATAGTATCTTGCTTAAAAGTACCGGATTATGTTAGCATAGCAGGTCTTTGCTTCTTATTTATCATTGTTGCTGTTGCCGTTAATATATTCATTAGAAGCGGTATGGAATGGGGATGCTATCAGAAACTTCTTCAGGAGGGCGATTACGAAAGAAAGAACAAAGGTTCCAACAAAATGGTGGAGCGTATTGGTAGTATCTACTGGAGTCTTGCTACAGCCCTTTATCTGGCAGTCAGCTTCATTACTATGAGATGGGAGATCACATGGATCATTTGGCCGGTAGCGGGCGTTCTGTTTGGTGCGGTAGCTACCATAACAAAGGTGATTGCAAAACAGGATTAATTCTTGTTGGCTTGTAATACGAAATTCATAAGTTTCTACAGCACTCAGGTCTTTGAACTGGGTGCTTTTTACTGGTAAAATTGTTCCCACAATGTTATAGTATTGTAGAAGGTATAATAATTTCTACTATTGTTATGAGGAGTGGTAAGTATGGCAAACTTGGTAAATCTTAAGAAAATATCATTAAAAAATCATCCCGAGATCAAAGAGGATTTGATTCAGAAATTTATTTTTGAGCATCCAGAAGTATTAGGCCTTGGAGAGCTAACTCCTATTCAGAGAGAACGCATCCAACCTGCTGGCGGACGACTAGATATTCTGATGGGAACTGTAGACAATGATGCTCGTTATGAAATCGAGATTCAGCTTGGTGCTACAGATCCGAGCCACATTATAAGAACTATCGAGTATTGGGATACAGAAAAGAAGAGATATCCGCAATATGACCATTGTGCTGTTATTATTGCTGAGGAAATAACAGGCCGATTCATGAATGTTATTAGCTTGTTCAACGGAGCAATTCCACTTATAGCATTGCAGATGTCTGCTTATAAGGTGGGAGATGATATTTCACTTGCGTTTACAAAAGTAATTGACCGTATCAATCCCGGAACTGATGAAGAAGACGAGTACGAAGTTACTGACCGTAATTATTGGGAGAATCGCAGCACAAAGAAAGTCATGAAGGACGTGGATGCCATTTTCTCTGACCTCGATAAGTACACTACAGGATATGAACTGAAATACAATAAGTTCTATATCGGCTTGGTAAAGGATGGAGTCGCAAAGAACTTTATTTCCTTTAAGCCGAAGAAATCGTTTCTTCACTTCATATTTAAAACAAACGAGAATCCAGAACTCTCATCAAAGCTTGAAGATGTTGGATTGGATGTTACATATGAAAGCCGATGGAAACAGTACCGAGTAAAGCTTGGTGGATTTGATGATTATAAGAAACATGAGGAATTAATAAAAGAATGCGTAGAGGCTGCAATGGAATACTTCAATATTTCAGAGATGTAGGTTCTACTAAATAACGATTTTCGTGACAAAAGTATTAGCTTATGTTCATCTGCCACGGCACTCCAGTTTTACTATAATGCAGGGCTTTGCAAAGTGGGGCAGAGTACGGCAAAATATGGCGGAAAGCCTTGGAAATACTACTGTTTAGACTACTAAGGCTCATGCGTGGAATTCAAATAAATCCAAAGAAATAGCCACTATTCGTTAGTAGTAATCTACTACGAATAGCGTTTTTTTATCCAAATACAAGAACAAACGTTCGAAAAAAGCATTGACATTTTGTATTACAAAAAGTATAATGCATATATGAGGTGATGTTAATGGCAAAAATGGGAAGACCAAAATGTGAAAACAATATGGATCATGTGTGTACAATAAGAATGGATGAGTTTACCGTCAAACGTTTAGAAGCATATTGCAGAAAAATGAGGTTAAAAAAATCTGTTGTAATTCGTGAAGCCATAATAGAACTAGTCGATGAAAGGAGCAAATTTGATGAGTAAGGTGTATATATTGGTTGAAGAAAGAGAAACAAGTGTCGCCTGTAAGATACATGGAGTTTGGGACAACAGAGAAAAAGCATGTGCGGAAATGGTGCGTGTTATAAAACAAAATCCTCTTTTTAATGAGAAAAGTAATGTGGATGTTGAAGAGGGAATTGCGGAAAGCGATCCGGATTATTGTGACGAAGAGTACTGTAATTATT
>JAHAYJ010000100.1 GCA_018384375.1 Lachnospiraceae bacterium
TTGTAAATTGTAGTTTTGATAAAATTATGTTAACATTGAAAAAGCAATAGGGATAAGTAAGAAATATGGAGTTTTTAAGAGTGAACAGGAAAAATTTTAAAAAACTGACAGAAAACAAATTGATCTATTTAGATGGAGCTACCGGCTCTAACCTGATGAAACGTGGAATGCCTTCAGGGGTATGTCCGGAGAAATGGATTTTAGACCATCCTGATGTGTTGATCGGTTTGCAGAAGGAATACATAGAAGCTGGCAGTAATATTATTTATGCCCCCACCTTTACGGCGAACAGGATAAAACTGAAGGAATATGGACTGGAAGATCAGATTGAGGAAATAAATGAACGTCTTGTAAAACTATCTATAAGAGCAGCGGCGGGGAAGGCATTAGTCGCGGGTGATGTGACGATGACAGGACGTCAGCTTGCTCCTATGGGAAACATGGATTTTGAGGAATTAATTTCGGTTTATAAGGAGCAGATCACTCTTCTTGACAGGGCTGGGGTGGATCTGATCGCTGTTGAGACAATGATGAGCCTTCAGGAAACAAGGGCGGCATTGATTGCCGCAAAAGAAGTCTGCGATCTGCCGGTAATTGTGACACTTACCTTTGAGGAAAACGGACGTACTTTATACGGGACGGATGCCGTGACAGCAGCAATTACGCTGGAAAAACTGGGAGCGGCAGCTGTCGGTGCCAACTGTTCTACCGGACCGGACAAAATGATCTCATTGATTGAGCAAATTGCAGAAGTGGTGGAAATTCCCGTGATTGCCAAACCAAATGCGGGAATGCCTTCGCTGAATGAGCAGGGAGAAACCATTTACGGTATGGAAGCGGAAGCCTTTGCACAGGAAATGAAAGCACTGGTAAAAGCCGGAGCCGGTATCCTGGGAGGCTGTTGCGGCACTACGCCTGCGCATATCAAGAGGCTGGCTGAAGAAACAAAGAACTTGACTCCTCAAAAGCATTACAAAGAAGGAATCCGGTATCTGACCAGCGAGAGAAAAACGGTTGCTTTTGACCTGGAATCGCCGTTTATGCTCGTGGGGGAGAGAATCAATCCGACAGGAAAGAAGAAACTGCAGGAACAGCTCCGGGAAGACTGCCTTGATATGGTGATTTCCTTTGCCGAGGAGCAGGAGGAATGCGGAGCCGCCTTGCTCGATATCAATGTAGGAATGGGCGGAATTGACGAGAAAAAAGTATTACTGCAGGTAATGGATGAGGTATTGCAGATGTCCAATCTGCCGTTGTCTATTGATTCCAGTCATGTTGATGTGATTGAGGAAGCTCTTCGCAGATATCCGGGGCGGGCCCTCATTAATTCCATTTCAGGCGAAGAGGAAAAATGGAGAGCGCTTCTCCCCATAGCTAAAAAATACGGAGCCATGTTCATTCTGCTTCCATTATCAGATAAAGGCCTGCCGGAAAATTTGGAAGAGAAAATAGAAATTATCGACAGGATCAGCCGGATGGCCCTTGATATGGGAATGAAAAAAGAAGACATTGTAGTGGATGGACTTGTGGCAACTGTGGGGGCAAATCCCGCTGCTGCAAGGGAGGTTCTTGAGACAATCCGCTATTGCAAGAAAAATGGGTTTGCAACTACCTGTGGATTGTCTAATATTTCCTTTGGCCTTCCGGAGAGAAGCTTTGTCAATACTGCTTTTCTGGCGATGGCCATACAGGAAGGACTTACCATGGCAATTGCCAATCCTTCGCAGGACCTGCTTGTCAATATTGCTTTTGCATCAGACCTTTTACTGAATAAGGAAGAAGGCGATATTCGATATATAGAGCGTATGGAAGTCTATAAGGAAAGAAAGCCTGTTACCGTGAGCAACCAGACTGTTCCAAATCCTGAAAGTAATGTTAAGAGTGACGGAAAGAAAACAGCCGGGGAAAACAAGGTGTCATCCGGGGCAATGGATGAGGCTATAGAGGGACAGATTTATCAGGATGTTCTGAAGGGAAACCGAAAACAGATAAAAGAACATACAAAAGCAGCCATTGACAGCGGAGAGCAGGCACAGCGGATTTTAAATGAAATGCTTCTCCCGGCGATCGATAAGGTGGGGGAATTGTTTGATCAGGGGAAATATTTCCTTCCACAGTTGATTGCCAGTGCTGAGACGATGAAGCTTTCCATTGAATATCTTGAGCCCTTGCTTGCAACGGCAGACCAGAGCGAAGAGATGCCGGTGGTGGTGGCTGCAACGGTTGCCGGAGATATTCATGATATCGGAAAGAATCTGGTAATTCTTATGATGAAAAATCATGGATTTCAGGTGGTTGATCTTGGAAAGGATGTTCCAAGAGAGGTCATCGTTAAGGAAGCAATAGAAAAGAAGGCAAGCCTGATTATGCTTTCCGCACTTATGACAACCACCATGCAGGAAATGAAGATGGTTATTGAATATGCAAAGATGCAGAAGGTCTCAGCAAAGATTATGGTGGGCGGAGCAGTGGTCACACCGGAATATGCCAAAGAGATCGGTGCAGACGGCTACTCTGCAGATGCGGCAGAGGCAGTTCGTGTAGCAAAGCATCTGTTGGGGATGGAGGAAAAGTAATGGATGATAAGGAAGTACAAAAGACTACAGAAAACTCTCTGCTGGAAGAACTTGTGAATAATTCTCAAAAGCAATTGTTTTATGAAAGAGTCAGAACGGTTGCTGCGCTTGTGATTGCTGTAAGCATTGTTATGGGCATCGTACTTGTTGTTCCGAAGGCACTTGTGACTGTTCAGAAAGCAAATGATATTATGGAACAGGCATCCGAGACTATTATACTGGCAAATGCGGCAATAGAAAGTGTCACAAGCATGAGCGAATCTATTACGACGATGGGGGATAATATGGATACCTTTATTACAGATAATTCTGAAACCATGACAGAAGTCATGGAAAAAATTGAAGGGATAGATTTTGAAGGCCTGAACAGTGCAATCAAGGATCTTGGGGATGTGGTGGAGCCTCTTGCCAATTTTTTTGGTAAGTTTAAGAAATAGCAGATGAGATAAAACGCTAAGGATAGGAAGGAATTGATAAGATGATAGGAGCAGATGCAATCGTTAAATGTTTGGAGGAGGAAGGCGTTGAATATGTTTTTGGTTATCCCGGTGTGGCTATTTGTCCTTTCTACAACAGCATACTTGATTCGAAGATTAGGACAATACTAATAAGAACAGAGCAGAATGCTGCCCATGCGGCGAGCGGGCTTGCAAGAGTATCCGGTAAGGTGGGCGTTTGTGCTGTGACATCGGGGCCGGGAGCAACCAATGTGATTACGGGAATTGCCACTGCTTTTGCAGACAGCATTCCACTCATCTGCATTACCGGGCAGGTGAACTCAACATTACTTGGAAGTGACGTCTTTCAGGAGGCCGACATAACGGGGGCTGTAGAGTCCTTTGTCAAGTATAGTTATCTGGTAAAGAATGTCAATGATATTCCGAGAATCTTTAAGGAGGCTTTTTATATTGCCAGTACCGGAAGAAAGGGACCTGTACTGATCGATGTCCCTATTGACATTCAAAATGCGGAAATGAAAAAATTCACCTATCCGGAAACGGTATCCATGCGCACCTATAAGCCTACCGTGAAGGGAAATATGGTGCAGATTAAAAAAGTTGCTGCTGAGCTTGAAAAGGCAAAGAGGCCAATTATTTGTGCCGGAGGAGGAGTCCTGCTTTCTGAAGGAGAAGGAGAACTGCGAAGATTTGCAGAAAAGCATAAAATCCCGGTTGTCTCCACAATGATGGGGATTGGAGCCATGCCTACGGAGCACCCGTTATATTTCGGCATGGTGGGTAATAATGGGAAGCCCTATGCAAACAGAGCCATGAATGAATCAGACCTGCTGATTATGGTTGGAGCAAGAGTGGCAGATCGTGCGGTAAATCAGCCGGATCTGATCACGGAAAATAAAGTACTGATCCACATTGATGTGGATCCGGCGGAAATCGGTAAAAATGTAGGACCGGCGATCCCGCTCGTAGGAGATGCAAAACATATTTTTGAAGATCTTTTGGAACAGGATTTTTCCTGTGAACATCAGGAATGGATTTCCAGCTTAGCGGGCTATAGGAATACGATGGAACCAAAACGAAAACCGAATGCGGCCTATGTGGACCCGGCCGGCTTCATTACGATGCTATCGGAAAAGATGCAGGAGGATGGAATTTATGTAGCAGATGTAGGACAGAACCAAATCTGGTCATGCGGATATCATATTGTGAAAAAAGGAAAATTTCTTACCTCCGGCGGTATGGGAACCATGGGATATTCTATTCCGGCAGCGATGGGAGCTAAGCTTGCAGATCGCAAGAGACAGGTCGTTGCTGTCTGTGGAGACGGTTCCTTCCAAATGTCCATGATGGAACTTGCCACAATGCGTCAGCACAATATACCGGTGAAAATTGTTGTACTTAAGAATAACTATCTGGGGATGGTGAGAGAGTACCAGCACTATACCTATAAAGACAATTATTCGGTGGTGGATTTGTCAGGCAGTCCTGATTTAGAGAAGCTTTCTGCAGCCTATGATATGAAATTTTTAAGACTTGAAAATATGGAGCATGCAGAAAAGGTACTTGATGAATTTCTGAAAGAAGAGGAATCTGTACTTTTAGAATGTATGATAGATCCTATGGATCTGGTGAGATAAGGAGGAGCAGACATGAAAAGAATCTATTCTGTGCTGGTAGAAAATCGTTCCGGTGTATTGTGCAAGGTTGCAGGTCTGTTTTCCAGGAGATGCTTTAATATTGATTCCCTTGCGGTGGGTGAGACGGATGATCCGGAGGTATCCTGTATGACTATTGTCAGCAGCGGAGACAGCCGTACCATAGAACAGATTGAAAAACAGCTGAACAAAAAGCTGGATGTCATTAAGGTGAAAACCTTTGGGGAAACAAGCAGCATCAGCAGAGAGCTTTTGCTCATGAAGGTAAAATATAATAAGTCAAACCGCCGGGATATTATGGAAATCTGTGATATTATGAAAGCACAGATTGTAGATATGTCAAAAAATATGATGCTGATACAGATGTGTGATACTCCGGAAAGGGTACAGCTGTTAATCAGTATGTTCAAGTCAGTCAGCATTGTGGAGGTTGCGCGTACCGGCACGCTGGCTCTTCAGAAATGTAATGAAACAGATTAAAATAAATCAATAAACCTATTAATTATGTAAGTTGACTTTTATAGTCTGAATTGATAAAATATTGGTCAAATACTAAGGAGGATGAAAAATTGCGTAAGAAGGTTTTTCAGCTTTTGGTAGACAATACCTCCGGTGTACTGAGCCGGATTTCAGGTCTTTTCTCAAGAAGAGGCTACAATATTGAAAGTATTACGGCAGGTGTGACTGCGGATCCCAGATTCACTCGAATCACGATTGTAGCTTCCGGTGATGATGAAATTCTGGATCAGATAGAGAAGCAGGTAGCAAAGCTTGTGGATGTCAGAGATATTAAGGAGCTGGAGCCTGAAAACAGTGTTTACAGAGAATTGGCATTGATTAAGGTGAAGACAGACAGTAAGGAGAGGCAGGGTGTAATTGCAGTGGCCGATATTTTTCGTGCCAAGATCATTGATGTTGCCTCTGACAGCCTGATCGTGGAACTGACCGGAAACCAGGCAAAGATTGACGCATTTATTAATCTTTTAGAGGGATATGAGATACTGGAGCTTGCAAGGACCGGTATTGCAGGATTGGGAAGAGGAACGGAGAACGTTACTTATCTGTAAGAAGCTTTGAGGACATATTGAGTGCCCTTTTAGTATATTATTTTGGAGACATAAGTCTCCGGAGGAAGAACCTCATAGGAAAGGAGTCAATAAAATGGCAAATATTTATTATCAGGAGGATTGTAACCTGTCTTTATTGGAAGGCAAAACAATCGCAGTTATCGGTTACGGCAGCCAGGGACATGCACATGCATTAAATGCGAAGGAATCAGGCTGTCATGTCATTATCGGTCTTTATGAAGGCTCCAAATCATGGGCTAAGGCGCAGGCACAGGGATTTGAAGTATATACTGCAGCAGAGGCTGCAAAGAGAGCGGATATCATCATGATTCTGATTAATGATGAGTTACAGGCTGCTATGTACAAGAAGGACATTGAGCCGAATCTGGAAGAGGGAAATATGTTGATGTTTGCTCATGGATTTAATATTCATTTCAACCAGATCGTACCTCCCAAGAACGTTGATGTTACTATGATCGCGCCTAAGGGACCCGGACATACAGTGAGAAGTGAATATCAGGCTGGTAAAGGCGTTCCCTGTTTGGTTGCAGTTCACCAGGATGCTACTGGAAAGGCACTTGATAAGGCACTTGCCTATGCGCTTGCAATCGGCGGCGCCAGAGCAGGTGTTCTTGAGACAACCTTCAGAACAGAAACAGAAACAGATTTGTTCGGTGAACAGGCGGTTCTGTGCGGCGGTGTCTGTGCATTGATGCAGGCCGGTTTTGAAACACTGACAGAAGCAGGTTATGACCCCAGAAATGCTTATTTTGAATGTATTCATGAAATGAAGCTGATTGTAGACCTGATTTATCAGTCAGGCTTTGAGGGAATGAGATATTCCATTTCCAATACAGCTGAGTATGGCGATTATATTACAGGTCCTAAGATCATCACAGATGAAACTAAGAAGACCATGAAGAAGATTCTGAAGGATATTCAGGACGGTACCTTTGCAAAAGACTTCCTGCTTGATATGTCTTCAGCAGGCGGGCAGGCTCACTTTAAAGCGATGAGAAAGCTGGCAGCCGAACATCCTTCGGAGCAGGTTGGAAAGGAAATCCGTAAGCTCTACAGCTGGAATAATGAGAATGATAAGCTGATCAACAACTAATGGTGAAAGAAAACAGCCTTGACGGAAGCCCTCGTGGAATCACGATTCCATGGGGGCTTTCCAATAAATCCCATATAGGAAGAGAAACAGGAGGAAATGAGCATGGGAATGACAATGACTCAAAAAATATTAGCTGCCCACGCAGGACTTGATAAGGTGGAGGCCGGACAACTGATTGAGGCAAATCTGGATCTGGTGCTTGGAAATGACATCACCAGCCCGGTTGCGATTAAGGAAATGGAGAAAATGAATGTGAACGGGGTGTTTGATAAGGATAAAATTGCCCTGGTACCTGATCATTTTGTGCCTAACAAGGATATTAAATCTGCAGAACACTGTAAATGTGTAAGAGAGTTTGCACGTCGCAATGAGATAACCAATTATTTTGAAGTTGGGGAAATGGGAATTGAACATGCATTATTACCGGAAAAGGGATTGACGGTTGCCGGAGATGTTATTATCGGCGCTGATTCTCATACTTGCACCTATGGTGCATTGGGAGCTTTTTCAACAGGCGTCGGAAGTACCGACATGGCTGCCGGTATGGCTACCGGGAAAGCATGGTTTAAAGTCCCTGCAGCAATTAAGTTTAATCTGATCGGCAAGCCTTCCAAATGGGTTTCCGGTAAGGATGTCATTTTGCATATTATCGGTATGATCGGTGTAGATGGGGCTTTGTATAAATCTATGGAGTTCGTGGGAGAAGGAATCCAGAATTTGACGATGGATGATCGTTTTACCATTGCCAATATGGCAATTGAAGCAGGCGGAAAAAACGGAATTTTTCCGGTTGATGAACTGGCGACTGCCTATATGAAGGAGCATTCAAACAGAAACTATACGGTTTATGAAGCAGATGAAGATGCAGTCTATGAGGAAGAATATACGATTGATCTGAGTACCCTTCGTCCGACCATTGCGTTCCCCCATCTTCCTGAAAACACGAAAACCATTGATGAAATTACAGAGGACATTCCAATTGATCAGGTAGTGATCGGTTCCTGTACGAACGGACGAATTGATGATATGCGTATTGCCGCAGAGGTTCTGAAGGGCAGACATGTAGCGAAGGGAATGCGCTGTATTGTCATTCCTGCCACACAGGCAATTTATATGCAGGCAATGGAGGAAGGACTTTTAAAGATCTTTATTGAGGCAGGTGCAGTGGTGAGCACGCCTACCTGCGGACCATGTCTCGGAGGATATATGGGAATCCTTGCAGACGGGGAACGCTGTGTTTCTACCACCAATCGTAACTTTGTAGGACGTATGGGACACGTGAATTCCGAGATTTATCTTGCAAGCCCGGCTGTCGCAGCGGCAAGTGCAATCACAGGGAAAATTTCCTGTCCCTGCCAGCTTTGAAGAAGGATAAGGAGGAAGCTATGAAAGCAGCAAAAGGAATTGTTTTTAAATATGGAGATAATGTAGATACAGACGTGATTATACCTGCTAGGTATCTGAATTCCTCAGATCCTGCGGAACTTGCGACCCATTGTATGGAGGATATTGACAAGGAATTTATTAAGAAAGTACATAAAGGAGACATTATTGTAGCTGATAAAAATTTCGGTTGTGGTTCTTCCAGAGAACATGCGCCGATTGCAATCAAGGCGGCAGGTGTTAGTTGTGTTATTGCACAGACATTTGCCAGAATTTTCTACAGAAATGCTATCAATATCGGGCTCCCGATTATTGAGTGCCCGGAGGCCTCAAGGGGAATTGAAAACGGCGATGAAGTAGAAGTTGATTTTGACAGCGGTATCATTAAGAATCTGACCAAAGGAACGCAGTTTAAAGGCCAGGCATTTCCGGAATTTATGCAGAAAATCATAGCTGCAGAAGGCTTGGTAAATTATATTAATCAGAAATAAAGGTTTTCTTCTAATTAGAAATGTGATAGAATAGCAAAAGTGAAAAAGTTTGATAAACGATAGAAAGAGGAGGACCTTTACAAATGGCTAAGAATACTGCGCCTGAAGGTAACAATGAACAGAAGGTTCAGACAAAATATGACCGTAAGATGGAAGCCCGCAGGGCACAGAAAGAAAAAGAGAAAAAGCAGGATAAACTGACAAAGCTGATCGCAACCTTGATTGTTGCGGTTCTTGTGATTCTGGTTGTCGGATCTGTGGCATATTCCATTATCAAAAAGAATACTGCGCTCCATGGAACCTATATTGAAGTCGGGGAACACAAGGTGAGCCAGCTTGAGTACGATTATTACTATCAGTCAACGGTGAGTAGCTATATGATGTCCTATGGCTCAATACTTCCTTATATGGGTCTTGATACATCGGTACCTTATGATCAGCAGATGTATACGGAAGAACTAACCTGGAAGGATATGTTCGATCAGATGACGGCTGAACAGATCAGACAGACCAAGGCAATGGTGGATGATGCTGAAAAGAGCGGTTTTGTTTATGACACACAGGAAGAATATGACAGCTTCCTTGAGGGAGTGGCATCTGCAGCAGAAGAAGCAGGGACTTCACTTGGAGATTACTATAAGCAGGTATTTGGAGCATACGCAACAAAAGATAACATTGAGGATTTTGTGAAGGATGGAATTATAGCTGGTGCTTATTATGATAAGCTTCTGAAGGATTATGCGCCTTCGACAGAGGAAATCAAGTCTTATTATGATGAGAATGCACTGGATTATGACAAGGTAGATTATCGAAGCTTTATGTTCACTACCGGGCTTGATGCAGAGGCATCTGAGGAAGATGTTACAAAAGCAATGGAAGAGAACAAGGCTAAGGCGGATGCAATGCTGAAGGCATATCAGGAGGGCGGAGATTTTGAAGCTCTCTGCGTGGAAAATGCAACGGAGGATATGAAGGAAACCTATGAGGATCCTGAAACGGAATACAGTCTCGCGGAAGGCAGATATCGATCAAGTCTTTCAACGGTAGTGGCTGATTGGCTTTATGATGATGGAAGAACTGCAGGGGATATGGCTGTTCTTGAAGATACCGATAACAGCAGATATTACGTGGTAGAATTTATTGACAGATACTATGATGAGGCAGATGATGAGAACATTTCCAACACGCTTTCATCACAGAGCGTATCAGAATACCTGACCGCTTTGACAGAGAATTGTCAGATTACGGATCCGAAGGGGCATTTGAAATATCTGACGATTGATACTACTGAAGAAACCTCGGAGAATTAAAGAAGATTTTGTAAGGCAAATTGAAAAAAGAGTCGCCGTCAGGCGACTCTTTTTTATCCTTGAAATGCCTTGACAAAGGAACCTGCAGAAGAGACCGGTTCCTGGCCATCCAGAAGATGATGGACATCACCCATTGCCTGAACGCGGAAGTATGCCTCATTACTCCAATGCTCTTCACTGGAAACAATCGTTAATGAGGTGGTCGGAAGAAAAAATCCGTGTACCAGGAGCGGGAAAGGAATATTCAGTAAATGGGAGAGTATCACGCAGGTAATTCCCAAATGGCAGAAAAATACGATAGTGGGTTCGGCGGAACTGTCATTCTCCTGATCAGCAACCGGTGAGCCATCTGATGCTACGGTGCCTGCAAGAAAGCGTTCTGTTTTAGATGGCATGCGATAGAAGTTTTGTTCTCTGACATAGCCATATGAAGAAAGAAGATCATCAAAATTCAGGCATACCTCCTTATAAGCCGTTTCAATCATAGGATTTTGCTTCATCACTTCAGTTTGTGTCCAACGATCAATATCATACATCAGGGGTTGTGTTGTCCAGTAGGAAGGAACAAAATCCCAGGGAATACTGTGGCGCTTGGTTACGGGATCATCAATAGGATAAGAAAATTCCCGCATCCACGGAAGTGTTATGGCTTCACGATTCATTCTCTTCAGGGTACAGGAAGCAGTATCTCTGGCCCGTCCGAGAGGGGAACAGTAGAACTGTGAAACATTCCATTTGCTGATACGTTTAGCAAGAAGCTCTGCTTCACGCCATCCCTTTGGAGTTAAGGAATCTTTTGAATAATCAGGCTCGCCGTGACGAATAAATACAATTCTCATATGTTATGTACTCCTTTGAAACGTTTTCCATGATACTCTAGAAATCGTATCATAAGGCATTGTGAAAGTCCAGATAAAACAGACAGGAACACTTGAAACATATGTTCGATTATGGTAAAATAGCTTCATGAGTAGAAGCAAAGTTAAAAAAGACATTATTTTTCTGGTGGGAGCCGTTCTTTCGGCATTGACGATATGGGGTATCTGTATACTTTTTCATCAAAATGATGCGGATATTGTTCTGGTGATTCAGGATGGCAGTCAGATTGGAGCCTATCCTTTAGAGGAAGATAAGATTGTGATCGTTACCTGGGGAGAAGATGAATACAATCTGTTGATGATCAGTGACGGGACGGCATTTGTATCGGATGCTGACTGCCCGGATAAGCTTTGCGTAAAACAGAGAGCAATTTCCCGAAATGGAGAAAGCATTATCTGCCTTCCGCATAAGCTTGTGATTCGTATTGTGGCAAAGGAGGAGAGCAGGCTGGATGCAGTCACCTACTGATAGGAAGAATAAAACAGCATATTTAGGGCTATTAACGGCATTTTCCCTGATTTTATCTTACATTGAAACGTTGATTCCGTTTCAGATCGGTATTCCCGGAATTAAGATAGGTCTTGCCAATTTTGCGGTAGTGCTTTGCCTTTATCTTTTCGGCTATAAGGAAGCGGTGTTGCTAACATGTGTCAAAGCACTTGTCAGTGGCTTTCTGTTTGGAAATTTATCTGTGATTATTTATTCCCTGGTGGGTGCACTTCTCAGTGTATTTATTATGATTTTGATGAAAAGGAGCGGGGGATTTCATATTCCTGTTGTGAGTGCCGGCGGAGGTATTATGCATAATATGGGACAGCTTTTGGTTGCTGCATTTACAGTAAAAACTTATAGTGTTCTTTACTATGCACCGGTCTTGATAATTGCAGGGCTGATTACCGGATTGCTGATTGGGATGGCGACCTCACTTGTCCTGCCCTATGTTAAAAAAGTAATATTGAAAGGAGTTCCTCTGGAATGATAGCTTTTGTGAAAGGAAGAATTGATGATATCTCAGAAGAAAATGTAGTGCTTGATGTGGGTGGCATTGGGTATAATATTAAAATTTCTACCGGAACTGCCGCAAGCCTACCGGGGATTGGAGAAGAGATAAAGCTGTATACCTATACCTGCGTGCGCGAGGATATGTTCAGTCTCTTCGGCTTTTTGACACGGGATGAACTTGAAATCTTTAAAAAACTGATTACGGTAAACGGAATTGGTCCTAAAGGTGGACTTGCTATTCTTTCTGCTATGAGTGCTGATGATTTAAGATTTGCAATTATTTCCGGTGATGCTGCAAGCATTTCTAAAGCGCCCGGAATCGGAAAAAAGACTGCAGAACGAGTGATTTTGGATTTGAAGGACAAGATTTCAATAGAGGATACTTTGGTTCAGAAAGAGATTCATCAGTATTCAGACTGCAATGGAAGAGGGGATCAGCACGCGAAGAACGAGGCTGTAGAAGCCCTGACAGCATTAGGATATTCCGCGACGGATGCTCTTCATGCGGTAAAAGCAGTTCAAATTGAGGATGATATGGATGTGGAGACAGTCTTAAAGCTTGCACTTAAAAATATGTTTTGAATGTTTAGGAGAGAGCGGGAACAGGGAATATGACGAAAAGAATGATAGAAACTGATTTGCAGGAAGAAGATATTCGGATTGAAGGATCTCTTCGACCCCAAAAGTTAAAAGATTACATTGGCCAGTCAAAAATAAAGGATAGCCTGAAAATCTATATTGAAGCTGCCAAACAAAGAGAAGATGCGTTGGATCATGTCCTTTTTTATGGACCTCCCGGACTTGGAAAAACTACTCTTGCGGGGATAATCGCAAATGAGATGGGAGTCAATATGAAGGTGACCAGTGGACCGGCAATTGAAAAACCGGGAGAAATGGCAGCTATTTTAAATAATCTTCAGGAAGGAGATCTGCTGTTTGTAGATGAGATACACCGGTTAAACCGTCAGGTGGAAGAAGTACTTTATCCGGCGATGGAGGATTTTGCAATAGATATTATGATCGGGAAAGGCCCTACAGCTCGCTCTATCAGACTGGATCTTCCCAAATTTACGCTGGTAGGTGCCACGACCAGGGCCGGGCTTCTAACAGCACCGCTCCGTGACCGCTTTGGAATCATTCATAGACTGGAATTTTATTCAGTTGAGGAGCTGCAGATGATCATCATGCATTCAGCAAGGATTCTGGACGTTCTGATTGAGCCGGCAGGAGCTCTGGAGATGGCAAAGAGAAGCAGGGGGACTCCAAGACTTGCAAATCGTATTTTAAAAAGAGTCCGTGACTATGCACAGGTGAAGCATGACGGTGTGATTACAGAAAATGTTGCTGTAACAGCTTTAGATTTGATGGATGTTGACAGACTGGGGTTGGACCATATAGATAGAAATATGCTTAATACCATGATACAGAAGTTTGGCGGAGGACCGGTCGGATTGGATACACTTGCAGCAGCAATTGGTGAAGACCCGGGTACGATTGAAGATGTTTATGAGCCATACCTGATTAAAAATGGTCTGATTAACAGAACACCGAGGGGGAGAGTGGCAACAGAATTGGCATATCATCATTTAGGACTTGAAATTCCGCAATAATCTGCTTATAATAAATATTGTATAAGCAATTAACGGAAGACAATATATTTTGTGTTAGTGAGGTGAACCTGATGTCAGTTAAAACGGATACTGAAGTAATTATCGGTGGCAAGGTGTTTACACTGAGCGGATATGAAAGTGAAGAATATTTGCAGAAGGTTGCCTCATATATAAATAATAAGACATCAGAGTATTCCAAGGTTGAATCATTTAAAAGACAACCTATGGATACGCAGAATGTATTACTTCAGCTTAATATTGCAGATGATTATTTTAAGGCCAAAAAGCAGATTGCACTATTAGAAGAAGAAATACAAGGTAAGGAAAAAGAACTGTATAATCTGAAGCATGAATTGATAGCGGCACAGATTAAGCTTGAAAATACAGAAAAGAGTGTGAAAGCACTTCAAAATGAAGTGAATGAAAGTGCCAAAAAGATTGTCAGATTGGAAACTGAATTGAAAAATTAACGAAAAGGCTGTCTTAAAAGGACAGCTTTTTGTAACTCGTGATCATGATGGGTAATGGAATGAAAAAAGTGGAATTGCTGGCACCGGCAGGAAATTTTGTTGCTCTGAAGGGCGCAATAAATGCGGGGGCTGATGCTGTTTATTTAGGCGGAGAAAAATACGGAGCCCGTGCGTATGCGGATAATTTTTCCCGGGAGGAAATTTGTGAGGGAATTCATCTCGCACATGAACTGGGAAGAAAAATTTATCTTACAGTCAATACCCTTATTAAGGAAAATGAACTAAATGGAATCTATTCCTTTTTAAAGCCTTATTATGAATGCGGACTTGACGGGGTAATTGTGCAGGATATAGGTGCACTCCGATTTATAAAAAGGCATTTCCCGTTTCTGGAACTCCATGCAAGTACCCAGATGACAATAACCGGTAGTTACGGCATCAATATTTTGAAAAATGAGGGCGTATCAAGGATTGTCCCGGCAAGGGAGCTTTCTCTCGGAGAAATAAAAGAGATTAAGCGTCGTACAGGAATAGAGATTGAGGCATTTATTCATGGGGCTATGTGCTATTGCTATTCCGGACAATGCCTTTTTAGCAGTATCCTGGGGGGAAGAAGCGGCAACAGAGGAAGATGTGCACAACCTTGCCGTCTTCCCTATCGAATCGGTAACGGCAGGGAGCAATACCCTCTCAGTATGAGGGATATGTGTACAATCAAACTGATTCCGCAGCTTATTGAAGCGGGAATTGATTCTTTTAAGATTGAAGGCAGAATGAAAAAGCCGGTTTATGCTGCTGGAGTTACTGCTATATATCGCAAATATATTGATCTTTATTATGAAGATCCTGAGCATTATCATGTGCAGGAAAAGGATATGGAGATGCTGAATGCACTTTATATCCGAAGTGAAATCGGAGATGGATACTATCATAGACATAATGGGAAAGAGATGATTTCCTTAGATTCTCCGGCGTATTCCCCAACAGATGAGAAGCTTATGCAGTTGATTGAACAGGAATATCTGGAGAAGAAACCTGCGGTAGATGCCAATGCGGAAATTACTCTTATTGCAGGAAAACCGGCAGAATTGAAACTGAATGCATCAGGTGTTGAAACAGTCTGCAAGGGAGCTGTTGTGCAGACGGCACGCAGACAGCCTCTTTCGGGAGATAAGGTGGTTGGGCAAATTCAAAAGAGCGGTAATTCCAATATAAGAATTAAAGATGTAAATGTGAATATGCAAGGCGATGTGTTTATGCCGATAGGGGATTTAAATGAATTGCGAAGAAATGCGGTTTCCTCGATAGAAAGAGAACTGATTCGGGAAAATGGTCTCCTATATGAAGAAAGGAAAAAGCTTTTAAAGGCAGCACTGCCTGAACGGAAAGTAGAGAATATCATGGATTCCAAATCAGAAAACCATATCGCCGGGGATAGTAAAGCTTTGAAGCTTATGCCTCATCGTGGAATCCAGCTGCATATTTTTGTCAGTACATTAGAACAGCTTCAGGCGGCTCTTTCATTTGATGCAGAAAGAATTTATCTTGACTACGGGCTTATCATACGTGAAGGAGTGAAAGAACTTCAAAGACTTGCAAAAGGCAGAAATAAGGAAAAGAACGGAACTGCTTTGTTCTATGCGGCAACTCCGTATATTGTTAGAAATGACGGATACGGTTATCTGGAAGAAATTCAAAATGCATTGGATATAGGATTCCTTTCCGGCGTGCTGATACGAAATATGGAGAGTTATGGCTTTTTCAGTGAACGTACAGACAAAGACAAGCTTGTGTTGGATACAGGGATGTATCTTTGGAATCATGAAAGCATAAGCTTCTTCGAACAGAAGGTGGCGGAATTTTATCTTCCTGTTGAGTGTAATTTCCGTGAAATCAGGGAATTACTGGATGCCTGCAACGGAATTGATCTGAGCTGTTCTTTAGTGTCCTATGGAAGACTGCCGATGATGATATCGGCAAATTGTCTGAGAAAGACGGAAGGCATCTGCAAAAAGGAATCGGGGATTACGATCTTGAAAGATCGATATGGGAAATCATTTCCGGTACTAAATGACTGCCTGAGTTGCTATAATGTTGTCTATAACAGTGTACCACTGTCTCTGCATAAGCAGGTTCGGGATAAGAATAGGCAGTTATCCTGCTGTAGACTTGATTTTACAACGGAAAACGGGAAAGAAACAGAAGAAGTAATGCGTTTTTTTATGAGAAACTCTGATTGCAATGAGGAACCTCCTTATCAGGAATATACAACCGGACATTATAAAAGAGGAGTAGAATAGATGGAACTGTATGTCAGCGAATTTTCCAAGTATGTCATAGCCCTGCTGATCACCTTATATACTTATGAATGCTTTGCTGTATTTCGATATGAAGAAGAGGATCGAAGAGGGGGAATTTATACAAGACAGAATATCCTGATGTTTGCATTTCATTTTAGTAGCTTTCTGGTTATCTGTTTTGAAACCGGAGACATTACCTACCTGTTCTTTTATGCGTTCCAGCAGATCGTTCTATATGCGGCTATCATGTTGTTTCGTATGTTGTATCCCAAAACGAATCGTCTCGTGATCAATAACATGTGTATGCTTCTCAGCATAGGATTTGTAATTCTGACAAGATTAGACTTTAACAAAGCAGTAAAGCAGTTTGTTATTGTCACCGGATCCCTTGCGGTAGCGCTTATGATTCCTTTTTTTGTCCATAAGTTTAAATTTTTGAAAAAGCTGAAGTGGATATATGCCATTGTAGGGATTGCTGCCTTATCAGTTGTCATGATCCTTGGACAGACAACCTATGGAAGCAAGCTTTCTTTCAAGATTGCAGGAGTTACCTTTCAGCCATCGGAGTTTGTAAAAATACTTTTTGTTTTCTTTGTGGCAAGTGCCCTTTATCAGGCTTCCGGCTTTTTTGAAGTGTTTACAACTGCGGTAGTGGCTGCAGCCCATGTTGTTGTATTGGTTATTTCCAAGGATCTTGGAAGTGCTTTGATTTTTTTCATAGTCTATGTTTTGATGGTATTTGTGGCAACCAGAAATTTTCTCTATGTGCTTGCAGGGGCTGTAGGGGGAAGTGGTGCAGCCTATGTTGCATTTAAGGTGTTTCGCCATGTACAGGTCAGGGTTCAGGCATGGAAGGATCCCTGGAGCGTTATTGATTCAGCCGGTTATCAGATTACACAGTCCCTGTTTGCAATATCGAGTGGGGGCTGGTTTGGTCTGGGCTTATATAAGGGAACACCGGAATCCATTCCTTTCGTAGAAGCAGATTTTATTTTTTCCGCAATCGCAGAAGAACTGGGTATAATTTTTGCAATATGTCTGATATTGATTTGCGTCAGCTGCTTTATTATGTGCATGAATATTGCAGTTCGACTGAATGATAAATTTTATCAGCTGACAGCCTTCGGACTGGGCGTCACCTATATTTTTCAGGTGTTTCTCACGATAGGAGGGGGAACAAAATTCATCCCGCTTACAGGTGTTACTCTGCCGTTGATCAGCTATGGCGGAAGCTCTGTTCTAACTACTTTGATTATGTTTTCCATTGTTGAAGGACTTTACATCATTAAGCAGGATGAAGGAGAACAGGAAAAGAAGAGTCAAATGAAAAAGCAGAAGAGGAAAAAGAAAAAACGGGTTGTGGCAGTGGAAGATGAAGATGAAGAGGACGACCTGGAGGAATATCTTATTCCACAGGAGGAACTGGCAGGAAGGATAAATTGTAAGGCGGGTAATCAATTTGAAGATGACGAGGAATAAAAAGACAGCAAAAAGACCCAAAAAAAAGAATCGTGAGATTATGCTTGTTACCTGGGCGTTTACGATACTTTTTCTGGGAATGGCAGGCTACATCACGCATTACGCAATGACGCATCAGCAGGAACTGATCAATAATAGCTACAATGGAAGGCAGCAGATACTTCTAGCGCAAAACCGGCGGGGAAAGATTTATTCTGCTGACGGTGAAGTGCTCGCACAGACGGTAGAGGATGCAGAGGGGAACGAAAAGAGGGAATATCCTTATCAAAATCTGTTTTCCCATGTGGTAGGCTATGCGAGTAACGGGAGAATGGGAGTGGAAGCTCAGGCAAATTATTATCTGATCAATTCTAATGCACCATTGTCTCAAAAGGCATCTCTGGATATTAGCGGAGAAAAATATCCGGGTGATGATGTATATACAACACTTGACGTGGAACTACAACAGGTGGCATCTACAGCCTTGGGCGTATATCAGGGAGCTGTCATTGTAACTGAGCCAAGCACCGGCAAGATTCTGGCTATGGTTTCAAAACCGGATTTTAATCCGGAAGAAATTGAGGCAATGTGGGATGAACTGATCGCTGATTCTGAGAGCAGTGTTTTGCTGAATCGTGTTACGCAGGGACTCTACCCTCCCGGCTCCACCTTTAAAATTGTCACTGCATTAGAATACATTAAAGAAAACCCGGATACTTATCAGAATTACAGATATACTTGTAATGGGGCAATTACCAGAGGAGAGGATCGGATTCAGTGCTATCATGGCAGCGTACATGGGGAAGTTGGATTTACCAAATCCTTTGCAAAATCCTGCAATACATCCTTTGCCAATATCGGACTTTCTTTGGATCGAAAGTCATTTGGAAATACATTGAATTCTCTGCTTTTCAATCAGAAGTTACCGGTTACGTTCCAGTCCGGTATCAGTAAGGCAGAGGTTTCTGAGGAAACATCAGAATCAGATATGATGCAGATATCAATTGGACAGGGAACTGTCTCGATAACGCCGCTTCTTCTTAATATGATAACCTGTTCTATTGCGAATAATGGAACCCTGATGAAGCCTTATGTGACAGAGTGTGTTAAGAACAGTGCAGGAAATACGATTAAGACATTTTCACCATCTGCTTACGGAAAGCTGATGAGTGAGCAGGAGGCAGCAATTTTACAGGAACTTATGACTGATGTAGTGGAAGAGGGAACTGCATCGCGGTTAAAAGGGTTATCCTATACGGCCGCAGGGAAAACCGGATCGGCGGAATACGGAACGGTAAAAGGGGACAGCCATGCGTGGTTTACAGGTTTTGCACCTGCTGAAGAACCGCAGATCTGTGTGACCATCATTATTGAAGGGGCAGGAGCAGGCGGGGATTATGCAGTACCGATTGCTAAAAGAATTTTTGATGCGTATTTTGAGAAAAATGTGTCCGGGTAATTGCATGAAAAACCCCGGAGGTATCTGTGCGCTTCTTGTAAATAGATGCCTCCGGGGGTGAGTTTTATCAAGGAATGTAATATTAATACATATTTCTGATCGAGATATCCCTGCGCGCTGCCAGGTCAATAAAAGAGCCGTCATCCACAACACGGACAAGAGGCCTTCCAAGATGCCAGGGATTGACCATGATAACAGCGGCAACCTGATCATTGCTCAGCATTACATTCATGCCAATCATATGATTTGCAATCTGATAAAGGAAAGGCTTGAGCAAATCAGTATCATATTTAAATGCGTCCTTTTCAAAGATATCAATTACCTCGAAAGGATTTTTTGATTGACGATAGGTTCTGGGGGAGGTCATTGCCTCATAAGCATCAACGATAGATATGTATCTTGCATAAATGTCAATCTGCATATCGTGAAGCTTAGAAGGATAGCCGGAACCGTCAAAACGTTCATGATGCATAAGAGCAGCATTCAGAATATGTGAATTGATTGGCATATCTCTCAGAAGCTGGAAACCGAGGAAGGTATGCGTTTTCATCTTTTCAAATTCAAGCTGACTGAGTTTACCAGGTTTCCAGATTAATTCATTTGGAAGTTTCAGCTTACCAATATCATAAAAGAGGCCACACTGAACAAGAAGAAGTGTTTCTTCTTTTTTTAGGGAGAACCATGACGCAAATAAACCGGCAAGAAGACCGGAATTCAGGCAGTGGGCGTAGGTTAAGTCGTCCTCCGTCGGAAGCATGTTGTAAAGATAATCAAGAAGATAAGCAGGCTTTTCCAGTGTAGAGGAAATATCCTCATAGATTTGCATTAATTCGTCCATTTGGAAAGGGATGCCTTCAAACACAAATTTTTGCATGATTTCTTTATATCTGGGCATAGCATTATTATATGCTTCCTGAAAAGAGAGAAAGCCCTTGCTTAACCGAATTTTTTCAAATTGCGTAGTGGCATAATCGATTTCTTCCATGATTGTGACACAAACGATGGAATGCCGTGCTAATTTGTTAATTACATTGGCATCTACAATTGTTCCGGCAGGAATAATGACTTCATCTTTGTAATTTTTAACATCGACACCAATTTCCATGCCAGGTTTCAATGCCATTCTTGCAATATCTTTCATGGTGTTCGCTCCATTGTCTGACATTTAAGTATATATTTTCATAATACTTATACAATTTTAAGTATAAGATATTCTTCTGATTTGTCAATATTTTACTTTGGTAAAATAATAATTTATGGTATGATTATTCAATAAGCAGATTACCTGCAGGATAGGTGTTGAAGGAATGAAATTTTATAGATATTTGTATATTGGAGACACAATTAAGAATCCAAGTAAAATAAAGTGGAAACTGAAGCACCATGCGGGGGTTCAGGCTTATGTCATAAGCATAGCCGCAGGTGATGACCAACTGGAAATATTTCACAGTGCCTACTTAAAGCAGAAATATTTTAGAAAACATTCCCCCATTGTAGTTGGGATTGCATCAAATTATGATGAGGCAGTACAGATTGTTATGAAGATTACACAGGAATGCCTGGAAAGAACGGGAAACTGCAATTTAAAGGAATATTTAAAGGAAAAAGTCAGAATGAAAAGTATTAGCGATGGAGTAAATGTATGATTTCCGTTTTATTATCCATATTAAAAATATTGGGAATTGTTTTGCTGGTTCTGCTTGGAATCCTGCTGGTATTCCTTTTGCTGATACTTTTTGTGCCGGTGCGATACAAGGTGTCGGCAGAGCGGGATAGCGGGGATGAGCAGACACTGCAAGCACAGGTTAAGATCACCTGGCTTTTTCATATTCTGAATATGTTATATTCTTATCCGGATGCGGCTTACTTGAGAGTCAGGGTATTTATTTTCACAGTGTTTCGTTCTGATCAGGAAAAAAAGTCTCCTGATAAAAAGAAAGTAGATACAGCTTCCAAGGCTTCAGAGGAAAATAAAGAAGATCACAAAGATAAGACGGAAGAAAAGGAAGCTGTGAGGGAAGATGGTAAGGGAACAGAAGAAGACAGAAAAAGCAAGGAAATATTAAAGGGCAATACAGAATCAGGTAAAGAGACGCCTTTTAAAGAGCCGACTAAGGAAGAACCAAATAGGAGAAGCTTCTTTGAAAAGCTTTTTTCCATGCTCAAAAATATTAAGTACACAATCATTAAAATATATGATAAGATAAAACATATTCTAAAAAATATCGAGTATTATCTGAAGGTGATCAGAAGCGAGACCTTTCAAAGGGCTTTTGGCGTATGTAGTGAGCAGACAATAGCGTTGCTTAACGGTATCAAACCGAAAAAACTGAGGGGAAATCTGGTGATCGGTACTGGTGATCCGGCTAGCACAGGACAGATTTTGGCGGTTTATGGTATGCTGTATCCTGTAATTGGGGATCATATTAATATTACGCCGGATTTTGAAAGACAGATTGTGGAGGGGAATCTTTTAATAAAGGGGCGGATTACCGCATGGAAACTGTTGAAGACCGCATGGAAGGTATATTTTAATAGAGACATACGTCGAGTTATCAAATTGTTAAAAAGGGAGGAAGCGTAATGGCAGAAAATAATTTTACAGGGGTGATTGAATCCTTAATGAAAGGAATGAATACTGTCTTATCTACGAAGACGGTGGTAGGGGAGGCAACAAAAATTGGAGATACGATCATTCTTCCCCTTGTGGATGTTACCTTTGGAGTAGGAGCCGGCGCTAATGTCGGAGATAAAAAGAATGGTGGAGCAGGCGGATTCTCAGGGAAATTGACACCTAGCGCTGTCCTGGTAATCAAAAACGGAAGTACTAAGCTCGTAAATATTAAGAATCAGGATACAGTTACCAAAGTGCTTGATATGATACCTGATATTGTTGATAAATTTACTGCGCCTAAGGAAGAGATGATCGATGACGATGATGCAGTTGATATTGCTTTTCCTGAAGAGACGGATGACAAGCAATAATTTGAAATATTTTGCATAATATATAGTAAAATGCACAGGTGAGTTGGTATGCATGAAAAAACTGATAGGATTTATCGCTTTCTGGATCGCAGTCGGAATGTTGCTCATGCTTTTCCTGGCGCACCATTATTTGATAGGTTTGATTATTATTGCGCTTTTGCTGCTGATTGGGTATAATTTCTACTACTGTGACTGAGAGAAAGAAAGATGTGGCTACGATTATGGGAAAAGCAGAAAAGGCCATCAAGGAGCAGGACTTTGAAAAAGTACTTGTGGATGGCAGCAAGGAAGAACTTGGTGAATTAAAAGCGTGGTTGTTCAAGGAAAATATTCGATTGGAGCTCGAGAGAAGTGAATTGAATCGGATGAAGGACAAGCTGCTGAAAGAGAGACAACAATTTCAAACAGAAATGACGGAAGTGAATCATCGGCTTGTTATTGAGAGAAAACGCCTGAAGCAGGATGAAGCTTTCTTTGATAAAAAGATGGAGATCCTGAAAAATGGATTTTCACAGCTGGAAGCGGACCGAAAAAAAATGGAAAGAGAGAGACTGCAGTTTGAGGCGGAGAGAAGTGCCCATTCATCAGCAATTAGACAGGATAAGAACACTGCACTGGCAGAAATGTTGTTCCAGGGTGTGAATAGCCAGCTCGCATTGAAAAAGCGATATAAGGATCTGATTAAAATGTTTCATCCGGATAATATTGCAGGAGATCATGAGATGGTGCTTGTGATTAACCGGATTTATGAGGAATTAAAGCGGGATTATGAAATGGGAAAACGAGCATGAAGGATGAGCTTGAAGCATTTTCCGGTCATTTGAGAAAAATGAAATTTTTGCTTGCATTCTGAATTGTTTTCTGATATTATACAACTGTTGTGTGTTTATAATCGAATTGTTAGGAGGTGCAACGATGGCTAAGTGTGATATTTGTGGTAAAGGCGTTCATTTCGGGAACAATGTAAGCCATTCTCATAGAAGATCTAACAGAATTTGGAATTCCAACATCAAAAGTGTTAAGTGTAAAGTAAACGGAGCTTCCAAAAGAATGCATGTTTGTACAAACTGCTTAAAGTCCGGAAAAGTTGAAAGAGCTTAAGCTATTTTTAAAAAAAAGCTGACCAGTAAGGTCAGTTTTTTTATGCAAAGAAAAATATAGTTTCTTTTTTTCCTTTTTACGGTTATAATAAGCTATATATGTTCAAAATATAAGGAGGCGCCTATGAAAAATTCTTCTATGAAGGAAACTTCTATGAATACTCATATGGGGAATATTACAATTGATAACGAAGTCATTGCCCAGTATGCCGGCAGTATTGCCATGGAATGCTTTGGTGTTGTGGGAATGGCGGGAATCAATGTGAAAGACGGTCTTGTTAAGCTTCTTAAAATGGACAGCATGACAAGGGGAATCAATGTATCCATTCAAAATAATAAACTGACGTTGAATTTTCACATAATTCTTGCTTATGGTGTAAGCATACTAGCGGTTTCTGATAATCTGATCAGCAACGTAAAATACAAAGTTGAGGAATTCACAGGAATTGAAGTTGAAAAAGTAAACATCTTTGTCGAAGGTGTTAGAGTGATTGATTAAGGAGGATTTGCTGTGATTAATACAATCGACGCTAAGATGCTTGCAAAGATGTTCTTAGCAGGAGCCCAAAATCTGGAATCCAAGAAGGAATGGATCAATGATCTGAATGTTTTCCCCGTGCCGGACGGTGATACGGGAACCAATATGACGCTTACAATTATGTCAGCCGCCAAAGAGGTTGCTGTAATGGAAGAACCGGATATGGTATCTCTTTGTAAAGCAATTTCTTCCGGGTCTTTACGAGGTGCCAGAGGAAACTCTGGTGTGATTTTGTCGCAGCTGTTTCGTGGTTTCACCAAGGTGATTAAAGAAAAGACGGAATTGGATGTAGCTATATTGGCTGACGCCTATGAAAAAGCAGTTGAAACGGCATATAAAGCGGTTATGAAGCCCAAAGAAGGAACGATTCTGACGGTTGCAAAGGGTGCGGCAACAAGAGCCAGAGAGCTGGCAGATGAAGGCTGTACGGATCTAAATCTCTTTTTGGATGAAGTGATTAAATATGCAGATGAAATTCTTCTGCAGACCCCTGAAATGCTGCCTGTTTTAAAACAGGCAGGTGTTGTGGATTCCGGTGGACAGGGTCTGATGCAGGTGCTGAAGGGAGCATATGAGGCATTCCTTGGCAAGGAGATTGATTTTAGTGTTGAAGCGGCTCCGCAGCAGGCAGCCTCTATACCGAATTCGAAGATGCAAGAGGAAGCGGATATTAAATATGGTTATTGTACGGAATTCATCATTATGCTCAGTAGGAATTTCAATATCAAGAATGAGATGGATTTCAAGGAATACCTGGAATCTATCGGAGATTCTATTGTAGTTGTGGCAGATGATGACGTGGTTAAGGTGCATGTACATACCAATGACCCGGGACTTGCTATTCAAAAGGCATTGAAGTATGGTGCGCTTTCCAATATGAAGATTGACAATATGCGTCTGGAGCATCAGGAAAAATTGTTCCATGATGGCGTAAAAGCGCAGGAGGCCTTACAGGAAGAGAAGGAAGAGCAAATGCCTCATAAGGAGGTTGGCTTTATTGCTGTATCTGTAGGTGACGGAATCAATGAGATCTTCAAAGGACTGGGTGTTGATTATATCATTGAAGGTGGGCAGACTATGAATCCCAGCACAGAGGATATGTTGAATGCAATTGAAAAGGTCAATGCCGACACCATTTTTATCCTTCCAAACAATAAAAATATCATTTTGGCTGCAAATCAGGCACAGATGATGGTTGAAGATAAGAGGATTATTGTTATTCCCACCAAAACAGTACCGCAGGGGATTACCGCAATTATCAATTATGTTCCGGATATGTCACCGGAAGATAATGAAGAAAACATGAAAGCAGAAATTGGAAATGTTAAGACCGGTCAGGTGACTTATGCGGTTCGTGATACCGTGATTGATGATAAGGAGATCAAACAGGGAGACTATATGGGAATCGGTGATGCCGGTATTCTTTCTGTAGGTGGCGAGGTTCCGGATGTTACCTTTAGTATGGTTCGGGAAATGATGAATGAAGATCTTGAACTTATCAGTATTTACTACGGACAGGACATTGCTGAGGATGCAGCGCAGGAGCTTAAGGAGCGCGTGGAAGAAGCTTTCCCTGGATGCGATGTAGAACTGCAGTATGGTGGACAGCCGATTTATTATTACATTATTTCAGCAGAGTAAACAATATCAAAATGGAACTTTTCGCAAAAAGAATTGCTTCTTTTTGCACGAATAAAAAGGGCGGGGCATCCGTCCTTTTTGCATAATTAGAAACGTAGAAAAGAATTCTACATAAAGTGGTTATGAGGAATGCCAGATGAAATGTTCAGATGACATTATATGTTTAAAGGGAATCGGGGAAAAGACAGCACAGCTCTTTTATCGGATCGGTATCCATACAGTAAAGGATTTACTGGAGTTTTATCCCAGGGATTATCAGACATTTGAACCGCCCATCAGCATGAAAGATGCGAAGGATGGCGAGATTGTAACACTTAATCTTACGCTCCCGAATTCATTTAGGTGGAAAAAGGTAAAAAATCTTTCGATTGGTACCGGCGAAGGCAGCGATGGGGAAAATCTTGTTTCCATCATATATTTCAATACGCCTTATCTGAAGAAACAGCTGGTGGCGGGCAACTCCTATTTATTTCGGGGAAGGATCAAGTGTCAGAACGGTAAATACCATATGGATCAGCCAAAACTATTTACCTGGGACGAGTACCGTGAAAAAATGGGAGTGCTTCAGCCCTGTTATTCACTTACGGCCGGATTGACTAACAGAACCGTAATAAAAGCTGTGGAGCAGGCATTTAATGGCTATGAGGAGAAGGATTATCTGCCTGAATACATTAGAGATACCTATCAGCTGCTTCCGCTATATCAGGCCAAATGGAAGATTCATTTTCCAAGGGACTGGGAGGAAATGATGAAAGCCAGAAAGCGACTGGTATTTGATGAGTTTTTTTTGTTTTTGATTGGCATAAGGCATAAAAAGGAGCAGAATGAGGAACTGGATACCGATTATCCCATGCTTGAGACAGCTGAACCGGAAAGACTCATTGAAAAACTTCCATACAGACTTACCCGTGCACAGACCAGGGTCTGGAAGGAAATCAAGGCGGATCTTACAAGCGGAAAATGCATGAACAGACTTGTGCAGGGGGATGTAGGATCCGGGAAAACAATTTTAGCTTTTCTTTCTCTTTTGCTAACGGTAACGAACGGCTATCAAGGTGCGCTGATGGCGCCTACAGAAATTTTGGCATCGCAGCATTATGATCAGTTAGTTGAAATGACGAAAAAATATCATTTGCCGTTTCAGCCGGTACTGCTTACTGGATCGCTTGGAGCGACTGCAAGGCGGGAAATCTATCATCGTATCGAGTCAGGAGAAGCCAATGTGATCATTGGAACTCATGCATTGATACAGGAAAAGGTTACTTATCAAAAGCTTGGAATGGTCATCACGGATGAACAGCATCGTTTTGGAGTCCGGCAAAGAGAAGCCCTAAACGGAAAAGGCGGACGCACCCATGTCCTTGTAATGAGCGCTACCCCGATTCCCCGTACGCTGGCAATTATTTTATATGGTGATCTGCATCTTTCTGTGGTAGATGAACTTCCGGCAGACAGAATTCCCATCAAAAATTGCGTTGTGGGGACCTCTTATCGAAAAAAGGCTTATGAATTTATCACACAGCAGGTTGATATGGGAAGACAGGTCTATATCATCTGTCCCATGGTAGAAGCCGGGGAAGAAGGGACGGAAGGTCTCGAAAATGTAGTGGAATACGGAGAGAAGTTAAAGGGAATATTACCTTCGAAAATTCATGTGGAGATTCTTCACGGGAAGATGAAGCCTGCGGAGAAAAAAAGAATTATGGAAGCTTTTGCGGCGGGAGATATTCATGTACTTGTATCGACAACGGTAATCGAAGTGGGAATCAATGTTCCCAATGCGACTGTCATGATGGTAGAGAATGCAGAGAGATTTGGTCTGGCACAGCTTCATCAGCTTCGCGGAAGAATTGGAAGGGGAAAGGAACAATCCTACTGCATCTTCATAAACGGTTCCGAAAAGGAAAAATCCATGGAGCGGCTCAAAATTTTAAATCAGTCCAATGATGGATTTTATATTGCAGAAAAAGATTTGAGCCTTCGCGGTCCAGGTGATCTTTTCGGTATTCGGCAAAGCGGTATTCTGGAATTCAGAATTGCAGATATTTATCAGGATGCCGAAATTTTAAAGAAGGTCAGTATTGCAGTGGATGAATTGCTTTTGAAAGATAAGGATTTAAGGAAGGAAGAGCATGCACTATTAAAACAATATCTGATTGAAAATACGGGGAATTTTGTTGACTTTAGAACAATCTGAAAGTAAACTGAAAAATGGTGAAAGGTATGGTGAATGAATTGAAAAAGAAAATTGCAATCGCAACAGATTCAAATAGTGGAATTACGCAGGCACAGGCAAAGGAATTGGGAATTTTTGTGTTGCCGATGCCGTTTATGATTAACGAAGAGACTTTTTATGAGGATATTACGCTTGACCAGGAAGGGTTTTATGAAAAGCTGGAAAGTGGAGCTGATGTTGTAACCAGTCAGCCTTCGCCGGAATCTGTACTTAACCTGTGGAAAGAAATCCTGGAGAATTATGATGAGATCGTGCATATTCCAATGAGCAGTGGACTTTCAGGTTCCTGTCAGAGTGCAATGATGCTTGCAGAAGACTTTGACGGAAAGGTACAGGTGGTCAATAATCAAAGAATTTCTGTAACACAGAGACAATCCGCACTGGATGCCCTTATGCTGGCAGAAAGAGGACTTGATGCGGTTGAGATCAAGGATGCATTGGAAGCGGACAAGTTTAATTCCAGTATTTATATTATGCTGGACACCCTTTATTATCTGAAAAAGGGAGGCAGAATTACGCCTGCCGCGGCGGCAATCGGAACATTGCTTAAGCTGAAGCCGGTTTTGCAGATCCAGGGAGAAAAGTTGGATGCCTTTGCAAAGGCAAGAACCAGTGGGCAGGGAAAATCCATTATGCTGAATGCAATCCGTAACGATATGGAAACAAGATTCGGGGGTGCAAGTGCTGACAATATCTGGTTAGAGGTAGCTTACACCAAAGATTATGAAGCAGCAAAACAGTTTGTACAGGAAATACAGCAGGAGTTTCCAGGTTTCGATATTGTCTGTAACCCGCTTTCCCTGAGTGTCGCATGCCATATTGGCCCCGGTTCTCTTGCGATTGCGTGCTGTAAAAAGATGAGATAAGATAGAAAAAGAATTTGTGAGAAAGAGGTTGTACGAATGGCGAAAGCAGCAGTTTATGATGCTTCCAGCATCACTGTGCTGGAAGGGCTTGAGGCAGTAAGAAGAAGACCGGGAATGTATATCGGCAGTGTTTCTACCAAGGGATTAAATCATCTGGTTTACGAGATAGTAGATAATGCAGTAGATGAACATCTTGCGGGGTATTGCGATAAGATCTGGGTAACACTGGAGGCTGATGGTTCCGCAACGGTGGAAGATAACGGACGTGGTATTCCTGTGGGGATGCATGAAAAGGGCATCAGCGCAGAGAGACTGGTCTTTACGACGCTCCATGCCGGCGGCAAGTTTGATGATTCCGCATACAAGACAAGCGGTGGACTTCACGGCGTTGGCTCTTCTGTTGTAAATGCGCTTTCTACACATCTGACGGTAAGAGTAAAGAACGGCGGAAATGTTTATGAAGATAAATATGAAAGAGGAAATCCCACAGTCAAGCTGGTGAATGGACTCCTTCCGGTGGTGGGAAAAGCAAAGGGGAGCGGTACTACCATCAATTTCCTACCGGATGATACCATTTTTGACAGAACCCGTTTTAAAGAAGATGAAATAAAAAGTCGTATGCATGAGACGGCGTATTTGAATCCGGAGCTTACCATTATCTTTGAGGACAGGAGAAAGGAGGAACCGGAGCATATTGAATATCATGAGCCCGATGGATTGATTGGCTTTATCAAGGATATGAACAAGTCTACGGAGAACGTCAGCGATGTGATCTACTTCAAAGGAGAAGTGGAAGGAATTTCCGTGGAGGGGGCTTTTCAATATATTAATGAATTTCACGAGAACGTTTTGGGCTTCTGTAATAATATTTATAATGCGGAGGGCGGAACTCATTTAACCGGATTTAAGACAGCATTTACTAATATTATCAATACTTATGCAAGAGAGTTGAATATCCTGAAGGAAAAGGATGCCAATTTCACCGGCGCGGACGTGAGAAATGGGATGACAGCAGTTATTTCCATTAAGCATCCGGATCCCAGATTTGAGGGGCAGACCAAGACTAAGCTGGACAATCAGGATGCAGCCAAGGCGGTAGCAAAAATCACCTCAGATGAGCTGGTGCGTTACTTTGACAGAAATCTGGAAACCTTAAAAAATGTGATTGGATGTGCGGAGAAGGCTGCTAAAATCCGTAAAACGGAAGAAAAAGCAAAAACCAACATGCTTACCAAGCAGAAGTTTTCCTTTGACTCTAACGGAAAACTTGCTAACTGTGAATCCAGGGATGCTTCGAAATGCGAAATCTTTATTGTAGAGGGAGATTCCGCAGGAGGAAGTGCCAAAATGGCAAGGAATCGCGCCTATCAGGCTATTCTTCCCATCAGAGGAAAAATTCTGAATGTGGAAAAGGCAAGCATAGATAAAGTGCTTGCAAATGCGGAAATTAAGACGATGATCAATGCCTTTGGCTGTGGTTTTTCGGAAGGCTACGGCAATGATTTTGATATTACAAAGCTGCGCTATGACAAAATTATCATTATGACAGATGCGGATGTGGATGGTTCCCATATTTCCAATCTTCTGTTGACCTTATTTTACCGGTTTATGCCGGAGCTGATCTATGAAGGGCATGTTTATCTTGCAATGCCCCCTCTGTATAAGGCAATGCCAAGTAAAGGAGAAGAAGAGTATCTGTATGATGATAAAGCGTTGGAGCAATACAGGAAACGCCATAAGGGAGCCTTTACTTTGCAGAGATACAAAGGTCTTGGTGAAATGGATGCAACACAGTTATGGGAGACGACACTGAACCCGGAAACCAGAATATTGAAGCAGGTTGAAATCGAGGATGCGCGTATGGCATCCGAGGTGACAGAGCTGCTGATGGGAACAGAGGTGCCGCCCAGGAAGGCATTCATTTATGAGCATGCTACAGATGCGGAACTGGATATTTAGTGTGATTGGGAACGGAGCAGATTAAATGGAAGAAAAGATCATTAAAACGGAATATTCCGAGGTCATGCAGAAATCCTTTATAGATTATGCCATGAGCGTCATTATTGCCAGAGCACTTCCGGATGCACGGGATGGCTTGAAGCCGGTACAACGGAGAGTTCTCTATGATATGCACGAGCTTGGGATCAAGTATGACAAGCCTTATCGAAAGAGCGCCCGTATTGTCGGCGATACCATGGGTAAATATCACCCTCACGGGGACAGCTCTATTTATGATGCTTTGGTTGTTATGACCCAGGACTTTAAGAAGGGACTTCCCCTGATTGACGGTCATGGTAACTTTGGCAATATTGAGGGCGACGGGGCAGCCGCCATGCGTTATACGGAAGCAAGGCTTGAAAAGATTACACAGGATTCTTTTTTGGCTGACCTTGATAAGGATGTTGTGGATTTTATCCCCAATTTTGATGAAACCGAAAAAGAGCCAAGTGTGCTTCCCGTTAAATTTCCCAATCTTTTGGTAAACGGTTCAGAGGGAATTGCAGTAGGTATGGCAACCAGCATTCCGCCTCATAATCTGGGAGAGGTGATCGATGCTGTTAAGGCATATATGTTGGATGAATCCATTACGGTTGAAGGTCTGATGAAATACATAAAAGGGCCTGATTTTCCTACAGGTGGTATTGTGATCAACAAGGACGAACTGCTTGAAATTTATGAAACCGGTGTGGGAAAGATCAAAGTACGCGGAAAGGTGGACATAGAGAAGGGAAAAGGAGGAAAGACCAATGTTGTGATTTCCGAAATTCCCTATCCGATGATAGGACTCAATATTTCCAAGTTTCTGACAGATGTGGCCGCTCTTTCAGAGACTAAGAAAACGCAGGACATTGTAGATATATCCAACCAGTCCTCCAAGGAAGGCATCCGTATTGTAATTGAACTTCGCAGAGATGCAGACGTAGACAATTTTGTCAACATGCTGTACAAAAAGACCAGGCTTGAGGATACCTTTGGGGTTAATATGCTTGCCATTGCGGATGGTCGCCCTGAAATCATGAGCCTGAAGCAGATTATTCAGTATAATGTGGATTTCCAGTTCCAGGTGGCAACCAGAAAATATACCACATTGCTTGAGAAAGAACGGGAGAAGAAGGAAATTCAGGAAGGCCTTATCAAGGCTTGTAATGTGATCGATCTTGTTATAGAAATCCTTCGGGGATCCAAGGATCGAAATATGGCAAAGGCCTGTCTGGTTGAAGGAAAGGTAGACGGAATCAAATTCCGCTCAAAAGAATCCAAGATTATGGCAGCACAGCTGCGCTTTACAGAAAAGCAGGCAAATGCAATTTTGGAAATGCGTCTGTATAAGTTGATTGGTCTGGAGCTGGAAGCCCTTATCAATGAACATGAAGAAACCATGGCTAATATTTATCGCTATGAGGATATCCTTGATCGACGTGATTCTATGGCGCAGGTTATTATCAATGAACTGGAGCAGATTCGTCAGGAATTTGCAGTGCCTCGAAAGACAGTCGTTGAAAATGCCGCAGAAGCTGTCTATATTGAGAAAAAAGTGGAAGAGATGGAGGTTGTTTTCCTGATGGACCGCTTTGGCTATGCCAGAACAATCGACATGACTACCTATGAAAGGAATAAAGAAGCTGCGGATGCAGAAAATAGATTTGTATTTGTTTGTAAAAATACCGGAAAAGTATGTCTGTTTACCAATACCGGACAGCTCCATACGATGAAGGTAACAGATATCCCTTTTGGCAAATTCCGTGATAAGGGAATTCCTGTTGATAACATCAGTAATTTTGATGGAGAAAAAGAAATCGTTGTAGCTGCCGAAAGCCAGACAAGCCTGAACCTTTATCGCATGATCTTTGTTACCAGACAGGCGATGATGAAAGTAGTGGATGGCGGAGAATTTGATGTTGCAAAGAGAACGGTTGCTGCAACAAAGCTGGCAGAGAACGATGAGGTTGTTTCCGTCGCAGTAATGAAGGAACAAAAACAGGTAGTATTGCAGAGTGCAGATGGGTATTTCCTAAAATTTAGTATAGATGAAATACCTGATAAAAAGAAAAATGCCATTGGAGTCAGGGGGATGAAGCTTGGCACCAAGGATTATGTGGAAAACGTTTATTATCTGCAGAGTGGAACAGAACAAGTGATCAACTATAAAGAAAAGCCTGTAGATCTTCATAAAATGAAGGCGGCCAAACGTGATGGGAAGGGCACAAAAATCAGAATTTGAGAGGGAAAACCATGCGTGTAATTGCAGGAAAAGCCAGAAGTCTTAGATTGAAGACGCCGGATGGAATGGATACAAGACCCACCACTGACCGGATTAAGGAAACCTTATTTAATATGATACAGGGGGAGATTCCTGGTTGTATTTTTCTGGATTTGTTTGCAGGAAGCGGCGGAATCGGAATCGAAGCGCTCAGCAGAGGCGCTGCCCACGCCTATTTTGTAGAAAACGGAAAGGAAGCCATCAGCTGTATTCAGGAAAATATAGCCTTTACAAAATTTGAAGAGAGTGCTACACTGCTGAAACAGGATGTTTTCAGTGCCTTGTCCATGATCAGTGAGAAGGAGGCAGATATTATCTTTATGGATCCACCTTATCGGGCCGGTTATGAGCTGGATTTGCTGAAGGCACTTGCAGGACAGCCGTATGTGACGGAAAACACCCTGATGATAATTGAGGCAGAATTGAACAGGCCGTTTGATTTTGCTGAGGATATTGGTTTGAGAATTGTGAAGGAAAAAAACTATAAGACCAATAAGCATATATTTATCCGTAGAAAAACGGAATAAACCGCTTGGAAAGAGGAACGCATGAAAGCAGCTATTTATCCGGGAAGCTTCGATCCGGTTACCTATGGGCATTTGGATGTGATCAGACGTGCATCACAGATTTTTGAGGAACTGACAGTCAGTGTTTTGAATAATAAGCTAAAGACTCCATTGTTTTCTGTGGAAGAACGTGTTAAGATATTACAGGAAGCAGTGAAGGACATACCGAATGTAAAGGTGGAATCCTTCAGTGGTCTTCTTGTAGATTACGCAAAATCAAGAAATGTTCATGTTGTGATCAGAGGTTTGCGGGCGATTACAGATTTTGAATATGAACTCCAAAATGCACAGACAAATGCAAAATTGTCGAAAGGAGCATTGGATACGGTATTTTTGACGACAAGTCTTGAATATGCTTATTTAAGCTCCTCCAGTGTAAAGGAAATTGCAAGCTTTGGCGGAGATATTTCTATGTGTGTGCCGGATTTTGTGGCAAAACGTGTCTACGAGAAGTATGGATTGAATAAGAAATAAACGGGGGAAAGCGAATGAGCAGCAGAATTGAACAGTTGATTGATGAAATCGAAGCTTATATTGACGGCTGTAAATATCAGCCGCTTTCAAATACCAAGATTATTGTAAACAAAGAAGAAATTGATGAACTTCTTCGAGAACTTCGAATGAAGACACCTGATGAGATCAAGCGTTATCAAAAGATTATCAGTAATAAGGAAGCCATACTGAATGATGCCCGTGCAAAGGCGGAGGCACTCATCAATGAGGCAACCATCCATACGAATGAACTGATCAGTGAACATGAAATCTATCAGCAGGCATATGCACAGGCGACTGCTGTAGTAAAACAGGCAAGCCAGCAGGCGCAGGAGATCCTTGACAGTGCTACAATAGAGGCAAACAATATGCGGGCTGCAGCTATGCAGTATACTGATGATATTCTTGCCAATATTGAGAATCTACTGACTCAGACCATGAAAATGACATCAGATCATTATGAAAGCTTTATCACTGCACTGAATCAGTATAATGACGTAGTAAATGCGAACAGAGTGGAGTTGAACCCACCGGAGGCTGACGAATATACCGGAGCGGAAACTGCTGAAGGTGAAAACACCGGGGAAGGGCTAAATCTGGATCTGCTTTAAAAGAATAAGAATTCTGACCGGCTTTGACCATGGGGAGAAGCCGGTTTTTTGATAGGGGGCTGCATGAAAAAAGGCTGTAGATTAAAATACCTGGTATTTTTGATAGGAATCATTACTTTTTGGATAATCGGTTTTGAGGTAAAGGCTGATGAGCCACTTGTCATTGTGATAGATCCCGGTCACGGCGGAGAAAATCTCGGTGGGCAGTATGAGGAATATACGGAAAAAGAAATCAATCCCATCGTTGCAAGGGCAATGAAGGAAGAACTGGAAAAATATGAAGGCGTTACGGTATACCTGACTCATGAGGAGGATGTTGATATGAGTATCAAGGACAGAGCAGCCTTCGCCAAGGAAAAAAATGCGGATTTCCTGTTCTGCCTTCACTTTAATATGTCCGTAAAGCATGATCTGTTTGGGGCAGAGGTCTGGGTACCTGCTGCAGGAGAATTCTATTCAAAGGGTTATGCCTTTGCGGAAATTCAGATGCAGGAATTTACAGATCTTGGATTGTACTCCAGAGGAATTAAGACAAGACTTAATGATAAGGATCAGAATTATTATGGAATATTGCGCTATTGCACGCAGGAGGGAATTCCTTCCGTACTGATTGAGCATTGCCACCTGGATCATGCATCTGATCAGCCTTTCTATCAGAATGACGAGGAAAAACTGAAAGAATTCGGCAGACTGGATGCCACCGCAGTTGCCAAATATTTCCGATTAAAGTCAGAGGAACTTGGCGTTGATTACAGCAATTACCCCGTAAGCGAGATCAAAATTCCATCAGGGATTGTCAGGCCTGATGAGACGGAACCTGAACTGTGCAGAATTGAGGTTGATGCTGTCAATGAGGAGACAGGGGAAGCCGCTGTTACCATTAAGGCTAGGGATGCTGACAGTTATATTTTGTACTATAGCTATAGCGTGAATGGGGGTAATTCCTATTCAGACTTACAGATCTGGCCAAGACCGGAAGCGTGGAACAGATCACAGGAGGAAAACAAGGTGACAATTCCACTTCCCTTTGATCAGGGAATTGAACTTCGCGTATGTGTCTATAATGGATTTGATAAGTGGTCTGAGAGTAATATTGTGAACATTGAGCCGATTGCTGACCCACAACGTCTGGCCGATGAACTTGAAAAAGCACAGGAAGAAGCAATGAAAAAGAAACAGGAAAGCTATGAAGAGATTGTCTATGAGGATGTCAAGGAACCAAAGTTATCTCCCATACCTGTCCTTGTGGCTGTTATTTGCCTTCTCCTATGCATGGTACTGATTTCTTTTATACTGGCAGGAAGAATCGCACTTCTGCTAAAAAGTAAAAAACGACGGTGACGGCAGTGAGGATCATTTTGTGCATAACATATTCCGAAAGAGATAGATCGGCTGATTCGATCATGCTGTAGGTCTGGACAATACAGGAAAGTCCTCCAAAGGGAAGAACACAGAGAACAAAATCGGGCATTTGATTTTCAAGAAGCCCGATTCCTCCGGTGATTTCCAAAAGGCATCCCATGCATCCGATCAGGCAGGAGCGCTGTTTATAGCTAAGAGGCAGTAAAGCCGTTAAAAGCGATGGAAGGATGAAAAGAAGATTGAAGAAGATCATGTAGCCGCCAAGCTTTGTGATACTGGACAGGGCGCTGAGAATAGATTCATCCAGTGCCGAAAGAAGCGGAAAAGCAGGGCTATTGTATGCTTTCGTGGCAGAATGCGGTGAAATACGCCTGCTATATATGGTATAGCGAAGAAACAGTCCGTAAAGAAAAGGAAGACCGTACATGGCAAAGAGATAAATTGCCGGGGAAGAAATTCCCAGTGTTGGAAGTACAAATCCGATAAAGTAAACTGGGCCAATGTTATTACAGAAAGAAAGCAAAAAGGAGGCCTCATCCTTTGAAATCAAGTGATGTTCATAAAGGTCGGCGGCGGTGCGAGCACCCATGGGAAAACCGCATAGGAAGCCGATCAGAATGCCATAAATACAGGAAGGACCTACTCGAAACAGCCTTCCCAAAAGAGGCATCAGGAATTGAACACAGGAGGAGACAAGATTCATGCGGATGATAATACCGGAGAGCACCATAAAGGGAAAGAGAGCCGGGATCATTTTGGAAAACCAAAGATTCAGCCCGTTTAAGGATAAGGAAAGGCATTGGGAAGGAAAGCATAAAATGATAGCGCCAAGAACAATTGCAAGGACAGAATAAAGAGATAGAGTATTAAATCTTGGTTTCATGATAGGCGCTTCTTTGGATTTGTGTTATTATTATTGTTATGAGAATTGATAGATTATTATGCGAATTAAATATTGGCTCCAGAAGTCAGGTAAAGGAGCTTTTGAAAGCGGGACAGGTGACAGTTGACGGGATCATAGTAAAGAAGGCAGACACACAGGTGGATGAGAGAAAGGTGTATATTCAGTACCGGGGAAAGGAATATCGATACCAACCTTTTGTCTATTTTCTGATGAATAAGCCGGCAGGCGTGATCACTGCAACAAGGGATGAAAAGGAAAAGACGGTACTGGATCTGTTTAAAGAGCAATATCAACAAATGCACAGGGGAGAGCTTACGGGAATTCCCGTTCAGGATATTTTCCCGGTAGGAAGGCTTGATAAGGACACGGTAGGATTGCTTCTACTTACCAATGATGGTGGACTGGCACATGATTTACTGTCCCCGAAAAAACATGTGGAAAAAAGATATTATGTCAGAACAGACAAGGTTCTTTCCGAACGGATGCTGGAACAGCTTGAGAAAGGTGTGGATATCGGGGAAAAGGAACTGACTTTGCCGTCAAAGGTGGAAAAGGAAAGTCAAAATACCTGCTTTATTACCATTACGGAAGGGAAATATCATCAGGTTAAGAGAATGTTCGCTGCCGTAGGTCTTCAGGTAACCTATCTGAAAAGGATTTCCATGGGAGGTCTAACTCTGGATGATGAACTGAAGGAAGGACAAATTCGAGAATTAACAGAGGAAGAAGTCAATGAATTATATGCTTGAAAATATAGATACTGTTTTGTTCGACTTAGACGGGACGCTGGTAGACTCTATGTGGATGTGGCGTGAGATTGATGTTGAATACCTGGGAAGATTTGGTATTCCTCTTCCTGAAGGGCTGCAGTCTGATATAGAAGGAATGAGCTTTTCAGAGACAGCACAGTATTTTAAGAAAAGATTTGAGATACCGGACAGTATTGAGAAGATGAAAATGGATTGGAATGAGATGGCATGGGATAAATACACACATCAGGTTCCTTTTAAGGAGGGTGCGCGCGAATTCCTTGATTATTGTCATACCCATGGAATCCGTCTCGGAATTGCTACCAGTAATTCCAGACAGCTGGTGGAAGCTGTAATGGGGGTTCATGGTGTTTTAGACTATTTTGATGGGATTGTAACCGGATGTGATGTGAATAAAGGGAAACCGGCACCGGATGTATACCTGGAGGCTGCAAGAGTCTGTAAGACGGCGCCAGAAAAATGTCTGGTATTTGAAGATATTATACCGGGAATTCAGGCAGGTAAGGCAGCCGGTATGAGGGTATGTGCTGTGGAGGATGCGTATTCCCGTCATCAGGAGGAAGAAAAGCGCAGGCTTTCTGACTATTATATTAATGATTATTATGATATCATGGCAGAACTGAAGCTGCCGGGAGGTTCGTTTGAATAATGGATTTTTACCCATATCAAGACAGGATATGGAGGAAAGAGGGATAAGGCAGCTCGATTTTGTATATGTAATCGGCGATGCCTATGTCGATCATCCTTCTTTTGGACATGCAATTATCAGCCGTGTGCTGGAATCTCATGGTTATCGTGTGGGAATTATTTCACAACCGGACTGGAGGGACGAGCGCAGCATTGCAATTCTGGGAAGACCCAGACTTGGCTTCCTGATTGCAGCCGGAAACATGGATTCCATGGTGAATCACTATTTTGTCTCTAAAAAGAGGCGCCCATCAGATGCCTATACGCCGGGCGGTGTGATGGGGAAAAGACCTGATTATGCGACGATTGTTTATGGAAATCTGATAAGGAAAACCTATAAAGATGTTCCCATCATTATCGGTGGAATTGAAGCAAGTCTGCGTCGTCTTGCACATTATGATTATTGGAGCAATTCCCTGAAGCGGTCAATTCTTCTGGATAGTCAGGCGGATTTGATTTCTTATGGAATGGGAGAAAAGTCAATTATCGAGATTGCTGATGCCCTGCAGAGCGGAATTGATGTGAAAGACATTACCTTTATTCCTGGAACTGTCTATAAGACCAGGGATATTTCCGGAATCAGCGGTTCAGAGGACGAAAAATATAATGCAATTCTGCTTCCTTCCTATGAGGAGATGAAGGCGGATCCGGAGAAATATGCCGAGAGCTTTGGCGTGCAGTATGAGAATACGGATCCTTTTACGGCAAGAATGCTTGCGGAAAGCTATGCGGGAGGTATCTATGTAGTACAGAATCCGCCTCAGAAACCGTTGACAACAGAGGAGATGGATGATATCTATGCACTCCCATATCAAAGGACTTATCATCCTTCCTATGAAAAACAGGGAGGAGTTCCGGCAATCTCTGAAATCAAGTTTTCTCTGATCAGCAACAGGGGATGCTTCGGAGCATGCAGCTTCTGTGCCCTGACCTTTCACCAGGGGAGAATCGTACAGGTAAGAAGTCATGAATCGATTTTGTCGGAGGCAGAGGAACTGACGAAGGAGCCTGATTTTAAGGGATATATCCATGATGTGGGTGGACCGACCGCCAATTTCCGACATCCGGCCTGTGAAAAACAGCTAAAATGCGGAGCCTGCAAAAACAGACAATGCCTGTATCCCACACCTTGTAAAAACATGAATACCGACCATAGTGATTATTTAGAGCTTCTTCGCAAACTGAGGGCACTTCCCGGTGTGAAGAAAGTATTTGTACGATCCGGCATCCGGTTTGACTATCTTTTGGAGGACAAGGATGATGCCTTCTTCAGAGAGCTTGTTGAGCATCATGTAAGTGGTCAATTAAAGGTAGCTCCGGAACATATTTCCGATACGGTTCTTGAAAGGATGGGAAAACCAAGACGAAGTGTTTATGAGAGGTTTGTAAAGCAATATGAGCGGATCAATGAGAAGCTTGGCAAGAAACAATTCCTTGTGCCGTATCTGATGTCCTCCCATCCGGGATCGACTTTAAAGGAGGCGGTTGAACTTGCTGAATATCTTCGGGATCTTAACTATATGCCGGAGCAGGTACAGGATTTCTATCCAACACCCTCCACGTTATCTACCGTAATGTACTATACAGGAATTGATCCAAGGGACAAAAGCAAGGTTTATGTGTGTCGGAATCCTCATGAAAAGGCAATGCAAAGAGCATTGATCCAATATCGGAAGCCTCAAAACTATGAGCTTGTGAAGGAGGCGCTCCTGAAGGCGGGACGAGAAGATCTGATCGGGTTTGACAAGAAATGTCTGATACGTCCGAGACAGGCTGCGGGTATGCAGAGCCGGAACCAAAATGGACAGGATAATAAGAACCGAAAGGGTTTACAGAAGAAAAAAACAATCAGAAATGTGCATAAGAAGAAAAAGCCATGATAATAAAAGTGACAGAAGAGAGGAGAAAATGACTTGAAGAAGGAAATCAAGGGAAATTTCGGATATTTAAAGGCAAAGAGAAATCAAGTACTTATCAGAACACTTTTGTTTTTTGGAATATCTCTGTCTCTTTTTATTGCAGGATACATTACCACAGGTACGAAAAAAAATCTGCTTACGGTAGTAGCTGTACTGGGGTGTCTTCCTGCAAGTAAAAGCTTGGTAAATTTAATCATGTATTTTCGGGCAACCGGTTGCAGCGAAGAGGCAAAGAAAGTAATTGCACCGTTGGAAGGCAGGCTGATCGGTATGTATGATATGTATTTTACTTCCTATCAGAAGAATTTCGCAATTAGTCATATGATTGTAGAGGATAAAGTGATTCTGGGGTATACAGAAAGCGTAAAATGTGATTGCAGAGCCTGTGAGGAGCACCTGCTGACCATGCTTAAACAGAGTGGTTTTAAGGATATGACAATCAAAATTTCCGATAAGCTTGAAACCTACTGTGAACAGCTTCGAAAAATGAATGAAAAAGAACAGGATAATCATCCGGAAAAAGATGATGCGGTCAGAGTTGTCTTGTATGATATTTCCCTGTAAAGGAGAACGGGATGCAGCAGATAGAGATTGGCGAAAATGAAGCAGGACAGAGGCTGGATAAATTTCTCCAGAAATTTATGCCCCTTGCACCTTCCTCTTTTTTCTACAAAATGCTCCGCAAAAAGAATATCACCTTGAATGGAAAAAAAGCGGAGGGAAAAGAAAAACTCGCTCTTGGAGATAAGATTTCGTTTTATCTGGCAGATGAAACGATAGCGGGCTTTTGTGATAAGCCGGGAAAAGGAGAGACGATAAACGAGTATCAGGCGGCCTATCGGAAATTCAAGGAGATTACTGTAGTTTATGAGGATGCACATGTAATTATTATGAATAAGCCGAAAGGAATCCTTTCACAGAAGGCGAATCCGGATGATATATCTTTAAATGAATGGATGCTGGGTTATCTGCTTGAGAAAGGCAGCTTGAAGGAAAATCAATTGTCAACCTTTAAGCCTTCCATCTGTAACAGGCTTGACCGGAATACCTCAGGGCTTGTGATCGGTGCAAAGTCTTTACAGGGAAGTCAGTTGATGAATGAATTGATCAGAAGCCGCGGTGTTCGAAAATTTTATCGTATGTTTGTAAAGGGAAAAATAGTGGGGGAGGAAACACTGGAAGGATTTCTGATCAAAGATCAAAAAAGCAATAAGGTGCATTTAGTAAAAGAAGGAACTGATCGGGGAGCATATATCAAAACGAGATACTATCCGGTCAGGGAATTTAAGGACAGAACGTTAGTGGAGGCTGAACTGATTACGGGAAAGCCGCATCAGATCCGCATTCACATGGCAAGTATTGGGCATCCGCTACTAGGAGACTATAAGTATGGTGACAGAGACTTTAATGACAGCTACAAGAAACAATTTTCCATCGACAGTCAGATGCTGCATGCGTACCGGCTGAATTTTCCGAAACTGGAGACTCCCTTAGAACAGCTTTCAGAGAAGGTAGTGGAGGCACCGCTGCCGGAAGAATTTCAACAATTAACGGAAGGATAAATCTATGGCAACATGGAATTCCAGGGGGCTAAGGGGCTCCACACTGGAAGACTTAATTAACAGAACGAATGAAAAATATCAGGAAAACGGTCTGGCATTGATTCAGAAGATACCAACGCCTATCACGCCGATTACGATTGACAAGGCAACCAGACATATCACGCTGGCTTATTTTGAACAGAAAAGTACAGTGGATTATATCGGTGTGGTACAGGGGATTCCTGTTTGCTTTGATGCGAAAGAGTGCGCAGTAGACCGCTTTAACCTTCAGAATATTCATGAGCATCAGGTTGCATTTATGGAGCAATTTGAAAAACAGAAGGGAATTGCTTTTTTCCTGATCTATTTTTCACATAGAGATGAATTCTACTATCTGCCTTTTGAAATTTTTAAGTTTTTCTGGGACAGAGCAAAGGAAGGCGGGAGAAAAAGCTTCCTCTATGAAGAGCTAAATCCGGAATATATACTCCCCAAGAAACAGGGTATATTTGTGCCTTATCTGGATATTCTCAGCAAGGATTTACAGGAACATGAAAGTATTTGACAAATGATTTTTCATTTAGTATACTACCAATAGTTTTATTTGCTAACATGGTAGCGAATTAGCACTTTAAACCAATAAAGTATCTATGATTATATGAGGTGACGTAATAGAATGAACCGACAGTTACTGCACACCCCGGAGGGGGTAAGAGATATTTACGGAAAGGAATACGCAAGAAAGCTTGCGGTGGAGGATCTGATTCATAAGCAGTTGAATTTATATGGCTATCAGGATATCCAGACACCTACCTTTGAATTCTTTGATGTGTTTTCTAAGGAAATAGGAACAACACCGTCTAAGGAACTGTATAAGTTCTTTGATAAGGAAGGAAACACGCTTGTGTTGCGCCCGGATTTTACACCCTCAATGGCACGTTGCGCCGCAAAATATTTTATGGATGAAAATGTTCCCATTCGTTTTTGCTATGCAGGAAATACCTTTACCAACACAGGAAATCTGCAGGGAAAACTAAAGGAAGTTACCCAGATGGGAGCCGAACTGATGAATGACGGAAGCGTGGAGGCGGACGGAGAGATGATCTCAATGGTAGTCGAATCACTTCTACGTGCCGGATTAAAGGAATTTCAGGTCAGCATCGGTCAGGTGGAATATTTTAAAGGTATCTGCGCACAGGCCGGACTTGATGAGGAGACAGAAAATAAACTTCGGGAGTTTATCTCAGGAAAGAATATTTTTGGGGCAGATGAGTTGTTACTTGAAAAGGGAGTGGAGGAAAATTTCCGCAGACTGCTGTTGAAAACAACTGATTGCTTTGGTACGGTAGAAATACTGCATGAGATCAAAAAGCTTTCACTCAATGAGCGTTCTCTAGGCGCGATCGAACGGCTTGAGAAGTTATATCATGTCCTCTGCGAATATGGGGTTGAGAAGTACATCTCCTTTGATCTTGGGATGCTCAGCAAGTATAATTATTATACGGGGGTTATATTTAAGGTATATACTTATGGCGTAGGGGATGTGATCGTTAAGGGGGGCCGATATGATAATCTGCTTGGATATTTCGGAAAGGAAGCACCTGCCATCGGTTTTGTTGTGGTGATTGATGATCTTTTGTCTGCTCTGGAACGACAAAAAAGTAATATTGAGATTCAGGATGAACTGATTGAAATTACTTACAATCATGATAATTATGAAGATAGGCTGAAGGAAGCAAGAAGGCTTCGCATGGAGGGCAGAAAAGCTGCCCTGATTCCGGAAAAATAAGAACAGCTTCTATATGTATGTTAAGATAATTGGAAGGCATGGTTAATGAAATGAGTGAAGAAAGATATTTAACGTTTGCTCTCGGAAAAGGGCGGCTTGCAAACAAGACTCTTGAACTTTTGGAGCAGATCGGAATTACCTGTGAGGAGATGAAGGATAAGAATTCCAGAAGACTGATTTTTGTAAATGAGGAATTGAAACTGAAATTCTTTCTGTCTAAAGGACCGGATGTCCCTACCTATGTGGAATATGGGGCGGCTGATATCGGTGTGGTCGGTAAAGATACGATCATGGAAGAGAACAGAAGAGTGTATGAAGTCTTGGATCTGGGCTTTGGCAAATGCCGCATGTGTGTATGTGGGCCAGCCTCTGCAAGGGAGCTTTTACAGCACCATGAGAGGATTCGCGTCGCCAGCAAATATCCGGAAATTGCAAAGGATTATTTTTATAATAAAAAGCATCAGACTGTAGATATTATCAAGCTGAACGGTTCCGTGGAATTAGGACCGATCGTTGGCTTATCGGATGTGATTGTTGATATCGTGGAAACCGGTTCTACTTTAAAGGAGAATGGATTGGAGGTTCTGGAGGAAATCTGTCCGTTATCAGCCAGAATGATTGTGAATCAGGTAAGCATGCAGATGGAAACACAGAGAATCAGAAGCCTGATCTCAAGATTAAAGGAACTTTGCGAGAACGGATAGTTTTCTCAGTTTTGAAAGGAGTAGAGGATAAAGATGCGTATTATAGAGTTGACAGAAGAAACAAAGGATAATTTGCTGGAAAAACTGCTAAAGAGAAGTCCTAACAGCTATGGACAGTTTGAACAGACGGTAAATGATATTATTGCCAAGGTAAGAGAACGTGGAGATGAAGCTCTGTTTGAATACACAAAAGAATTCGATAAATGTGAGATCAATCAGCAGACGATTCGGGTTAGCAGACAGGAGATTGAAGAAGCCTATGAGAAGGTAGATTCTGAGCTTATCAGAGTGATGAAAAAATCTGCGGATAATATTACTCGTTTTCACGAGAAACAGCTCCACAACAGCTGGATCGTGCCGGAAGATAACGGAACAATCCTGGGACAGAAGATTACGCCAATAGCAATTTCAGGTGTGTATGTACCCGGCGGCAAGGCAGCCTATCCTTCCAGCGTTCTGATGAATGTCCTGCCTGCAAAGGTTGCCGGTGTTTCCAGGATTATCATGACTACACCTCCCGGTGCAGACGGAAAAGTTAATCCTGGTACTCTGGTAGCAGCGGATATTGCAGGTGTCAGTGAAATTTATAAGGTTGGAGGTGCCCAGGCAATTGCAGCTATGGCATTTGGAACGGAAAGCATCCCCAGGGTGAATAAGATCACAGGCCCCGGTAATATTTTTGTAGCGCTTGCCAAAAAGGCCTGTTTCGGTTTTGTGAGTATTGACTCTATTGCAGGTCCCAGCGAGATACTTGTTCTTGCGGATGAGACGGCAAATCCAAGATTTGTTGCGGCAGATCTGCTCTCCCAGGCTGAGCACGACGAAATGGCCAGTGCGATCCTGATTACCACCAGCAAAGAGCTGGCTGAGAACGTTTCTGATGAAGTGGAGCAGTTTACCAGACAGCTTTCAAGAGAAGAGATCATTCGTAAATCTCTTAATAATTATGGATATATTCTGGTTGCGGAAAATATGGATCAGGCAATAGATGCTGCAAATGAAATCGCATCGGAACATCTGGAAATCCTGACAAAGAATCCTTATGAAACGATGACGAAGATCAAGAATGCTGGCGCGATTTTCCTGGGAGAATACTCCTCAGAGCCGCTTGGAGATTATTTTGCCGGTCCTAACCATATTCTTCCGACCAATGGAACTGCTAAATTTTTCTCGCCTTTAAATGTGGATGATTTTTTGAAAAAAACCAGTATCATTTCTTATTCAAGGGATGCACTTAAAGAGGTACATAAGGACATTGATCTGTTTGCAGAAAAGGAAGGCTTGACGGCACATGCAAACTCCATTAAAGTTAGATTTGAAGCCGGGGAGGAATAAAGATGAGTCGCAGCACAACCCAAAAAAGAACAACAAAGGAAACCGCTATTTCCATGAAACTGGAACTGGATGGAACGGGAAAGAGCACTGTGGAAACCGGGATCGGTTTTTTTAATCATATGCTGGAGGGCTTTGCAAAACATGGATTTTTTGATCTGGAGGTACAAATCAGGGGCGATTTACAGGTAGATGGACATCATACTGTTGAGGATGCCGGTATTGTTCTGGGGACTGCCATCAGGGAAGCATTGGGAGACAAGGCGGGAATTAAGCGCTATGGTTCCTGCATTCTGCCGATGGATGATGCGCTTGCCCTGTGTGCTATTGACCTGTGCGGAAGACCTTACTTTGTATTTGATTGTGACTTTACCGTGGAAAAGGTTGGTTATCTTGATACAGAATTGGTTCGTGAGTTCTTCTATGCAGTATCCTACAGTGCAGGAATGAATCTTCACATAAAGATGCTTTCCGGCATCAACAATCATCATATGATCGAAGCAATGTTCAAGGCTTTTGCGAGAGCACTTGATGAAGCAACAAGCTTTGATGATAGAATTCATGGCGTTTTAAGTACAAAAGGAAGTCTTTGAAGAATATAATGAATCAGAAAGCGCCATTAGGAAAATCTCAGAAGAGGAATTGACAAACGTGATGACAAACTATAAGAAATTTATTCCCTGTATATTTTTAAAGAATGAAAAAGCAGTTGCAGGCTTTCAGGACTCGACCGTTGTTAGTGAAAATCCGGTGCAGCTTGCCAGATTTTACGGAGAGAATAATGCCGACGAACTTTTGGTGTTTGATCTTTCCACAGATGATGATTCTCATGAGAGGGCTTTGGATCTGATCAAAGAAATCTGTCATGAAGCACAGATTCCTGTCATCGGCGCAGGCAATGTAAAGCGGATGGAGGATATCAAGAAGCTTCTTTATGCGGGCTGTAGCAGGGCAGCACTAAATTACTCTAAAGAAGGCAATGTTGAAATTACAAGGGAGGTTTCTCTGAAATTCGGAAAAGATAAAATCGTTGCTTGTATCGCAGAGGCATCTGAAATTGAAACCAATGCACAGCTACTGGGCGAATTTGTTGAAGAAGTTATTTTGATCCATGAAAAGACCATTAAGCAGGCAATTGAAGTAGCACAGCTTCCCGTGATCGTTACCTTGCCGGAGGTTTCACTTGACAAGATCATTGAACTGCTTTCCTGTGAGACGATTGCCGGAGTGACAGGACCGGCAATCAATGAAAATGCAAAGGAGATCAATGATATCAAAGATCTTTGTGCCGGGAACGGTGTGAAGGTGAGAACCTTTGAACCTGCCATTGCGTGGGCGGAATTGACAAAGAACTCCGATGGTCTGGTACCTGTAGTGGTTCAAGACTACAAGACCAGAGAGGTTCTGATGGTGGCGTATATGAATGAGGAAGCTTACCTGCATACCTTAAAGAGCGGCCGTATGACTTACTACAGCAGAAGTCGCAAGGAACAGTGGATCAAAGGAGAGACCAGTGGACACTTTCAGTATGTGAAGGAGCTGACGGCAGATTGCGATAAGGATACCATTCTTGCAAAGGTTTCCCAGGTGGGGGCTGCCTGCCATACCGGCAGCTACAGTTGCTTCTTCAATGAAATTATGAAGAAGGAGTATGATGAATCCAATCCACTGATGGTATTTGAATCAGTTCTTAACGTGATCAAGGATCGTAAGGTACATCCCAAGGAGGGCTCTTACACGAATTACCTCTTTGATAAGGGAATTGATAAAATATTGAAAAAGCTCGGTGAGGAGGCAACTGAAATCGTCATTGCCGCCAAGAACCCGAATGCGAATGAGATCAAGTATGAGATTTCCGATTTCCTGTACCATATGATGGTTCTCATGGTTGAGAAAGGGGTTACATGGGAAGAGATTACGGAGGAACTGGATAAAAGATAGTGACATGCACCGTATAATTTATCTATACGGTGCATATTTTTTATAAATCAACAGATATGGACAAAGAATCATGGGAAATATAGACACAGACAGGAAGCTGGAGCTGGTGCGAACCATTCGACTGCAAAACCAGTACAACAGACAGCAGTGCCGAAGCAGGCAGCAACTGCTATACTCGAATGAACCCTATCAGGGAAAAGGTGAAATCTACGGACTGGAGTCAGCCGTAATGCCTGTCTCAGAAGGAATTAACAGGAAAATAAATACAAAAACCAATATGGAAAAAGAGCAGGGAAGCACTCTGTTAAAAGGCTTTCGTATCAGGCTGGTAATTGCCATGCTGCTATTCCTCGCTTTTGTTTTTTGCGATGTAAAAGGAATCCGTTTGGGAAAGGAATCCATGAATAATCTGTTTGAGCATATGACGGAAACAGATCTGCCGGATTATTTCCCAGGCGGATTGTTAGGGGAGAAAATACCATAATAAATGAACGTCTTTCGAAAACCGAAAATAGCTCTTGCCAACAGGAAAAGGCAAACCGTATAATAGTTGAGTAAGAAAAATAAGAGCTTAAAAGGTAGAGAGCAATTATGAGAAAACTGGCGTTAAGCGATGAGATCCTGATGCAGGTGGAAAAGCCTGCCCGCTATATCGGAAATGAAGTCAATTCGGTCATGAAAAAGAAGAATGAGGTACAGGTGCGGTTTGCCATGTGCTTCCCGGATGTATATGAGATCGGGATGTCCCATCTGGGAATCCAGATTATTTATGACATGCTCAATCAGTTTGAAGATGTATGGTGTGAAAGAGTATATTCTCCATGGGTGGATCTGGATGCCATCATGCGAAAGGAGCATATTCCTTTATTTGCATTGGAATCACAGGATCCCATTAAGGAATTTGATTTTCTGGGTATTACCATCCAGTATGAAATGTGCTATACCAATATTTTGCAGGTGTTGGATCTTTCAGGAATTCCCCTTCTCTCTAAGGATCGAAGTGAGGAAGACCCGATCGTGATCGGTGGTGGGCCTTGTACCTACAATCCCGAACCATTTTGTGATTTTTTTGATCTCTTCTATATTGGTGAAGGGGAAACACAGTATCGCAATCTGCTTGATCTGTACAAGGAATGCAAAAGGAAAAAAGAAAGCCGGAGAGAATTCCTGAAAAAAGCCGCTAGGATACCGGGAATATATATCCCTTCTTTATATGATGTAACCTACAAGGAAGACGGCACGATCGATGAGAGAATCCCTTTGGAAGAAGGAATTCCCATGACGATCACGAAGGAGCTTGTTACGGATGTATCAGATACTTATTATCCGAAAAAGCCTGTAGTGCCATTCATTAAGGTGACACAGGACAGAGTGGTTTTAGAGATTCAGAGAGGCTGTATCAGGGGTTGCAGATTCTGCCAGGCCGGGCAGCTTTATCGGCCTGTCCGCGAAAGAAGCCTTGAAATGCTGGAAACCTATGCCGTCGAAATGTTAGAAAATACAGGGCATGAGGAGATTTCCTTAAGCTCCTTAAGCTCCAGTGACTACTCAAAGCTCCCGGAGCTTCTGGATTTCCTGATTGAAAAATGCGATGAAAGAAAGATCAATATTTCCCTGCCGTCTCTTCGGATAGATGCGTTCTCACTGGATGTAATGAATAAGGTGCAGGATGTAAAAAAGAGTAGTCTGACCTTTGCACCGGAGGCAGGAAGCCAGAGATTAAGAAATGTGATAAATAAGGGGTTGACCGAAGAAGTCATACTTGAAGGCTCCAGACTTGCCTTTGAAGGCGGATGGACAAGAGTTAAGCTTTACTTCATGCTGGGGCTTCCCACAGAGACACCGGAGGATATCAGAGGAATAGCAGAACTGTCCAATAAAATTGCGGCAGTTTTTTATGAGACGGTTCCAAAGGAAAAGAGAAACGGACGGGTACAAATTGTAGCCAGTACTTCCTTCTTTATCCCGAAACCTTTTACACCCTTCCAGTGGGCACCCCAATGCACGAAGGAGGAGTTCCTTGATAAAGCATATCAGACCAGAACCGCAATTACGAGTCAGTTGAACCAGAAGAGCATCAAATATAACTGGCATGAAGCGGATGTAAGTGTTCTGGAAGGCATTCTGGCCAGGGGCGACCGGAAACTGAATCAGGCAATCCTGCGTGCTTATGAAAAGGGTTGTATGTATGATGCCTGGAGTGAGTATTATAAGAATGACATCTGGATGGAAACCTTTGAAGAATGTGGAATTGACATTTCCTTCTACACGACAAGGACGCGGGGAGATGACGAAATCTTTCCGTGGGATTTCCTTGATTGTGGTGTGACAAAACAATTTCTTCTTCGTGAATGGCACAGGGCACAGGGGGAGAGTGCAACTCCCAATTGTAAGATGCAGTGCCAGGGCTGCGGAGCAGCACGCTTTCAGACAGGCATCTGTATGGAAAAGAAGGGAGAATAGATGTCATGGCAGAAAATACAATAAAGGTTCGAATCAAATTTGCAAAATACGGTGCCGTGAAATTTATCGGACATCTGGATGTAATGCGGTATTTCCAGAAGGCAATCCGCCGTGCAGGCATTGATATTGCCTATTCGGGAGGCTTTAGCCCCCATCAGATCATGTCCTTTGCATCGCCCCTTTCTGTGGGACATACCAGTGAGGGAGAATACTTTGACATTGAAATGAACAGCTTCCCTTCGGAAGAAGAAATTAAAAATCGTTTACAGACAGCAATGGTGGAAGGCATTGACATTCTGGCGGTCAGAAAGCTGCCAGATGAGGAGGGCAATGCTATGGCAAGCGTAGCAGCAGCTTCATATCTTGTGGGCTTCAGAGAAGGCTGTCAGCTGCCGGAGGACTGGGAAGAACGCCTTAAAGACTTTTATGCACAAGATGTCATCTCAGTTGTGAAGAAGACCAAAAAGGGTGAGAAGGAATTAAATTTAAAGGAAAGTATTTATGAGCTTGCAATCCGGGAAATACCGGATAATAGCTTGATGGATGGTATGGGAAGGCGCAACGGCGTCTACATGCTCTTAAATGCCAGCAGTGGCGGAAATATCAAGCCTTCCTTTGTACTTGATACCTTTTTTGATTCACTTGGGGTTACATTACCGGAATTCGGATTGCTGGTACACAGAATAGATACCTACAAAAATATCGGCTCTGAACAGGAAAGAAAATTGGTGCCATTGATATGGGAAAAGTAATTATCGTTCAAAAAAATCAAATGCTCCTCCTTGTTTTGCTGGATGAAAACAGTAAACCCCTCACCATTCAGGTGGCGCCACTACCCGAAAAGGAAAGTGTGGTCGGGAATATTTATGTAGGACGCGTTCAGGAGATCGCGGAAGGCATTCGGGCAGCCTTTGTGGCGATCGATCATGAAAAGAAGGTATTTCTTCCTATTGAGGATGACATAGCGCCTCTGCTTTTGAACCGTGAGTATGACGGCAGACTCCTGCAGGGAGACGAGCTTGTAGTTCAGATCATCACGCCTGCCTTAAAGACAAAACTTCCGACAGCAACTTTGCGACTTTCCTTGACTGGACAATACTGTGTTTGTAAACCGGAAGACCATGGAGTGAGTTATTCCAAAAAGCTTACGGAAGAGAAGCGCAAGGACTTGAAGGAAGCTATGAAAGCAAATGATTTTCCAAACCGTAAAAAGTATGGATTTGTCATCAGAACCAATGCGGGGGAACTTACTGATTTCGCTCCTGTTATGGAAGAAATGAGAGAATTTGCAGCTTTTTTTGACGAGCTTACGGAGAAATGCAGGTATAGGACTCTTTACAGCTGCCTGTATCGCGCACAGCCGGAATATATTTCCCTTCTGAAGGATATTCCGGTGACTTCCTATGAGGAAATTGTTACGGATATCCCGGAGGTGTTTGAGCAACTGAAGGAGTACGATAATAAGGCCCCCAGATTGTATCAGGACAATATGCTTTCCTTGTCCGCATTATACAGCATAGAGACACACTTAAAACAGGCACTTGACAAGAAGGTCTGGCTGCCATCCGGCGGTTATCTTGTCATTGAGCCGACAGAGGCAATGGTCGTGATTGATGTAAATTCGGGGAAAGGAAGTAATGAAAAGAATGCCGGAAGGAAAAATCTCTATCTGAAGATCAACCTGGAGGCGGCAAAAGAAATTGCAAGACAGCTTCGGCTCCGAAATTATTCCGGTATGATTATGGTTGATTTTATCAATATGGATGCCAAGGAGGATCGGCAAAAGCTTCTTACCTGTCTGGAGGCCTGTCTAAAGGAAGACAGTATAAGAACAAGACTGGTGGATATGACTGCCCTTGGAATTGTGGAAATCACACGCAAGAAGGTTTCAAGACCACTGATGGAGCTGCTGAAGGGAAATAAGGAATAAAAGATTTGGAAGAAAATTACTTGACAGGAATTCTTCGTGATGTTATAGTTTATGAGTATGCCGCATAACGAGGTCGAAGTGCGCTCATTTTAGCGCCACCAAAGTTAGCGAGTAAAATCAGTTTCGGCTGGTTAGTATAGGAGGTGCCATATGTACGCAATCATTGCAACAGGTGGAAAGCAGTATAAGGTTTCCGAAGGTGATGTGATCAAGGTTGAAAAACTTGATGTAGAACCCGGAGCTACTGTAACATTTGACCAGGTTGTCGCTGTGAGTGACAAGGAACTTAAGGTTGCCGGTGATGTAAAGGGTGCCAGTGTAACTGCAACTGTTATGGAACAGGGCAGATACCGTAAGGTTATCGTTTACAAGTATAAGAGAAAAACCGGTTATCATAAGAAAAATGGTCATAGACAAGCATACACACAGGTTAAGATTGATAAGATCAACGCTTAGTATGCAAAAGGTTTGATATGACAACCGTTACGATTATAAAATCCAAAAATGGGAAATATAAGGAAGTGATCTGCAGTGGACATGCAGGATTTGCACAGGCCGGCGAGGATATCGTCTGTAGTGCGATATCAATGCTTGTCATCAATACGATTAATTCACTTGACAGACTCACGAGGACGCAACTTGAGGTTCATAGTGAGGAGGAGAGCGGATTGATCAAATTCCGGTTATTAAGTGAACCGGATGAAGGCGGAAAGCTTCTCCTTGATTCCATGATTCTTGGATTACAGAATGTCGTAGCAGAATACGGCAAAAAGTATTTAAAACTCAAATTCAAGGAGGTGTAAATCATGTTAAAGCTGAACCTTCAATTTTTCGCTCATAAAAAGGGTGTTGGTTCTACCAAGAACGGTAGAGATTCCGAGTCCAAGAGACTGGGCGCAAAAAGAGCTGACGGACAATTCGTAAAAGCAGGAAATATTTTATACAGACAGCGTGGAACCAAGATTCATCCCGGCATCAACGTAGGTCGTGGTGGTGATGACACATTGTTTGCTATGGTTGACGGTGTACTTAAATTCGAAAGAGTGGGAAGAGACAAAAAGCGTGCTTCCGTGTATCCTGTAGAGAAATAGTACGAACTTGTTAAGGCTTCAAACATTTTTTTGTTTGAAGCCTTTTTAAAAATTCAGATTACATGCATGCAGACTTTTTTATATTTTAGGAAGGAATAAGACATGTTTGCAGACAGGGCTAGAATATATGTGAGAAGTGGAAAGGGTGGCGATGGTCATATCTCCTTTCGACGTGAAAAATACGTACCAAACGGAGGACCGGATGGTGGAGACGGCGGTAACGGCGGAAGCGTGATCCTACAAGTGGATGACGGCTTGAATACCCTTACGGATTATCGTCATGTCCGCAAATACCATGCGGAGGATGGAGAAAACGGCGGCAAAAGGAACTGTCGTGGCAAAAACGGTGCGGATATTATTTTGAAGGTACCGGAAGGTACAGTCATTAAAGAAGCGGAAAGTGGAAAGATCATTACAGATATGTCAGGGGAGAACAGGCGCTTTGTTCTTCTTACCGGTGGTCGTGGCGGCAACGGAAACCAGCACTATGCAACCAGCACCATGCAGGTGCCGAAATATGCCCAGCCCGGACAGCCTGCAAAAGAGCTTGAACTTCAGATGGAGCTTAAGGTGATTGCAGATGTCGGGCTTGTAGGATTTCCAAATGTAGGGAAATCCACGTTCCTGACAAAGGTATCTAATGCAAGACCAAAGATTGCAAATTATCATTTCACAACCTTAAACCCACATCTTGGAGTGGTAGACCTTGAAGATGCGAAAGGCTTTGTCATTGCGGATATTCCGGGTCTGATCGAAGGGGCATCGGAGGGCGTTGGGCTAGGCTTTGAATTTCTACGCCACATTGAGAGAACTAAGGTCATTATTCACATTGTGGATGCTGCTTCCACGGAAGGACGTGACCCAATTCAGGATATTTATGCTATCAACAAAGAATTGGAAACGTATAATCCGGAGATCGCGAAGAGACCACAGGTGATTGCTGCCAATAAAACAGATATGATTTTTGGAGATGAAGATCCGGTTCAAAAGTTGAAGGACGAATTTGAACCCAAAGGTATCCGCGTGTATCCCATCTCAGCCATAAGCGGGAAAGGAATTCGTGAGCTGCTTTATTATGTGAGAGAGATGTTGGACAAGACGGATGATAAGCCGGTCGTCTTTGAGCAGGAATTCTTCCCGGAATATATGCTTGGTGGGGCTGATGATCCTTTTACGGTTACGTATGATGAAGAAGCAAACGAATATGTTGTTGAGGGACCGAGAATTGAAAAGATGCTGGGATATACCAATCTGGAGTCGGAAAAGGGCTTTACCTTTTTCCAAAACTTCCTGAAACTGAACGGCATATTGGAGCAGCTTGAGGAACTTGGGATTCAGGAGGGAGATACCGTCAGAATGTACGGATTATCCTTTAATTACTATAAATAGGAGGCGCATATGACAAGCAAACAGCGTTCATATTTAAAAGGACTGGCGATGAATATAGAGCCCGTTTTTCAGATTGGGAAATCCTGTCTGACACCCGAGGTGACAGAAGCGGTGAGAGAGGCTTTTAATACGAGGGAACTGATCAAGATTGCCGTTCTCAAGAATTGTATGGATGATCCGAAAATGATGGCAGCCGCACTTGCGGAAAGGACGGGGTCACAGGTAGTACAGGTTATCGGAAAGAAGATTGTTTTATACAAGGAAAGTAAAGATCACAAGAAAATAGAGCTTCCAAGATAAAGAGGGGACAGGTGGTGATCATGGGGAAAAAAATCGGAATTATGGGAGGAACTTTCAATCCCATCCATTATGGACATCTTCTTCTTGCAGAGCAGGCACGGGAAGAACTGATGCTTGATGAGGTATTGTTTCTGCCAAGCGGAAATCCTTATATGAAGAATCAGAATGCGATTCTTGACGGACAGATCAGGGCGGATATGATAAAGCTTGCAATTGAAGGTCATCCTGACTTTTCTTTATCAACAATGGAGCTGGAAAGAAAGGGACCGACCTATACTTGTGATACCTTAATGGAATTGAAGGAAAAGAATCCCCGAAACATCTATTATTTTATCCTTGGAGCGGATAGTCTCCTAATGATGGAGTGCTGGAAAAAACCGGAATTGATTTTTCAAAATGCTGTGATTGCAGCGGCGGTACGTGGGACAGGAAACGAAGAAAAAATCAAGATGATTGCCACCCATCTCATGCAGGAATATAAGGCAGAAATTAAAATTCTTCCGGCAAGGTTTATGGATCTTTCTTCCTCCGAAATCAGACAGAGACTTGGGAAGGGAAGATCTGTACGATATATGTTGCCGGAGAATGTATGGAGTTATATTTTGGAAAACCACCTTTACCAAAATAACGAATAGGGAGAAAACCGCGTGAAGACTGTAGACATCAAAAAAATTCGAAAAAAAATGGAAAAAACGTTGGATCCAAAGAGATTTGAGCATACCCTGGGGGTAGCATATACTGCAGCGGCACTGGCGATGTGCTATGAAGTAGACATTAATAAAGCACAGACCGCCGGACTTTTACATGATTGCGCGAAGTGTATGAGCAATGAAAAGAAACTGCTCATTTGTGAAAAACATCATATTCCGGTGAATGATGTAGAGAAAAAGAATCCGTTTCTGCTTCATGCGAAGGTTGGAAGCTATCTTGCAATGAAACAGTTTTGCATTCATGACCAGGATATTATCAATGCTATCTTAAATCATACGACAGGAAGACCTGGTATGTCCCAGCTTGAAAAGATTATCTATATTGCCGACTATATTGAACCGGGGCGGAAACAGGCGCCTAATCTGACACAGGTCCGAAGGATGGCTTTTCAGGATCTGGATAAAGCGCTTTTACAGATTTTGGGGGATACTTTGAAGTATTTAAACAGCATAGACAGTCCGATTGATCCTATGACACAGAAAACTTATGAATTTTATCAGGGAAAGGAATGATTGCAGATGGAAGATATTGTTGCAGAGACAGTAAAAAGGATGGCCGGAGTTGCCATTCGTGCGTTGGAAGACAAGAAGGCAGAGGATATCAGAGTAATCGATATCAGCCAGGTTTCCGTTCTGGCAGATTATTTTATCATTGCAAACGGTACGAATACCAGTCAGATACAGGCACTTGCAGATGAAGTGGAAGAGAAGCTGGGAAGAGAGGGATATCCTTTAAGACAGATGGAAGGATATGATCATGCAAACTGGGTATTGCTCGATTTCGGGGATATTATTATTCATATTTTTGATAAGGAGAACAGATTATTTTATGACCTTGAACGAATCTGGAGAGACGGAAAGATGATTGAACCGGATTCCCTCAAATAAACAAAATGATGCTGAAAGTAGAAAAGACAAGGGTTAATCCCTTGTCTTTTCTGCTCCGCCTGCATACATATAAAATGTTATCAGATAGAGCCCACAAATACCTACAATGGCATAGATGATTCTGGAGAGCCAGGACATCTCTCCGAAAATAAAAGCTACAAGATCAAAGGAAAAGAAACCGATCAATCCCCAGTTGACAGCACCGATGATTGCAATAGTAAGTGCAATACAATCAAGACATTTATTATTCATTTGGTACACCTCCATATTAAAATTGACAATGAATTTAGATTGTCAGATTTTATTTTTTCCTGTATGTGAAAAAATATACAAACAAGGAGTGAAAATGTAAGAGGAAAGTGTTCAATATGAAAGTTGACAATAAATAAATTTTACGGTATTATTACTTAAAATTAATTAAAATTAATTTTGAAGGAGGAAATATTATGAAAAAGTTTAAGAAAGTAATGAGCCTTACGCTCGTTGCAGCGATGACTATGGCTTTACTTGCAGGCTGTGGTGGCTCCGCTGAAACAGCTGCTGAGGGAGAAACATCAGAATCCGAAGCAGTTGAAACTTCAGTTGCCGGTGAAGGATTTAAGATTGGTGCAATTGGTCCCTCTACAGGTGGTGCAGCTGTTTATGGTCTTGCTGTAAAGAACGGAGCAGAACTTGCAATCAAGGAGATCAATGCTGCAGGCGGCATCAATGGATATCAGATTGAATACAATTTCCAGGATGATGAGTGTGACAATGAAAAGTCTGTTAATGCCTATAATACATTAAAAGACTGGGGTATGCAGATGCTGGTTGGTACTACAACAAGTGGATGTTGTATTGCGGTTGCAGCAGAATCTGCAAATGACAATATGTTCCAGATTACCCCTTCAGGATCTTCTGTAGACTGTATTAAGGGAAATGACAATGTATATCAGGTATGCTTTACAGATCCTAACCAGGGTATTGCTACGGCTCAGTACATTGGCGAGAATGCAGTAGCGTCTAAGGTTGCAGTGATCTATGACAGCTCTGATGTATATTCCTCAGGTATTTATGAAAAATTTGCGGCAGAGGCAGCTAACCAGTCCTTTGAAATCGTATCAGCAGAGGCATTTACCGCTGATAACAAGACTGATTTTTCTGTACAGCTTCAGAAAGCAAAGGATGCCGGTGCAGAACTGGTATTCCTCCCTATTTATTATACAGAAGCATCTTTGATTTTAACCCAGGCAAATTCTATGGGATATACACCCAAGTTTTTCGGCTGTGATGGTCTTGATGGTATTCTGAATGTGGAAAACTTTGATGCATCTTTAGCAGAGGGTGTAATGCTTTTAACTCCTTTTGCAGCTGACGCACAGGATGATGCAACGAAATCCTTTGTAAGTGCATATGAAGCAGCCTATGGTGAAACACCTAACCAGTTTGCAGCAGATGCATATGATGCAGTCTATATTATTAAAGCTGCAGTAGAAAAGAGTGGCGTAACACCTGCTGACAGTGTTTCTGATATCTGCGACAAGATGAAAGCAGCTATGGCTGAAATTTCTGTAGATGGACTTACCGGTGAGGCAATGTCATGGGATGAGGATGGTGCAGTTAATAAAGCACCTAAGGCAATGCAGATTATTAACGGTAATTATTCACTGATTCAGTAATGAAACGTGTAGCCAAAGAGGGTTGCAAATGCAACCCTCTTTTTGCTTTAAAGGCTTTCCTGTCATGTTTTATAGCTTGCCATTCCCTGTGTTTATCTGATATACTTAATAGAATAATTTTTTTACAGAGGTGTTCTTATGAGTTTTATATCCTATTTGATTAACGGTATCAGTCTTGGAAGTGTATATGCCATTATAGCACTTGGCTATACCATGGTATATGGAATTGCCAAAATGCTGAATTTTGCGCATGGCGATGTCATCATGGTAGGTGGCTTTACCATATTCTTTGCGGTGAGCATGCAGGGGCTTCCACCGGCACTTGGAATACTTCTTGCAGTAATACTGTGTACACTGCTTGGAATCACCATTGAGTATATTGCATACAGACCGCTGCGGCAGGCTGCTTCTTCGCTGGCAGTTTTAATTACGGCTATTGGTGTAAGCTATCTGCTTCAGAACCTTGCTTTACTCATTTTTGGCGCAAATACAAAGGCATTTACCTCTGTTGTGACAATTCCTGCCATTAAGTTAGCAGATGAACAGATTATTATTTCAGGAGAAACGATCGTGACAATCATTTCCTGTATTGTGATTATGATCGGTTTGACACTCTTTGTAAATAAAACAAAAGCCGGTCAAGCAATGCTTGCAGTTTCAGAGGATAAAGGGGCTGCGCAGCTCATGGGAATTAATGTGAATGCAACCATTTCCCTTACCTTTGCAATAGGATCAGCGCTTGCGGCAATTGCAGGTATGCTGCTTTGTTCAGCATATCCTTCACTGACTCCGTATACAGGTTCCATGCCCGGTATTAAGGCTTTTGTTGCAGCAGTATTTGGAGGGATAGGTTCCATTCCCGGTGCATTGATCGGAGGAATTGTGCTTGGGATCATTGAAATATTGAGCAAAGCATACATTTCTTCGCAGATGGCGGATGCAATTGTATTTATGGTTCTGATTATTGTCCTTCTGGTTAAGCCTACAGGTATTCTTGGTAAGAAGATTCAGGAGAAGGTATAAGGAGGAAACAGAAGTGAAAAAACGGAACATAAGTAAAAATGTAAAAGATAATATCATTACATATGGCATAGTAATCGTTGCTTATATTGTGATCCAGATTCTGATCAGTGCCGGAAGCCTTTCCAGCCTGATGCAGGGATTGCTTGTCCCGCTGTGCGTTTATGTGATTTTAGCTGTATCCTTAAATCTGACAGTGGGTATTCTGGGTGAGCTTAGTCTGGGGCATGCGGGATTTATGTGTGTTGGTGCATTTACCGGAGCATTTTTCTCAAGATGTATGGAGAATGTGATTACGATAGATTTGATTCGCTTTATTCTTGCACTGATTATTGGGGCAGTATGTGCAGGAGTAATCGGTTTCCTGATTGGTATGCCGGTCCTGCGTCTAAGAGGCGATTATCTGGCAATCGTAACCTTGGCTTTTGGTGAAATCATCAAGAATATTGTCAATGTATTATACATTGGAAAGGATAGCAGAGGATTTCATTTTTCCATGAAGGATTCTATATCCTTAGGACTTGAGACGGATGGTGATGTGATCATCAACGGAGCCCAGGGCATTACAGGCACACCAAAGGATTCCAATTTTACAATTGGAGTGATATTGATCCTGATCACATTGTTCATAGTATTAAACCTGATCCACTCCAGAGATGGAAGAGCAATCATGTCAATCAGAGATAATTTGATTGCAGCGGAATCAATTGGAATCAATATTACAAAATATAAATTGATGGCTTTTTCCATATCCGCGGCGCTTGCCGGTGTGGCTGGCGTTCTCTATTCCCATAATCTGAACAGCCTTATGGCAACACCTAAGAACTTTGGCTATAACATGTCTATCATGATTCTTGTATTTGTAGTTCTTGGCGGTATAGGGAATATTAGAGGTTCCATCATTGCAGCTGTAGTGCTGACGCTACTTCCTGAACTTCTTAGAGGCTTGAGTAACTATCGAATGCTCATCTATGCAATTGTATTAATTGTCATGATGCTTTTTAACTGGAGTCCGAAACTGATTGAACTTCGAAAGCGGTTTTCTGTTAAATGTCTGATTGGCAGGTCTAAGGAGGTGCAGTAATATGGCAGCATTATTGGAGGTTAAGAATTTAGGCATTTCCTTTGGAGGATTACGGGCGGTAGATGATTTCGAGATATCTATCAAAAAGGGACAGCTATATGGACTGATCGGTCCGAATGGCGCAGGAAAAACCACAGTATTTAACCTTCTTACAGGCGTATATAAGCCTGATGAGGGAATTATTACACTGGATGGGGAAAATATTACCGGACTGAAAACAATTGAAATTAATAAAGCGGGAATTGCAAGAACCTTTCAGAACATCAGATTATTTAAGGATTTATCGGTTCTTGATAATGTTAAAGTTGGCCTTCATAATCATTATCATTATTCTACTTTTGAAGGTATTTTAAGGTTGCCTAAATATTATAAAATGGAAAAGGCAATGAATGAAAAGGCAATGGAGCTTTTAAAAGTATTTGAACTGGATGGTGAGGCAGACTTCCTCGCGGCAAATCTTCCTTACGGAAAGCAGCGTAAACTGGAAATTGCCAGAGCACTAGCCACAGAACCAAAACTCCTTTTGCTTGATGAACCGGCGGCAGGTATGAATCCGAATGAAACGATGGAGCTTATGGATACCATTCGCTTTGTGAGAGACAATTTTGATATGACAATTCTTCTGATTGAGCATGATATGAAGCTTGTTTCCGGTATCTGTGAGGAATTGACCGTTTTGAATTTTGGTCGGATATTGGCACAGGGACAGACCAGTAAAGTTCTCAATGATCCGCAGGTAATCACAGCGTATTTAGGAGAATAGAAGGTGGAGGGATAAGCTATGGCATTGCTTGAAATAAAGGATTTAGAGGTTTTTTATGGGATGATACAAGCTATTAAAGGAGTATCCTTCCAGGTAAATGAAGGGGAGGTTATTGCACTTATTGGGGCAAACGGAGCAGGAAAGACAACGATTCTACACACTGTCACAGGGCTATTGGAAGCGAAGAAAGGATCAGTCTTCTTTGATGGTAAGGATATTACCAAAACACCTGCACATAAGATTGTTTCCATGGGAATGGCACATGTGCCGGAAGGCAGACGTGTATTTGCCAATTTATCTGTTTATCAGAATCTTAGGATGGGAGCTTATACAAGGAAGGATAAACAGGAGATAGAGGAAACCTTAAAGACGGTTTATAAACGTTTCCCCAGGCTTGAGGAAAGAAAGAATCAGCTGGCCGGTACGCTCAGCGGTGGTGAACAGCAGATGCTTGCAATGGGAAGAGCATTGATGTCTCATCCAAGAATTATCCTTATGGATGAGCCATCCATGGGACTTTCCCCTATTTTTGTAAATGAAATATTTGATATCATAAAAGAGGTAAGTGCCAGTGGAACTACCGTGCTACTGGTTGAGCAGAATGCGAAAAAAGCATTGTCTATTTCAGACAGAGGCTATGTTCTTGAGACCGGGAAAATCGTACTTGAAGGAAGATCTGAGGATTTACTGAATAATGATTCCATCAAAAAAGCATATTTAGGCGAATAAAATAGTTGGGGGTTATGCAAATGAAAGAAAAAGTTGTGATTACCATTGCAAGGCAATACGGAAGCGGTGGAAGAACAGTAGGTGAAATGCTTGCAAAGCGTTTAGACATCCACTACTATGACAAGGAACTGATGAAGCTTGCTTCTGAAGACAGTGGAATTAATGAATCCCTGTTTGCAAATACAGATGAGAAATTGAAAAATACGAATCTGTTTAAGATTGCACATCGGGTTTATCACGGAGAATTGATTTCCCCGGAAAGTGACGATTTCGTTTCTACCCAAAATCTTTTTAATTATCAGGCTAAGATCATAAAAGAACTTGCAGAGCAGGAATCCTGTGTCATTGTGGGACGATGCGCGGATTTTATCCTAAAAGATTATGATAATGTACTGAGTGTATTCATTCATGCCCCACACGAATACTGTATGGAGCAGGCAGCCAAGAAGCACAGCATGCCTTCTAAAGAGCTTGAAAGATTCATTTTGAAGACTGACAAACACAGGGCGGATTACTATAAGTATTATACCGGGAGAGAGTGGACAGACGCCAGAAATTATGATCTGTGTCTTGACAGTTCCAAATTGGGCTATAACAGATGTGTGGAAGAAATCATTTCATACATGAACGTTCGTTTTAAATAGAAGATGAAGAAAAACCCTTAGATTTATATACACAAGTCTAAGGGTTTTATATTTGATATAAATAATGAATACTAATTAATGAAATATTCTGAATACCCCAAAAACCTTACCAAGAATCTGGCAGTCATCCACGATAATCGGATCCATCGTGTCATTTTCAGGTTGAAGTCGTATATGCCCATCCTCTTTATAAAAAGTTTTGACAGTGGCAGAGTCATCAATCAGAGCCACAACCATATCACCATTTCTGGCTGTATTACACACATTCACAAAAATTTGATCTCCGCTGAAGATTCCGGCATTGATCATAGAATCACCTTTTACATTTAAAATAAAGGATTCACCATGAGGAACCATTTCCGCAGGTACCGGGAAATAGCTTTCAACATTTTCCTCAGCAAGTATAGGAGTTCCGGCGGCAACACGTCCCACGACAGGAAGGCTTACCATCTCGGTGCGAACCATTTGAAAATTATCATCACAGATCTCAATGGCACGAGGTTTGGTTGGGTCTCTTCTTATGTATCCGTTCTTTTCAAGTGTTTCTAAGTGAGAGTGGACTGAAGAAGTGGATTTCAGATTAACTGCTTCACAGATTTCTCTTACGGCAGGCGGATAGCCTCTTTTTAATATTTCATCCTTAATGTAATCTAAAATTTCCTGCTGCTTGCTGCTGATTTTTCCGTAGCCCATGAAATTCCTCCCTTAAATCGAAAATGACATTACAAAAATAGAAATACTGCATTTTGAGATATAACTGTTATTTTTGATAATTATAGCATAATAAATTGTAAAAAGCAAACATATATTCCAAATATTTGTTCGATTAATTGCGATGAAAGCATTGACAAACGAATGTTTGTTCTGTATAATCAAGAAAAAAGAACAAATGTTTGCAACATGTGTTCTTTCCCAACAATTATAGGATTATTAGATTGACAATAGAAATATAAATTAAAGAAGAAGCGAAGAGGGGGAGTAAGTGATGAATGCAAGAACAAGTGAAAGAAGAATCAGAAATAATCGTATCAGAAGACAGCGTGAACTAAGAAGACATATAATTATGGGAGTACTTGCGATTGTGCTGGTAGTCAGCTTTTCACTTGCCTTTTTCGGTTTCGGCACAAAAGCACAGAACAGTGATGAAGAAATTTTGTATAAATATTATAAAAGCATCGTTGTCGAAGAGGGAGATACCCTCTGGGAATATGCCGGACTTTACGGTGAAGAAAATCATTATAGCAATCGCCAGGAGTACATTGATGAAGTAGTTAATATGAATGCTCTGAAGGATGAAAATATCACTGCAGGACAGCACATTATTCTTCCGTACTACAGCCCGGAATTTAACTCTTAATTGGTTGGCTTTTCGCGTAACTGTACCGCTTTCGCCGCCATACGTCTTCGACTGTCCTCAAGCGCTGCATAATGCTTTCGGGTGGTATTTACATCTTTATGTCCAAGAACATCAGCGACAAGGTAAATATCACCGGTTTCCTGATAGAGAGCGGTGCCATAAGTGCTGCGAAGTTTATGAGGCGTTATTTTCTTTAAGCCGGTCACATTAGAAGCATATTTTTTTACCAGATTTTCAACAGCGCGGACGGTGATGCGCCTATTTTGCATAGAGAGAAATAATGCATCTTCATGGCCTTCAAGAGGAACAATATGATATCTCTTTTCCAGATAATCATGAAGTGCATCCGCAACCTCATCACCAAAATAAACAACGGTTTCATAGCCGCCTTTTCTTCTTATTTTAATTCCATTATTCTTAAAATCAACATCCTTAATATCAAGACCAACACATTCCGATACCCGAATTCCAGTTCCCAGTAAAAGCGTAAGAAGAGCTACATCACGGACTTTTGTCTTATTATGATACTTTAACTGGTTTTTAGTTAAGTTTTCTCCCTCTTCAACCTGATCAAGCAGGATGGCAACCTCATCTGCATCTAAACGGATAATTTCCTTTTCATGAAGTTTAGGAAGCGGTACAAGGGCGGCAGGATTTGTGCTGATCAGTTCTGCACAGAAATAATAGTTATAGAAGCTCTTCAAAGCGGAAAGCTTTCTTTTCTTACCACGCTCATTATTAGTGTATTCCTTTCCGTCCTTGATGTAATAAGTGATATAATCTAAGTATTCTTCAATATCCTCTCTGCCAATTTGATCAAGTACAGAGAGGGGAAAATCTGTGATTTCCATTTTGGCAAGCACGCTGTTATGGTTGTGTATAAATTCGAAAAATACACGAAGATCGTAGGCATATGCAAGTCGGGTCCTGGAAGAGGTATATTCCTGTATGCCACGAAAGAACTGCTTACAAAAGGATGGAAGCGTCGCAACAACTTCACGCATTTTTAATGTATTCAGATTATTCTGTTCATCATGATAATTCTTACTGTTTTCCATCTTGTCTACACCAGCCTTTCAGATTACCATTTTGAATTGCGGTAAACATTCGTTCTTTGACACCAGGGTTTTCCTGATTTAACTTTTTTAACATTTCTTTGACATATTCCCGCTTCGTGTATCCATCTGCAGGACAGGGGCTTTTTACTACGGGAATTTCATACTTATTCACAAAACCAATCACATCAACTTCATTCATATACATCAGTGGTCTGATGACAGTAAGATCCATTCGATCCAGATAGGTAACAGGAGAGAAGGTATGAAATCTACCTTCAAAAATCAGTGACATCAGCATTGTTTCGACAATATCGTCTTTGTGATGAGCATAAGCGACTTTGTTACAACCGATAGCTTTTATTACTTCATTAAGAGCACCTTTTCTCATTTTTGCGCATAAAGAACAAGGATTAGACTCTTTTCTTTCATTAAAGATAATATTTGCAATATCTGTTTTTATAATCGTATATGGAATCTTCAGTTCGGCACAGAGCTCTTTGATTTTATCAAGATTTAAATTATCAAAACCCAGGTCAACACTTACAGCATGTATGGAAAAATGGCTTGGATAAAAGCGCATAAGGGCATGGAGACCATACAGAAGAGTAAGACTGTCCTTTCCTCCTGAAATACCAACAGCAATCCGATCACCGTCCGATATCATGTTGTAGTCGTCAACAGCCTTGCGGATGTGGCTAAGCACCTGTTGTAATTTCACCTTTTGATACCTCCGTTAAAATTCAATTTATTCTACCATATTTCGTGATTAAGCCATAGTATCTTTTCAAAAAAAATGATATACTAAATATGTAATTAGTTTCAAATTCTTTAAGGAGGAAGGGGACTACCCTGTAGCAATTTATGAAATTTCATATTGACAGAAAATATTTAAAGATTGGCATCACAGCATTTCTTGTAATTGCTGCATCTATTTGTTTTTATTATCTTGTTTTCCACGGTGATCGATTTTCTGTACAGATCAATGAAATATCCAGGATTATCAGTCCAGTATTATATGGTATCATTATTGCGTATTTGCTGACTCCTCTGGTAAATACAATTGAAAACAGTCTGCTTAGACCGATCCTCCTAAAGGTAAAGAAGGGTGGAGAGATCAACTCCAATTCGAAAAAACATATGCGTGTCTTTTCCATCTTACTTACCATTTTAATTGTTGTAATTTTGATTTATGGATTCTTTTCCATTCTTATCCCCAATATAATTAAGAGTGTCAGAAGTATTTCCTATCAATTCCCCTACTATATCCAAAATCTTACAAAATGGTCAGCTAAATTTTTGGATGACAATCCTGATATTGAAAGAGTTGTGTTTCGCCTTTTTGATGAATATTCTGAGAAAATCACGGATTTTTTGAATCACAGTATAATCCCGCAAATGGAGGTTATTTTAAGACAGGTATCACTAAGCATGATTAGTCTCTTAAAAGCATTATGGAATTTTATTATTGGTTTTATTATATCCATTTATGTTATGTATAATAAAGAGAGTTTTGCTGCACAGGGAAAGAAGCTTGTGTTTGCACTTATGAACACCAATACAGCAAATCAATTAATCAAAGATGTTCGTTTTACCAGCGATACCTTTATTGGATTCATCAGTGGAAAAATACTGGATTCATTTATTATTGGATGTATCTGCTTTGCAGGTACCAGTATTATGGAAACCCCCTATGCGTTGCTTGTCAGTGTAATTGTCGGAGTGACGAATGTAATTCCTTTTTTTGGACCATATCTTGGTGCAATTCCTAGCGCAATCTTAATATTGATGGTAAATCCTATTAAATGTATTTATTTTATTATTTTTATTATCATTTTGCAACAGGTTGACGGTAATATCATTGGCCCGAAAATATTAGGAGGCTCAACCGGCTTATCCGGATTCTGGATTATCTTCTCCATTACAATATTTGGAGGAATTATGGGGATTCCCGGTATGATCATCGGCGTTCCTTTCTTTGCCGTGCTATATGCTCTTATCAGACGTTTCTCCAATAGATTACTGGAAAAAAGAGGTTTACCTACAGAAACTAAGATGTACCTGGATGTAGATTATATTGATGCTGATCGAACATTTATACCGAGAGACGAAAGGCAGAAAAGGAAAAGCTTCTTTAAAATAAAAAAGACTCAGAACGTAAAAGAAAAAGAAGAGGAAGAGTAGTAGAAGGAATGAAATTCATAATACAAAGAGTAAAAGAGGCCGATGTCAGTGTGGACAACCAGATCGTCGGAAAAATAGAAAAGGGATTCATGGTTCTGGTTGGCGTGGCTGATTCGGATACGTATGAGATTGCAGACAAGATGATAAACAAGCTCTTAAATTTAAGAATTTTTGAGGATGCTGAAGGAAAAACAAATCTTAATTTGGAAAATGTAAATGGAGAATTGTTAATTATTTCACAATTTACATTGTATGCAGATTGCCGTAAAGGAAATCGTCCATCCTTTGTGAAAGCTGGGAAACCTGAATTGGCTGAAAAACTCTATGAATATATTATCAGCGAATGTAATAAAAGGGTTCAAAAAGTATCACACGGTATCTTTGGAGCGCACATGGAAGTTTCGCTTGTTAATCATGGACCATTTACCATAATACTTGATTCAGATGAATTATGCAGATGAAAGGGTAATTTATTGCTATGAAATTTATGATAGGCGCTATGATTGCATTTTTAGCTGTTGTTTATGTATACAGCTACATTAAGTATAAAAAAAGAAAAGGGAAAAATGTTGATACAGTGTCTGATTTTAGGAAGAAATATTTAAAAGAAATTAATTACTATAAGAAAGCTGACGGGAAACTCGATTACATAGAGAGAAAAAATCTGATTGATGAAACCCAGAAAATGAAAGAGCTTGAAAAACGGGATAATTTCTCAAAAAAGTTAACATAATAAATTTATGTCAACCAATATATGTTGGCTATTTATTTGCCATTACTATTCGTTAAACTTGTGTTTTGCGAATAGTTGTATTGCGGTAATCTTTCAAATAAAATGCCCCTTCCTTTACTGTTTGAAGACAGAAAGAAAGAGGCATAATTTTAATTATTTCGATTCTCAAAATCTTCAATATACTGAACCAAAAGCTTAACAGTGCCATCTACACCGAGAATACTACTGTTAATACAAAGATCATAGCTGTCAGCTCTTCCCCATTTTTTGGAAGAATAATAGTTGTAGTAGCTTTGACGTTGTTTATCCTTTTTTATGCACATATCCTTTGCCTTTGCAGCGTCTACATCATATTTCTTCATGATACGATTGACTTTAGTTTCTTCATCTCCGTAAATGAAGATATGTACACAATTCTTCATATCATTTAATGCATAGTCGGCACACCTTCCAACAATAACACAAGGTCCTTCTTTAGCCAGATTCTTGATCGCATCAAACTGTGCAAGAAATACCTTATGGCTGATGGGCATATCTACAAAATGCGATGCATTATATCCAAAGGAATAGGTATCCATGACCAGATTATAAAGAAATGAATTTGTAGGTCTTTCATCGTGATTTTCAAGCATTTCTTCGCAGAAACCACTTTCCTTGGCGGCTCTGCTCAAAAGCTCTTTATCATAACACTTGATTCCGAAGTACTCTGCCACCTTCTCTCCTATTTCACGTCCGGCAGAACCAAATTGACGACCGATTGTAATCACTGTATTCATAAAGCAAACCTCCCAAGTTTTGATAATATTTATAATTTTATTATACACAAATCAAATAAAATGTTCAATGTAATCGTAAAATTCTCCCACTAACTCATATTTATCCACCATTCTAAAAGTAATTTTAATTGTACATATTTTGCCAATACATCGAATAAGTTAATTATAAACTAGAGAATAAATTATCGTTCTGAAAAAAGCCTTTCCGCAATTTCTTTTCCATAAGTAGTCGCAGCAAGTCCTCCATGACCTGTTTCACGTAAGGATACATCCATCTTATCTCCCACCTCTCTCATGGCGTCAATGACCTGATCAGGGGGGATTCGGCTTGTAATCCCGGCAAGAGCCATCTGCGCGCTGGAAACGGCATTTACGGCGCCGATAACATTCCTTTTTACACAGGGAACCTCCACAAGACCGGCAACCGGATCACAGACCAGCCCAAGAAGATTCTTGAGTGCCATCGCGGCTGCGTGAATGATCTGCTTACAGTCTCCGCCTTCCAGATAAACAAGTGCACCGGCACTCATGGCACTTGCAGAGCCGATTTCTGCCTGACAACCGCCCTGTGCGCCGCTAATTGAGGCTCTAAGTGCTATAATCTGGCCGATTCCGGCTGCAACATACATGGAACGGATAATACGGTCGGAATCCTTATTGATTCTTTTAAAGTATGGAACAAGAATTGCCGGAAGGACACCACAGGCACCGGCTGTAGGAGCTGCTACAATTCGCTTCATACAGGCATTGGATTCACCCATCTGCAATGCGCCTGCTATTACCTGACCTAAAAAATCACCGCAAAGACCTTCATTATGACGGAGGTATTGTTCCATTTTTGCGCCGTCTCCGCCTATCAGACCACTGGATGATTTCAATTCCTTATCATAATTTACAGCAGCAAGAAGCATGGCATCCCATGTTTCTGTCATTCTGGAATAGGAATCTGCGGCATCGCATTGCCGTTCCTGGATATCATCTTCCATTATGACTTCCCAAAATTTCTTATTGTCACTAGCGCATTTTTGAATAATTTCTTCCAATGATTGAAACATAACATCGGCTCCTTTAATTTTCTTCTAAATTAATGTAGGTGACTTTAATAATTCCCTCCAGATGCTCCAGCCATTTGATAGCTTCTTCCGGAATGGACTGATCTGTTTCCAGCACCATAACAGCATATCCGCCACGTTTATCACGGAATAACTGCATGGTAGCTATATTGACACATTTGTGTGAAAGCATAGAGGTAACTTCTGCCACATGTCCCGGTTGATCCAGATTGTGTACGATCAATGTTGGTTTCTCAGCAGTAAAATTTACGGTGATTCCGTCTAGCTGGTTGATCATGACTCTTCCACCGCCCAAAGAAGAAGCCTGTACACTGAGAGAACGCCCTTGACGTCCTTCCATATCAAGAACGACCGTATTCGGATGTGCGCCGCGGATATCGACTTTATGGAATGTAAATTGCAGATTTTCCTTTTGAGCATAGGTAAAGCTGTCCGGAATACGGATATCATCAGGCTGCATACCCA
>JAHAYJ010000102.1 GCA_018384375.1 Lachnospiraceae bacterium
CATAATAAATATGAAACTCAGAAAGCTTTTGCCTATGCTTTGTCAGTGATGCAAAAAAATTATTATTCCTTCCTGCTCCCCCACTTATCTCCTCTTCCAGCTTGTCCAGCTCAGACTCCATATGAGAAAAATACAATGTGTCATCTTCTATCATATGCTCCATAATCCGTAACAACAACTGTTTCGGTGTATCAGCTTCCTGAATCATCTCCGTCTGATTTTCTATCCATGCCTTCAATTTTCCTTCATCTTCGATAAAAAACACTTTCCTGCCTGTTAAATAGAATCCAAATGAAAGCTGTGCTTTTTTCTGTTCATTCTTTTGTGGAAGCCGAATTGTACCGATAATGCAATCTTTATACAGCTCTGCCTTACAGTACCGAATAGAACCAAGACTGTGCAGCATCTCCTTTTGATAAGCAAATTGCTCTTTTTTTTCCCGAAATTCTGCTGTGCTCATAGCAGCAAAAAAACATGAATCATCTGTATATTGCACGAAAATCCCTGCCCTCTCTTTATTTGTCTCTTTCCCTCATGCGGTAACCAATGCCGATTTCTGTCAGTATGTACTCCGGTTTTGCTGGATGATTCTCAATCTTTCTTCTGGTTGATGCCATGACAGAACGTAAGACCTGTGTATCCTCACCATAACCATCTCCCCAGATTTTTTGAAGAATTGTATGGTACGTCAGCACTTTACCCGGATTTCTTATAATAAAGATACAAAAGATTATATTCCATGGGAGTCAGATGTATCTCCCGTCCGCTTTTATATACCGTATGTTTCCCATTATCCAGACAATCATGCAGAGTTTTTATCCATGCAATCTTAAGGTCATCTTTTTCAACGAGCATTGATTAGTCATTCAACCACCTATCATACTCGTCCTTTGTTTCGTTCAAAAAGGTGATTCCCAGAATGCCCGGTCCTGTATGCGCACCGATGGCACAGCCGATTCTCCCCTCCAAAAGCCCTTTGACATGATACCGTTCCTTAAGCTGTTGCTTTATATACTCGGCAGACTCCATTTCTCGTCCATACACAACAGCCACGATCTGGTTTTCCAGATTTTTCCCCTTCTCACCAACCATATCCAGAATACGGTTCTGCGCCTTCTTCCAGCCTCTGACCTTTTCAACCGCCTTCAGCGAACCGTTTTCATCCACAATGATAATGGGCTTGATATCAAGCACCGTCCCCGCAAGGAAAGAGGTTCTGGTGAGTCTCCCTCCCCTAAACAGGTATTCCAGCTCCATCACGGTAACCGCATGCTCCATATGTTCACAGTAAAAATGCGCCGCCTCTATGATCAGCTCTTTCGGCGCGCCATTCTTTTGCATCTGCAACAGCTTCTCCACTACCAATCCGTAACCCACCGACGCACATTTGGAATCAATGATTGTGAGTTTAAAATCAGGATACTCCTCCTTCACTTCCTCATAGGCAAGGTTTGCCGCATTAAAGGTTCCTGCAATTCCCGTAGAAAAACAGATATATAGAACCTCATCTCCTCTCTGTGCATAGGGAAGAAAATGCTCATAAAACATATACTGATTTATATGATATGTCTTGATCTCTTTCCCAGAAGCCTGAAGCTCATAGAACCGGTCAGGGAAAATAGTCTCTCCATCAAAATAATCCGTTCCTTCGATTGTCACGGGTGTGGGCATTACATATAGATTATATTCCCTGATTAGACTCTCCGGAACATCCGATGCCGAGTCTGTAATAATACAAAATGCCATTCCTATTCCTCCCTTTGAACAATTCTTTTGTTTACCTGCTCGCTGAAAAGACCCTTTTACCCGCTGAAAATCAAGGTTTCTTCAAGAGTAAGCAGACACTCTCGTTTTGCACGTTGTTCCTACTCAGTGTAATCTTTTTTTCTGTAATTGGCAACTGAAATCTATGGATTTTTAGCCGCTGATCCTGCTCTTTTTCTAACGCTTTATTTCTGCAGTCCTCAATATCATTTCAGGCAGTACCTCATTTCGCCCATAGTCATATTTTTCCTGTTCTTCCTCAGTCCGACCTACCAAAGCGGCTCCTGTCGCAGAATTGTCTGATACAACTAAAAGCGCAACTGTCGGTATCTCCAACAAATCTGCCATAAAATAAAGAGCATCTGTTTCCATCTCAATCAGGTCAGTATCGAACTCCTTTATTTCCTCAATGTGATAGTATTCTGCTGCAATTGAAGGTGTGCAGAATACAGATGCTTTCTTTAATTCAAAACCGCTTTCTTCCGCAATTCCGACAATGCGGTCGACAAACTCCATGTCAGGTTCTACCCTCTCAAAAGGGACAAAATCTTTGATGGAATCCTTCAGATAGGTGTGGGCAAATCCTCCCGCAATCGAATAAGAAGGCGTGCACAGATCACCGAGCGCAAACTCCGGCTTCAATGCACCGACTGCACCGATAAAAATCATTTTGTCAAAGGTCAGCTCTGCACATACCGCCACATGATCGATCAGGTTAGAATCCGATGATGCAGTTTTTATCCAGGCAAGCTTCAGGCCATCCTTTTCCACCAGATATCCCGCAAGATATGCGCCTTCCTTCAAGGTTGTGACCCTGCAATACCTATCCATCTTCAGTTTATACGGGGAAAAGCTAGGCGCGACAACCAACGCATCATAATGTTCCTTCTGATCAAGGCCGAAAGCAAGATAGGC
>JAHAYJ010000105.1 GCA_018384375.1 Lachnospiraceae bacterium
TCTATGGTGGTATTCAGAAGGATAAATATAATATTGAAAATTACAATAAAGAGGGAAATCCCAGTCCCGAAAAGAAGAAAAAGGATTCTCTGATCGGGATGCTCTGCGGATGTATTTTCCTGGCTGCTACTGCCATTTATCTGGTCTGGAGTTTTATGATGGACAGTTGGGCAGTTTCATGGATCGTCTTTGCTGTGGCAGGACTTCTCTGTGGGATTGTTGCCTTAGTGGTTTCCGGAGGCAGGGATGAAGGGAATCAGGCGTAAAAATATTTGCGTATATACTTTATTCATGGTAAACTGTTCGGGTAGGGTAAGCCCTGATTAATCATATGGAGGCGTTTTCATGTTAAACAATAAAACTATTCTCATTACCGGCGGAACAGGATCCTTCGGTAAGTGTTTTACAAAATATGTATTGACCCACTATGATCCGAAAAAGATCATCATTTATTCCCGAGATGAGTTCAAACAGTTTATCATGCAGGGAGAATTTAAGGAATATGAGAATAAACTGAGGTTTTTTATCGGGGATGTGCGCGATAAGGAAAGACTGAGGAGAGCCCTGGAGGGTGTTGACTATGTGATACATGCTGCGGCGCTCAAGCAGGTTCCTGCTTGTGAATACAATCCCAACGAAGCAATTAAGACAAACATTCACGGCGCACAGAATGTGATTGACGCATCCTTGGATGCAGGTGTCAAGAAGGTGGTTGCTCTTTCTACCGACAAGGCGGTCAACCCGGTTAACCTGTATGGCGGTACCAAGCTGGTTTCTGATAAGCTGTTCATTGCGGCAAATGCCTATGCAGGTAATAAAGATATTAATTTCTCCATCGTGCGTTACGGAAACGTGGCAGGAAGCCGTGGCTCCATTATTCCGTTTTTCCATAATATTATTAAGAATGGGGGAAATGAGCTTCCTATTACCGATTATCGAATGACCCGTTTCTGGATCAGCCTGACCGAAGGGGTTGAGCTGGTGATCAAAGCACTGGAGGAGGCAACAGGCGGTGAGACCTTTATCAGCAAGATTCCCTCCTTTAAGGTAACGGATCTTGCAAAGGCAATGCTGCCGGATTGCAAAATGCCGGAAATCGGTATCCGTCCCGGCGAGAAGCTGCATGAGATCATGGTTACGGTGGAGGATTCTGCCACTACCTATGAATATGATAAGCATTTCATTGTCTATCCGCAGGTGATCTGGAATGACAAGCAGAAGATCAATTTGAGCGGACGTAAGGTGGAGGAGGGCTTCTCCTACAGCTCCGGCAACAATACCGAATGGCTCAGCGTGGAACAGATCAGAGAGCTGCTTAAGACGGTGGACTTGGAAAAATAGCATACAGCATACAAAAATATGGAATGGCATATAGATGTTAAAACAGGGTGCACAAAAGATTTGTTGCACCCTTTGCTATTTAGCAGTTACATTTCATTTTAAATTAATTATAAGGAGGAAGAGGTATGGATATCAAAGTGAGAAGGGAGTACCTGGAGCAGGCTATGGCACTTCACAAGCATCAGCCTGTGGTGGATGCCCATTTGGATCTTGCCGGGGAAATACTGATGCGACATGAGTCCGGAGAGAGGGAAGTGATAAAAAAATATTATCTTGATAATTTCCGTAAAGCGGGGATAAAGCTTGTTTTTTCTTCTATCTTTGTAGAAAATGAAAATCTGGACAGAGCCTGGGAGAACGCCATGGATCAGATCCGTGTACTGAGGGAAGAGGTGGAGGAGCTTCCTGAGGTCATGCTTGTGAGGAACAAAGCAGAGCTGAATACATTGCTTTCCGGAGATCAGATTGGTATCCTGATCTATATGGAAGGACTGGAATGTATCGGAGAGGATATCGATAAGCTGGATGAACTGTATCAAATGGGAATCCGGGGAGCCTCTCTTATTTGGAGCAGGAAGGGGGCTCTGGCCACCGGATGCTGTACGGCATGGGATAAATGCGAGAAGAAGGGACCGCTGACAGAGGCAGGGATCCGGGCGATACAGCGCCTAGAAAAGCTTTCCATGTTTCTGGATATCAGTCATCTGAATGATGAAGGATATGAACAGGTGTGCCGGCTCTCCGGAAGGCCGTTTCTTGCCACACACTCCAGTGCAAGAGCTGTTTATGACAGTTACCGGAATCTGACCGACGCTCAGATGAAAGCGCTGGCAGATGCCGGCGGCATTATGGGGGTAAATGGATGTAAATACATTGCAGGCTCCCTTGAGGGGAATCATTTGGAAATGCTCTGCCGTCATGTGGAATATGAGGTGGAGAAGATTGGAAGCGCTCATGTAGGGTATGGCTTTGATCTATGTGATTCTTATCAACGCGCAAAAGCGGTCCTGGAGGGGAGAACCTGTCAGGATCAGGATGACTGTCTGCTGGATCACAGTCAGATCCCCCTCTTGACGGCAGCGCTTTTACAACGAGGCATGAAGGAAGAGGATGTTTGCCGGATCATCGGTGGAAATTTCATGGATTACCTGAAAAAAACACTGCCCTAGGGCAGAGAGGTGAAGCCTTCCGCCTGGCCACTTCGAATTTGAAAGGTATCCTGTAAAAGCAGCCAGTTAGCGCGGAAGAAGCGCATGATCTGCCAGTAACCGATACCTCGAAGCCCGTAGGCGGGGAGCAGAGAAAACTTTTCCTGAAGACTTCGAACGTCCTCAAACCAGACCTCATGAGTAATACCATCCTGTTCATAGCGGAAGAAAGGGGACATGGCAGTTTCATCAAACTGGATGGGAACGCCGGCAGCTACTGCGATCTGCACGGCTTCCACGTTTCCAATCACCCGTGCTGCCGTGACGCCCCGCTCGTAGGGCAGCGGCCAGTCATAGCCGTAATTGGGAATGCCCAGGTCAATTTTGGCAGGATCGATGCGGGTGACAGCATACTCCACAACCTCTCGCACCTTATTGATCGGAGCAACGGCCATTGGCGGACCATAGGTATAGCCCCATTCATAGGTCATGAGAAGAACACTGTCTGCAGCCTGCCCCAGCAGTCTATAATCCTTGCCTTCATAGAGAAGTCCCTGCTGGCCATCGGAGGTCTTCGGTGCCAGTGCTACGGAAACGTGATAACCGTAAGGAGCAAGATAATTCCGGGTATCGGCAACAAAGTCTGCAAAAGGGATGCGGTCCTGAGGAAGAATATATTCAAAATCAATATCAACACCCTGAAACCCCTTTGTCTGCAGTGTAGATAAGAGATTTGCAAGCAGGGTGTTTTTGACTGCTTCATTATTGACAAGAGCGGTGATCAGATTGTTGTTGAACATGCCGTCAGGCCCGAAGGGCGTGAGGGTAAGAATGGGCAGTACTCCTGCATTTCTGGCGGCGGTGATCATGAAGGTATCGTCAAGAGCAGGAGGAACCAGGGCGCCTTCCGGGGTGAAGCCATAGGAGAATACGGACAGACTGGTCAGATAGGGAAGGGTTTCATTAAGGACACTTTGTTCAATGAAGGGATAGGCATAACCGTTGATGCTGGCAGGATAGGAAGGAGAGGATGATTCCTGTGCGGGCAATAAAAGAGCCTGACCAATGGCCAGGGCATAAGGATAGACAAGCTGATTGTAATAGATCACAGAGGACACCGGGACGTCCTTAGCGGAGGCGATGGAGTCCACGGTGTCTCCCTGCTTAACCACATATATCTCCATAAAAACTCCCCAATACGTTTTTATTATGATATGCGGGCGGAATTATTTTGTCAAAGGGATTCCCTTTGTAATCCTTCTGTAGATCTTCCAGATGATAACAGCCGGAAAAGAAAAGGTAAGATACAGGGTGGAAAGAACTCCGACAAGGCCGCCGACAATGATAATTAATAACATTCCGATATTCATAGTACCCTCTCATTCTGCCGTCTGTGCGGCTTCTATTATGGAATCATTTTCTTCAGCCTTAATACTAGCAGATGAAAAAGGGGGAAGAAAGAAAAGGAGAGCTTTTTTAACGACAGTTTAACGTTCTCTTTGCGATTTCTTAACACGCTGACATAAAGAAAGACCCTCCGAAACCGAAGGGCCTTCCTGATAAGAAAGAAAGGTAGAGTGTAACTATAAACCGAGATAAGCTTTTTTAACCTGTTCATCATTTAAGAGTTCGTCTGCGGCACCGCTCATGGAAATATGACCGGTCTCAAGCACGTAGGCGCGATCCGAGATGGAAAGAGCCATCTTTGCATTCTGTTCTACCAGAAGTACGGTGATTCCCTGCTTATGAACCTCCTTGATGATACTGAATATTTCTTTTACCAGCAGAGGGGAAAGTCCCATGGAGGGTTCATCCATCAAGAGGATGGAGGGCTTGCTCATCAGAGCGCGGCCTACTGCCAGCATCTGCTGTTCGCCGCCGGACAAGGTTCCGGCCAGCTGTCTTCTTCGTTCCTTTAATCTGGGAAAGCGCTCATACACCTCCTTCATGGAGGAGGAAAGATCATCCTTGCGGATGTAAGCGCCCATTTCCAGATTTTCCTCCACGGTCATACCGGGGAAAATATGTCGTCCCTCCGGCACATGCGCCATGCCAAGAGTAATGATTTTGCTTGGTTCTGTTTTCAGCAAATCGTTGTCGTTGTAGGTGACACTCCCTGACTGTGCCTTTTTCAGTCCCGTGATCGTGTGAAGGATCGTGGTTTTTCCGGCGCCGTTTGCACCGATCAGGGAAACGATCTCACCGTCATTGACGTCAAGACTGACATCATGGATGGCATGGATTGCACCGTAGGATACGTTTAAGTCCTTAACACTTAACATGATAGAGCCACCTCCTCATCATCTTTGCCAAGGTATGCCTCGATCACTCTGGGGTTATTGGCAATTTCTTCCGGTTTCCCGCTTGCAATGGTAACACCATAGTCGATGACCTGTATCCTTTCACAGATCTTCATGACAAGACTCATATCATGCTCGATCAGGAGCACAGAAATGTGAAATTTATCACGAATAACATTGATAATGTCAAGAAGCTCTGCAGTTTCGGTAGGATTCATGCCGGCAGCGGGTTCATCTAATAAAAGAAGCTTCATGCCGGTAGCAAGCGCCCGGGCGATCTCCAGTCTTCGCTGCTGTCCGTATGGAAGGTTTTCGGCAATAAAGTCCGCCTTGTCCTTTAAATGAACAATATCAAGCAGCTCATAAGCCTTTTCTTCGATGTCAGCTTCCTCCTTCCAGAAGCGGGGGAGGCGGAGAATAGAAGAGGCAAGGGAATAATGCATATACATATTCATGGCAATCTTAACATTTTCAAGGACGGTTAATTTTTTGAAAAGACGAATATTCTGGAAGGTCCTTGCAATACCTGCAGCTACAACCTGATGCGTTTTTTTACCGTTCATTTTCTCGCCACACAGATAGTAGGAGCCTTCAGTTGGCTGGTAAACACCTGTCAGAAGATTAAAAACGGTTGTTTTTCCGGCGCCGTTTGGGCCGATCAGACCGACCAGCTCGCTTTCGCCGATTTCCAGACAAAAATCATCTACTGCCTTCAGACCTCCAAAGATAATACCAAGATGCTGCGCCTTAAGGACAGGTTCTTTTTTGGTTTCATTTGCTTTAGGCTCACTCATGAGCAGCACCTCCCATCTCATCCGTCAGCTTCTTTTTTCCTTTAAAAAGCTCACCGGATAGTAGTTTTTTCAAAATTCTTGTCAGAGAGAATTCATAGGTTCCGAAAATTCCGCCGGGCTTGAAGATCATGACAAGTACAAGAACGATGGAGTAAGCCAGCATACGGTAAGTGGAGAACTGTCTCATCAGCTCGGGGAGAGCGGAGAGCAGTGCAGCACCGATAATGGAACCGGTAAGTGATCCGGTACCGCCGATGATTACCTCTGTCAGGAATTCAGCGGAGTAGTTGAAGTTAAATATAGTAGGGATCATTGCTGTCATATAATGAGCATACATAGCTCCTGCAACACCTGCAAAGAAAGCGGAAAAGGTAAAGGTCATGACCTTATAAAAGGTAACGTTTACACCGCTGGCAGAAGCAGCAATATAGTCCTCACGGATCGCTTTAACGGTACGCCCGAAACGGGAACGGACAAACATGTACATAATGGTTACGCAGATTACCGTTACCCAGAAGCACCAGTAGAAATTGGAGAGCTTTGCAATGCCGCTCATGGTACGTCCACCACCGGTAATTTCAAAGTTACAGAAGGCTACACGTATGATCTCGGCAAAAGCAACCGTAACGATTGCCAGATAATCTCCTCGAAGGCGCAGAGCGGGAATACCGACCAGCACGCCGGTAATAGCGGAGGCAACACCGCCTACCAGCAGGGCAATCACAAAAAGTAAAATTGTAGGAAGTCCGGCATCTGCAAGGGCATTGGTGACAATGGCAGATGCGTAGGCACCTACTGACATAAAACCTGCATGCCCCAGAGAAAATTCACCCATGACACCTACCAGAATATTCAGTGAAGTAACCATGACAATGGTGTAGCAGGCAGTGGTACAGATACCCATCAGATATGCGGTTCTTGCACCCAGCACATTGGATTTAAAAAGGCCCATCAGAAGGAAAAACAGCACCAGCACACCGGCCAGGTTGATGAGATACGCAATAAAATGTTTCTTTGGATTTTTAACGTTCATACAGCTGCACCTCCTAAACCTTCTCGCCGACATTCTTGCCAAGAATACCGGAGGGCTTTACTAAAAGAACAATGATCAGAAGTCCGTAGGTGATTGCCTCATACCAGCCGGGGGCAATATATACCTTGACGAAAATCTCGATCAGACCAACGACCAGACCGCCCAGCATGGCACCGGGGATGGAACCGATTCCTCCAAGAACTGCGGCAATGAATGCCTTAAGACCCATCATGGATCCCATGTCTGTGGTACATCGTGGGTAGGTGGAGCAGTACATCAGTGCTGCCACAGCCGCAAGTCCCGAGCCGATGGCAAAGGTTGTGGTAATGATTTTATTTACATGAATACCCATCAGGGTAGATGCTTCCTTATCCTGAGGAACGGCACGCATTGCCTTGCCAAGCTTTGTTTTTTTGACAAAAAGCTGAAGCAAAATCATGATTACTGCGCCGATTCCGAATGTGAGAAGATATTTAGTCTGCAGAGTAGCGCCTAAGAAATTAACGGTGGGCAATGTAAAAATTGCCGGAACGGATTTGGGATTGGCGCCAAACAGTACCATGGCCAGATTTTCAAGAAACAGACTCATGGCAAGTGCGGTGATCAAAGCAGTCATGGAACCCTGCCCACGGACAGGTCTGTAGGCAACGACTTCCACGGTGACACCGACGATTACGCAGACCGCGATGGCAACAATGACGGCAAGCCAGGCAGGCATTCCGGCACTGATCATCAGGGGAATCGTGTAAAAAAGGGTGTAGGCGCCTACCATGATGAAATCACCATGAGCAAAATTGATCATGCGGATGATACCATAGACCATGGTATAGCCCAAGGCAATCAATGCATAGATAGCACCCTGGTTAAGCCCATTGATTACACTCTGGATAAATAGGGCAAGTTGCATAAGGAACACTTCCTTTCTTTCTTGTTTTCTTTCTTATTCTTATCTTTCTTATTTTTAACGGCACAAGGGCTACAGCCCCTGTGCCGTATGGTTGTTAAAATATCAGGATATTACTTCGTGTAAAAAGTTGTTTAGGCGTCGGGAGAAAGTGTCTTAAACCACTTAACAGTACCGTTTTCGTAAGTATTGATGACACAGCATTTCTCAGGGTCACCGTTATCATCCAGTGTAAAGGTACCGCCAACACCTGTGAAGGTCATACCTGTCATACCCTTTACCAGAGAAGCGGTATCGGAGCCACCGCCGTTTTCAGCAGCCTGAACCAGCATATAGATTGCATCATAGTAAAGAGCTGAGCATGCACTAAGAGTTTCTGTTCCGTATTTTTCGGTGTATTTGCTTACAAATGCCTGTACCTCAGGAGCGGTATCTTCTGAAGAATAGTGGTTGGTAAAGTAGCAGTTCTCAAAGTAAGTTTCAAGACCGGTGGTATCGGAACCGTCCCAACCGTCACCACCCATGATGATACCGGTGAAGCCTGCATCTCTTACCTGCTGTACGAACAGAGGTACTGTATCAAGGAAGCAGGGATAGAATACAAAATCTGCGCCGGAAGCAACTGCCTGAGAAGCCTGAGCGGTAAAGTCAGTATCTGTTGTAGTACATTCACCGGTATATACAATTTCAATACCTGCAACTTCTGCGTTTTCAATGAAGGCATCCTTCAAACCGTTGGAATAGTCATCATCCTTTGCATAGATGATAGCAGCCTTGGATACACTCTGGTCTACAGCAAACTGAGCAGCCATCTTGCCCTGATAAGGGTCGATGAAGCAGTCACGGAATACGGTAGGCTTGTCAATGGTTACAGTGTAGTTGGTAGCACCTGTTGCCAGAAGAAGCATACCGGATTCGTTTGCAAGCTCGGTCATCGGAAGGGTTACAGATGAGAAGAAGGAGCCAACAACGGCTTCAGGAGAATAAGGAATAAGGCTGTTATAGGCATTTACTGCCTGCTTTGCATCACCGCCATCGTCTGCCGCTTTGCCGCCGTTTACAATTTCAACGGTATATTCACCACCGGCTGCGTTGATTTCTTCAACTGCCATATCGATTGCATTCTGGGCACCCTCGCCATAAACGGCCTTACCACCTGTCATGGGTGCAACAACACCGATTTTGATCACTTTATCTTCCTCGCCTGCAGGAGCAGCTTCTGCGGCAGGTGCTTCGGCAGTATCCGCAGCACCTTCAGCTGCTTCGGTGGTTTCAGCAGGTGCTTCAGAGGATGCGGCATCGGAACCGCAGCCTGCCAGAAGAGCTGCAATCATTGCTGTACTGAGTACAAGACTTAATAATTTTTTCTTCATAACTTTTTCCTCCTCAAATAGTGATATCTCAGATGAAATCTGGATGTATGTAAATTGCCTGAAGGAAACAGGCATATCTACCGAATGGATTCAGCTGCCTTCCCGGCAGATCATTCGACATCAAATTTGGCTTTTACATAAGCTTTAATGACTGCCACGGCCTGTTCATGAGTCAGGTCACCGGTATTTAAGCATAAATCATAATTGTACGGATCCTCCCAGATGCGTCCGGTGTGATATTTGTAATACTCACGTCGGAACTTATTGTTGGAATTCACATACTTTTCAGCTGCCTTCCGCTCAATTCCCTGCCGCTTCATTTCATTTTCAATGCAGATATCGGTAGGAGCATAGACGAAAACCTTAAGGACATTAGGGAAATCCTTTAAAATGTAGTCACAGGCACGTCCTACACAGATGTAGGATTCCCGCTCGGCAAGTTCTTTCAGTACCTTAGCCTGATAATTGAAAAGATTCTGATCCGAGGTAAAATTATTACTCTCGGGAGGAATCAATTCCCCGTGATATAATTTTTTGGAAACCCGGTATAGTAGGCTGTTGCGTGTCAGCTCGTCAGCGTTTGCAAATAGTGCTTCATTAATGCCGCTGTCCTCGGAGGCAAGCCGCAGAAGCTTCCTGTCATACATATCGATTCCGTAATCATCGGCAAGCATCTTACTGATAGTGGTGCCGCCGCTTCCACAGGTTCTGGTGAGGGCAATTACAAATCTTTCCATAATAGTTACCTCCTGAATAGAAAGAAAGGCGCCTTTGTATACTCGTATACAAAAACGCCTTTGTTATGAAAGTGATTATAAGCATGTAAAACGGAAATTGCAAGAGAAATTTGAAAAAATATTAATTTTTTTAGCAAATAAGTATATCAAACCAACAAAACGCACAATAAATATGAGGATGACGCACAAATATGAGCAAAGGGGAAGATGCGGTTGCACAAAAAGGAAAATAAATTTATAATAAAATTAAGACAATTAGAAATGATACATCGCATGGGGAAATACATATGAATAAAAATGAATACGAGGAAAAAATCAGGGAACTGGAAAATCAGGTGAAGATCATGCGGGAGCGCTATCAAATTCTGGTGGAAACGACTTCAGCGCTGCTTTTTGAGTACAGGCCGGCAGAGGATATGATGATTTTTAACTATAATTTTCCGGAGAATAAGAGCAGGAATGTTATTGAGAATTATCATCAATATATGAAGATATCACCACTGGTGCATCCGTCTCATTTGAAAATGTTTCTCGGCGTTTTACAGACAGCTTCCGAAACACCTACACGTGGAGAACTGGAATACTTAAGTAAGGTTTCCAACGGAGAATTTGAATGGCACAAAACCTACTATTCCAGCATAGCGGACAAGAACGGAAAAGTGATCAGTGTACTGGGAAGAATCCAGAATATTCATGAAATGGCAACACAGCGTCAGGAGATGATCCACAGAGTGGAAACGGATTTTCTGACCGGCCTTTACAACAAAGGTGCGGCCACAGAGAAAATAACCAAATGGATGAGTGAGAATTCTACCAAGGAAGCGCATCTGATCATGGTGGATCTTGATAATTTTAAGGAAATCAATGACGTAAAGGGACATTCCTTTGGGGACGATGTATTAAAGGAAACGGCCAGAGTCATCAATGAGTGCTTTGGGGAAATCAGCATCTGCTCAAGATTTGGTGGCGATGAGTTCATTATTTTTGTCATGGATGAGCCGATCAGGAATGTGGAATGCCGTATTGACGAACTGATGCAGAGGCTGGAAAAGGATATCACAAGTATTGAACCTCCTGTCAGCTGTAGCGCCGGTATTGCGGCCAGAGTTTCCAAACAGGATGATTTCGAGGAATTGTTTAACAGAGCGGATAATGCCATGTATATGGCAAAGAAATCCGGTAAGAACCGTTACTTTATTGATAGAATAGGCTGATTGGTAAACGGCATGCAGGGAATGACAAACCGGAAAGGATATGAAGTATGACAAATAATTTGGATTATCAAAAGGCAGTTGAAAAGCTTGGGCAGTACGGGCAGGAGCATGTCCTGAAATATTATGAGGAGCTGTCAAAGGAGCAAAAGGAGCAGCTGCTTGCACAGATTTCAGATATCGATCTTTCTGTGCTTGCATCTGTAAAGGAAAAAAACGGCGGCGCCGTAAAAGGAAAGATAACACCTCTTGCAGCAATGCAGCTTTCGGAAATTCGTGCAAAGGAGACTGAATTCAGAAAGCTCGGACTGGACGCCATTCGCCGGGGAAAGGTGGGGGCAGTTCTCCTTGCCGGTGGGATGGGAACCAGACTTGGCTCGGAGGATCCCAAGGGAATGTACAATATCGGAGTGACGAAGGACGTATATATTTTTCAGAGACTGATTGAAAATCTGCTTGAAGTAGTGAAGGAAGCAGGCGTGTGGATTCCACTTTATGTTATGACCAGTGATAAAAATCACCAAGCGACTACAAGCTTTTTGAGGGAGCATGACTATTTCGGGTATCAGAGCGAATCTATTACCTTCTTTATGCAGGAGATGGCTCCCGCATGTGATTATCAGGGAAAGGTTTACCTGGAGGAGAAGTGGAAGCTTTCCACATCACCCAACGGAAACGGTGGATGGTATTCCTCCATGTACAAGTGGGGGATTGCACAGAAGGCAATCGCTGATGGTGTGGAATGGCTCAATGTTTTTTCAGTGGATAATGTGCTGCAGAGAATAGCAGATCCCTGTTTTGTGGGTGCTGTTTTGGCAAGCGGCTGTGTGGCAGGCTCCAAGGTGGTTCGCAAGTGTGCACCTGATGAGAAGGTAGGCGTGATGTGCCTGGAGGATGGAAAGCCCTCTATCGTGGAGTACTATGAGCTTACGGAGGACCTGATGAACGCCAAGGATGCAAACGGCGATCCGGCATATTATTTTGGAGTGATCCTGAATTATCTGTTCCGAGTGGCAGATCTTGAAAAGATTCGGGAAAAGAATCTGCCCCTTCATATAGTGGAAAAAAAGATCCCTTATCTGGATGAAGAAGGGAAGAAAATAAAACCTGAGGCTCCGAATGGTTACAAATTTGAACAGCTGGTGCTGGATATGATTCACGAGCTGGACAGCTGCCTTCCCTTTGAGGTGGAGAGGAATAAGGAGTTTGCACCGATCAAAAATGCAACAGGCGTGGATTCTGTGGAGAGTGCAAGGGCACTATGCAGGGAAAATGGGATAGAACTTTGATTTCAAGGTTGAGTTACCCTTGTTAACATTTTGACAGGTTTCAATAACATTCAAACCTTGTAGATGATAAACAAAGGTGTTTACAATGGTGACAGAAACAAGAAAATCAAATTGGAATTTAGATTGGAGGTAACAAAATGACAATATTGGTCACAGGTGGTGCCGGCTATATCGGCAGTCACACGGTAATTGAACTTCAGAATGCAGGATATGATGTGGTTGTTGTAGACAATTTAAGTAATTCCAGTGAAAAAAGTCTTCAGAGAGTGGAAAAGATTACCGGCAAGCCGGTTACCTTTTATAAGGCGGACATTTTGGACAGAAAAGCTCTTGAGGAGGTTTTCGACAAGGAGAACATTGATTGCTGTATTCACTTTGCAGGCTTAAAAGCAGTGGGCGAGTCCGTGCAGAAGCCTTGGGAATATTATGAGAACAATATTGCTGGTACGCTGACTCTGATCGACGTGATGAGAAAGCATGGTGTAAAGAACATCATTTTCTCTTCCTCTGCAACAGTCTACGGCGATCCCGCTATCATCCCGATTACGGAGGAGTGTCCGAAGGGACAGTGCACAAATCCTTATGGCTGGACCAAGTCCATGCTGGAGCAGATCCTGACGGATATTCAGAAGGCAGATCCCGAATGGAATGTCATACTGCTTCGCTACTTTAATCCCATCGGTGCACATAAGAGCGGAATGATCGGGGAAAATCCCAACGGCATCCCGAACAATCTGATGCCCTATATTACGCAGGTGGCAGTTGGCAAGCTAAAGGAGCTGGGTGTATTCGGCAATGATTATGATACCCATGACGGAACCGGTGTGCGTGACTATATTCATGTAGTTGACCTGGCAACAGGACACGTAAAGGCACTGAAAAAAATTAAAGAAAAAGCGGGACTTTGCATCTACAATCTGGGAACCGGTGTAGGATACAGTGTTCTTGATATTGTAAAGAACTTCGAGGAAGCAACAGGCGTGAAGATCCCTTATGTGATTAAGGCAAGGCGTCCCGGCGATATTGCAACCTGCTACTCGGATGCTTCCAAAGCAAAGGCAGAGCTTGGCTGGGAAGCACAGTATGGCATTAAGGAAATGTGTGAAGATTCCTGGAGATGGCAGAGCAATAATCCTAACGGATATGAAGCATAAATAACAAGCTTTTTTATAAAAATAAGACCCTCAGACTTTATTTGCTTGAAGTGAAGCAGATGGAAAGCCTGAGGGTTGCTTTTATTCCTTATAAACTTACGTGACAGTTAGGCAACATACAGATACATAAAGATAAAATGGCAGATGCTTCCGCCCATGACAAACAGATGGAAAATTTCATGGGAACCGAAAAATTTGTGTTTTCCATTAAAAATGGGAAGCTTTAAGGCATAGATCACACCGCCGATGGTATAAATAATGCCGCCTGCAAGAAGCCAGCCAAAGGCAGCGTGGGGAAGGACATTCCAAAGCGGACCAAAAACACCGACGCATACCCAGCCCATTGCAATGTAGATGACGGAAGAAAACCATTTGGGACAGGTAATCCAGCAGGCTTTCAGAAGCATTCCAAATAAGGCAATGCCCCAAACAACAGAAAGCAGTGTGTAGCCCAGCTTTCCACCCAGAATGATCAGGCAGACAGGAGTGTAGGAGCCTGCAATCAGGACAAAGATCATCATGTGATCCAGCTTGCGGAATATGCGGAGCGCTCTTCCACCGATATTCAGTGAATGATAGGTGGCACTTGCACCGTACAGCAGGATCATGCTGATACAAAAAACGCCAAGTGCAAACAAGGAATTTCGTCCGCCGGATGAAAGAGCGGCTTTTATCAAAAGAGGAGTTGCCGCAAAAACAGCCATCATCATTCCGATGAAATGAGTAATGGCACTTCCGGGCTCACGTATAGTAATCTGCATATTTATAACCTCCTAACATATAAAACGCAACACGTAGTATTTAAAACTACATCAAATATATTATGATACTACTACTTATTGTTTCGGATGTCAAACAAAAATATGCATATATTTCTTTAATCTTCTTCAATTACCTGGATCTCCAGATAATCAAACTCAATATGCTCTATGAAATTGTCCTGATAAAAACGGGTTTTGGAATGACGCTTGAATTCCTGAATCGTGGATTCCAGCCAGATTGGTTTTCCCAGATCAAACTGATAGCAGACTTCATCAAGGGCGTGAAAGATTTTGTGTGTGCGTGTGTCATTGCTTTCATCGCAGATGACAGTATCCCTTAGCAGATGGTTATCCTGAAAAACCTTTGCCCATAATCGAAACATAAGAAGCCTCCTTTCTGTTGCCTGTAATTATAGCAGAGAGGTTATGATTTCTCAATCATTAAAAATCAATAAAATATGATAAGAACGGTACATGAATAGGAAAAAGTATGATATAATAAGCGCATAAGGAAAACAAGCGACGCCGGAGGCGGCATTTGAAGTAGGCAGGAAAGCACCGAAGGTGCGGGGTATTTAAGAATAAAGTAGTAAGGCGGGAAACGGATGGAATTAAGGATAGAACGCGACAGCGATGTCGATAGCTGGAAGGAAGTTATACTTATTTACAATTCTGCGTTGAAGCAGATATCGACCAAACTGGAAATATTAAACGATGAATTCCAGCATGTGCACCGATATAATCCGATCGAGCATATTAAGTCCAGAATTAAAACTTCAGAAAGCATTGTTAAGAAACTAAAGAGACATGGTTATGAGTCAACAATTCAGAACATGGTCCAATATGTAAATGATATTGCGGGCATTCGTGTAATCTGCTCCTTTACCTCTGATATTTACCGAATTGCTGAGATGATCAGTAATCAGAGTGATATTAAAGTGATTTCTGTGAAAGATTACATAGTAAATCCCAAGCCCAGCGGTTATAAAAGCTATCATATGCTTGTGACGGTTCCGGTATATCTTTCGGACAGAATTGTGGATACCAAGGTAGAAATTCAGATTCGCACTGTTGCCATGGATTTTTGGGCAAGCTTAGAGCACAAAATTCATTACAAGTTTGAGGGAAATGCACCTGCTCACATTAAAAACGAGTTGATTGAATGTGCAAGGATGGTTTCAGAGCTTGATGCAAAGATGTTATCTCTGAATGAAGAGGTACTGAATCTCAGTGAGCGGGAAGAAAATACATAGAATAATAGCAAATCTGCAAAGCGTCCGGTAATGCCGGACGCTTTTTGCATGTAATGTAATAGGAAATTTGCTTATAGCTATTTGGCGCTAAAATGAGGAGTGCCCAGACACATTTCTGCGCCTGGGCTATTATGAAAAAATTATCTATATGTGTAATGAAAAACATTACGTAGTCTCTTGTTTGTTGATAAATATAATATAGCGCATAAATATGAACAAATTATGAACACAGTATGAAAATATCGTTAATATTTACAATGATGTAAAAAAATGAACCAAAAAATTATGCATAATGCACAAAATTGGAAGCCGAGGATGTTTATTGTAAAAAGATGCTAAAGGTGGTAAAATACTAACAGGTTTTGTAGCCATGATACGGTTGCAAAGGAATTGTGATATACCCGGAGGAATGAGAATGGACAACTTTATGGATAAGATTGCACAGAAATTGAATTCACAGGAGCTGATCAGAGCAAATGCGGCAGCAGATGCGGCAGAGCTTGAAAGCCTTGAAAAGCAGCTTGCAATTTTTAAGGAACAGATGGATAAATATGATGACTGCATTCAGGAAATGAGAAAGCTGAACCTGAAGAATATAGAAAGTGCGCAGGGTGTACAGAATCTGGCAGATACCGCAAATGAAAAGCTTGGCCAGACGGTAGGTGAGGTAGAGGCGGAATCTGTATCAAGGATTAAGCAGACCTCTGAGGTTTCCATAGCGGGAATCAATCAGGCTTTAAGTGAAAGCCTTGCCAAGATTGCTGAAATTAAGGAGAATTCGGATAATCTTGAACAGATTACAGAGAATATGTCGGGACTCCAGACAAAGCTTGAGGAGCTGTTCAGAAATCTGGAGGATTTTCTCCATACAGACAATGTAAAGGTGTACCGCAATGTACAGGCATCCGTAGTGGAGGAACTTGAAAAACAGACCACAGAGCTGAAGGGGGCGGTGGAACAGACTGCCAGCCGCAATAAGGTTCTTTTGCCGTTTGTGATCATTACCATGGTTATCAGCATTGCCAATGTGGCTATCACAGTTGCCAGAATCTTAAATTTATTTTAGAAACGGAGAAAAATATGGGAAAACAGAGCTGGAAGCCCGGAAATATGCTTTACCCGGTGCCTGCAGTATTGGTTACGGTTGCAGATAAACAGGGAAGAGTCAATGCTTTTACGGTGGCATGGACAGGAACTGTATGCAGCGACCCTCCAATGGTATCTATTTCGGTAAGACCGGAAAGGTACTCACATCATATCATAGAAGAAACACAGGAATTTGTCATCAATCTGACTACGAGCAGTCTTGCTTATGCAACAGACTACTGCGGAGTGAAAAGCGGAAGGGATACCGATAAAATTAAGGATATGAAGCTTCGATTGCTTCCGGGAGAAAAGGTTGGTGCGCCGCTGATCGAGCAGAGTCCCGTGAACATTGAATGTAAAGTAATGCAGACGTTAAGGCTGGGTACGCATGATATGTATCTGGCGCAGGTGGTTGCAGTGCATGCCGATGAGGCATATATGGATGAAAAGGGGAGGTTCTCGCTGGATAAGGCAGATCCGATCGCTTACTCTCATGGAAGTTACTATACCCTTGGAAGGAAGCTTGGAACGTTCGGTTATAGTGTAAAAAAACGGACATCATAGTGTTTTTCGTGAAAGTTTTACTTGACGAATAACAGAATAATCAGTAAGATAAAGTCAATTAATAGGAAACCCAGTTACGAAGAAGTAGCATCAGGCATAGCCTGGTGCTTTTTTTTACCGGCGTTGTACGTGAAGAATTTGCAAGCTGCTTTACAGCTTGTGATAAGGAGAAAACAGAATGAGTCAGATAGATAGAAACATTGCTTACAATTTGAAACGCATCAGAAAATCACGAAATATGAGTCTCGATATGCTGGCAGAAAAGACCGGGGTAAGCAAGAGCATGTTGGGGCAGATTGAACGTGGAGAGTCAAACCCTACAGTGGCAACTGTCAGTAAGATTATGGAAGGAATCAAGATTTCCTTTGAGGATCTAATCTATAAGCAGGAAGAGGAAGTTGTTTTGGTGGAAAAGAAGAATCTTTCCACTTACAAGGAAAAGGATGGAGAATTTAAAATACGTACGGTTTTCCCGTACAGTAAAGAGCGTTCCTTTGAATTCTTTTATCTGGAGATAGAATCCGGATGCAGTTTTCAGGGAAATAATTATGGAGATAACAGCTGGCTGTATGCAACAGCGTTTCGGGGAAATATCACAGTGCTGGTAGAAAATACCCGATATCAGATACTGGAGGGAAACTCTTTGAGATTTCCGGCTTTTAAGGAGTATATGTTAGCAAATGAAGGGGCCGTAAAAGCGGAGGGATATCTCATTTTATCTCACGGAGAAGGAGATGCTTAATGATGCGGAGGCTTATCCGGTAGCATGCTTCCTCGGATAATGGCGTCCTTCCCATATTTTTGACGGATAGAATCCAGTGTCCTGTCAAGTGCATCCAGCTTTTCCCTGGAAGGGGTCGCAGCTTGGCATCCTGAAGTCAAAACCGGATTTTCTGCCGCCTGGGGCACAAGATCAAAAAGAGAAAGCTGAGTAGGTTCGGATTGATCAACGAGCTTAGAGCTTCGGATGCCAAGGAGGCGGATGGGTGCGCCGTTCCATAGTTCATCGAACAAGCGACAGGCAGACTCATAGATAATCCTTGAGGTGCAGGAGGGAGAAGGAAGCATCATCTGGTGAGAAGCACACTGAAAATCATTGTATTTGATTTCCACGCTGATCATTCCCGCAAGCTGCCCGGCATCTCGAAGACGTGCAGAGACGCTGTCAGCAAGGGAAAGCAGGCAGCGGAAGGCATCCTCACGATGAATCAGATCCGATGGAAGCGTAGTGGAATTCCCGATTCCCTTTGCTTCTGCCGGGGTGGAGAGAACAGAAGAGTCATCAATGCCATTGGCGTATTCCCAGAGGAGAATGCCGTGGCTTTTTAAATGTGAGGCAATAATGCTTTTATCTGTCTTTGCCAGATCACCGATCGTGCGGATTTCCAGCTTGCCAAGTGCCTGAGAACTGGATCTGCCACACATATAGAGACTGGATACGGGAAGAGGCCACATTTTCTTTTCAATTTCGCCGGTAAAGAGGGTATGAACCTGATTGGGTTTGCGAAAATCAGAGGCCATCTTAGCAAGCACTTTCTTGTTTGAAATACCGATATTGACGGTAAAGCCAAAGCGCTCTTTGATTTCATCTTTTATTAGCGTGGCGGCTGCCACAGGCGAGGAATATCGGTTCTGGATGGGAGTAAAATCCATAAAGCATTCATCAACACTGAGCTGCTCAATTTCCGGACAGATTCCGGACAAAAACTGCATGAGCTCCTGACTTCTTCTGTGATATAGAGCATGATCCGGAGATTCAATAAATAAGGAAGGACATTTGCGCATGGCATTTACGATGGGTTCACCGGTCGTAATGCCATATTTTTTGGCCGGAATTGACTTGGCAAGAACAACGCCGTGGCGCTTTTGCATATCTCCGCCGACAATGGAAGGAATTTCACGCAGATCTACAGTATCACCTGCTTCAAGCCGCTTTAGCGCACTCCAGCTAAGGTAGGCAGAATTGACATCAATATGAAAAAAAGTGTTCTGCATTTGTTCATTCCTCCTATTATATAACATTTTATCCCAAGAGTTTAGCTCTTTACAAGTAAAATGATAACTGTTAGAATAAAACTGTTACAAAAATGTTACAAAAATCTGGAGACAGTCTATATAGCATGAAACGCATTACCGGTTATTATAAAAGATTAAGATTAAGAAAAATTGAAATAGCAGTACTGGCAGTTTTTGTCAGTATCTTTTTTCTGCCTTCTTTTGTACCCTTTGAAAAAACGGGTAATAATATGTTTACAGTCCTTTTAAATGATGTGCAGGTCGGTGTGGTTGCAGATCCGAAGGAGGCACAGAATTGTGCTCTGGAAGCCAGAAGACATGTTGCCGGCGAAAGTGAGGAACTGATCCTTGTGGAGAGCAATGTGGTTACAGAAGGCAGTGAGGTGCTTTGGGGTAAAGTAGATGACCCGGAGCAGATCACGGAGAAAATGATCGAGGTCCTTTCGGGAGATGTGAAGGAAACGCTGCACAGATCCTATGTGGTAAAGATCAATGAGTACATGGTAAATCTTTCTGATAAGGAGGAAGTAAGACAACTCCTCCAGGCAGCTCTTAACAAGTACGATGAAGAGGGACAATATCAGGTAGACCTGATGCTTGACCCGACAAGGGAATTGAATGTATTGACAACGCAGATCATTTCCCACGAGGAAGCTGCGAGCATAGAGGAGGTTGAGGCAGTCAGTCTGGAGGCAGGAATTGAAGCTGAACTGACGGCAGCGTTTGAAGAGGTTGAACCTACGGGTGAAATGGATTTTGAGGACTATGATCTCGGGCTGATCTCCATGGAGTATGGGGATGAGATCGAGGTAGTTGAAACCTATCTTGGTGAGGATGAGCTGACCAGCGTGGAGGACGCAATCAGAGAGGTCACGCAGGATGAGGAAAAGAGCGATGTGTATGAGGTGGTTTCCGGAGACACGTTATCGGAGATCGCCATTAAGACCAATATCCCTATGGACAAGCTGATTGAGATGAACGATTCTCTCGAGGATGAAAATTCGATGATCAGACCCGGGGATGAGCTGGTGATCACCGTACCCCGCCCGAAGCTGGCAGTAGTGCATCAGGAGCAGATGTACTATGAGGAAGACTACGAGGCGGAGGTTATCTATATTGACAACGATGATTGGTATACGACAGAGACAAAGACCTTGCAGGAGCCTTCTGCAGGACACAGAAAGGTCGTAGCAGTAGTGACCTTTGAAAATGATAAGAAGGTTTCGGAAGAGATCATTAAGGAAGAGGTTACTTACGAAGCAGTTCCTAAGATTGTGGAGAGGGGAACCAAGATTCCGCCTACCTATATTAAGCCTATCTCCGGCGGACGGCTGTCTTCAGGCTTTGGTAAGAGAACCGCACCCAAGCGTGGTGCCAGCACCTATCACAAGGGTGTGGACTGGGCTACACCTACAGGAACACCGGTTTATGCATCCTGTGGCGGTACCGTAACGAAAGCGGGCTGGGGAAGCGGCTACGGCTATGTAGTCTACATCACGCATCCGGATGGCAGACAGACCAGATATGCACATCTCAGCAAGGTGCTCGTATCCGCAGGACAGACGGTTTCTCAGGGACAGAAGATAGCTCTGAGCGGAAATACCGGCGTCAGCACAGGGCCGCATCTTCACTTTGAAATACTGATTAACGGTTCCCAGGTGAACCCCCTGAACTATCTGAACTGATGTTCATTGTTTACAAATGATTGTAATATGGTATAATGTAATAGCGCCAGAGAAAACCAAGCGACGCCGAAGGCGGCATTTGGTTTTCAGGCGCTATTAACGAGCAAACGGTCTGCGAAGCAGACGAGAAGCGCTGAAAGCGCGGGTTTGCGAGTGAAAAGGAAAGCGCTGAAAGCGCGGGTTTGCGAGTGAAAAGGAAGCGCTGAAAGCGCGGGTTTGCGAGTGGAAGGAAAGCGCTGAAAGCGCGGGTTTGCGAGTGAAAAGGAAGCGCTGAAAGCGCGGGTTTGCGAGTGAAAAGGAAGCGCTGAAAGCTTAATGGAAATCTAACATGATTATGATGATATAGAGGTATACGATGGAACAGTATGCGATCAAAGGTGGAAATCCGTTGGTTGGAGAGGTAGAGATTGGCGGTGCTAAGAATGCAGCACTGGCAATCCTTGCTGCTGCAATCATGACGGATGAGACCGTGCTGATAGAGAATGTACCGGATGTCCGGGACACAAATGTGATGATGCAGGCTATGGAAAGCATAGGAGCTATCATTGAGAGAATTGACAGACACACCGTTAAGATAAGCGGTAAGGCAATTAAGGATCTGGTCATCGAGGATGACTTTATCAAAAAGATACGTGCATCCTATTATCTTTTAGGAGCACTTCTTGGAAAATACAATAAGGCCCAGGTGACATTACCGGGCGGTTGCAATATCGGACTGCGGCCTATCGATCAGCACATCAAAGGTTTTCGTGCTCTTGGAGCAGACGTGAGGATTGAACATGGCTTGATCATTGCAGAAGCTGAGCGCCTTAAGGGCGGTCATATTTATATGGACGTGGTTTCTGTCGGAGCTACAATTGATGTGATGCTGGCAGCAGCAATGGCAGAAGGACAGACGATCATTGAGAATGCGGCAAAGGAGCCTCATGTGGTTGACGTTGCCAATTTCCTCAACAGTATGGGGGCTTCGATCAAGGGAGCCGGTACAGATGTGATCAGAATCAAGGGTGTTTCCAAGCTTCACGGGACAGAATATACAATTATTCCGGATCAGATCGAGGCAGGAACCTTTATGTTTGCGGCAGCAGTGACTAAGGGAGATGTTACGGTTAAGAATGTAATTCCGAAGCATTTGGAATCTATCAGTGCAAAGCTCACAGAGATTGGATGTGAGGTGGAGGAATCGGATGACGCCGTGAGGGTGGTGGCAGCAAAACCTCTCACACACACGCATGTAAAGACTCTTCCGTATCCGGGATTCCCTACGGATATGCAACCACAGATTACGGTAGCATTGGGGTTATCTAAGGGTACCAGCATCGTCACGGAAAGTATTTTTGAAAATCGTTTTAAATATGTGGATGAGCTTACGCGTATGGGCGCGAGCATCAAGGTGGAAGGAAATACCGCAATCATTGACGGTGTATGCAAATATACAGGTGCAAGTATCAGCGCACCGGATCTGCGGGCAGGAGCGGCACTTGTGATTGCCGGACTGGCAGCAGAGGGAACTACTGTTATTGATGATATTAAGTTTATTGAGCGCGGTTATGAGGATTTTGATCTCAAGCTCCAGAGCCTTGGCGCGCAGATAGAAAAGATCAGCTCGGAGAGAGAACTTCGGAAGTTTCGCTTGAAGACAGGTTGAAAAAGAGAATAGGTTAAAATAATGGAAGCTCTGATTTTAAATCAGAGCTTCTATTGATATATCTGTATGTTTGCTTAAGTCAAGATAACCGAAAGAGGTTTTAATGGTGGGTGCTGAAAGCTTGTCCTTATTGATAAAAACGATCGTTCCGGTAACCCCGTTACTCAGACGTACGTCGTTGAGCAGGTAAGTGTTTACCACATTTTCAAGGAAAGTCATGATAAAGCCCGGATCATATTTGTTAAGTCCCTCACTTTCAAATAAGGAAATTGCTTTGAAGGGACATAAAGGACCTCGATAAATACGGGCACTGGTCATTGCATCATAGACATCTGCGATAGCAACCATTTTGGCATAGACACCAATCTTGTTTCCTGTCGTTCCCATAGGATAACCGGAACCGTCACAGCGCTCGTGATGCATCAATACTGCATCCAGAACCGCTATGGGCAGGTGCGAGTTCCTCAGGAGACGATAGCCCTCCTGTGGGTGTGTTTTGATGAGATCAAATTCTTCCTCAGTGAGCTTGCCGGGTTTTTTGATGATTGCATCGGGAAGCATTGTCTTGCCTACGTCGTGCAGAAGACCGCTGATTGTGGCAAGCCGGATCTGCTCTTCACTCATACGAAGCCATCTTGCAAAAATGTTACAGATCAGAGCTACATTTATACAATGAACATAGGTGGCATCATCATATTCGCGCATGTTGTGAAGCATATCAAATACACATGGTGTGGTAGCACTGATATCCAGGATATTGAGTGTGTGATTCATCAATTTATCTACGTCAAGCGGTGCGCCCTTTTCCACCACATCATTGATGACCTGCTTGAAGGCATCCACATCCTTTTCAAATTCAGCGCGGAACCTAATAAATTCGGAGCTTTTCTGGATTTTTTCAGAGTAGGATATTTCGTATGGAGAAATATCTGTGACTTGTTCTGCAGGCTCTTCGTCTATTTTAATGGTGAAGATAGAGTAGTATGCAAGCTTTGTAATGGTCTTATCATTCAGAATAAGCCCTTTGGGTAAGATAAGCTGATTATTATAGTTGTAAACATCCTCGGCAACGATCATGCCGGGAACCAATTCGGAAACATTTATCCTTCGCATGCGATTCCCCCATTGAATACATGTTAAAAAATACCAATCTATGTTAATTATAGGGGGTAAAGAATTTATTGTCAATAAATGCAGAATTCTCATTGACAAAAGATTCTCTATGGTGTACCCTATCAGCAGATAGATATGATATGAAAATTCAATATTGTGATGAATCTCTTATTCAGAGTGGTGGAGGTACATAGGACCTGTGAAGCCACGGCAACCCCGATGAAGGAAGGTGCCTACCTGAGCGAGTAAGCAGCCATATGGCGAATCGAACAATAAGAGGATTTGATTATCGATTATCGGGTCCGCTTTTTGTAAGCGGATCTTATTTTTTGCGTATATGCAGAGTCAGGCAGGTGAGAACAGGATATTTTGTGCTTGCAGAAAATAGACTGTTCTCACCTGTATGACGAGCAACGCGAATGAGAAATGCGAAGCATTTCGAATCTGCATATACGCAGGGCATGAAATGCGAAGCATTTCGAATCTGCATATACGCGATTGGATACTTATTAACACAGCAAAAAAGGAGAAAAAAATGGAAAAAAGATTATTTACTTCAGAATCCGTAACAGAAGGACACCCTGACAAAGTCTGCGATGCCATCTCTGATGCCATCCTTGACGCATGCATGGAAAAAGATCCTATGAGCCGTGTTGCCTGTGAAACAGCAACCTGTACAGGTTTTGTTCTGGTAACCGGTGAGATTACAACGAATGCTTATGTAGACATTCAGAAGGTTGTCCGTGACACAGTTAAGGAAATCGGATATACCAAGTCCGAGTACGGTTTTGACGGAAATACCTGCGCAGTGCTTGTTGCCATTGATGAGCAGTCCGCAGATATTGCAATGGGCGTTGACAAAGCTTTGGAAGCAAAGGAAAACAAGATGTCTGATGCTGAGATTGAGGCGATCGGTGCCGGTGACCAGGGAATGATGTTTGGTTATGCAACCAATGAGACCGAGGAGTATATGCCTTACTCCATTTCTCTGGCACATAAGCTTGCACGTCAGCTTACCAAGGTTCGTAAGGACGGAACCCTTCCTTACTTAAGACCCGATGGAAAGAGCCAGGTTTCCGTAGAGTATGATGAAAACGGAAAGCCCATCCGCCTGGAAGCAGTCGTACTTTCCACACAGCATGATGAGGATGTATCACAGGAACAGATTCACAAAGACATTAAAAAGTATGTATTTGATCCCATCCTTCCGAAGGAGCTTTTGGATGAGAATACCAAATACTTTATCAATCCTACCGGACGTTTCGTGATCGGTGGACCTCACGGAGATGCCGGTCTTACCGGACGTAAGATCATCGTAGACACCTATGGCGGATATGCGCGTCACGGCGGCGGTGCTTTCTCCGGAAAGGACTGCACAAAGGTTGACCGTTCCGCAGCTTATGCAGCCCGCTATGTTGCAAAGAATATTGTGGCAGCAGGACTTGCCGATAAGTGCGAGATCCAGCTGTCCTATGCAATCGGTGTAGCACAGCCGACCTCCATTATGGTTGATACCTTTGGTACAGGTAAGCTTTCCGATGAAAAGCTGGTTGAGATCGTAAGAGAAAACTTTGATCTTCGTCCTGCAGGAATCATTAAGATGCTTGATCTTCGTCGTCCGATCTACAAGCAGACAGCTGCTTACGGACATTTCGGACGTAACGATCTTGATCTTCCCTGGGAGAAGCTTGACAAGATCGATGATTTGAAGAAGTATTTATAGGATTAATAGTCAGACACCGAATATTATGCTTCAAAAGGCCGTCCGTAAGGGCGGCTTTTTGTGTGGATGACAGAGTCCCACAGAACAAGAACTTGACAGGGGCTCCCTTCTCCATTATAATGACTATATCAACAATTTTAGTCAAAAAGAGGTGAACCCTTTGCCGAAATGCTATTCGGAGCAGGAACGTGAATATATTAAGAAGAGACTGAAAGAAGAAGCTGCCGATTGTATGGCAAGGTATGGTATTCGGCGGACAACGGTTGATGAAATCGTAAGGAGGGTGAAAATCCCCAAGGGAACCTTTTACCTCTTTTATCAATCCAAGGAACTCCTTCTGTTTGAGGTTATTCTGGAGCAGCATGATCTGATCGAAAAAAGACTTTATGAGTCCGTCAGTCAGATGGATCCAGCGACTCTTACGGCAGAGCAGCTGACAGATATCATTTTCGGCTTCTTTCGTATGGCAGGGCAGATGCCTATATTGAAGATACTGAATTCCGATGAGGTTGAACTGTTGGCGCGCAAGCTTCCGCCGGAGGTCATGGCGGAGCATCTGGGGCATGATGACGGTATGGTGGAGAGGATTTTCAGTCAGCTGCCGATTAGGGAGGATGTGGATTCGGCGACGGTAAGTGCCGCTTTTCGTGCATTATATTTTTCCACATTGCACAGAGAGGAAATCGGAGAAGAACAGTTTGATGAAGCACTACGAACATTGATTTACGGTCTGGTAACACAGTTCTTATAAGAGTCCGGCGAAAGCCGGACTTTCAAAAACAAACAAATTGACTATTTAATTAATAATGGTCAAATATTTGAAAGGAGAATCAGATGATTCAGGTAAACGATCTGTATTTCAGCTACACAACAAAGCCTTTTATTGAAGCAATGAATTTTACGGTTGAAAAAGGGGAAATCTTTGGTTTTTTAGGACCATCGGGTGCAGGCAAAAGCACTTTACAGAAAATTCTCCTCGGCATGCTTCCGGGATACCGGGGCTCTGCCATAGTGAATGGAACGGAATGCAGGCATCGCACCAACCGTTTCTATGAGAATATTGGTGTGGATTTTGAATTTTCCACAATGTATGAAAAGCTGTCAGCCAGAGAGAATTTACAGTTTTTCTCTTCCCTCTATGAAAAGAGCGGACGCCCGATAGAAGAACTGCTGGAAATGGTAGGACTTCAAAATGATGCCGACAAGCGCGTTGCGGATTTCTCAAAGGGAATGAAATCGAGACTTAACTTTATCAAGGCATTGTTGCATGATCCGGCATTGCTTTTTCTGGATGAACCGACCAGCGGGCTTGATCCTGCCAATAACCGGATGATGAAGGATTTGATTTTGGAGGAGAAAAAAAGGGAAAAGACAATTCTTTTAACTACCCACAATATGCAGGATGCCACAGAACTATGTGATCGGGTTGCCTTTATCGCGAATGGGAAAATTTATGCCCTTGACAGTCCGCATAACCTGATCATGTCAAAGGGTGCGACCAGGGTCACCTATACCTGGATGGACCATGGAGAACATACGGCCAGCTGTCCCATTGACAGGCTCTCCGGTGATGAGGTGCTGCAAAAGCTGATCGCACAGAACCGCCTTAAGTCGATTCACAGCAGTGAACCTACATTAAATGATATTTTTATGGAAATCACCGGGAGGACATTGCTATGAGACTGAGACATCTGTTTTTATGGGATATGAGATTTCAGGCAAAATACGGATTTTATCTTTTGTATGGTCTTTTGACGGTTCTTTACATAGTGATACTGTTTGCATTACCCCAGGCATGGCGCGGAAGCGCAGCGGCGCTTTTGATCTTTTCCGATCCGGCAGCAATGGGTTTGTTTTTCATGGGCGCGATCGTTCTGCTTGAAAAAAGTCAGAGAGTGCCCTGTGCCTTTGCGGCAGCTCCCCTTCATGCAATGGAATATGTTATCTCCAAAACAGCTTCCCTGTGCTTGATTTCTTTGATCGTGGCGGCAATACTTGCTCTTGCGGCAGGACTTCCCCATTTGCCACAGGTGCTGCTTGGCACTGCGCTGTCAGGTATCCTGTTTACCCTGCTGGGAATGATTCTTGCAACGAAAATTACGAGCCTGAACCAGTTTATTTTATTTACGGTGCCGGTGGAAATCGCCTGTTTTGTTCCGGCAGTTTTGCATCTGTTTCAGCTTTTGCCGACAGAACTTCGGAATTATCCGGCAAATGTGTGTATGGATATGATTGCCGGAAGGAGCTTTACGGCAGCAGGAATTTTGCTGCTTGGAGCTGTGATCATCCTTTTGTTTTATCTGGCTGAAAAATGTGTTTCAAAAATGTGGGAAAGTGCAGGAGGTGTAAAACTATGAAAGCGATCTGCAAAAGCTTTTGGCAAATGCTGTCCTTTGTGAAACGGGATATGATGCTGTTTGCCGCCTGCGCAGCTCCTGTTTTGGCGGGAATAATAATCAGGCTGGGGGTGCCGCTCCTGGAGGATAAGCTTGCTAAGTGGTTGGAGCTGCCGAGAATCCTCACGCCTTTTTACGGATTATTTGATCTGTTTTACGCTATGATTGCGCCCACTATGTTTTGCTTTGTCACGGCCATGGTAATGCTGGAGGAGCATGATGATCGCATAGATGAGTATCTGATTGTTACGGGACTGGGAAAAAGCGGATATCTGGCTTCGCGCGTTTTCCTGCCTGCGGCAATCGCATTTGTCGTAACACTGGTCCTGCTTCCTCTTTTTCATCTTACGGAACTGACAGTTTTGGAAACCTTGTTTCTTTCTCTTACCGGAACTCTGCAGGGAAGTATCATTGAGCTGCTGATCGTGACACTGTCTTCCAACAAACTGGAGGGGATGGCAATCACCAAGATGGCAACGATGATGATTCTGGGTGCCTTTTTACCATATTTTATGTCTCATCCCATACAGTATGTTGCATCTATTCTGCCCTCCTTTTGGGCAGCGAAAGCCATTTATGAGCAGAACGTTCTTTTTATGCTTCCGGCAGTGGGGACGGCGGGGGTGTGGATCGGGTGTCTTTTGATGATTCATGCAACTCACCCTCATCAAAAGTAACTTGCAAGGTACATAAGCAGCTTACCGCAGGCAATATTGCGGCTGGCTGCTTTTTTGTGCTATAAAAGGCACAAAGCAGAGCAAGGCAAAAGGAGCGTTTACCTGACGAATACAGCTGGGACGGGGGAAACGCTTCGGAATGGAGGCAAATGTGGAACCGATTATTCAGGTAGAAGGATTAAAAAAGTATTTTGGTGCGGTGAAAGCAGTGGATGATATCAGCTTTCAGGTGGAAAGAGGGGAACTGTTCGGTTTCCTTGGCATAAACGGCGCAGGAAAGTCGACCACCATCAACATGCTGTGCACAGTGTTAAAGCCAACGTCAGGGCAGGCGGAAATCTGCGGCTTCAAGGTTGGAAAGGAAAACGAAAAGATCAGGAGACGGATCGGCGTAGTATATCAGAACAACTGCCTGGATGAAAGGCTTACCGTAAAGGAAAACCTGTTTATCCGGGGCGCACTGTATGAGAAAAACAGTAGAAAGCTTTCTGAAAATATTTCCAGGATTTGTGAGATCCTGGAGCTTGAGAATGTATATGGAAGAAAATTTAAAATGCTGTCGGGAGGACAGAAGAGACGCTGCGAAATTGCAAGGGCACTGGTGAATACACCGGAGATTATGTTTCTGGATGAGCCTACCACAGGACTTGACCCTGCAACCAGAAAAGCAGTCTGGGAAAGTCTTGCAAGGCTTCGCAAGGAAGAAAAAATGACGATTTTCCTGACCACTCATTACATGGAGGAGGCGGCAAGAGCCTCTCATATTGCGGTGATTGATGGTGGAAGGCTGAAGGAGTACGGGACACCGTTTGCCTTGAAGGAGACTTATGCCAAGGATAAGCTGAAGCTCCTGCCAAAGGAAGGAAAGACTGAAGAGCTTGGAAGGAAGCTTCAGGAGCTTCAGGTGACTTTCCGGGAAAAGGAGGAATGCCTGGTGACGGTGGTACCGGAAAGCCTGTCAGCACTGCCTGTTCTTTATAAGGTGAGAGACCTGATCGGTGGTTTTGAAATGATACAGGGTACGATGGATGATGTGTTCCTAAATGTGACAGGAAAAAAGCTGGAGGCATAAAGGAGAAAAAAGAGATGAAGGAAATTTTTTATTTGGTGAAAAGGAATGTGCTGGTTTTTGTCAGGGATCGTTCAGCTGTATTTTTTTCAGTATTGTCCATGATGATCGTGCTGGGGCTGATGGTAATCTTTCTGGGGAGCCTGAACAGTAAAAATGTGGTAGAGATGCTGAAAAGTATGGGTGGAGACAGGGATGCCCTGCAGGATCAGAAGAATGCGGAATATCTGATCCAGATGTGGACGCTTGCGGGGATTCTGGTAGTCAATACGGTGACCGTTACCCTGACGGTGCTGGGGGGAATGGTGCAGGATGAGACCAGAGGACGGCTTGCCAGTTTTTATGCGGCACCGGTTAAGAGAAGTAAGCTGGCACTTGGCTATGTGTTTGCCGCCTGGCTTGTTGCGGTGGGAATGTGTGTGCTGACGCTTGCGGTGGGGGAAGGATACATGGTACTGCAGGGGCATGGGCTCCTTCCGGCAGCGGATCTGCTTAAGATAGTCGGAATGATTATGTTAAATGCCTTTGTATATGCGGCGCTGGGTTATCTCCTTGCAATGGCAATCCACTCTGACAGCGCGTGGTCGGGAATGCTGACAATTGTCGGAACACTGGTAGGCTTTGTCGGCGGAATCTATCTGCCTATGTCACAGCTTCCGGAAAGTGTCTGCAATGTCATGAAATGCTTCCCGGTTTTACATGGAGCTGCCATGATGCGGGTGGTTCTGACGAAGGATGCGATCGAGAAAACCTTTGCGGGCCTGCCCGAAATGGCAGGGGATATCTTCCGGGAGGAGATGGGCGTTGAGATCATGGCGGGCAGCAGCGAAATAACACTGGGATACCAGATCATTTTTCTGCTGGCTTATGGTATAATAGCAATTGTAGCAGCAACCTGGATCAGTAAAAGGAGAAAGGTCCGTGACAGATAAGCACATCCGATAAGAAAGGACAGATAAGGGAAAAGCATGAAAATAACAATTTTGGATCGGGCAGATGGGGAAGAGGATGAGATCATAATCCGCTGCAGGCAGCTGGATGAACATATTCTGAAGCTGGTTTATGCGCTGAAAGCCGGGCAGGAAAAAATAACCGCCGTCAGAGACGGAAATATTATGCAGATTGCGCCGAAGGAGATTTACTACTTTGAAGCGGTGGACAATCGGGTTTTCCTTTACCTTGAAAAAGAGGTTTATGAGACAAAGTATAGACTTTACGAATTGGAAGAACGATTCCGGGGAACAGACTTTTTCAGAATATCCAAATCCTACATTATTAATCTGGCAAAGGTCAGTCATTTAAGCCCTGCATTCAACGGAAGGTTTGAGGCAACGATGAAGAACGGCGAGCGGCTGGTCATATCCAGACAATATGTTCCGACTCTGAAAGAAAAGCTTGGATTGTAAAGGAGGAAAGACGGATGAAAAAGTTAAAAAATTTTTGGTATGTTTATACCAGTGTCGTGACCTGTGTTTCGTTTAGTGCTGCGTCTTTTATCAGGATATTCTTTGCAGATGCTCTTTTAGATACAAGTATTATATGGCAGATTCTGTTTGTTTCTTTTCTGTGTAGTATATGGTGTCTGCTGTATCCGGACAGAGAACTGAGCAAAAAGGAGCTGGTGCTTGCCTATACCGGTCACTATCTGCTGGTGAATCTGATCGTGCTTGGCTGTGGGCTTTGGTTTGGGTGGTTCTATGCAGACAATCTGCTGCAGATCATCGGTATGCTGATTGTGATAGCATTCGTTTTTGTGGTAGTATGTATCACTACATGGAAGCGGGAAGCGCATGAGGCAATGCTGATGAACGAGCGGCTGAAGGCATATCAGGAGAAAAAGGAATCCTAAAAAGACAGAAATTTGAAGGATATGCCGAAAGGCATATCCTTTTTTTACAAAATAAGCTATAATAAACAATAATATGTATTGAGTAAGAAAGAGGTTCCACATGGCATTTGCACATCTTCATGTCCACACAGAATACAGTCTGTTAGACGGTTCCAACAAGATAAAAGAATATGTGAAGCGGGTGAAGGAGCTCGGCATGGACAGTGCTGCTATCACAGATCACGGCGTCATGTATGGCGTGATCGATTTTTATAAAGCATGCAAGGCAGAGGGGATTAGACCGATCCTGGGCTGTGAGGTTTATGTGGCACCAAACTCCAGGTTTGACAAGGAACTGACCGGCGGGGAGGACAGATATTACCATCTGGTTCTGCTTGCGGAAAATGATACCGGTTATGCAAACCTGATGAAGATCGTCAGCAGAGGCTTTACGGAGGGGTACTATTACAAGCCCCGTGTGGATATGGAGATCCTTCGGGAATTTCATGAGGGGATTATTGCACTGTCTGCCTGCCTCGCCGGAGAGGTGGCAAGGTATATCCAGAAGGGTCTGCCGGAGGAAGCAAAAAAGGCAGCGATCAAATACAGAGACTGCTTTGGAGAGGGCAATTATTTTCTGGAGCTGCAGGATCACGGTCTGCCGGAACAGAGGATGGTGAATACCGAACTGCTGAAGATCAGCAGAGAACTGAACATTCCGCTGGTTGCCACCAATGATGTTCATTATACCTATGCAGATGACGTGAAGCCTCACGATATCCTTCTGTGCCTTCAGACCGGAAAGAAGCTGTCCGATGAGGACAGAATGCGCTATGAGGGCGGGCAGTACTACGTTAAGAGCGAGGAGGAGATGAAGGGGCTGTTTTCCTATGCCTGGGAGGCAGTGGAGAATACCCAGCGGATTGCACAGCGGTGCAATGTGGAAATAGAATTCGGCGTGACAAAGCTGCCGAAATTTGAGGTGCCTGAAGGGTATGATTCCTGGACATACCTGAACAAGCTCTGCTTTGATGGCTTGAAGGAGCGGTACGGTGAGGATGAAAATGCACCTGCAGGAGACACCGGACAGACACTGAAGGAGCGTCTTACCTATGAACTGAATGTCATTCGAACGATGGGCTATGTAGATTATTTCCTGATCGTCTGGGACTTTATCAATTATGCCAAGTCAAACGGGATCATGGTGGGACCGGGACGTGGCTCTGCGGCGGGAAGTATCGTGGCATATGCCCTGAAGATTACCAATATTGATCCCATCAAGTATAATCTGCTGTTTGAGCGTTTCTTAAATCCGGAGCGTGTATCCATGCCGGATATTGATATTGATTTCTGCTTTGAGAGAAGGCAGGAGGTCATCGATTATGTGAGCCGCAAATACGGCTCGGAGAAGGTGGTGCAGATCGTCACCTTCGGTACGCTTGCCGCGAAGGGCGTGATCCGGGATGTGGGAAGAGTGATGGATCTGCCGTATGCCTATGTAGATTCTCTTGCCAAAATGATCCCCAATGAGCTTAATATCACGATTGACAGGGCGTTGCAGATCAATCCGGAGCTGAGAAAGCTCTATGAGACGGATGAGCAGGTAAAGAATCTGATCGACATGAGCAGGCGCCTGGAGGGTCTTCCGAGACACACCTCCATGCATGCGGCGGGTGTGGTGATCTGCTCCCGGCCTGCGGAGGAGCTGGTGCCTTTATCAAGAGGAGCGGACGGCTCCATCACCACGCAGTTTACCATGACCACCATCGAGGAACTGGGACTTCTGAAAATGGATTTTCTGGGGCTTCGCACCCTGACCGTGCTTCGAGACGCGGTGGCGCTGATCGAAAAGGGCAAGGGTGTCCATATTGATATTGATCATATTGATTTTGACGATAAAAAGGTACTTGCCTCCATCGGAACCGGAAAGACCGACGGTGTGTTCCAGCTGGAAAGTGGCGGCATGAAGAATTTCATGAAGGAGCTGAAGCCGGAAAACCTGGAGGATATCATTGCAGGAATTTCCCTGTACCGTCCGGGACCAATGGATTTTATTCCCAAATATATTAAGGGAAAGAGCAGCTCCGGTGCCATCACCTACTCCTGTCCACAGCTGGAGCCGATTCTGGCCCCCACCTACGGCTGTATCGTTTATCAGGAGCAGGTTATGCAGATCGTCCGTGATCTGGGTGGCTATACGCTGGGGCGAAGCGATCTGGTGCGCCGTGCCATGAGTAAGAAAAAGCAGGCAGTGATGGAAAAGGAACGGGCCAACTTTATCTATGGAAATAAAGAGGAGGGCGTTCCCGGATGCGTGGCAAACGGCATTCCTGAGGAAGTGGCATCTCAGATTTATGATGATATGATGGACTTTGCAAAGTATGCCTTTAACAAGTCACATGCGGCATGCTATGCGGTGGTTTCTTACCAGACCGCTTATTTGAAATATTACTATCCGGTGGAATTCATGGCGGCATTAATGACATCCGTGATTGATAATTCCGGAAAGGTGGCAGAATATATTATGGTGTGCCGCAGTATGGGCATTGACATTCTGCCTCCCGATATCAATCAGGGAGAAAGCGGTTTCTCGGTGGACGGCAAGGCCATCCGCTATGCGCTTACCGCCATTAAGAGCGTGGGCAGACCGGTCATTGATGCGGTGGTACAGGAGCGGAAGGCAAGAGGTCCTTATACGAACCTGAAGGATTTTATTACCAGAATGGCAGACAAGGATGTCAACAAGAAGGCGGTTGAGAACTTTATCAAGGCCGGTGCCTTTGACAGCCTTCCCGGGACACGCAAGCAGTTCATGAGCGCTTACGTTCAGATCATGGAGCATATTGTCAAGGATAAAAAGAACAATATGGCAGGGCAGCTCAGCCTGTTTGATATTGCGGATGAGAGCCAGAAGGAGGACTTTGACGTAAAGCTCCCGGATGTGGGCGAGTATTCCAAGGAGATGCTGCTTGCCTTTGAAAAGGAAGTGCTTGGCGTTTATATCAGCGGACATCCCTTAGAGGAGCAGGAGGAGCTCTGGAGAAAGGGGATCACCAACACCACAGCGGACTTTGTGATCAATGAGGAGATCGGTGAACCTGCCGTGCGGGACAACATGCCGGCCATCATCGGCGGAATCATTGTGGACAAGAAGATCAAATATACAAAAAATGATAAGATCATGGCATTTTTGCAGATCGAGGATCTGGTTGGCAGCGTTGAGGTCATTGTTTTTCCCAGAGACTATGAGAAGAACAGCGACAAGCTTCTGGAGGACAATAAGGTATTTGTCCGGGGCAGAGTGTCCCTGGAGGAGGAGAGGGACGGAAAGCTGATCTGCGAAAAGATCACGGCATTTGATGAGATTCCCAAAAAGCTTTGGATCAAGTTTCCCTCCAAGGAGGCGTATGAGAGCAAAAGCAAGGAACTTCTCGATCTTCTTGCCGACTCCGACGGAAAGGACAGCGTCATCATTTATATAGAAGAAATCAAAGCGATGAAAAAGCTTCCGCCCAATTGGAATGTCAATGCAGATGAGCAGCTTGCAAAGGTACTTTCAGAAAAATTCGGCAAAGAAAATGTAAAAATCGTATGGGACGTGAAAAAGGATTGAAAACACGATAAAAAGAGGTTAAAATAAACATAACATTCTGGAAAGGACAGGACGAGCTATGGCAAAAGAGATTAAGACCATTGGCGTACTCACAAGCGGAGGCGATGCACCGGGAATGAACGCAGCGATTCGCGCGGTCGTGCGTAAGGCGATCGGGAACGGTGTGAAGGTCAAGGGAATCAAAAAAGGCTATCAGGGACTTTTAAATGAAGAGATTATAGAGATGCAGAAGAAGGATGTTTCCGACACCATCCAGAAGGGCGGTACGATCCTGGGAACAGCCCGCTGTCCGGAATTCAAGCAGCCGGAGGTGCAGGAGAAGGCAGCTGAAATCTGCAAAAAGCATGGCATTGACGGTCTGGTTGTCATCGGTGGTGACGGCTCATACCGGGGTGCGCAGGCACTTGCAAGACACGGGATTAATACGGTGGGACTTCCGGGAACCATCGATCTTGATATTGCCTGTACTGATTACACCATCGGATTTGACACGGCAATCAATACTGCCATGGAGGCAATCGATAAGGTAAGAGATACCTCTTCCTCCCATGAACGCTGCAGTATCATTGAGGTTATGGGCAGAAATGCCGGTTATATTGCGCTGTGGTGTGGTGTGGCAAACGGAGCAGAGGATATTCTGCTTCCCGAAAAATATGATTTTAATGAACAGAGCATTATCAATAATATTATCAACAACCGTAAGAGAGGAAAGACCCATCACATCATTGTGAATGCGGAAGGTATTGGGCATTCCACCTCTATGGCACGACGGATCGAAGCAGCTACGGGAATTGAAACCAGAGCAACCATTTTAGGTTACATGCAGCGCGGCGGTTCTCCTACCTGTAAGGACCGGTTCTATGCCTCCATTATGGGCGCCTATGCGGCAGATATTCTCTGCCAGGGAAAGAGTAACCGGGTCGTGGGCTACAAGCATGGAGAGTTCGTCGATTTTGATATCGAGGAAGCATTGAATATGCAGAAGGAGATTCCGGAATATCAGTATCAGGTGAGCAGACTGCTGTCCCAGTAGAGGAAGACAAAGAAAGAAGGATAACCATTGCGGTTTTGGATAAGGCAGAGAAGCTTCCGGGTCTCTGCCTTGTTTTACTTTATGGAGAATAAAAATGATTACCAGTATGGCAAACGGACATATCAAGCAACTGAGACTGCTTTTGGAAAAGAGCCGTGCAAGGAACAGGGAGGATCTGTTTGTTGCAGAGGGAATAAAAATGTTTGCGGAGGCTCCCGTTTCAAAGATCAGAGAGGTTTATTATGCGGAAAGCTTTACGCCCAAGGCATTACCCGAAGTACAGGAAAAACTGAGAAAATGCCGGGAAAAGGGCGTTTTGGTAGAGCCGGTGAGCGATGAGGTCTTTCAAAAGACAGCAGATACGAAGACTCCCCAGGGAATTCTTTTCGTGATGGAGCAGATGCAATATTCCATGGAAATATTGGTGGAAAAAGCAGTGAAGCGATACACAGAAGGTGGCAGGGAACCGCTTTTTCTGCTCCTCGAGGATATTCAGGATCCGGGAAATCTGGGAACCATGCTGCGCACCGGCGAGGGCGCAGGGGTGGATGGCGTGATCATGAGCAGGGGGACCGTGGATATCTATAACCCGAAGACGATCCGCTCTACCATGGGATCCCTATACCGGGTGCCCTTTGCCTATGTGGAGGAGCTTGCGGACGCGATCAGGCTTCTGCAGAAGAATGACATTCCGGTTTATGCGGCACACCTTAGGGGAGAGCGCTTTTTTGATGAGCTGTCTTATGAAGGTGGAAGCGCTTTTCTGATTGGAAATGAAGGGAATGGACTGAAAAAGGAGACTGCGGACCTGGCAGATCTGTATCTGAAAATCCCCATGGAGGGAAAGCTGGAGTCCTTAAACGCGGCAGTGGCTTCGGCACTGTTGCTTTATCAGGCATCCGGCAACAGCCGGAGAAGACGGCCGGAATAAAACTGTAGACAGATTTATTGTTATCAGCTTGAAAGGAGAATAAATAAGGATGAAAATCGGATTTATCGGACTAGGGAACATGGCAAGAGCAATGATCGGAGGAATGCTCTCCAAAAAGATTGCCGGACCGGAGGATATCATCGGTTCTGCAAGGACGGAAGAGACCAGAAACACAGTGGCAGAAAAGTTTGGAATTACAGTCTATGCGGATAACCGGACGGTGGCGCAGGAGGCAGATATCCTGATCCTGGCAGTGAAGCCCCAGATGTTTGCTACGGTGATCCCGGAAATCAAGGATGAGGTCAATGCAGATGCACTTGTCATCAGCATTGCGGCAGGAAAAACCATGAGTCAGATCGAGGGAGCATTCGGGAGAAAGCTGAAGCTGGTGCGCTGTATGCCAAACACACCGGCTATGGTAGGGGAAGGCTGCAGCGGCGTGTGTCGGAACGAGCTGGTCTCCGATGAAGAAATGGCAATCTGCATGAATCTGTTAACCAGCTTCGGCATTGCAGAGGAAATACCCGAAAAACTGATCGATGCAGTGGGGGCTGTCAGCGGAAGCTCACCGGCATTTGTGTTTATGTTCATAGAGGCACTTGCAGACGGCGGTGTGAAGGCAGGCATGACCAGAAAACAGGCATACCGCTTTGCAGCGCAGGCCGTAATGGGAAGTGCCAGACTGATGCTGGAGACCGGAAAACACCCCGGAGAACTGAAGGATATGGTGTGTTCCCCCGGCGGAACGACCATTGAAGGCGTACAGATACTGGAGGAACTGGGCCTTCGAAGCGGCGTGATGAATGCGGTTGAGGCCTGCGTGGACAAGTCCCGGAGTATGTAAAAAAGACGTAACAATATTGGGAAAAATTGGAAGAAAAACCGTGAATATATCCGACTGAAATCTCCAAAACTTGACAAAAAAGGGGCAATTTGCTAAGATAGTTGCCGTACCTGTTGTAATAAATCCGTAATAATTTGCATATACTGCTTTTTAGACCTTGAAAAAGGATTACGGAATATTTTGGAGGTAGTAAAATGAACCGGAGAAATAGGCTGCTGATTGCGGCAACAGGGCTTTTTGTGGGCCTGCTGTCTGCTTCAGCAGAGGAAATAACCGTTCATGCCGGTGATAAGGAAGGGTACGACTTCCTGTGCTCCGGTGTGGCTGAGGTGCTGAATCCCGGCGCCTTCAGCTCTGATACGCCTGTGGAAGAACAGGAAGCTCTCAATATTAATGAGAAGTTTGAAGCGGAAAAGGAGCGGATGGAGCAGGAGCTGACTATGGCAAATGTTCAGAATGCGCTGAATGTCCGCGCGGAAGCAAATGAAAAATCCGAAAAGGTGGGACTGCTTTATAGGGATTGCGGCGGAACCATTTTGGAACAAAAGGATGGTTGGACAAAACTAAAATCCGGCAATGTCATTGGCTGGGCAAAGGATGAGTACCTTCTGTTCGGTGAGGAGGCCAAAGCTCTGGCAGAGGATGTGGGAAACTGGATCGTAACGCTGGATGCGGAGGTCGTCCGGGTGAGAAAAGAACCGGACCCAGACGCGGAGGTCTGTGGCCTGCTTGCCTATGAGGATTCCGTAGAATTTATAGAAACCGTGGATGACCAATGGATCAGTGTGGATTTCGGTGATGATATCGGCTATGTCAATTCGGACTATATTAATGTGGCTTTCCACATTGACGAGGGGGAAACCATGGATGTCATCAGAATCCGTGAGCGCGAGGAGGCAGAACGTAAGCGGAAAGCAAACCGCGGTGCGGTTGCAGCAGATGCCGATGAATTGCGGCTTTTGGGAGCCTTGATCTACTGTGAGGCAGGAAACCAGTCCTATGAGGGTATGGTGGGAGTCGGCGCAGTCGTTATGAACCGTGTGAAGAGCGGAGCTTATCCGAATACCATTCATTCTGTTATTTATGCATCCGGTCAGTTTACACCGGCGATGACAGGAAAGGTCGCCAGAGTTTATGAAGGCAATGTGCCGGAGCTTTGTATGCAGGCTGCCCAGGCGGCAATTAACGGTGAGACTACCGTCGGTGATGCGACACACTTCAGACGTGCCGGTAAGAGAGAAGGATATATTTTGGGAGACCATGTATTCTGGTAAATACTTAATTAATGACATTTTATCCCGGTGGCGGAATCGCAGAAATTTCCTCTGCGGCTCATGTCACCGGGATTTTTGATCTGCATTTACGGGAATTACTCGCAGTTGCTTCCTTTCGGTTTGTGTAGTAAAATATTTTGTAAAAGGCGGTGTGAAAATGCCGTAATCGTCATAATAATATTAGGGAATGATAAAGGAGGGCAATATGAATTTAACAACAATTTGGTTAATTATCTTTGTTGCCTGCATTGTCGTTGAGATCATCACTATGGGGCTTACCACGATCTGGTTTGCCGGCGGATCTCTGATTGCCTCAGTGGCAGCCGCCATCGGTGCACCGCTTTGGCTTCAGATCGTACTGTTTGTTGCGGTATCGCTGGTGCTTTTATACTTTACACGCCCTATTGCGGTAAAATATTTCAACAAAGACAGAGTGAAAACGAATGCAGAGAGCCTGGTGGGGAAGCAGGCAATTGTGATCAGTGAGATCGATAACCTGCAGGGAATCGGACAGGTGACGGTTGGCGGTCAGGAGTGGAGTGCCAGGACCACCAGAGACGGTATCACCCTGCCGGTAGGAAGCGTGGTCATCATCAGAGCGATCAGCGGTGTGAAGCTTCTGGTAGAGGAAAAGCCGGAGCAGACGGCATAGCAAGACAAAAGAAAACAAAACAGAGGAAGCAGAAAGGAAAAGAATATGGGATTTGTAGTTTTGGTTTTATTTGTAATTTTATTGATTTTACTGGCATCCTGCGTAAAGATCGTACCGCAGGCATATGCCTATGTTGTTGAGAGACTGGGTGCTTATCAGGGAACCTGGTCGGTAGGCCTTCACATCAAACTGCCGATCATTGACAAGGTAGCAAAAAAGATCAATTTGAAGGAACAGGTTGTGGATTTTGCACCTCAGCCGGTGATCACAAAGGATAACGTTACCATGAGGATCGATACGGTCGTGTTCTTTCAGATTACAGACCCTAAGATGTTTGCTTACGGCGTGGAAAACCCGATCATGGCAATTGAGAATCTGACAGCTACCACCCTCAGAAATATTATCGGTGACCTGGAACTGGATCAGACGCTGACCTCCAGAGAGACCATCAATACCAAGATGCGTGCTTCCCTTGATGAAGCTACCGATCCCTGGGGAATCAAGGTAAACCGTGTAGAGCTTAAGAATATCATTCCGCCTGCAGAAATTCAGAATGCCATGGAAAGACAGATGAAGGCAGAGCGTGAGAGAAGAGAAGCAGTTACCCGTGCAGAAGGGGAAAAGAAGGCAAGCGTTACCGTTGCAGAAGGTAAGAAGGCGGCTGCTATTCTGGAAGCAGAGGCAGAAAAGCAATCCGCAATTCTTCGCGCAGAGGCTCAGAAGGAAAAGATGATCCGCGAGGCTGAAGGTGAAGCGGAGGCAATCCTGAAGGTGCAACAGGCAACCGCTGACGGTATCCGTATGATCCGTGAAGCCGGTGCAGATGAAGCAGTGCTTCGCATCAAGAGCCTGGAGGCCTTCGAGAAGGCAGCAGACGGCAAGGCAACCAAGATCATCATTCCCTCCGAAATTCAGGGGATAGCAGGACTGGCTTCTTCCGTAAAGGAACTGGTAAGCGATAAATAAGCTCTGCGGCGTTTGCCGCAGAAATACATAAATACGGCGTGAGAGGATAAGACCATGAACTTAAAAGGCAGAAACTTCTTAAAGCTGCTGGATTTTACCCCGGAGGAGATACTCTATCTGGTGGATCTGGCTGCAGAACTAAAGGACAAAAAGAAAAAAGGGATCTTAACACAGGATATGCACCGGGGCAAAAATGTGGCGCTGATTTTTGAAAAGACCAGTACCAGAACCCGCTGCTCCTTCGAGGTTGCCGCCCATGACCTGGGGATGAGCACCACCTATCTGGATCCGAGCGGTTCCCAGATCGGAAAGAAAGAGAGTATTGCAGACACGGCGAGAGTCCTCGGAAGTATGTATGAAGGTATTGAGTATCGTGGTTACGGCCAGGAAATCGTGGAGGAGCTTGCAAAATATGCAGGCGTTCCGGTGTGGAACGGTCTTACCAATGAGTTCCATCCTACGCAGATGCTGGCGGATGTTCTTACGATCAAGGAGAAGCTGGGAAGGATCAAAGGCGTTAAGCTTACTTATATGGGAGATGCCCGCTACAACATGGGAAATTCCCTGATGGTAGTCAGTGCAAAGCTGGGCATGCATTTCACAGCCTGCACATCGAAGAAGTATTTTCCTGATGAAGCGCTTGTGAAGGAGTGCCTGGAAATTGCGAAGACGACCGGCGCTACCATTACATTGACAGAGGATGTTATGGAAGGAACCAAGGATGCGGATGTGATCTACACCGATGTATGGGTATCCATGGGTGAGCCTGCAGAGGTTTGGGAGGAGAGAATCCATGATCTGTCCCCTTATCAGGTAAATGCAAAGGTGATGAAGAAAGCCGGTGAAAAAGCGATCTTTATGCATTGTCTGCCGGCCTTCCATGATCTGAAGACCAAGATTGGTAAGGAAATGGGAGAGAAATTTGGCATTACCGAGATGGAAGTGACGGATGAAGTGTTTGAGTCTGCGCAGTCTGTGGTCTTTGATGAAGCGGAAAACCGTATGCATACCATTAAGGCTGTCATGGCAGCAACACTGTAAGGTTTGACGGAGGTCTTTGCGCATGGATAAGGACACTGTGGAAGAAAAGGTGGTGCTCTGTGGAGCCAACGCTTATGAAAAAAAGTATTATTTCAACGAAAAGTTTGCAGGGATACCGGAATCCATCAAGGAAGAGCTTCACATCATCTGTGTGCTTTTTACGGAGGAAGTCGGCGGGATTTTTACCATTGAATTTGAAAAAGACGGAAGTGTTTCCATGCGTACGGAATATGCGGAAGACGATTTCCTGTATGACGATATCGGGAGCGGTCTTCTGGTAAATGAGGTGCGGCGCAAGAGACAGGAGATGTTTGAGTCCTTGAGTCTGTATTACCGTGTGTTCATCCTCCATGAGGATGTGGCAGAACTTTTAAAGGATGAAGAGGAATAAGTATGATACTTGTTGTAGATGTAGGAAATACGAATATTACTTATGGGGTTTACGAAGGGAAAAAGCTGAAAACCACCTTCCGAATGATGAGCAAGCTGCCGAGAACCTCAGACGAATACGGAATCAGTCTGCGGGAACTCCTTCGGATCAATGATGTGGAGCACACAGATATTGAAGGAACCATTATTGCCAGTGTCGTTCCGAATGTGATGCATTCCCTTGTGGGCGGCATTACCAGATATATCGGGAAGACTCCCATGATCGTAGGACCCGGGATCAAAACCGGCATTAAGATCGTTACGGAAAATCCCAGGGAAATCGGACCGGATCGTATCGTGGATGCGGTGGCAGCGTATGAGATCTACGGAGGGCCGGTTCTGGTGCTTGATTTCGGAACGGCAACGACCTATGATCTGGTGACGGAGGACGGCTGCTTTGCTGCCGGAATCACTGCACCCGGAATCCGGATTTCTGCTAAGGCTTTATGGGAGGATACCGCTAAGCTTCCCGAGATAGAAATCAAAAAACCCAAATCCATTCTTGCCCAGGAGACCATTTCCAGTATGCAGGCAGGGCTTGTGTACGGGCAGATCGGACAGACAGAATATATTATCAACCGGGTTCGGAAGGAAAGCGGTTATGATGATCTGAAGGTGGTGGCAACGGGAGGACTCGGAAGCATCATCGCGGACGAGACCGATGCCATTCAGGTCTATGACAGAGGACTTACCCTGGAAGGGCTCCGGATCATTTACGAAAAGAATGTGAAAGGCTGATAGAAGGATGAAGAGTGCAGCAAAACTGCAAATCGGAGATGTGACTTTAGATAACAATCTGATATTGGCTCCTATGGCAGGTGTGACAGACCTGCCATTTCGTTTGCTTTGCCGCGAACAGGGAGCAGGACTTGTGTGCATGGAGATGGTTAGCGCCAAGGCGATTTACTATAACAACAAGAATACGGAAGAACTGATGGAAATTCATCCGAAGGAAGGACCGGTTTCCTTACAGCTATTTGGCTCTGACCCTGATATCATCAGTGAAATGGCCAGACGGATTGAGGAAAAGCCCTTTTCCATTCTGGATATCAATATGGGCTGTCCTGTGCCCAAGGTGGTCAATAACGGGGAAGGCTCAGCGCTCATGAAGGATCCGAAGCTGGTGGAAAAAATCATCAGCAAGACCGTGAAGGCAGTGAGAAAGCCGGTGACAGTGAAGATCCGAAAGGGCTTTAATGAGGAGTCGGTCAATGCGGTGGAAATTGCTAAAATTGCCGAGGGCTGCGGTGCGGCAGCGGTGGCCGTTCACGGAAGGACCAGGGAGCAGTATTATGCCGGAAAGGCAGACTGGGATATTATTGCAAGGGTGAAGGAAGCCGTGTCCATTCCGGTCATCGGAAACGGTGATGTCGTTGACGGTGCTTCCGCAAAGAAAATGCTGGAACAGACCGGCTGTGACGGCATTATGATCGGAAGAGCGGTAAGAGGAAATCCCTGGATTTTCCGGGAAATTTCCCATTACCTGGAAACAGGCGAGCAACACCCTGCTCCTTCGCCAGGTGAGGTGCGGGAAGTGATCCTGCGCCATGCCGAAATGGAGCTTGCGGTGAAAGGCGAGTATACAGCTGTCCGTGAAATGCGTAAGCATATTTCCTGGTATACGGCAGGCTATCCCAATTCTGCAGCGCTTCGAAGAGACATTAACTCGATGGAATCCTTCAAACAGCTACAGGAAGCAGTATCCCATATTTTCCCCGAATAGGAAGGAGACTCTCTGCATATGCTTTGTTAAAGTATGAGATAAGGCCGCCAGGCGGGATTTTATTTTATGGAGATTAGATGCAGCGGGATTTTTTATATGGGAATTGCAGAGGGAGAGCGTGCAAGAAGAAAACAGCTTGAAAGGGACGGGCTTTTCATCCGGCAGGTAGAACGCAGATTCCCTTATCCCTTGTGGGAGGGACGAAATCTGACGGCCTATGTACAGATTTATTTTACCCTGCTTCCCCAATATGAAAAGCGGCTGTTCTTAAAAGATCGGATCTGGGATTCACAGGAGGCGGGAAGGCTTCTGGAACGGGCAGGGGAGACGATAGCAGACCTTAGGGAGTGCCGGGAACGGGTCTTTGCCAGAGAGCTTGGGGGTGTTGGGGATGATATCCCGAAGGAACTTCTGGCGGTATGCCTGCATCAGAAGCGGCCCTTTGAACAGATCAGCATCCGGCTTCCGCAGACAGGGGGAGAGGAAGGAGAATGGGCAGCCTGGCTGCTGCGCCCATATCTTACAAGACTTAGGCAGGTTTTCCTCTGCGGGGAAGTAGGAGAGCAGACCGCCAAGCTGGAGGAGCGGCTGTTTCGGGAATTCGGGATCATGGCGCAGGAATGCCTGCGGCCGCCAAAGGACACTCTTCTGCTGGATCTTCGCAGCGGGGAGGACCTTGTAAAGGATGATGAGCATAAGGGGCCGGGATGCCCGGAGCATATCTGTGTAAATCGAGCCAAAGCGCTGAAATTCCTTGACACTACGGCGAAAAATGGGTATAATACGGGAGTTAATTAGAATTTATTATAAAAAACAGAATATAAATTTTAAAAATGGAAGGGCGATTAGCGATGGAAGAAAAGAAGAACATACTTACCTACGAGGGACTTCGTAAATATGAAGACGAGCTTCATGACCTTAAGGTAGTAAAGAGAAAAGAGGTTGCACAGAAGATCAAAGAGGCAAGAGAGCAGGGTGATCTTTCTGAAAATGCGGAGTATGATGCAGCCAAGGATGAACAGCGTGATATTGAAGCCAGAATTGAAGAACTTGAGAAGATTCTGAAGAACGCAGAGGTTGTAGTGGAGGATGAGGTTGACCTTGACAAGATCAATATCGGCTGCTGCGTGAAGATCCGTGATCTTGAATACAATGAGGATCTGGAGTACAAGATCGTAGGTTCCACAGAGGCAAACAGCTTGAAGGGAAAGATCTCCAACGAATCACCGGTAGGTAAGGCACTGATCGGACACAAGACAGGTGATGTTGTGGAAGTGGAAACCCAGGCAGGAACCTTGAAATATCAGGTTCTTGAAATTCAGAGATCCAACTAGAAATAGCATAGAATTTGCAAAGGTGAAAACCTTGATAAGGAGAGTAGAGAAAGTGGCAGAACAGCAGAACAACCAACCACAGAACGGAAAGCAGGAGCAGGACATCAACCAGCTTTTGAAGGTAAGAAGAGAAAAGCTTGCAGCGCTTCAGGAGGCGGGCAAGGATCCTTTTCAGCTTACCAAATATGATGTGACAGCACACAGCAGAGACATTAAGGAAAACTATGATCAGATGGAAGGGCAGACCGTTTCCATAGCAGGACGTATCATGCAGAAGCGTGTTATGGGTAAGGCTTCCTTCTGTAATGTGCAGGATCTCAAAGGAAATATTCAGTGCTATGTGGCAAGAGACGACATCGGCGAGGAATCCTACGCAGATTTTAAGAAGTATGATGTGGGCGACATCGTAGGAGTTGTGGGCAAGGTATTTACCACCAAGACCGGAGAGATCTCGGTTCATGCATCCGAGGTAACACTGCTGTCCAAGAGCCTTCAGATTCTTCCTGAAAAGTATCATGGTTTGACCAATACCGATATTCGCTATCGACAGAGATATACAGATCTGATCATGAATGAGGAGGTAAGGGAAACTTTTGTTAAGAGATCCAAGATCATTTCCTCTATCAGAAGATTCCTGGATGATCAGGGCTTTATGGAGGTGGAAACTCCTATGCTCGTTTCCAATGCGGGCGGGGCTGCGGCAAGACCCTTTGAAACCCATTATAATGCACTGGACGAGGATGTGAAGCTTCGTATTTCCCTGGAGCTCTACCTAAAGAGACTGATTGTAGGCGGTCTTGAGAGAGTCTATGAGATCGGTCGTGTATTCAGAAACGAAGGTCTGGATACCAGACACAATCCGGAGTTCACGCTGATGGAGCTCTATCAGGCGTACACGGATTACAACGGTATGATGGATCTTACCGAGAACATGTTCCGGCACGTGGCACAGGAGGTGTGCGGAACCACTACCGTTCCTTACGGCGAGTATATGATTGATCTGGGCAAGCCCTTCGAGAGACTTACCATGATCGATGCAGTGAAGAAATATACAGGCATTGATTTTGATGAGGTACAAGGTACCGCAGCAGCTAAGAAGCTGGCGGATGAGAAGGATGTTCACTATGAAGAAAGACACACCAAGGGTGATATCCTGAATCTGTTCTTCGAGGAGTTTGTGGAGGAACATCTGGTTCAGCCCACCTTTATCATGGATCATCCGGTTGAGATCTCTCCGCTGACCAAACGTAAGCCGGACAAGCCGGATTATGTAGAGCGTTTCGAGCTGTTTATCACCGGACGTGAGATGTGCAATGCTTACTCTGAGCTGAATGATCCCATTGATCAGAGAGAGCGCTTCAAGGCACAGGAGGCTGCCCTGGCAGCAGGCGATGAGGAAGCAAACACTACAGACGAGGACTTCATGAATGCGCTGGAAATCGGTATGCCGCCTACAGGAGGCATCGGCTACGGCATCGACAGACTGGTCATGCTGCTCACCAATTCACCGGCGATCAGGGATGTGCTGTTGTTCCCGACGATGAAGAGTTTGTCTTGATGGAGAAGGACGTAGCTTGACGTGGTAATCCGTAGTCAGACGGAGAAAGACGAATCAGGACGTGTTGACCCTGATCGATACGATTTCTGACAAACGTGTCGGAACCTGTCGGAAGCTTATGTAAAGGCAATAAAACGGCTCATGCAACGCGACGGAACACGTCGTACAGCAGGAATCAATCCAAATAAATATCAGCAGAGTATCGAAGGAACAGCTTTCGAGAACGCTTAATCAGGCACTTACTTTAGGAAACTAAGGTAGGTGCCTTTTTTGCGTTAATGGGATTGGGAAAAGCAGTTATTTCAAGCGCAGAAAGGAAAAAGAAAGTCTATGGGAAAGAAGAAAGAAGAGATCGAAGCCGAAAAGAAGAGAGAAATTGTCAGACAACTTCGGAAGGGTCCGGATCTCGAACAGTATGTTGAGGGTAAAAAGCGGAAATTCACCACTTATGCTCGTGGCGCAAGCCTCTATTCCATGAACTATTATTCGTTTGTGAATCTGGCTAAAGAAGCCGGGGCAAATATCCAGATTAAGAAAAAGGTAATTGTTGATCTCGATATTCTTGAGAAATATATCGAGGAACAGTGCAGAGAGGAAGGTATTGAAAATGTATAACAGGAAAAAAATAGATGATCAGGATAACAGCAAAATCGAGAATATCGCAAAACTGGTTCCGAATGGCAAGAAAAAGTGGGTTCGGTACGATGAGGGTGCTGTTCTATATTCTATGGGAATCAATTCGTTCAGACAGCTAGCAAAAGACGCGAAAGCTATATATCGCGTGAACCGTATTGTTCTTGTAAACACAGAAAAAGTAGATGAATATTTGGAACTCATGTGTGCGGATGATCCGTCAGATTTTTAAGGAGGTAGATGGTTATGTGTAAGGTGATTGCTATTGCAAATCAAAAAGGTGGGGTCGGAAAAACAACTACAACTGTAAATCTTGGAATTGGTCTTGCGAGTGAAGGTAAAAGGGTTCTCTTGATTGATGGAGATCCGCAGGGATCACTTACGATCAGTCTCGGTTACAGAGAGCCGGATAGGTTGGAGTTTACTTTGGCCTCTCTTTTATCAGAGATTATAGAAGAACAGAAACCATCGGTTAGTAAAACCCTAATCCATCATGAGGAAGGCGTAGATCTTATTCCGGCCAATATTGAATTATCTGCTTTGGAGATCAATCTTGTAAACGTTATGAGCAGAGAAGTGATGCTTAGAAGCCTCTTAGAATCCATTAAGTCGGAATATGACTATATCATAATCGACTGTATGCCCTCACTTGGAATGCTTACGATAAACGCCCTGGCCTGCGCAGATAGCGTGCTGATACCAGTCCAGGCTGCCTATTTACCAGTAAAAGGTTTGGAACAGTTGATAAAGACGATAGGCCGTGTACAGCGTCGATTGAATAAGAAATTATCCATAGAAGGAATTCTTCTTACTATGGTAGATTCCAGAACAAATTATGCCAGGGATATTTCTCATTTGGTGGTTGATACTTATTCAGATCAGCTTGGCGTTTTTGATACATCGATCCCTCTTTCTGTAAGAGCTGCTGAGATCAGCGCAGAGGGTTCCAGCATTTATCAATATGATCCAAAGGGAAAAGCAGCTACTGCATATAGAACATTGACGGAGGAGGTGATCAGCCATGGCTAAAAGAGTAGGTCAGAAAATTAAAATGACATCCATCGATGAATTGCTGGGAGTTCCAACAATCACAGGATGTGATGAAATAGAAGTGGCTCGGATCCATCCGTTTAAGGATCATCCATTCAAAGTTTTGGATGATGATAAGATGCATGATCTTGTAGAAAGTATTATGATGAATGGTGTACTAGTTCCTGTCACAGTACGTCCTTTAGAAGATGGTGATTATGAGATGATCTCCGGTCACCGACGGTTATTCGCAGTAAATCAGATCGGTTTAGAGAAGATCCCGGCTATCGTAAAAGAATACGATGACGATGAAGCTGTTTTGGCCATGGTGGATTCCAATCTGCAGAGAGAAGAGATTCTTCCAAGCGAGAAAGCATTTGCATATAAGATGAAGTATGATGCGATGCGAAGAAAAGCAGGCCGACCTTCCAAAAATAATTCCTCCCAATTCGGGAGAAATTTTCAGACTGATATTGTTCTTGCCGAACAGGTTGGTGAAAGCCGAGGACAGTTGCATCGATATCTTCGCCTGGTGGAGCTTATTCCGCCAATACTTGATCTGGTAGATAAGAAGGCTTTGGCTCTGGCCACAGCTGTTGAGGTATCTTTTCTGGATCATAAGATACAGGCAATGCTCTATGATTATATGCTGGAAAATGATATCTGCAAGACGTTTCAGATTTTTGCAGTCAGGGACTATCTGAAGGAACACGATACAATAAGTAAAATGGAGCTGATCAGGATCCTGAATGAGAATGCTCCTTTAAATGAGAATAACAGATTTCAAAAGATAACCCTTACAAAGGATAAGTTAAGGGAGTTCTTTCCGGTCTTCTATACAAAGTCTCAGATGGAGAATGTACTGTTCAAATTACTTGAGGACTGGAAGAAGGAGAATGCAGATACGGAGGGATGATCATGTTCGTACTTCGAAAATTATTGAAGTTTATATTGTTACCGGTTTCGATAGTGCTCTTTTTGATGAAGTGGGGTGTAGAGCTAGCCCTTCATGTGACCGGAGCTGTGATCGGGCTTCTCATTCTTTTAGTAGTGGGCTTCTTTGTATATGCTCTGTTTACCCAGAGATGGACGGATCTGCTCATATTAGGAATCATCTTTGCTGGAATAGTGGCGGTTCTCTTTCTATGCGTATTGCTGCAGGAAACCTGCGATTCCTTAAGGGAGAAGATTCGAGAATTGTGATGCGTGTAGCAGGATATTTTGCACAGGGGGCAATGCTCTCTGTGTAAAAATATCTTGTGCTTTGATTGGGGCTGTGATAATCTCTAATTGCAAGAGGCATGATAGGTTAAACTCAAAACATTGTTTGTGTGGGTTTATCATTGTTTATGAAAGTGAATGATGATAAACAGAGGAAAACAAAGAATTTAGTTTAATTTATATTGTCTGGTATCATATGTGCCCTAATACGTGGGGGTATTGTATCTTGCCAGGCTATTTTTGTGCCTCTTAGTAGATTAATACATCACTAGGAGGATTTTTTTATGAACACAAACGATCTTAATTACGTCCAGAATCACATCGATTACAGATTCAAGAATCTGGATCTGCTGCAACAGGCATTTATTCGGAGGTCGTATTCCGAAGAACATGGCGGCGGGGACAACGAAGTATTAGAGTTTATCGGAGATAAGGCATTAGACCTTATGGTTGTAAAGTTCCTGTCCGATAAATATGGCTATTTTGACCATGAGGATGAAGAGGATAACAATGGCTTCTACACTTTAATTCCTGGAGCTGAAGCGAGCTGTGACGATGATTCCGAAGATTATCCTAACTATTATTATAATGAGTACGATGAAGGTGAACTGACTGAATTTAAGGCACAGCTGGTTCAGAAGAAAACTCTTGCTGATCGCATAGATTATCTAGGGTTTGCAGAGTTTCTTACAATGAATAAAAGCGATGAAGAAGCAGAGGTATATAATAGAGCTTCCGTTAAAGAAGATCTTTTTGAAGCCATAATTGGTGCCGTAGTATTAGATTGCAACTGGGACATGAAAGTGGTTGAACATGTTGTAGAGTATATGCTGGAGCCGGAGGTTGAACTCGACAATGACGATGACGGGGCTTTCAACTATATAGGTGCACTGCAAGACTGGGCACTTTCGAAAGAAGGGGAATTACCTTTATATCATGTAGAACCATATAACACTGCCTGGATGTATATGGGAAACTACATAAGAGGTAACTCGAGACCGTTAAATGTTCCGACACCGAAGTATCAGTGCAAGATTAAGTTGCCGGGAATAGATGAGGTTTTCCTGGACTTTGGAGATTCACAAGGCGAGGCTAGAATGCTGACGGCCAAGACTGCATTGGATTATATTGAAAAACATGGATTAGAGTTTTCTATCAGGGATGAGATCGAAGATCCCAATTATGATGACTCTATAAACCAGCTGGAAACACTTGCCAGAAGAGGATATTTTTCAATTCCAAAGTATCAGTTTGAAGAGACTCATGATGAAAACGGCAATCCAATTTGGGATTGTGAATGCAGCATAGAAGAGATAGGAGTAGTTACTCACGGTGAATCTTCGTCTAAGAAAAATGCGAAGAAGCAAGCGGCATTTGATATGCTGACTCACGTTTTGGAGGAGGAATAAGCCATGGCGAAATATGCATTCAATTATGATTCCGGTGAGTATGAGTATATAGAAAGAGACGGCTTTAGTATTGATCGTGGTGAATACGTCTATAACTGGGACGACAGCGAGTATCGTCGCGAGGAAGAAGAGGAAGAGGAACGTCGGCGAGAAGAACGAAGAATGTGGGAGGATGATTGATGGAGAGCAAAGACATAGAAACAATTGATGAACTGTTTCGATGGAGACTCAGCGCAAACGAATGCCAAGCGTTAAAAGTAAATCCCATCAGTGAACTTTCTGTGGAAAAGAAAAACAAAAAGGCTACGGATAAATTGGGCTGGAACGTAGAAACAGATGTACTGTACTCCTTTTTGCTCACATATAAACTTGGATTAGAAATAATTAATGAAACCAGGGTTGCTGAAATAAAGAAAGATATATTACGAGAGAAGGGAATTCCCCGTTTGAACAATAATAGCCCGATGTTTTTATATCGATGCAGCAAGGATCCAGCGTTTACGAAATTAAACGAATCTGATGAATACAAGGAGTTTATTAGTCTGTATTTTTCATTGGGTAATGTAATTCCTATCTGGCCCGGAGGAAATGAAGCAAGAGGGAAAAAGGGAATATATGATATACCAGAAATTTTCTTTCAAACATACAGATATTGGACGGAAGCTTTGATAACGAAATATCCCAACTCTTGTATGGATAATATCTTAAATGATAGTTTTTTTGTGTGTAGGAA
>JAHAYJ010000110.1 GCA_018384375.1 Lachnospiraceae bacterium
GATAAAGACGGACATAAAAAAATCTGCACAGATAAGGCATTAAAGGCGTTAGGAATAAAACCGCCAAAAGACACAGCCAAAGCAGACAGATATAATAACGCCTTGCAGACTTTTACCGAGCAAATTCGATTTATCTGGAATACCATTATAAAAAGAAACGGAATTGAAATTGATGAAACTGTATCAAATCCAAGCCAAAAGCATTTAACCGTATTGGAATACAAGGATAAGAAATTACAGGAAGAAATTGAAAGCCATAATATGCAGTTAATCGGGCAAGGAGTAGAAATCAAGCAAAAACAACAAGAGATTTATTTGTTAGATAGGCAGATAAACGCCCAGAAGCAGAAATTGGAAGAATTGCAAAAGGAAATATATATCAATCAGTATCGGGAAGATTTTAGTGATTTGCGCCCTGTGTTTGAAAATGAACGATAAAAAACAGCAGATTGCTCTGCTGTTTTTATAATAGAATTATTCCCATATATGAGTTCCATATTCCCACTGTGGATATCCGTCAACTATATATATTGCATCAAAAACTAATGTATGTATTTCATTAGTCCAAGCATTGCCCCATCCACCAACGGATACAGCACTTTTGCCTGGATATCTTTCTTCCAGTATAGGTTTTATATCATTTGATGCTGCATTTAAGTATCCAGTATTTTCCTGCAAAGTTGTAGTTGGTGGTACTAAGAAAAAGAAATAACTACCCATATCATACCAAGTGTACATTTCATATCCATCGTACCAGTGCGTTGCACCTGCTGAACTTCCACTATTTGCCTGCTCGCTACCATTATCGGCAGTGGCTTGTTGTTGCACTTCCACTTTATTTTCGCCAACATATTTATTGCTTACATAAGCAACACTTCCATTATATTCAAATCTATACCAACTGGTTTCATTACATTGCCCAGAGATTGTTATTTCATCATTTGTAGATAATGAGCCGAGTTTATTACCGCTTGTATCGGGCAAATCACGAACATTAACTGTCTGCTGTGCGTACATTGTAGCAGACATATCAGTATATGTATATATTGCCTGCGGTTCTGGTTCTGGTGTAGGTTCTTCCGTAGATTCTGGTTCTACTGTTTCCATTGGTTCTGTTGTTTCTGGTTCGGTAGTCGCTTCTTCAACTGGTTCAGTAGTTGCTTCGGGTGTCGGTTCTGCAATTTCCGTTGGAGGTGTAGCTTCTTCTTCTGTTTGTTCTGGTGCGATTTCTTCAGTTGTGGCTTGTGGTATTTCTTCTTGTTTGTTTCCGCAACCTACTAAAAGGGCAGTTGATAAAGTTATTGTTGTTAAAATGATTAGTAATCTTTTGTGCATATCGTCCTCCCAGATGTAATATTTTATAAGTTGTATTATATCATAAACATATAATGGAGTAAATTGTTTAATACGCAATAATTGCGTATCGTTTCAATGTATATAAGTAAATGCTATTTGCAACTATAATAATACATAGAATAAAAGTAAAAAGGTGTGTTGTTATGACTGTTGACAAATTTCACATAAAAAAGCAGGAGTATTCAAATAGAACCCTACGCTTTCCCGTAGAATTATTGGAAGAACTGAATACCATTGCTTCTAGCAAGAATATATCATTAAATCAACTGGTAGTTAAATGCTGTGAATACGCAATGAAAAATATTGATGATGAAGAAACTGGGAAATAAACCCAGTTTTTTTATTGACTAAAAATATTTACTTATATATATAGATGTGATTCTCTCGACTGGAAGGACTATGGCGTGGATTCCATCATTAAGACGGTAACCCAGCACAAGCACCTGGGGAACGGCAGCATCATCCTCTGTCACAACGGGGCAAAATATACTGCCAAGGCGCTGGATATGCTGATCGCAACCCTGAAGAATGAGGGGTATACCTTTGTGCCGGTGTCGGAGCTGATTTATAAGGATAATTACCATATGGATCATGAGGGACGACAGATCAAGAACTGATAAGTGGGGCAGAGAGATCTGCCCCACTTCTTTTGCCTGAGGATTTATGAAAGTATTTCATCTTTTGTAATATGGTAACAGCTCATAAGCTCCAGCTCATTTTTTAGCTTATCCATAGTAACCTGTTCCGGAAGGTTGCTCTTTACAATTGTGACCGTTTTTGGCTCCTGCGGCAGCAGGTCGAAGTAGTTGTCGGATAAGATGACATCTGTATCGGCAAATTCAATGCCTACTCTGCGGGCGTATGCTTTTGCGGACAGGGTCAATTCATATAAATCTTCGGTTTCATTCCAGTGGGCAGTAATTTCCGGCTTTTGGAAGGAGAACTGCTTCGGCTTTACGAGAAGGAAGGTTTTTGAGGCGATTTCCATTCCGTTTTCCTGCAAGCCGTATACGAGATAGCAGTTGCGCTCATACTCCAAGCTCAAATCCGGCAGGGAGATGGTGCTGACCGCCTTGGCGGAAAGAGGAGCCATTTGAAATTCTGTGTTGCCTGAGAGGAGTACACCCTTCTGCTGGTGAATCAGTCGGTAAAAAAGTGTGTAATCGGCAGATTCCCTCTGTTCTGTTGAGACGAAGAAGGTAATCTCATCTTCCTCTTGTTCCAGATGAACGATAACCGGAGCATAGCAACGCTTTACCACATAATGGGCGGCCTTCCAGCGGCCGAAATAGTCTATGGTGGCCCAGGAGATTACAGGGTTACAGTCATTCAACTGCCAGTAGGTGCTGCCCAGGCATCTGCCTCTGTGGCTTCTGAAATGGGAAATTGCCGTTTCCAGGCAGTCTGCCTGTAAAATCTGTGTGGTGTATACTGTTGTCCGGAAATCCTTTGGCATCTGATAGTAATTGTGCAGATAGGTCATCAGGGTGACATTTCCGTGGCCGTTATCAATACATTTCTGGTGCTTCTCCATCACATTGGAAAACAGATTGAAATCATCGCCCCGGGCGAAGGCGCGGAGGGTTTTCAGGGAAGGAACCGATTGAAAACCATATTCGCTGGCAAAACGGAAATAGAGCTTTTCGAAATCCTCAAAGGGTTTCTTTCCATGCCAGACATCCCAATAATGGGCATCTCCGTAGCCCTCCTCGCAGGTTTTGTCAAAACCGCCGCCTGAAGAAGGGGAGGAAGGCCAGTAAAAGGTTTCGGGATCAAATTTGTTTACTGCCTCCGGGATGATTCTCTCAAACATAGTCAGATAATCCTGGCGAAGCTTTTCATTTTCGGGAAGTCCCCAGTAAAGCCAGGCGGATTCCATTTCATTGTTACCGCACCACATACCGAGGGAGGCATGGTTGCGAAGCCTTCTGATATTATCCTCAAATTCGGCAGTGATGCTTTGGGCAAAATCTGTGGTCAAGTCATATACGGCGCAGGCAAACATAAAGTCCTGCCATACGATCAATCCCAGCTCATCGCAGAGATCATAAAAATAGGATTCCGGGTAACAGCCGCCGCCCCAGACACGGATACAGTTGAAATTGGCAGAAACACAGTCCTGTAAAAGGCGTGCGGTCCGCTCACGGCTGGTTCTTCCCAGAAGATTATCCTCCGGGATGTAGTTGGCACCCTTTGCAAAAATAGTGACACCGTTTATCTCAAAGCCGAAGCTTTCTCCCCAGCGATCCTTTTCCCGCCTGACGGTCAGACTGCGAAGACCAATCCGTTTGGCTTTTTTGGAAATCTCCTGCCCGTCCTTGTAAAGAGTAACGATCACCCGGTAAAGGGGCTGGGCGCCATAGCCGTTGGGCCACCAGAGCTCAGGGGCTTCAATTATGCAATGAAATTGGGAAGAAGCAAATGCTTCCCGGCTTTCCTGATAGACCGGTTCTTGTCTGCTGTTCAGGATAGTGAGGTTTTCCTCAAAACGGGAGGAATTGTTTCCACTCTGTATATACGCATTCTCCACATTGATGGAAAGATGCACCCTGTCGGCTTCATGCTTTTGAGTCACATAGAAATCACATACTCTGCCATCAGCAATCTTTTCTATATATATATTTCTGAAAATGCCAAGATCGGGAAGCTTTGGACCCCAGTCCCAGCCAAACATGCAGTGAGCCTTGCGGATATGCTGATAGCCGGGGACGGTGCTGGAAACGCCCCATAAGGGCTTTTTACGATCGGCTTTTGCAGCATATTGCAATGGGGAACGGAAAAGCACGTGAATGGTATTGTCACCGCTGTGAAGATAAGGCTTGATATCGAAGCGATAGGTACGGTGCATATTGTCGGTTTCCGCTATGAGCCGGGAATTAATGGAAAGCTCCGCCAGGGTGTCCAGACCTTCACATACTAAGACAAGCTGTTGAAATAATAGGTCTGCCTCTTCTATTCGGAAGCTTCTGGTGTACTCATAATCATATTCGGAAAGCTGCAGGATCTCATCCTCATTTTCGCCCCAAAACGGATCCTTCATATTACCGTTTCGCAGTAAATCGGTGTATACACTTCCGGGAACGATCCCCTCCTGCCATACAGTATCTGTGGTGCATTTCATTTTCCATGCTCCGGTTAAATCGATCATTGGTTTCTCCCCTTTACTTTTGAATTCCCTTACAGGTCACATATTTGATCCCAAGAAAGGATTTGAGCCCGAAGGTGATCACATCATCATATTTTAGCTGGAACGGAGGCAGCAGAACTTGCCCCATTTCCGTATTTTTTGCATAATAGCTTTTTTTGGTCTTAAAGAATTCTGCCTGTCTGTCATCGATCAGATGAATATGCAGCTCCGTGATCTCGAAGTCAGAGTTGTTGCTGGTAATTTCTTCAACGACAATATTCTTTTTTCCCTTTTGCAGCATGTAATTCTGAAGCTTTTGTTCATATACAAATTCCATAGCGGCCTCCCGGAGCTTTTTTATCCTATTTACTAGCCTACTATAAGCCGGAACACCTGTCAAATATCAGGTGGCAGGAAGGTACTATAAGGACTATTGAAAAATGGATGAGAGAGTAATAGTATTATAGTGGAATTTTGCATTGCGTATATTTGGGGAGGCTTTGATGAAGAAGAGTATAATAGGAACTCTGGGACTGGTGATAGGTATATCTGTGATTATCGGTGATGGCTCTTTATTAATAAAAGAAAATACGGATGATTATGGACAGGCAGTTGCAGCGGCGGATCACACAACTGATGCGGGTATGGTCTTTATTGAGGAGGAAAAGGTACCTTTGGCGGCAGCGTTTCCTTCAGAGGAGGACAAGCCTATTCCTGAAGAGATTTCGGAAGAAGAACTTACTGAAATCGACATAATACAGGAGACTGCAGCACCAAAGATAAACAGTCAGGCCAAAACCACAGCAGAAGCGGGAAAGCCACAGGAGGAGTCAGATGTATTGTCCTGTCTGACTGAGGGCAATCATCGCGGAGTGTGGACGGACTGCGGCGACTATAAGGTGATGAGGTGTGCAGACTGCGGACAGGAAATCAGCGAGAGGGCATATAAGCTTGCAGACGGAGTTTACGGATACTATAGTGATGATGCAGCAATGCTTCTGTTTTCCGGGGTGAATCGTGGAAGATCCGGGTTTGAACTGAACGGAACGCTTCATGAGGTCGCAAGGAAAAGGGCGCTTGACTGCGCAGGTGATTTCAGCCATGATGAGATGCGCACTTCCGGCGAATGCATTGCGAAGGGACAGACAGATGCGGAGGGTGCCATTGCAGCATGGAATGCTTCCGAGTATCACAGGGATTTGCTGATCAATCCCATGTATACAGAGGGCGGCAGCGCCTGCCTTTGGTATGATTCCGGCAACGGAAATATGAAATCCATCTGGGTAATGGTCTTGAATTGACAGAAATGAATGATTTTGAATAAGCTGGAGATTGAAATGGAAGCTCAGACGAAAGGGGAACAGCCCCACAAGCGGCGGGTGCGTTATAAGGGAACACATCCCAGAAAATATAGTGAGAAATATAAGGAACTGGAACCCGAAAAATATCGGGACACCATAGAAAAGGTGATCGCAAAGGGCTGCACGCCCGCCGGAATGCATCTTTCCATCTGTGTCCGGGAAATTCTTGATTTTTTACAGATAAAGCCGGGACAGAAAGGGTTGGATGCCACCTTCGGATATGGCGGTCACAGCGAAAAAATGCTGGAATGCCTTGACGGTCAGGGCCATTTGTACGCTCTTGATATCGATCCCATAGAAATCGTAAAATCAAAGAAAAGGTTAAATGATCTTGGCTATGGAGAGGATGTCTTAACTGTGATCCATGATAATTTTGCAAACATTGATGAGGTGGCGGAAAAATACGGACCTTTTGATTTCCTGCTTGCTGACCTTGGGGTATCCTCCATGCAGATCGATAATCCGGAACGCGGTTTTTCTTATAAAAACGAAGGACCGCTGGATCTGCGCCTGAATCCTGAGGCGGGAATCCCGGCCTCACAGAGACTGAAAGAGAGCTCCAGGGAGGAACTGGAATGGATGCTTCGGGACAATTCCGATGAGCCTTACGCAGCGCAGATCGCGCGAACCATCAGTTCTAAGATCAGGAAAAATCAGGCAATTGAAACAACCACTCAGCTGGCAGAGACTATCAGGGAAGCTCTTTCTTTTCTGCCCGAAAAGGAGCAAAAGGATGCGGTAAAGAAATCCTGCGCCAGAGTTTTCCAAGCACTCAGGATTGATGTAAACAGTGAATTTGAGGTGTTGGATGCCTTTTTGCAGAAGCTTCCCGACGTGATGGCACCGGGAGGGCGGATCGCTATTCTGACCTTCCATTCCGGAGAGGATCGCATGGTAAAGAAGTCCTTTAAGGAATTTGAGAGAAGCGGAAGATACAGTGAGATTGCCAGGGATGTGATACGTCCTTCGGCGCAGGAATGTGCGAGAAACAGCAGGGCTCGTTCTACGAAGATGCGCTGGGCGGTCAAAGCGTAAAATAAAAAGATAATTTTACAACTATCAGAGCGGTTTATTATAGTTACGCTATGGACAGTGTGCTATAAAAATCATGTAGAAGTTTTTTGCATGAGGAGAAATGATTATGAAAACCTACGTAAAAGATATGACAGTAGGGAATCCTACCGGTCTGTTGTTGTCATTTATGCTTCCCATGGTAGTTGGGAATATTTTTCAGCAATTATATAATATGGTTGACTCCATGATCGTAGGACAGATTGTGGGTGCTGATGCACTTGCGGCAGTCGGCGCCACCGGTTCCCTGAACTTTTTGTTCTTTTCTTTGTGCGGCGGTATGGCAAGTGGTATCGGTATTGTCATTTCTCAGCAATTTGGGGCAGGAAACGACGATGGCGTTAGGAAGGCAATCGCAAACGCAGCATATATTATGGTGGTTGTCGGAACGGTTATGGGAGTTCTGGGCATAGTGCTTTCAAGACCGATTCTTACATTTTTGAATACGCCGGGAAATATTCTGGATGATGCTACCCTGTATATGCAGATCATGTGTGCCGGGGTTCTGGCAGTATCTCTCTACAACTGTATTTCTGCCATTCTGCGTGCAGTGGGAGATTCCAAAACACCCTTGTATTTTTTGATTGTGGCAAGTATTTTAAATATTTTTCTGGATATTTTGTTTGTAAAAACCTTTAGCATGGGTGTTGCAGGCGCCGGGATTGCGACGATCATTGCCCAGATGCTGGCGGGTGTGGGAAGCCTTTGCTTTGCGTTTCGGAAGAATCCTTACTTTAAAATTTCCAAGAGTATGCTGAAGCCGGACAAGGATATTGTCTGGCAGAGTATCAGAATGGGTGTTCCGCTGGCATTTCAGTCATCTCTGATCGCCATTTCCTGCGTAGCTCTTCAAAGTGTTGTAAATACATTTGGCTCTGTGGTTGTGGCTGCTTTTACAGCGACCAGCAGAATCGAGCAGCTGGTACAACAGCCCTATAACTCTCTGGGTATGGCAATGTCCACCTATACGGGACAGAATATCGGGGCCGGTAAGATTGACAGAGTGAAACAGGGCTATCGTAAAGGCATGATCATTATGGCAATCTTTTCACTTGCAATGATTCCGCTTGCACAGTTTGGCGGTGAGTTCATCATGAAACTGTTTGTAAGTGAAAGCGAAGTAATCGAATTTGGTGCCCATGCCCTTAAGATTACCAGCTGGTTTTATTTGTTCCTTGGAAGTATTTATGTGACCAGAGGGCTGCTGAACGGAGCAGGAGATGCCTTTTTCGCCTTTGCAAACGGAATTGTGGAAATGCTGGGGCGGATCTGCTTTGCAAAGCCCCTTACCCTGATTCCTTCAATTGGCGTGTGGGGTGTATGGCTGGCAACAGCGCTGACCTGGTTTGCAACGGGTGTTTTCGATATATCACGTTATTTCCAGGGAAAATGGAAAATGCCGGTTGAAAAAAAGAAAGGTTAATTCTTATTCGAAGAAAATTTTTGTATCAGCATGATGATTAACATGATGAGCAGGATGGAAACGAAGATTCCCAGCATACCCTGTCCCATGATTTTCAGTGCGATAATGATATTTTGTTCCATAAATAACAGACTCCTTTCATGACGATGGAATGAACTTATGATCTTTACAGATAGTTGCTTACCAGACTGATGATCAGTCCGCCTGCGATTACGGAGGCAATTTGTCCCGAAACGTTGGCACCAGCCGCCTGCATAATCAGGATGTTGCCGGGATCCTCTTTCAGTGCCATTTTCTGTACGACTCTTGAGGACATGGGAAAAGCAGAAATACCGGCAGCCCCAATCATGGGATTGACTTTTTTGGTAAGGAACAGGTTTAAAATCTTTGCGAAGCATACACCGCCGATGGTGTCAAAGACAAATGCAATGAGCCCAATCAACATGATCAGGATGGTGTCAATTTTAACAAAAGCTTCTGCCTGCATACTGAAGGAAATGGTGATTCCCAGAAAAAGGGTAATCAGGTTTGCAAGCACATTTTGAGCTGTCTCGGAAAGACTGGATAAGACGCCGCATTCCCGAAGCAGATTACCAAACATAAGAAAGCCTACCAGCGCAACGGAGGATGGAGCAATCAGGCCCACAATGAAGGTGACGACGATGGGGAAAGCAATCCGCACACTTTTCGAAACCTGACCGGGATGATATTCCATGCGAATGCTGCGCTCTTTCTTTGTCGTTACCATGCGGATGGCGAAGGGCTGCACAATAGGAACCAGTGCCATGTAGGAGTATGCGGCAACCGCGATCGCACCGATGTAGTTTGAGTGGAGCATCTGGGATACCAGAATGGAGGTTGGTCCGTCCGCAGCGCCGATAATACCGATAGAAGCTGCATCTTTAAGATCAAAACCGAGAAGAACTGCAAAAAGCAATGCGGCAAAAATGCCGAATTGAGCAGCAGCGCCAAAAAGGAAAAGAACCGGTCTTATAAGCAGAGGGCCGAAATCGATCATGGCGCCAATTCCGATGAAAAGAATAATGGGAAGAGCCTCGGAAGCTTCGATCCCAATGTGAAAAAGCCACTCAATGATGCCGTTTGTCTCACCGACCCCTTCCATAAACTGATTCAGCACACCGCTGGCGGGAAGGTTGACCAGAATTGCGCCGAAGCCCATAGGGAGCAGAAGCGATGGCTCATATTCTTTTTTGACGGCAAGATAGATCAAAATGAGACCGACCGCATACATGATGACCTGTTTCCAGGTGATGGCAAGAATGCCGGAAATTAAGAAATCCATTTTTATACCTCTTTTCTTTTTGTGTTGGGAGAAACAAAAAGACTTTTATTACAGCAATGTTCTGCTGTAATAAAAGTCTTACCATTTCAATCTTCAGCGGATGAAGCCAGGCTGCTTCAACGGATTGACGCCGAAAATCCATTTCGGATAAATGCCGGTTACTCCCTTTTATTTCCTGTTTCACTATCATAATCATTGTAAGTGATGGATCTTCAAAAAACAAGTTCAGAAAGTGTTAAGATTTCAGGCCTCATCAATGCGATTAGTGATGTAGTCCCGTACTTCATCACGCGAGATATCAAGGGCAACGGAAAGTTCTCCGTAAAGGAAATCCTCTGCAAGCTTAAAGTACCGGCTGTCTACGGCGGTGATCTTGCAGCCCTTCATGATTCTCTTCTCCTTTCGCAGATAAATCGTCTTGATCAGCTTTACCAGTGATTCGCAGCTGCCGTCCCGGATATACTCCTTATAGGTGCGTTCCAGCGTTTTTTCGTCGGCTAAAGGGATTAAGGAAATGTCAGGAATAGATTTGATCAGTGCATCAGCCTCCTGCCTGGAAACGGCCTTTCGCAAAGAAGCATCTGCGGTATCCAGTGGAATATAAACCGTACTGCCGGAATGAAAGACCGGCTTTAACAGATAATATTTTCTTTTTTTATCAATTCCGGTAATATCAAGTGTGGTGATGCCCTGTACGCAGCAGACCCCATTATTGCCGCAGACTACATAATCACCTGATTGAAACATAGCGCACCTCCTTATCAATAAAGAACACAGCCTCTACAATATAATATTACCAAATATTTGAAATGAATGTCAGAAGATGTTTGAGAAAAACGGAAATTCAGCGTTTTTTACGATGCAGCCCTCCACGTACATTGTGCATTTTGCATGAATGAACTTGTACTGGTACTGTGAAAAATCTAATGCTATAATGTAATAGCGCAGAAGAAAACCAAGCGACGCCGAAGGCGGCATTTGGTCTTCCTGCGCTATTAACGAGCAAACCGTCTGCGAAGCAGACAGGAAGCACCGAAGGTGCGAGTTTGCGAGTCACATCGTCTGCGAAGCAGACAGGGGAGCACCGAAGGTGCGAGTTTGCGAGTCACATCGTCTGCGAAGCAGACAGGAAGCACCGAAGGTGCGAGTTTGCGAGTCACATTCCCAGCAGAAGAAAACCAAGCGACGCCGAAGGAGTAAAAGTGAAGCTATATTTTGTAAGACATGGTGAGACAGACTGGAATTTGGAAAGCAAAATTCAAGGCCGTAATGATATTCCATTAAATACAACCGGAATCAGCC
>JAHAYJ010000002.1 GCA_018384375.1 Lachnospiraceae bacterium
GTAATTTTGACATATGCTTTGTCTGCATCGGAACCAATTTCCAGAGCAGCCTGGAGATCACATCGCTTTTGAAGGAAAACGGTGCAAAATACGTGGTCAGCAAGGCGACAAGAGATATTCAGGCAAAATTCCTTCTGCGTAACGGGGCTGACGAGGTAATCTATCCGGATCGGGATATTGCCGAGAAGGTGGCAGTGCGTTACAGCGCCAATCATGTATTTGACTATATTGAATTAAACGATGAGTATTCTATTTTTGAAATACCGGTAGCAGAGGAATGGATCGGGAAGACGATCCGGGAGGTGAATTTCCGTGCCAAGTACAAGGTGAGCATTCTGGGGATCAAAATGAACGGAAATACCAGACTGCTGCCTATGGCAGATCATGAGTTTGATGACAAGGAACATCTGATGGTAATCGGAAGAATCGAGGACGTGGAGCGCCTTCTTAAAAAATTTGAATTTGAACATGGAAAAAATAAAAGAAATCGTTAACAGAATAAAGGCTGATCTGAAGGGAATCCTTGCAGTAGCGGTAGTGCTTGCATTGCTGTATCTGATAATCCGCTCGATTTTTCACGCTTTTTGCCCCATGTTGATCCTGACAGGGATTCCCTGCGCCGGATGCGGGCTGACCAGGGCAGGTTTATATTTGCTGAAAGGGCAGGTGCTGCGTGCTGCCAATATCAATCCTTCCATATTTGCCGTTCTCTTTTTCCTGCTGTATTGCGGATATTTTCATTATATTAAGGGAACGGAGATGAAAGGCTTCAGCTTCGTATTGACGGTGGTGGTTCTTTTCATGCTGGCGGTTTATGCTTATGGAATGTGTCACTACTTTCCGGAAAGGGCACCGTATGTGTATCAGCAGGATAACCTGTGTGCCTATTTTGTTCCCGGTTATCGGGAGTTTATGAATCGTCTGCTGGCAGACATCCGTTCCTTAAAAGCTGCATTGCCTTAAGCTGAAACGGTATTATTCCCGTATCCAGCGGCCGGAAGCACCACAGGGGAGAATAAGTCCGTTTTGCGTTACAGGCAGACCAATCTCGGAGGAAATCACCTTGCCCCCATGTCCCTTCACAACAACAGTATTTAATAAATAAGTGAGGACGGCGGGCTGGAGTCCTGTGGTATAGGAATTGATCAAAAAGAACAGGGCATCCTTGGATAACAGCCGGGCAGTCAGTTCCAGAAAGGGATAAATGCTGTCTTCGATTTTCCAGATTTCGCCCTTGGGACCTCTGCCGTAGGAGGGCGGATCCATGATGATACCGTCATAGGTATTTCCGCGGCGAAGCTCTCTTTCCACGAATTTTACGCAATCGTCTACCAGATAGCGGATAGGAGCCTGTGCAAGACCGGAGGCGGCTGCATTTTCTTTAGCCCAGGAAACCATCCCTTTGGAGGCGTCTACGTGGGTGACGGCAGCGCCTGCTTTTGCAGCAGCCAGGGTAGCTCCGCCGGTATAAGCAAAAAGATTTAACACCTTAACGGGACGATGGGCATTTTGAATGATCTCAGAAAACCAGTCCCAGTTGACAGCCTGTTCCGGGAAAAGACCGGTATGTTTAAAACTGAAGGGTTTCAAATGGAAAGTCAGGGATTTGTAATGAATGCTCCATTCGTTTGGAAGGTCAAAGAACTCCCACTCACCGCCACCCTTGCTGCTACGGTGATAGTGTCCGTTCAGCGCTTTCCATTCTTTTACCTCCCGTGGTGTATTCCAGATGACCTGAGGATCGGGGCGCAGAAGAATGTATTTTCCCCACCGCTCCAGTTTTTCCCCCCTTGAGGTATCTATCACTTCGTAATCTTTCCAGTTATCGGCAATCCACATGGTATGGCTTATTCCTTTCCTAATCCTATATGATTCTTTTTTGATAATAGATAAAAACAGGGAAAAAAGCAAGAAAATTATCGTAAAGGAAGCGGAAAGGTAAAAAGAGGACAATGACAGATGGAAATGACAGGTAATAAATGTGCAGGCTGCAGAAAGAAAACCTGCACCGGCTGCTATTTGGCAGGACAGATCCATAATGAAAAAGAGAAGAACGCGGTATTCCCGATGGATTTTGAGCCGGAGGAGAGTACCGGGCTGGGACTTGTTTTTGATGTGGGAACCACGACGATTGCAGGGCTTTTGTGGGACCTTGGTAAGAAGGAGCAGCTTGCCGCAAAGGCCATTGTCAATCCGGGCAGATTTGCGGGAAGCGATGTGATCAGCAGAATTTCTTATGTCAGAGAATGTACTGAGAACAGGCAAAGAATGCAGCGGATTCTGGTGGACAAGCTTGATGAGATGGCTGGACAATTGCTTGAGGGCATTCGGGATGAAGGGTGGAAGAAAGACCGGAACAGCAAAGAGCGGATCAAGCGGGTTGTTCTTGTGGGGAATACGGTGATGTGTGAATTCCTTCTTGGCGTTTCCGTAGAAGGGCTTGCCAGAGCACCTTTTCATAAAGCGTATGAGGGCTGTGTCGGGAAAAGGGGAAGTGAGCTTGGCTTTTCATTCCTGAAGGAAGCACGGATCACAGTTCTTCCTGCCATAGAAGGGTTTGTTGGTGCGGATGCACTGGCGGTACACACTTATATAAAGCATAAGGATAATCAAAGGTATGCTTTGGCAGTGGACATCGGAACCAACGGTGAAATTCTCCTGTTTGGAGACGGTCAGGATTATGCCTGCTCAGCGGCAGCAGGACCGGCGCTCGAGGGGGCGGCTGTATATCAGGGGATGGGCGCGGTCACGGGGGCGATCGAGGAAATAAAGCTTGCCGGAAGCTTTCCGCGAGAAGATATTTACTGCAAAGTCATAGGAGGAGCTAAGCCCAAAGGAATCTGCGGTTCCGGACTTGTAGATGCATTGGCGGTATTATTGAAGTTGGGTGTGGTTGAGGCAAACGGCTATTTAAGAAGTGCGGATGAGGCGAGAAAGGCAGGGGTGCGGGAGCAGATCTGCCGCCGGATTGTGGTGTCTGAAGGAGAAAAAAGATTCCTCTTAACCAATGCGGATAATCCGGTTTACATAACACCAGAAGATATCAGACAGCTTCAGCTTGCAAAGGGAGCAATTCGTGCAGGAATTGAGATTCTTCTGCAGAAGGAAAAGATAAAAAAGGATGATATCGCGCATCTTTATCTGGCCGGTGCTTTCGGAAGCTATATTAAGATAGAAAGTGCGGTAGAGATCGGCCTTTTGCCGGATATTCCGCAGGAAAGGATTACTCATGTGGGCAATTGTGCAGGCACGGGAGCACTGATGGCTCTTCTTTCCGGGAAAATCATTGAGGAGATGGAAGCAGATGCTGGTCAGATCCGCCATATTGAGCTTGCGAAAGAAGAAAGCTTTCAAGAGTACTTTATGCAAGCCATGGCATTGAAACGGATCTGAACGGATTGCTTTTTGGCAGGTTTAAGAGTAATATAGTGCGTGTGTCGATCAGCAGGGAAGACTCGGCGAAAAGTGTGTCAGAGGAGAGGATAAAAAAGTGGACAGAAGTTTCTTGAAGGATAAAAAAAGAATTGTTGTAAAAATCGGTACATCAACCATCACGCATGAAGGTACGGGAAGCCTGAACCTGGAAAAACTGGAGAGGCTTGTCCGTGTATTGACGGATATCAGAAATCAGGATAAGGAGATCGTAGTAGTGTCATCCGGTGCCATCGGTGCCGGAAGAAAAGCGCTGGGCATAAAGGAAAGGCCTAAGACACTTTCCGTTAAGCAGGCGTGTGCCGCTGTGGGACAGGCAAGGCTGATGATGATTTATCAGAAGCTGTTTGCAGAATACAATCAGGTAATTGCGCAGATTCTGATCACGAAGCGGATCATGCTCAATGAAATCAGTCTGGCAAATGCCAAAAATACCTTTCAGGAGCTGCTGAAGCTGGGAGTGATTCCTATAGTCAATGAAAATGACCCGATTTCCACAGATCAGATTCAGGAAGAAAATTTCGGTGATAATGATACGCTTTCTGCAAATGTTGCCGAGCTTGTGCAGGCAGATCTGCTGATACTGCTTTCCGATATTGACGGACTTTACTCGGATGATCCCAGAAAAAATGAGAATGCCAGATTTATCAGCTATGTGGAAAATATCGATGATAAATTGGAAGCGATGGCTAAGGGAGCAGACACGGCCTTCGGGACAGGCGGAATGACCACAAAGATTGCTGCGGCAAAGCTTGCAGGGGAAGCAGGAGTGGACATGGTGATCGCGAATGGAGATGATATTACCAATATCAGGAAAATCTTAAATGGGGAAGAGATCGGAACGCTGTTTCGAGCATAGAAAGGATAAGCACTGTTAGTTATATGGAAAACAATACTCTTATGATGAGTGATGTGTATACATTTGAAGAACTTCACAATGGTGCTTTGGATAAGATCCCCAAAACAAGCGGTGTTTATTTTGTGATTATTCCAGAGCATTTTAAAATAGTAATAAAGGAAGAAACAGATGGATATAAGCTTACTTCAAAAGGAAACCCATCTTCGTATCCGGTAGAACAGTATGTTGTATATGTTTTTATTAGTTTATTTAAGTTGCGATAAGAAAGTGGTCAATTCTATACACTTCTCTGTTCCGGTTTATGAATGAAGGGTATCAGGGAAATGAAATGGTTAAATAAATTGGTTTATTATTAATAGATTCGTACCTTTTTCTGTAAACAAGTAAACGATCTTTTAGTTTGACGAACCCAGCCAGTACACTATCCGGATGATACGCAAAACCGGTGGTAGTATCTATGTGCGAGGAACAATTCGGAAGCGGGGCGTAAAAAATCACTCCGCGCCATGAAAAAGAACCCCTCAGACTTTACCTGTTCGAAGCGAAGCAAGTTTAAAGTCTGAGGGGCGTCTTCTTTTTCATGGTGCGGAGTAGATTTTTCTTGCCCTGTCTTACGTGTGACGAGCACATAGA
>JAHAYJ010000038.1 GCA_018384375.1 Lachnospiraceae bacterium
ATATGCCGGAGCGTATTTCAAACTATCTCCGACAGACGAGAAGCCCTATATCTGCGGAGACCGCTGCTGGCAGCTTCGCTGTGAATATCTGCATCAGAACAAAGGATTTCTGAATGACGAGAATGAAAGTCCGGTCCGCTTCCATCTGGGTGTGAACTGTGGGACATCCGTCTGTCAGCTGGATCAGACAACCATGAACTCTGACGGAATGGACATTCGTATCGATATTGAGCAATTTTGCCGAAGAATGTGCCGAGCGGTCAGAGCTTATTATGAAGCAGTACATACAGAGAAAGATTTCAACATTTATAATACGCCTGTTCTGGATTTTATAAAGGCATCACAAGATGAGAAATCAAATGCTACGATTGCCATTATGTGCAGTGATTCAGCCTATGGGAACGGACTGAGACTGGTACTTCAAAACTTATCCAAACATATCCTTGTATTTGAAACCCCGGAAGCTGCAAGAAAAGAACTTGGCAAGAAAAAGCCTATGCTTTGGATTGTTACAGAACCTCTGACAAAACAGCCAGATCAGCCATGGAGGGCAGATAAAAGAACACCCGTGATTCTTCTGTCCAATCAACCAGAATCGGAAATAGCGATTGAAAAGAATGCGGGGAAATTGACCGTCTTGCCCTTGCCTGTTCTACTGGAAACTCTCCGTAATGCAGTTAAGGCTTATCTTTTGACAAAGGAGGATAAAAGCTAAGAATGATTATTATTATCTTTTCTCTTATCCTGTTGCTTCTTGCTTATTTCCTCTATGTCCAAAAGAAAAAAGTGATATCACTTCAACAGCAGATTGGTGACCTGCAAAATAAAAATAGTATTCTTGAGAAACAAGAGCTTGCAGCTGAACAGCATAACGATTATCTTAGGCAGGAAGCAAACACGGTTCATTTATATGCTTCTCTCTCGCTGGAGGAGACAAGAAAAACATCCATAAAAGAAAAGCAGTCTCAAATCATCCGTTCCAGTGAACATATCCTCGAATTACTTAATAGCGAAAAAGTTTAGAACGGCAGCAATGCCGCTCTTTTTATGTGATATCATCACAGAAATGTTATTTTAGATTGGCTATACTATGATCAAACAAAGGAAAGGAGCTGGCAATATGGCAGTTATCAATATCAATAGAAATCAATTTGAAGAAATGGTGCATAGCGGAAAAACTGTTCTGGTGGAATTTTCAGCCCCTTGGTGCGTATATTGCCGCCGTCTGGCTCCGGCATTGGAAAGCGTGGCTGAGGAATATAAGGATACGCTGGTATTCACTGCGGTTAACATTGATGATGAGCCAGAATTGGCTGAGGCCGAAGCTATAGAAGTTGTCCCTACTCTGTTGATCTATCACAGCGGACAGGCTCTTGGCTCTATCGTCGCTCCGGAATCCAGGGCGCAGTTGGTGGCGTTCATTGAAGAAACTTTACAGCACCAGACGCAGGAAGCAACTACTGTGCAGCATATTTACGACATGATCGTGGTAGGAGGTGGTCCCGGCGGCTATACCACAGCCCTTTATGCCGCCAGAGCAGGTATGAACACCGTGGTTTTAGAGAAGTTGTCCGCTGGTGGGCAGATGGCTCTGACCGAGCAAATCGACAACTATCCCGGCTTCGAAGATGGTATCGACGGCTTCTCCCTGGGAGAAAAGATGAAGCGAGGAACGGAACGATTTGGAGTGGAAACCAAGCTGACTGAGGTGCTGTCCCTGGAACTGTCCGGTTCTATAAAGAAAGCGGTGACCAGCGAAGGCCCTATGTACGCAAAGACCATTGTGCTCGCTACCGGAGCTGGCCCCAGAGAGCTGGGTGTTGATGGTGAACAGGAGTTAATCGGCAAAGGTGTCCACTACTGCGCAGCCTGTGACGGAATGTTCTATCGGAACAAAACGGTTGTCATCGCAGGAGGTGGCAATACCGCTGCGGCGGATGCCCTTATCCTCTCCCGTATCTGCAAAAAAGTCATCGTCGTTCACCGGAGAGATACCTTAAAAGCAACAAAGATCTACCATGAGCCTTTGATGAAAACGGAAAATGTAGAATTCCTCTGGGACAGTGAGATCGTCACACTGCTCCATAACGAAAAGCTGACCGGTATCCGGACTCGGAATGTGAAAACCGGAGAGGAAAGCACGCTTGCTTGCGACGGTGTGTTTGTCAGCATCGGAAGAAAACCTTCCACCGAATTGGTGAAAGATCAGATTACGATTGATCCGGCTGGATACATTATCGCAGATGAGAGTACCTGCACCAACATCCCCGGTGTATTCGCCGTTGGGGATGTCCGCACAAAGGCATTGCGGCAGGTCGTGACTGCTGTAGCCGATGGGGCAACCGCTGTTCACTATGCAGAGGAATATTTAGCAGGAGGAATATGAGATGAAAGAAAATATTAAAAAATGGCTGAAGCCAATTCTATTTACCGCAGGCGGCGCTCTGGTCGGCCTTGCATATTACTACTTTGTGGGATGCTCCACAGGAGCTTGTCCGCTGACTTCTAACCCGTTCATCACGATGGCCCATATGGGCTTTATCGGCTGGCTGTTTTCCGGTATTTTCGGAAAGGGGTGCAGCGGTTCATGCAATACGTAGTAGCTTTCCTAGAGGGCATTATCACCTTCATATCCCCTTGTCTGCTTCCCATGCTGCCGATCTATATTTCCTACTTTGCCGGAGGCGGTGAAAGAACCCCCGGCAAGACCCTGAAAGGGGCACTGGGATTTGTTACCGGCTTCACGGTTGTATTTGTAACCCTCGGTGCGCTGGCAGGAACTGTCGGCAGTGTTCTCCGGGAATATCAGACGGCAGTCAACATTGTTTCCGGTTTGATCGTCATTGCCTTTGGACTGAATTTCCTGGATGTGTTTAAGCTGAATCTGTTCAGAGGAAGTCACCGCTCTGTAAATACCGATAATATGGGGTTCTTCTCTGCACTTCTGTTCGGCGTGATCTTCTCCATCGGATGGACACCCTGCGTTGGAGCCTTCCTCGGATCTGCACTGATGCTTGCTTCCCAACAGGCACATGTGGTTGAAGGAATGCTGATGCTGCTTGCCTACTCTCTGGGCTTGGGGATTCCCTTTGTCTTTAGTGCTGTGCTGATCGATTATCTGAAAAGTGCATTCAACTGGATCAAGAAAAATTACAAAACCATCAATGCCGTCAGCGGCATCCTGCTTGTTCTGATTGGCGTTCTGATGGCAACCGGAACCATGGGAAAGTTGCTTGGCCTGTTGGGATAAGGAGGCAACATGAAAAATAAGAAAACATTCTTCAGCATTGCGTTGGTCTTTGTTCTGCTGATTGGAGGAGCTACAGTGCTTTACCGACAGCTTGGAAAGAACATTGCCGCAGAACAGCTGGCAACGCAAAGTACAAACCAGTCAGACGAGAGTGCTGCAGGTGAAACAGAGCAGAAAATCAAAGCACCGGATTTCACCGTATACGATGCTGATGGAAACGAAGTGCATCTTGCTGATTATATCGGGAAACCCATTGTTCTCAATTTCTGGGCAAGCTGGTGCGGCCCGTGTCAAAGCGAAATGCCGGACTTCCATGAGAAGTATCTGGAACTGGGAGATGATGTTCATTTCCTGATGATCAACATGACAGATGGCGCCAGGGAAACAGTGGAATCTGCGTCTGCTTTTATTGCAAAAA
>JAHAYJ010000116.1 GCA_018384375.1 Lachnospiraceae bacterium
ACGGAAGTCGCTGTCGTTTTCAAAATCGGTGGAGCTGCATGACAAAGTCATCGGGCATTATCTGAACATAAAACACTATCAATAAGTTAGAGTCATTACCAATAAATACTATAATTATATAAAAACAATTATCTATTTTAAATAGACCAATTCTTCTAGCTTACGGGCCATAAAGTGAGAACCACCACAAAGGGAAGTATGGAGGCATACGATATTTTTTGAGCAGGACGGCTACAATGTTATGTTTCTGACGTATGTATTCGTCCCGCTGGAATAAAGAAAATGATTTATCTGAATTTATCATGCCCCTCCACTCTGATTTTATTCATCTTGTTTACCGAATCGGGTATATCTGATAACTGTCCCGATAAGACTTTTTGTTTCGCCAGCATAATCTCTTTTTCAAGCTTTTGAAGTTCTTTTATATAGTCATTCTTCCCTTCTTCATCAGCCGGTGAAATGCTCTCAGGAAGACGCTTCATTGACTCATCTACAGCATCATCCATTCTGTCAAGAGCTTCAAGAAGCTCCTTTTTATCCATTGATGACTGAAGTACACTCATATTCCTTGCAAGAACTTGCATGCTTTCATCAAGTTCTTCTGCCACTGTAATCCCCCCACACAAAAAATATAATGCCATACCACAGCTGATTATAGCTTTATTGCTTTTCTGCATAATTTCTCCTTCATGAGGGAGGTGCCCTCCCTCATCAGTTTTATCATTTATTGTTTAAATCAAACCGATCGCTATTCATAACTTTATTCCACGATTTAACAAAATCATGAATAAACTTATTTCTCGCATCATCCGAGGCATATACTTCTGCCACCGCACGTAATTCAGGATTTGAACTGAATATTAAATCAACAGAGGATGCTTTCCATTTTAATGCTCCTGTTTTACGATCGAATCCATTGTATGTATCTTCTTTATCTGCTTTACTCCATCGTGTTGACATATCCAGCAGATTAACAAAAAACTTGTTATCCAGAACACCAGGGGTATCGGTAAATACTCCCAACGAAGAATTATTTGTATTAATATCCATTACCCGCAGACCACCCAGTAATGCCGTCATTTCAGGAACGGTGAGATCCAGCTGACTGGCTTTATCAATGAGGCTTTCAACCGGAGATATATGACTTCTGCTTTTTGAGTAATAATTTCTGAATCCATCTGCTGTCGGCTCCAGTACACTGAATGAGGCAACATCCGTCTGCTCCTGAGAGGCGTCAGTTCTTCCCGGAGTAAAGGGAATCTCAAGTTCCACCCCGGCTTTTCTGGCCGCATCTTCGATTGCAGCATTACCCGAAAGAACAATTAAATCAGCCAACGACACTTTCTTTCCGTCAGACTGTTTTTTGTTAAATTCACGCTGTAATGAGGTCAGGGATGCCAGTACTTTCTTCAGTTTTTCCGGCTCATTAACTTCCCAGTTAATTTCGGGCTGTAACCTGATGCGGGCACCATTATTTCCCCCACGATAATCAGTCACACGAAATGTGGAAGCTGAAGCCCAGGCTGTCTTTATCAGCTCAGATGCAGGGATACCCAAATCCATAACCTGCTCTTTCAGCGACTTAATGTCTTTACCATCAATCATTGTATAATCTGCCGCAGGAAGAGGATCCTGCCAGATAAATGATTCTGCAGGAACTTCATTACCAAGATATCGGGCTGCCGGTCCCATATCCCGGTGGGTCAGTTTAAACCATGCTCTTGCAAATGCCTGCTCAAAAGCTTTTGGATCATTCAGGAAACGGGTGGTTATTTTCTTATATTCAGGATCAACTTTAAGAGCAATATCCGTCGTAAACATCATCAACGGATGCAGGACAGACGGATCATGCGCGTCCTGAACTATATTTGCCGCTTTTTTAGGCTTCCACTGATAAGCACCGGCAGGACTCTTGTGCAGCTCCCATTCATATTTATATAAATTCTTCAGATACTGCATTGTGAACTGGGTTGGCGATGTCGACCAGGCTCCTTCCAGGCCACTGGTGATGGTATATTTGCCGTTTCCTGTACCACATTTATTTTTCCATCCCAGTCCCTGCTCCTCCACAGGTGCACCATCAGGCCCTGCGCCAATACATTTTTCAGGAGACGCTGCACCATGTGCTTTACCAAATGTATGCCCTCCCGCGATCAGGGCCACAGTCTCCTCATCATCCATGGCCATACGTGAAAAAGCTTCCCTGATATCTTTCGCGGAAGCCAGAGGATCTGGTTTTCCACCGGGGCCTTCAGGATTGACATAAATAAGTCCCATCTGCGTGGCAGCAAGAGGTTTTTGAAGTTTCCCGTTTTTATCCCGGTTATCTGCAAGAGGCTTGTTGTCAGGCCCCCAGTATACCAGGTCCGACTCCCAGTCATCTTCTCTTCCGCCAGCAAATCCCAGCGTTTTAAATCCCATGGATTCAAGGGCAACATTACCAGTCAGGACCATCAGGTCTCCCCAGGAAATACTGGAGCCGTATTTTTTCTTGACTGGCCACAGCAATCGACGGGCTTTATCCAGATTAACGTTATCCGGCCAGCTGTTCAGCGGTTCAAAACGTTGCTGACCACCACTGGCGCCTCCCCGGCCATCATATGTCCTGTATGTTCCGGCACCGTGCCAGGCCATACGAATAAAGAAAGGACCATAATGACCATAATCCGCAGGCCACCAATCCTGGGAAGTTGTCAGCAAATCTTTGATATCTTTTTTCAGAGCCTCCATATCCAGCTGTTGAAATCTGGTGGCATAGTCAAAATCAGCACCCCAGGGATTTGATTCAGGGCTGTGTAATCTCAGGGCACTTAAATCCAGTGTTTCAGGATAGTAGAACTTTTCAGCCCCTTTTTTATCAGCAGCCACGGCGGAAGAAAGACTCCCCGACAGCACCAGAAGAATTAAAACAGGAAGTTTTTTTATCATACGAATTGCTCCAGAGTAAGGGAAATTCGCATTTTGTATACAAAAGTCAACTTTATTAATGCAACAGAATATACCTATTACTGGGATAGATGTTACTGATAAACAACACTAAATGTTTAAACCTTTTTTACAACAAAAAAGAAACAGCTGTTTAATCTAAAAGAGTGATAATTAAATCCTCCTCCTAATATAACTGTACCAGATATAAAAATATCATAAACTACATTCTACCTTCTGAATTATCCTGCTTTTCGTCACACCCGGCCCAGGCTGCACCGGTGACAGCGTTCAGCCCTTTGCCGGGCAAACTGCTGCCAGTCTGTCCGGGGAGCCTCATAGGCAGCCCGTTGCCATGCTTCAGCGGCCTTCATCCAGAGTCCTCTGACCTCCAGAATAACGGCCCGGCTTCCGGCACGCGGCCAGCGCCAGACCTGACCGTTCCGTGAACTGTTTCTGAATCCATTCATCTGTGTAAGTTCATCGATAGGAATTTAAATCCCAAAAAGATTAAAAAAACACCCCAAAACGGATGTTTATTCAACACTGCCTGCGTGCCATGAGTGCACCGCCGTCAATTAAATGGATCTTATCGATTGATACTG
>JAHAYJ010000117.1 GCA_018384375.1 Lachnospiraceae bacterium
TGGTCAATAGGGCAGATAAAAACGTGCCGCAAAAAACAGCACGTTAAGATAGATGATATAAAGGAGATGTCGGATTTAATCTGCGGTAAAGCTGCAGTAGGTGGGAACTATAATTCGACGCGTGACAGTCCATGTCGTAAAACAAATTGTATATATCATGGAAATTGCACTGCTTGTATAGAAAAACATCGTAGTAAAAATAAACCAACACGCTGCGAACGCCTAAAAGCAAAACTGACAAAAAAAGGTAGAGGGGGTGTGGTTATGGATAGTGAGGACTATGAGCGCGAAAAGGCTGAGAAAAAGCTGCTTATAAAGTTGCAGGAAGCAGAAGAAGTAGTCTAGGATGAAAGTGCCTGGATGAATTTGGATGAACTGAAGAAATCTGTCGGGGTATAATACGGTAAACAAGACGACTTTAAATTTAATGACAATCTAAAATGAGCAGGTATTGCACAGTGTTTGTAATATCTGTTTTTTTGGCTGATAATAATGGTTGATAATCAATTTATAAGAGGGTAAAGAATGGCAAAAAAGGACAGAACAGGTAACAGAAAATCACGAGAGCAGAGAAAACAATTCAAAGTGCCGGAATTAGGTTACTATCTGATTGTTACCGATACAGAAGCTACAGAGCGTTGCTTTTTTACAGGACTCCATCAGGCTTTACCGGAGGATGTCAGAAATAAGCTTGTTATCATGGTCGTTGAAACAAAGACTCGTAGGAGAGATTAAAAGTAAGTATTAATGTAAGGGGATATGATGAGTACAGATGAAAGTGCTTTAGACTATAATCCTATAACACTAACTTATTGACATATGCGACCAAACGGTCGTATAATTACGACCGAGAGGTGTTTTGCTATGAATAAGGAAAATATTGTAATGGCTACACTGGAACTTGCTTGCGAGAATGGACTTAGAAGTGTATCTATGTCACAAATTGCTGAGAAAGCCGGTATTAAAAAATCATCGCTTTATAGCCATTTTTCTTCAAAGGAAGAAATTATTACTGAAATGTACACATTTTTGCGAAAACAAGCGAATCATAATAGGGAGATTGGACAATTCGATTACGGCAGCTATGTTGAGGGAAAAGAATTGAAGGAAATCTTGCTGGATACTGTCCTGTCCTATGAAAAGATGAACCGGAATCCACAGATGGAAATGTTCTACAAGGTGATCATATCTGAGAAGACATTAAATCCGATTGCAGCTGAAATTATGGTTGCTGAGACAAATACCATGATTTGGGCAACGAAACAGCTTTTTTATGCAATTATGGCCAAAAAGGTGGCTTACTTTGAAAATATTGATTCTGCGGCGATCTCATTTGCGATGGGAGTACATGCAATACTTGATTTTAGGATGGATGACTGTATAGCGGGGAGTAATCAATCGAATGGTATTTTGGAGCAATACATAAATGAATTCTGCAGAGCGTATTCGAAGGACAAGGATGCTGAATGAAAAATATAAGAATGATTATTTAAGAAGGGTTGCTGAATATGATAGAAAAAAGATTAAGATTACTTGGAATTTTGGGAGTGATAAGCTTGTTGTCATACACAGCAATGGTGGTATTTTCTCCACTTGTGTATCCGGGATATGACTGGCTGAGCATGGCAGTAAGCGATTTGAGTGCGGAGGGGGCACCATCAGAAGACCTTGCCAGTCAGCTGAACGCATTATTTGGACCATGTGGACTAGTTTCTATCATGGCAATCTGCGTAGGAGTAGTTGGCTGCAAATCTAAAATGTTGAAGCTGGGTATTTATTTTTTTACTGCTATGGAATGGGCATGCAATGTTGGATATGATCTTTTCCCATGGGTAAAGGATGCCCCTGCGTCAAATCCACAGAATATTATGCATCTTCTTGTGACGGTATTGGTCGTTGTATTATCATTGACGTCTTTGGTGCTGGTAGCATTCGGAGCCCAAAAGGAACAAATGAGATCGCTCAGCATATGGGCAATCGTTTGCCTTGCGGCTATGACGATCGGACCGATAGGTACAGCATTGTTACCGAAAGCGGTATTCGGTTTATTCGAAAGATTTAGCACATTTTCAGCGGTTGTATTCAATGCTGTTTTAGGCATCTACCTCGCGAAGGGGTGTTTTACGTCAAGGGCGTAGAGGAGAAAATGAATTCCGCAAAAAACATTTGACAAACAGCAGGGATATCGATATAATGTCAGAAACGAGGACGTTTTGCGAATAGCGCAGCGTCCTCGTTTCTGTATAAATGCTCCGTATGATGAGATCGGGAGAGACTGTCTAATGGCAGAGCCGAAGGGGATGCAGAAACTCTCAGGCAAAAGGACCGGTTTCGGACGGAACTCTGGAGAGCCACGAGGCACCGAAGAAGCAATCCATTAACAGGAGAATCTTTCAGGTCAGTGACAGAGGCATATCAGACATGGAAAGTGTCTGCGTGTACCTCTGTTTTCTTTTGCCAAAACAGGGTACAGATAACAATTACAAACTGACAGGAGGAGACGGATGAGAACAGACATTGAAATTGCACAGGAAGCAGTGATGAAGCCGATTGCGGAAGTGGCGGCAGGATGTGGAATGAAGCCGGATGATCTGGAGCAGTACGGGAAGTATAAGGCAAAACTGACAGATGAATATTTAGACAGTTTAGGCGACAGGCCGGACGGCAAACTGATCCTTGTAACGGCGATCAACCCGACCCCGGCAGGAGAGGGGAAAACGACCACGACAGTAGGGCTTGGAGAGGCGTTTGCAAAGCTTGGAAAAAATGCGGTGATCGCATTACGGGAGCCATCGCTCGGACCGTGCTTCGGCATCAAGGGTGGAGCGGCAGGCGGCGGCTATGCCCAGGTCGTTCCGATGGAGGATCTGAATCTTCATTTTACAGGAGATTTCCATGCGATTACTTCGGCGAACAATCTTTTGGCAGCACTGCTGGACAATCATATCCAGCAGGGAAATGAACTGGGCATCGATACAAGGAGTGTTGTATGGAAACGGTGCATTGACATGAATGACCGGGTACTGCGCAATATCGTAGTCGGTCTTGGCGCAAAAACGGACGGTATGGTGAGAGAAGACCATTTTGTAATCACGGTAGCTTCTGAGATTATGGCGGTGCTTTGTCTTGCTACCGATCGGAATGATCTGAAAGAACGCCTTGGCAGAATGGTGGTTGCTTACAACTACGCAGGCGAGCCTGTGACGGCAGCCCAGCTGAATGCGGTCGGCGCTATGGCGGCGCTTCTGAAAGATGCGATCAAACCAAATATGATCCAGACGTTGGAGCACACACCGGCGCTCGTGCATGGCGGACCGTTTGCCAACATCGCACATGGATGCAATTCTGTCCTTGCCACAAGGACGGCGTTGAAAATGGCGGATTACTGTATCACGGAGGCCGGATTCGGCGCAGACCTCGGTGCGGAGAAGTTTTTTGATATCAAATGCCGCTCGGCAGGTCTTAAGCCCGATGCGGTTGTCCTGGTTGCAACGATACGTGCATTAAAATACAACGGAGGCGTACCGAAGACGGAACTTTCCATGGAAAATATGGATGCACTGAAAAAAGGAATCTCCAATCTGGAAAAGCATATCGAGAACCTGAAGAAATTCGGTGTTCCTGTTGTGGTAACGCTGAATGCGTTTGTGACAGACACACAGGCAGAGATTGATTTTGTAGAGCAGTTCTGCGAGGAGAGAGCATGTGCGTTTGCATTATCGGAAGTATGGGAAAAAGGCGGTGAGGGTGGAATTGAACTGGCACAGAAGGTGCTGGATACGCTGGAGCAGAAAAAAAGTGATTTCCATGTGCTGTATGATACGGCACTTCCGCTGAAGGATAAGATAGAAACGATTGCAAAGGAGATTTATGGTGCAGACGGTGTTGTGTATGAGTCATCCGCGTCCAAGCAGCTTGCAAAGCTGGAGGAGCTTGGCTTTGGAAATCTGCCTGTCTGTATGGCAAAGACACAGTATAAGACACTGCGGGGACCGAGAGGCGGTGTTATCCTGACAAATGATGAAGAACTGGCAAAGAAGATGAATAAGGCGATTTTCCCCGGCACACAGGGCGGACCGCTGATGCATGTTATTGCATCGAAGGCAGTGTGTTTCGGAGAGGCTTTGAAGCCGGAATTTAAGGTGTATGCACAGAATATCATCGACAATGCCCAGGCATTGGCAAAGGGACTGTTAGACAACGGTCTGAATCTTGTCTCCGGAGGTACTGACAATCATCTGATGCTTCTTGATCTGAGGGGAACGGATGTTACCGGCAAAGAATTGCAGCGTAGACTGGATGAGGTTTATATCACTGCAAATAAAAACACGGTACCGAATGAACCGTTGAGCCCTTTTGTGACCTCAGGTGTTCGTCTTGGCACGCCTGCCGTGACTTCCAGAGGCTTCGGGACAGCGGAAATGAAACAGATCGCAGATTGGATCACGCTGGCTGTCAGAGATTTTGACAACAGTGCGGAAGCAATCCGCGAGGGAGTCACGCAGCTTTGTGCAAAGTTCCCGCTGTATGAATAAATAGGAGAGGGAGCGTTGATATGGAATTTTTTTCTTCTTGTATGAATTGGTTAAACGGAATCATATGGAGCATGGTGCTGGTTGTGCTATGTCTGGGTGTCGGCTTGTATTTATCATTCCGCATGAAATTTCCACAGGTCAGACTGTTTCGGGAAATGAAAAGGCTGCTGTTTCATTCGGAAAAGACTGGAAACGGCATTTCGCCGTTTCAGGCTTTTGCAGCAACGGTAGGCTCCCGTGTTGGCATGGGGAATATAGCGGGAGTGGCTACGGCAATATTCTTCGGTGGACCGGGCGCTGTGTTCTGGATGTGGTGCATTGCCTTCATCGGGGCAAGCTCAGCATATATGGAATCTTCGCTGGCGCAGGCGTATAAGATCAAGGGACAGGATGGCGAATTTGTGGGAGGACCGGCATATTACATAGAGCGCGGGCTTAAATGTAAGCCGTATGCCATGCTGTTTGCTTTTGCGGCCTTCTTAGGACCGGGTCTTCTGTTGCCGGGTGTGCAGATCAACTCTCTTGTATCAGTGTATGAGGAGGCCTTTGGCGTGGATAAGATTTTGGTCGGTGTCATCTGCTGCCTGATTCTGGCACTTGTAGTGTGCGGTGGAATCAAGCGGATTGGGCAGATTGCGGAACTGCTTGCGCCTGTCATGTGTCTGATCTATATTGCACTTGCAGTAGGAATTATCGGATTAAATATTACCAAAGTGCCGGGTGTATTGAAAATGATCGTGACTTCTGCCATCGGCGTTGAGCCGCTTTTTGCCGGAATCCTTGGCTCTGCCATTTCATGGGGCGTGAAAAGAGGAATCTATTCCAACGAAGCTGGAATGGGGTGCGGCGCAATCGTATCGGCAGCGGCTGATTGCTCCCATCCTGCCAAACAGAGACTTGTGCAGGCATTTTCCGTCTATGTGGATACACTTGGCGTATGTACGGCAACGGCTCTCATCATCATTCTCTCGGGAACATATAATGTAGCCGCTCCTGATGGGAGTCTTCTTGTCAGCAATGTGCCAAATCTGGAATATGGTATCCGCTGGACACAGCATGCGCTCGTATCAAGCTATAATGAATGGTTTGGGAAATTGTTGGCAATCATCATTGTGTTGTTTGTGTTTACCTCTTTGATGGGATATTGTTACCAGGCAGAATCGAATGTCAGATACTTGACGAAAAATAATAAGGCTGCTGTCTGGCTCTGCCGAATCATTTTTGTCTTTGGTTCTTTCTCAGGAGCGCTGATTGATGCGGAGGCAATTTGGACGATCGGCGACACGGGAGCAGGACTGATGGCATGGCTGAATATTATTGCCATACTGCTTCTTTCTCCGAAAGGCTTTGCATTGTTGAAGGATTATGAAGAACAGTTAAGGAACGGAAAAGATCCCGTGTTTGATCCTGCAAAATTTGACATTGATGACAACACGCATGTATGGGACAAAGAAATGCCTGAATAGAACTCTATATTGCGAATGTCTAAATGTCAAATAAGAGAACAATGTTCTGCTTATTATTGGCAAACATAAGCTCATCTATTATTATAATTAACAGAACAATATTCTGTTAATTATGGAGGACAATAGAATGAGGGAATTACCGGTAGGATATTTTGATTTCAGTAAGGATGAAGCATTAAATTTTCAATTGAACCGTTTCTATTCTTCAGGTACGATTGAATATGCTGAGCTTATGGAGATAGGACAGAGAGTAAAAGGTTTTGAAGAATGGGTTGCGTATTTTACAACCCTCGGTGATGATGCGCAAAGCAATGGTAATTTTCTAAAGGCAGCGCAATGTTACAGGGCAGCGCAGTTTTATACATTGGGTGAAAAGAAAGATAAAAATGGTATTCCAATGAAAAAAGTTTTATATGAGAAATGCAGGAGCAATTATGACAGAGTCTATGATAAAGTGGCCGGGCTTAATTATGAACGAATCCCTTATCAGAATTCATACCTGCCTGTTTATTATATGAAACAGAAAAGTAGCAGGAAAACCATAGTTATTCATGGTGGCTATGATTCCTTTGTACAGGAATTCATGGAATTTGTCTTTTTTTTCTATGAAAAAGGATATGATGTATTCTTTTTTGAAGGACCGGGGCAGGGAGAAGCTTTACTTAGAGGAAATTTGAAAATGACCTCCCGATGGGAGGAATGCACATCGGCGGTTCTGGATTATTTTAGCCTAAATAACGTGACCTTGATTGGCATTTCCCTGGGCGGTTATCTGGCACTTCGAGCAGCGGCATACGACAAAAGAATTACAGGATTGATTTTATATGACCTGATCTATGATTTTTACGGTTCATTAAAGGCAAGGATGGGAAAAACAAAGGGGCGGATTTTTGACCAAATGACTAAGAATAAAAATCATCCTTTGTGGAAGATGGTCAATAAGAAGATGGATAATATCTACTTTACAAAATGGCTTTTACAACAGGGGTATGAAATCTATGAGAATGTTCATACACCCTTTGAGTATTTCAATCATATTAAACAATACAACACGCGTAAAATTTCTTCCTTAATTACACAGGATACGTTAGTTTTGGCAGGTGAAAGGGACATCTACACAATTTATTATCAAAATCAGTTAGACGCACTTGTTAATGCGAAGAGTGTTACCGGCAGGATTTTTACAAAAGAGGAAAGTGCTGATCATCATTGTCAGATTGGCAATCTCATGTTAGTATTAAGAACTATGGAGGACTGGCAAAGAAGTATAGAGGAGTGATTGAATGGCAAGGAAAGCAGTTTTGCAAGGCGGAAAAAGGGATGAGATTATTAATGTGGCAACAAAGCAGTTCTTTGAGAAAGGTTATGAAGAGACTTCGATAAGATCGATATTGAATGATGTAGGTGGAGAGGTTGGAATGTTTTACCACTATTTTAAATCCAAAGATGAGTTATTTCAGGTGGTGGTTGAACGCTTTTTTCATCAATATCAGGAGCATTTTTATAAGATCGTGGAGATGTGTACTGATAAGGAAGAATTTGTTGAAAAGATGCTCAAATTTTACTTAGATTCAATGAAACAATTTGGCCATGTCAGTGATAACTTACATTGGACAATTATGTACTCGCTTTCGGTAAGGACCATCAAGAGTCTGCTTCCGGCTATAGAAGAGATCATAAAAAAAGTTGGATATCATATCGATAGACCGATCGATATCGCTGCAAGTCAATTTCTGTACAGTCTTTCTGCAACTTTGCATTCCGAAAGCTTTGCAGGGATGTCCTTTGAAGACCAAAAAAAGGAATTACTTGCATTGGGTGACAGATTGTTTCCCGGTTAGAGATAATTAGTGATACGGAGAAGTCCCGGAAAGATTGAATTTCCGGGACTTCCTTATTTATGCGATTATGTAACTGAGCAACCTTTTTTTGTAGCTCGGGCATGAGATGGTTGAAAACAGGCAGGCAATTCGATATGATGCGTACAGGAGGTGGCACGATGAAACTGATTCTTAAGGAAAATCCGGATGTAGAATTGACTGTGACAGTGGAATATCCCGAACGGAATAGTCAGGTATCACGCATTATACAGAAGCTTAAGGCAGAGGAGCAGTTTT
>JAHAYJ010000122.1 GCA_018384375.1 Lachnospiraceae bacterium
GGGCTTTAAAGGAAGCCCAGCTGGATGAGTTTGTAAGAGGACTTCCCGAAGGACTTGACACCAGCATTGGGGAAAGAGGAATCCGTATTTCCGGCGGTCAGCGCCAGAGAATCGGTATTGCAAGAGCTCTGTTTGAGGATCCTGAGGTACTGGTGCTGGATGAGGCAACCTCAGCTCTCGACAATGAAACGGAAGCAGCCATCATGGATTCTATCAACAGGCTTCACGGGAAAAAGACGTTGATCATCATTGCCCACCGTCTCCAGACGATCGAAAAATGTGATATGGTCTATCGGGTAGAAAACGGCAAGGTGGAAAGAGAGCGTTAAACAGGATTCAGGATGATATGGAGGTGACAGAAGGTGGCAAAGGAAAAACGCATGGCAAATTATGAACTGCTCAGGATTCTGGCTATGATCATGGTACTTACACTGCATTTTCTGTCTCATTCTGACCGGCTGATCGCGCTTGGCGTACCTCTTGACGGGGTCAGGATCATCGGTTCTCTTCTGGAAGCCTTCTGTCTGGTGGCAGTAAATGTCTATCTGCTGATCAGCGGGTATTTCGGGGTGAAAGGCAGTTTTAAGCCGGGCAGGGCAATCTCCCTGCTCTGCCAGATCTGGTTCTATTCTCTGTTGATTCCGCTTGTGCTGAAGATCATCGGAATTCCTATACTGGCAGATAGTCAGGGAATTTATGGATTGATTCAATATGTATTTCCCATAGAGACGGAGCACTACTGGTTTGCTACTTCCTATTTTTTGCTTTATCTTTTTACGCCGGTGCTGAATCAGGCGGTGCGGAGCATGAATAAGAGGCAGCTTCAGATTACCTTGGGCGGACTGTTTATCCTGTTTTGCGTGATCAAGAGCTTCAGTCCGTTTGTGTTTGCCTTCGACAGATATGGCTATGATTTACCCTGGTTTCTCTGTGTTTATCTGCTGGCGGCATACTTTGGACTTTATGGTGGCGGCATTTTTGAGAGGAAGGGCTGGCTGATCTATATTGTTAGCTGCCTCGGCAGTTTTAGCATCAATCTTCTGATGTGGATGCTTTCCGGGAAGTGGGACAGCTTTTCCTACTATTTTACAGTTCCCTATCATTATAATTTTATTCTGTGCCTGGCGGGCGCTGTGGGCTTGTTCTTTGGCTTCTCAAAGGTGCAGATCAAAGAGGGAAGGATGGCAGAGATTTTCCGAAAACTGGGCGTTTTGAGCTTTGGAATTTACCTTTTTCATGAACACATTGATCTGAGAGACAAATGGTATGGATGGCTGAAAAAGCTGGTAAATCCTCAGGGAAAAGGGGGAGTCGGTTTCTTCCTTCTGGAATTCCTATTTTGTGTGGTTGTTTTGTTTGTTGTGGGAATATTGATTGACTTTATCAGAAGCAAATTGTTTGCCTTGCTTGCAGCGTGGCTTAAGAGAACGAAAGCCGGCAGGGCAGTGAGCAGGCTGGATGCGGAAATGGCAGAAGGGAGAAAGGCAGATGCGTAAAAGCAGAATAAACGAAAAAATTTTTGAAAATATCCTCTTTCCGATTTTGCTTCTTGTTTTTCCGCTGCTAAAGGCAGGACAGGGCATTGACCTTACGGACACCGGCTACAGCCTGGGCAATTATCGCTTTTTCGGAGCAGAGGGCGGGATATGGACCCTGCTTACTTTCTTGTCGAATGTGACAGGTGCTTTTATATCAAGGCTGCCCATAGGAAATACCATGCTTGGCATGAAGATCTATACAGGACTTTTTGTGAGTGCAATGGCACTTTTGGGATATCGCTTTTTTAAGACCAAGATGCCGGCATGGCTGGCATTTCTGGGGGAACTGGCGGCGATCGGATTTTGCTGGTGCCCCACAGTGATCCTCTATAACTATCTGACCTATCTGTTGTTTTTGCTGGGAGCGGTTTTCCTGTTTAGGGGACTGGCGGGGGCAAGACCGTACTGCCTATTGATAGCAGGCGCATTGCTTGGCTTAAACTGCTTTGTCCGTTTCCCCGGAAATAGCCTTGAGTGTGCACTGATCATTGCTCTGTGGTATTATGGGGCATTGAAAAGAAAGCCGCCGAAGCAGATCGCCGGGGAAACCGGACTCTGCATTGCCGGCTACCTCACCTCATTTCTGATCATGCTCGGTGCCGTTCACATTTTTGGCGGAGCAGGTTCTTTCGGGAATATGCTTGCCGGAGTCTTCGGCATTGCGGGAAATGCGTCAGATTATACGCTGTTTGAGATGCTTAGGGCGATCCTGGACGCATATGGACATGGATTTCAGTGGATGATCTATATGCTGCTTTGCATTTTGCCGGGCATTCCTTTTCTGGTGATCTGGCAGGGGAAATTTTTAAAGTTTCGTAAGGTGATTTACTGTATCTGTATTCCGGTGCTGTTTTTTGTGCTTGGAAAGTGGGGAATGTATAATTTCAGATATTACCAGAAGGAATCCGCGCTTCAATGGGGTGCCGTGTTTCTTCTGCTTGCGATCGGCGTGCTGATCTGGATGCTGTTTACGAAAATGGTGGATGATGAATGGAAGCTGATCGGGTGTATTGCACTGATCATTGTGCTGGTCACGCCGCTTGGCAGTAACAATCATATCTGGCCTGTGCTGAACAATCTGTTCCTTGTGACACCGGTGATTTTCTGGATGATCTACCGGATGGCAAGATGGGGGAGAACCTATCTGGATACCACCGGAAAGGTACCGCTTTTCCCGGTCAAAGCAATGTTTTCCGGAATACTGATCGCCTTCTTCATTCAGGCATTGGGAGTAGGCTTCCATTATGTATTTTTGGACGGAGAGACAGGGGAAAAGAGGGACAGCGTGGTAGAGGGAAATGCGGTCCTTGCCGGCATGCACACCAGTGCAATGAATGCGAAAACACTCAGCGAGATTACAGCTTTTATGGAAGAAAAGGACGGAGCGTATGGCGAAAGGAAATTGATTTTGTATGGTAATATTCCGGGGCTTGCCTATTATCTGGACCGGGCACCGGCTGTTTATACCACATGGCCGGACCTTGACAGCAATCCCCTTGATAGACTACAGAAGGAATTACAGGATCTCACCGAAGCAATGACGGAAAAAGGAGCAAAGCGTCCGCTTGTGATCCTGACGCCGCAGCTTTCCGCCTATCTTGCGCAGGATGCGGAGGCGATGAGCTATTGGGGAACCGATGAGGCAGCCTGCAGTCAGGATGAAAAGCTTACAGCGATCGGAAGCTTTATGGAAGAAAATGATTATGAGCAGGTTTTTGCCAATGAAGCGTTCACTGTTTATGAATAGAAGACTTCAAAGTCGCGAAAGGAGAGAAAACGATGATTCGTTTTAATGTTCCGCCCTATACAGGACGGGAAGTGGAATATATGCAGAAGGCAATAGAGAATCAGCATATCTGCGGAGACGGAGAATTCACCAAAAAATGTAGTGCCTATCTGGAAAAGCTGACCGGCACACGGAAATGTCTTCTTACCACCTCCTGCACACATGCCTTGGAGATGGCGGCGCTTCTTTGCGATATCAAAGAAGGGGATGAGGTGATTCTTCCCTCCTATACCTTTGTCTCTACGGCAGATGCTTTTGTGCTTCGGGGGGCAACGCCGGTATTTGTGGATATCCGTCCGGATACCATGAACATTGATGAAACTCTGATTGAGGCGGCAATTACAGAGAAAACAAAAGCGATTGCTGTGGTTCATTACGCAGGCGTTGCCTGTGAGATGGACACCATTATGGACATTGCAAGGCGGCATCATCTGCTGGTGGTGGAGGATGCGGCCCAGGCGATCATGTGCAGCTATAAGGGAAGGCCTCTTGGTACCATCGGTGATTTCGGATGCTTCAGCTTTCATGAAACCAAGAATTTTAGCATGGGTGAGGGCGGCGCACTTCTGATTCGCGACGTGAAGTACATTGAAGCGGCAGAGATCCTGCGGGAAAAGGGAACGGACCGGAGTAAGTATTTCCGGGGACAGGTGGATAAGTACCGCTGGATGAACTATGGTTCCTCCTATCTCCCCAGCGAGATGAAT
>JAHAYJ010000039.1 GCA_018384375.1 Lachnospiraceae bacterium
TCTTTATGATATATAATAGAGAAGGTTCTATTTCAAAAGCAGATATTGATACTATGATAATTGAGGAGGAAAAATGAGCGATTATAAAGAGACTCCATTATGGAATAATCATTTGTCAGTGGAACAGAGACTTGATTATCTGATTCAGGAGATGACATTGGAAGAAAAGCTGGCATGTCTGACAACAAGCTGTCCGGATATTGAGAGGCTTGGTATCAGGGCAGCCCATTTAGGCGGAGAGGCTGCGCACGGAATAGAGGCACGCCATGACCAGGCATTTAATGCAGGAGAGCCGGAGCCCACAACTACTTTTACGCAGCCGATCGGTATGAGTGCAAGCTTTGATCGGGAATTGATCAGAGAGTGCGGACGTGTTGTAGGGGAGGAGGCAAGAGCGTTATATGCACGAGATCAGAGAAGCAGCTTGTGCAGATGGGCACCTACCATTGATATGGAAAGGGATCCCAGATGGGGGAGGACTGAAGAAGCTTATGGAGAGGACCCTTATCTTACAGGAGAAATGTCCTCTGCCTATATTCAGGGGATGAAGGGAAATGATCCCTTTTATCTTCAATGTGGGGCATCTCTCAAACATTTTTATGCAAATAATATTGAGACAGATCGAATTAAAATATCCTCTTCTGTGGATGAAAGGAATAAATATGAATATTATCTGGAGCCGTTTCGAAAAGCCATTGAAGAAGGTGGAGCAGAAGCCGTTATGACTTCCTATAATGAGATTAATGGTGTTCCAGCTATTGTAAATCATGAGGTACAGGATCTTTTAAAGGATACCTGGAAGCTTTCCGGTCATGTTGTCTGTGACGGAGGAGATTTTCAGCAGACTGTTTTGGATCATCAATATTTTGAGACACATGCAGAAACGATTGCGTATGGACTGAAAGCAGGTGTTGACTGCTTTACAGATGACCAGGCTGTCGTTGTTGAATCAGCAAGAGAAGCGCTCAAAAGAGGATTGATAACCGAGGAGGACATTAACCGATCCATCCGGAATTCCTTCCGGACAAGAATCCGTCTTGGTTTCTTTGACGGAAACGGAGACTGCCCTTATAGCGAAATGGGTGAAGAGTATGTAAATAATCAGGAACATCAGAAGCTTTGCAGACAGATGGAAGCAGAATCGGTGGTCCTGCTTAAGAATGAAAAAGATTTTTTACCCTTAAAGCCGGAAGAAACTTCTTCCCTGGCGGTAGTCGGACCTTTAAGCAATGTCTGGTACAAGGATTGGTATGGTGGCGTGCCTCCCTACAGAGTAACAATTCTTGATGGAATTAAAAAGACCTATCCTGATGCAGAAATTTATACACACAGTGGGTTGTCTAAAATTTGTCTTAAATGTAACGGAAGCTATATCGGTCTTGGAAAAGAAAACAGGCTGCAGCTTACGGACAAAGAACATGCTGAGATTTTTACATTTACTGACTGGGGTTTTGGAAGCATTACCCTTATTGCGGAAAGCAACGGAATGTATGTAACGCTGGAAGAAGGATCTTATCTGATTAAAGCAGACAAAAAAGAGGCATTTGGATGGTTTGTCAGAGAATCATGGAATTTTAGGGCTATAGGTGAAAACTGCATCGAGGACCTGAAAGGTTCTTATCATCTTAACAGCTGGAATGAAAGAAAGGTAACGGTAGATCAGGATGGGTATCTGGTTGTAATTAAGGATGAAAGGGTGATGCCGGGAGAGGGAGATGATTTAAGACTCGGCAGGAAATCCTATGCTGTATATGAAGGAGAACCTGCTGTTTTTGAACTGGAAATGGTTGAGAACGGTATTGAAAAGGCAGCAGCAACAGTCAAAAAATCTGACAAAGCGGTTCTTGTAATTGGCTGTAATCCTGTCATTAACAGTAAGGAGGAGATTGACAGAGCAACACTTGCACTGCCTCCCTTCCAGCAGAAGCTTGCTGATGCAGTACTTGAAGCAAATCCCGATACACTGATTATTTTAATAAGTAACTATCCTTACCTGATTAATGAGCTGAAAAAGAAGGCTCCTGCAATTTTGCTTTCCGCTTCAGGCTCTCAGGAAATGGGAAACGGAATCAGTGATGTAATGAGTGGAAAGTGTTCTCCTGCAGGAAGACTGCCTATGACCTGGTATCTTAAAGATGAGGATCTTCCGGATATCAATGAATATGATATTATTCAGGGTGAAAGAACTTATCAGTATTTTCAGAAAGAAGTATTGTACCCATTTGGTTATGGTCTTTCTTATACAGAATTTTCTTATGGAGAACTGGAGTGGAAACTGACAGAAGATGCTGTGGAAATTAGTCTTCCAATTACCAATGTTGGAAAGGAGACAGCAGATGAGGTTGTTCAGTTGTATGTACATAAAAAAGAAAGCAGAGTAAAACGTGCAAACAGACAGCTGAAGGGTTTCCGGAGATTAAAGGAACTTATACCCGGAGAAACCAGAATTGTCAGCTTTAAGATTAACCTTAAGGATCTGAGATATTTTGATGTAATTTCCAGAAGGATGCTTTTGGAGGATGGAGAATATACCTTTATGGCAGGAGCATCCTGTGCGGATATCAGGCAGAGCGTAACAATTTTTATTTCCGGCGAAAAGGCGCCTGACAGAGATCCCTTTAAAGTGACACAGGCATTCAGCTATGACCACAGCGAAGGCTGTTTTATTCACAGAGGAACTAAGGGACATACCATGACAGGAAGTACCTGTATCATTCCCGGTAAACCGGGAGATGATCCAAATTCTGTGGATAAAAAAGCTACCGATAAATCGTCTTGTGTATTATTTTATGGAGATTTTGTTTTTGACTCTCTTCCGACCGGCGTAAGGTTTCGGGTTTGTGGCATAGAAAACGGAGAAATATCCCTTACCTGCCAGGGAACAGTCTGCCGAATTCCGATTGAGAGAAATAAAGAACTTGAATTTGAAGAAATTCAGGCTTTGTTACCGGAAGGATTTCTCAGGAAGGAAGGCAGTTATGAGCTGCAAATTCAGGTAAATGGCAAAATAAAGCTGGCAGAATTTTGCTTTTTAATATAATCATATAAATAATATCTACAGGAGGAAAAAATGAAATACGAAGTAATAGATGTATCTGTTAATGGGAGCATAGGAAAAGCAAAATTATCGACATATGTGATCAGTCATTCAGAATCCATCATGATAGATAAGCGTCCTATGGTGGTTATTTGTCCGGGAGGAGGTTACAATCATGTTTCCGAGAGAGAAGGAGAAATGATTGCCTTATCGTTCCTTGCCATGGGTTATCATGCAGCTGTGCTTCATTATTCTGTAGCACCTGCTGTCTATCCCACACAGCTTCTCGAATTGGCAAAAGCAATGTGCTATGTAAGAAAACATACCAAAGAATGGCATGTTGATGAAAAAAAGATTTTTGTTCAGGGTTCTTCTGCGGGAGGTCATTTGGCCGCTTCTCTTGGGTGTTTTTGGAAAAGGAAACTTTTTGATGAGATAACAGGTGGTGATAGTGAGCTGATTCGACCCGATGGAATGATCTTAAGTTATCCGGTAATCACTTCCGGCAAGTATGCTCACAGAGACTCCTTTGTAAAGCTGTTAGCTGACAGGTATGAGGAGCTGGTGGATGAAATGTCTCTGGAAAAGCAGGTAAACAGTGATACACCTAAAACATTTTTATGGCATACCTTTGAAGATGGGACGGTTCCTGTTGAGAATACGTTACTTTTTGCACAGGCACTGCGGGAGAAGGAAATTCCTTTTGAATGTCATATTTATCCAAAAGGTCGTCACGGGTTGGCACTTGGCAATGAACTGACCAGCTCGGATGGAGAAAAGGAAATTCAGCCGGAGGTAACAAACTGGATCCAGATGGCAGGAACCTTTATTAAGAATTGCTAATAAGGATAGGGGAGGAAAAGTTTAAAATGATTGAAAGCAATAAAGTAAAAAAGATTTTATATGGTGGAGATTACAATCCCGAGCAGTGGCCGGAGGAAACCTGGGAGGAAGATATGCGCCTGTTTAAACTTGCGCATATAGATGAGGTTACCTTAAATGTATTTAGCTGGGCCGCACTCCAACCGGATGAGAATACCTACGATTTTTCAAAGCTTGATAAAATTATGGAGCTGGCAAGAAAAAATAATCTTAAGGTTTGCCTTGCCACCTCCACAGCGGCGCATCCTGCATGGATGGCAAGAAAACATCCTGATATTTTGAGAACAGAGTATAATGGAGTAAAGAGGAAGTTTGGCAGCAGGCATAATTCCTGTCCCAATTCACCCACTTACCGCAAGTATTCCGTAGCACTTGCCGAAAAGATTGCAGAACGCTATAAGGATTATGACAATATTGTTGCCTGGCATATTTCCAATGAGTATGGAGGATTTTGTTACTGTGATAACTGTGAAAAAGCATTCCGTAAGTGGCTTAAGGAAAAATACGGAACCATAGATGAGTTAAACAGAGCATGGAACATGTCTTTCTGGGGGCATACCTTATATGATTTTGAGGATGTGGTAGTACCGGATCTGCGCTCAGAAGAGTTTCTCTGGGACGGAGTAATCCGCACTAATTTTCAGGGAATTTCGCTGGATTATTGTCGTTTTAACTCTGACAGTATGTTAGAATGTTTCCGACTGGAATATGATGCGGTGAAAAAATATACACCGGATATTCCGGTAACCACAAACCTGATGGGAGTCTATAAGATTTTAGATTATCAAAAATGGGCAAAATATATGGATTTTGTTTCATGGGATAATTATCCGGCTTATGATTCTGTGCCGGAGCAGGCATCCATGGCACATGATTTGATGAGAGGTATTAAGCAGGGCAAGCCCTTTGCATTGATGGAGCAAACGCCAAGTGTAAGCAACTGGCATATTTACTGTAAACTGAAGAGACCCGGTGTGATGCGGCTCTGGAGTTATCAGGCAATGGCTCATGGCGCAGACACACTTCTGTTTTTCCAGATGAGAAGGAGCATTGGTGCCTGTGAAAAGTATCATGGCGCAGTGATCGATCATGTGGGAACGGAAAATACCAGAGTATTTCGTGAACTGACAGCTTTGGGAGAAGAACTTGTTAAGATTGGTGATAAGACTCTGGGCGCAAGAACGAAATCCAAGGTTGCAATTGTCTTCGACTGGGATAATTGGTGGGCAGCAGAGTATTCTGCGGGTCCCAGCAAGCTGATTGACTATTATAAAGAAGTATTTCAATACTATAAGGCATTAAATGACAGCAATATTTCTGTTGACCTTGTCAGTGTAACAGATGATTACACTGACTATAAGCTTGTAATTGCACCGCTTCTCTACATGTGTAAGGATGGTTTTGATGAGAAGATCCGACAATTTGTTAAGAATGGAGGCAGCTTCCTGACTACCTATTTCAGCGGTTATGTGGAGGATCATGATCTTGTAGTAACCGGAGGATATCCGGGAAGACTAAAGGATATTCTTGGAATTTGGGTGGAGGAATCCGATGCTCTCCCGGAAACAGAATCAAATTCCTTTGTTTACAAGGGAAAGAATTATTCTGCAGGGATTCTTTGTGATCTGCTTCACCTTCAGGGGGCAGAAGGCTTATCTTTCTATGAAAATGATTTTTATGAGGGAATGCCGGTGCTCACCAGAAATCAGTTTGGCAAAGGTACGGCTTATTATGTGGCAACTCACTCTGAGGAAGCTTTCTATAAGAAATTTCTGGGTGATATCTGTGAAGAGATTGGCATTGAAGCTGTGGCAAAAACACCGGAGGGCGTGGAAGGTACGATGCGTGAGAACGAAAAGGGTTCCTTCCTGTTCTTGTTAAACCACAAGGATGGACCGGCATCTGTTGTTCTTGAAAAGGATGGTATAGATCTGCTTACGGAGAAAACCTATAAAGCCGGGGACAGGATTACACTTGAAAAAACGGGAGTTGCAATTATTTTTACAGAAAAGTAAGGGAGAAAGTCAGAATGAAAGTACAAAATCCGATTATTAAGGGATTTTATCCGGATCCAAGCATTTGTGAGGCAGAGGGTAAATATTATCTTGCATGTAGCTCATTTCAGTATATGCCGGGAGTGCCTATTTTTGAAAGTGAGGATCTTATCAGCTGGAAACAGGTTGCCAACTGTCTTACCAGGACCAGTCAGATAGAGCTTCACCGAATCCCAAGTTCAGGTGGAGTCTTTGCACCGACACTGCGTTATCATGAAGGAGCTTTTTATATGGTGACGACAAATGATACCTATGGAAAGAATTTTTATATTTCAACCAGGGATATTTATGGCGAATGGTCGGAACCGATTTTTGTAGATCAGGGAGGAATCGACCCGTCTCTTTTGTTTGATAATGGAAAGGTTTATTTTACCAGTAATGGAAACGGACCGGACGGGAAACCCTGTATTTTTCAGTGTGAAATAGATATTGCAACAGGAAAAAAACTGACAGACAGTATTCCGGTGTGGTCCGGTAGCGGTGGAAGATATCTGGAGTCTCCTCATTTGTATCATATCGGGGATTGGTATTATCTGACGGCAGCAGAGGGTGGCACAGAGTATGGTCACATGATAACTTATGCCAGAAGTAAAAATCCGTTTGGTCCTTTTGAAGGTTATGCTGATAATCCGGTGCTTACCAACAAAAATTTGGGTGGAAACTTAAACCCTATTCAGGGAATCGGGCATGGAGATCTGATTCAGGATCATAAGGGAAATTATTATTTTGTTTGTCTGGGCTTCCGTCAGAGCGGAACCTGGCAGGCGTATCATCATCTTGGAAGAGAAGTATTTTTAGCTCCGGTCTTCTGGCAAAAGGATGGATGGTTTACAGCAGGAGATCACGGAACGGTAACAGAATGGATGGAGATGGAGCTTTCGGGTAAGCAGGATCCTCACAGATATGATGTGTCCTTTAAAACCACCGGAAAAGATGATTTGCGGTGGAGCTATTTAAGGGATTATCATAAAGAAAATTATGAATTTACGAAGAAGGGTCTGAGACTTCGCGGAACAGAAATAACTTTAAATGAAGCAGATACTCCAACCTTTATCGGAATCCGCCAGTCAGAGTTTGATACGCATCTTACTGTTAAAGTATCCGGTGATGCTAAGGAGGCAGGTATTACTTTTTATATGGATGAGGATCAGCATTATGACCTGGCACTTGTCAATGAATGTGGCAGCAGATATGTGATTTTACGTCTGAAGGTGGGAGATGCTGAGTCTGTGAAACGGTCAGAGCTTCTTCCTGCAGGCTGTGAGCAGGTAGAGCTTCAGATTCATTCTGATGCAGACAAATATTACTTCTCATACCTTATCGATGACAAGGAAGAGAAGCTGGGTAATGCCAGAACCAAATACTTATCTTCGGAGGTTGCCGGTGGCTTTACCGGTGTGTTGATGGCAATGTATGCCGTTGACAAAGAAGGAAAATGGGCAGAGTTTTCAGAGCTTATGTGGCAGCAGTAAAGAGAAAGCAGGTTATTCCCATAAAAGCTGCAGTCAATTTATTGCTTTGTAAACTGTAAGTTGTATAAATCCGCATAAATCCCTCCTTTATTAAGGAGCTGCTCATGGCTTCCGCTTTCGGCAATACCATCCTCGGTGAGAACCAGTATTTTTTCGGCGTTACGAATGGTGGAAAGCCTGTGGGCAATGACAAAGGTGGTACGATTTCTGGCAAGTTTTTCCAGAGATTCCTGTACCACCTTTTCACTTTCGTTATCAAGTGCAGAGGTGGCTTCATCAAAAATCAGAATTGGAGGATTCTTCAGGAAGACTCTTGCGATGGAAAGACGCTGCTTTTGACCGCCGGAAAGCTTGATCCCACGTTGTCCGATGTAGGTATCATAGCCGTCAGGAAGGCTCATGATGAAATCATGGGCGTTGGCATTCTGGGCAGCAGCGACAATTTCTGCTTCCGTTGCGTCAGGACGACCGTAGCGGATATTGTCCATCACGCTCCCGGTAAACAGATAGACATCCTGTTGTACAATTCCGATGTTATTTCGAAGACTTTTCAGCGTGAAATTCCGGATATCGGTTCCATCAATCAGTATTTGCCCGTCTGAAACCTCATAAAAACGGGGAATCAGGCTGCAAAGAGTAGACTTACCTACACCGGAGGTTCCTACCAGTGCAACATATTCTCCGGGCCTCACATGAAGGTTCAGGTTTGAGAGAACCATTTCGGTATGATCCTCATAGTGGAAGGATACATTTTTAAATAGAATATCCCCCTTGGCATTGATGAGTTCCCTGGCATCCGGTTTATCTACAATATCAGGGTTGATACTCAGCATTTCCAAGAACCGGGTGTAACCGGAAACACCATTTTGAAATTGTTCCGTAAAATTGATCAGCTTTTTGATTGGTTCCGTAAAGTTGTTAATATATAAAAGAAAGGTAATCAGATCGGTAATGGAAATAATGCTTTTGGTAATAAAAACCGCACCGGAAGCAATGACGATTACTGTGATCAGCGTAGTGAAGGCAGTCAGTCCGGAATGATAAAGGCCCATATATTTATAATTTTCTTTTTTACTCTCAAGGAAGTTATTATTTCCAGCTCTGAATTTATCCATTTCAATCTCTTCGTTGGCAAAGGACTTTACCACACGGATACCGGATAAATTGTCTTCAATCTGGGCATTAATGTCCGCAATTCTTGCCCTGTTTTTTAGGAATATCCGTTTCATCTGAACATTAAAGTAAAAGGCATAGATCAGCATAACAGGTACAATAGCAAAGGCAGTCAATGCAAGTCTCCAGTTTATGGTAAGCAGAATGATAAAGGAGCCAATCAGCTTGATGATAGAGATTACAAGATCCTCAGGTCCATGATGGAAAAGCTCGCTGATTTCAAATAAGTCGTTAGTGACACGGCTCATCAGCTGTCCCACCTTTTGGTTATCAAAGAAACTGAAGGAGAGCTTCTGATAATGGCCAAAGATTTCATTTCGCATATCGTATTCCATCTTTGCCCCCATCATATGCCCGTAATTAGTAATAAAGAAATTGCTGAAAAACTCAATGAAAATTAATATCAGCATAACACCGGAAAGTATAAAAATAGTATGAAGCGACTCATCAGAAGATCTATAAATGACATCATTGGTAATATAGCGGATAATCAGAGGAATGATCAGGGTGATCGCAGCCGCCAGACAGGCAAAAAACATATCTGCAGCAAACAATTTCTTATAGGGTTTATAGTAAGAAAAAAACTTTTTCCATTTTCCTTTTTCCATAAATTTGTCACCTCTTTCAATAGTTATACAGCTATGTTATTCCCAAATAATAATCATGTTAGCACATTACTGGTAGAGAAGCAAAAGAAAGTATGATAAAATATAAAATAATTTGTTTGTAGAACGGAGCCGTTAAATGAATTACATTGTAATCGATTTGGAATGGAATCAGAGCAACACCGGTGAAGAACCGGAGGTAAAAGAGATTCCGTTTGAGATTATTGATATTGGAGCGATCAAACTAAATAGTGAAAAAATGATGATAGATGAGTTTAATCAGTTAGTTAAACCGGCGGTCTATCAGCATATGCATAAGATTACCAGTAATCTGATCCACCTTCATATGAAGGATCTGCAAAAGGGAAGACCTTTCGTAGAGGTCATGGGAGATTTCCTTTCCTGGTGTGGAGAAGACTATATTTTTTGTACCTGGGGACCTCTTGATTTGTATGAATTGCAAAGAAATATGCGATATTATCACATGGAACCTCTTGCAGGAAAACCAATTTGTTTTTTGGATGTACAAAAGTTGTTCAGTATTGCCTTTGAGGACAAGAAACAACGTAGGAGTCTGGAATATGCAATTGATTATCTGAAAATAGAGAAGGATATTCCCTTTCACAGGGCCTTCAGCGATGCGTATTATACTGCGAGGATACTATCCTGTCTGGAGGAGGAGATTCTGGAAAACTATTCTATAGATACTTATATTCTTCCAAAAAATCGACAGGAGGAAATTCATGTGATGTTTCATGATTATATGAAATACATTTCAAGGGAATTTCCGGACAAGCAGAGGGCTCTTGAGGATAGAGAAGTAATTAGTACAAAATGTTACCTGTGCCATAAGAATTTACGAAAAAAAATCCGTTGGTTTTCACCCAACGGAAAGCATTACTATAGTGTTTCCCACTGCCCCGTTCACGGGTATATGAAATCTAAAATCAGAATTCGCAAATCAGAGAGTGATAGTATTTATGTGATAAAAACATCAAAGTTTATCTCGGAAGAGGATTGCCAAAAAATTCTACTGAAGAGGGAGGCAGCAAAGGAACATCGCAAATCCAAAAAGGGAAGCAGTAACATTAAAGGTCAAAACCATTGAATCGGGAAGATGGAAAATGAGGTCCGTCTTTCCGGTTCCTTTTTCTTTTGCGCCTTAACAAACTGCGCTTTTTGCTTCCTTTTTTATAGTCCATAATATTATAGCTGTTTGCAATGGAATAAAGAATAATAATAGCTATGAGTACAACTGCGACAGCTAAAATGACAAGCAATATGATCTTAACATTGACTACGACTATATTCTTTTTATTTAAGGATTCAGCTTCCTCTGGGAATTCATAGGTGACAGAAGCTTTCTGTGCAAGATCAACAGTGGCTGTTCCCAGATAGGCACCGTGATAGTAATAGCGGATTTCTGCCACTTCATTTTCTTCCGTGGTATCATAGGATATTTTCGAATCCAGATCCTGAAAGGTAGTTGTCCCCGGCAGGATCAGATAACTGTCCTGATTTAAGGACAAAATAGGACTGGAATTACCGAAAACATCACTGGAGGTATGGAAGAAATTCGAATTCTGTATGGAATATTTTGTTTCATTTTCGGAGACATTGACTGCGGAAAAGTTAGTAAAACCATAATCAAACAGTTTTACGGTATCATAAAATTGCTCCGGAGACTCTTCCTTCATAATAACACAGATCAGCTTCATACCGTTTTGTTCAGCACAGGTCACCAAAGTTTGTCTCGCTTCGTCTGTATAGCCGGTTTTACCGCCTTTGATACCTTCGTAGGGAATTTCACCTGTAATCAGCTGATGTTTATTCCGTACAATAAAATCATCCGGCTGTGAGGCGGTAGGTTCAAAATGATGAGATGCTGAATTCCCTATTTTGGAAAGAAGCTCATTTTGAAAAAAGGCTTTGGCAATCAAAGCAAGGTCATAAGCAGTTGTGTAGTGATCTTCATCGTAAAGGCCATGTGCATTGACAAAATGTGTGTTTTTACAGCCCAGCTCTTCAGCTTTTCGGTTCATCAGCTCCGCAAATGCATCGGTGCTCCCGGCAATATGCTCTGCCACGCCGTTTGCAACTTCATTGGCAGACGCTGTTAATATACCATAGAGACATTCTTCCATAGGCATGGCTTGTCCTGCATCAATTCCAATATTGGAGCTTCCTTTATCAATGCTGAATACAGCATTATGAGAAAAGGTAACCGTTTCGTCACGCCGGCTGTTTTCAGCGGCAATCAGGCAGGTCATCAGCTTGGTTGTGCTTGCCGGATAAAGCTTTTCATCGATGTTTTTTGCATAGAGTATCACACCGGTATTTGCCTCAAGTAAAATAGCTGATTCTGCGCCGATTGCAGGACCGGCTGGCCAGTTTTCAATTTGATTACTTTGAATGGGAAGGGATTTCCTATCTTCCGCCAGCGCAAGATAGTCTTCTGCCGCAGAAGGGGCAGCGTAGGTATTACGCCCTGCTGCCACAATAAGACAGAAGCCTAAAACAGCAGATAATGCAAGCTTTATTCTATTAAAATTCATGGATTTAATAAAATTCATGGGGTCTCCTGATCATTAAAAATAACTTATTCCTATAATACACTATTTCCTATAAAAAAGCTAATGAATCCTTGATGTTAAAAAGTCGTAAAAGAAGCTGCCATTTTCTTGAAAGGTTCTTTTTCCGAGTCTAAAATCACCAATGAAATTTCAAAATCTGATAAAGTATTTGGATTGATATGGGGGGAATGAAAATGGCACAAATGATGGCAGTTATCATATTCGTACTGATGTTTTTACTTATTATAACAGAAAAAGTAGAACGCCATGTAGTAACGCTTGTATGTGGTTTCCTGACATTGCTTTTCGTATTTGGTATAGGAATGCACAGTGTGAATGCAATCATAGATACATTGAATGTTAGGGAAATCTTTACCGTTGATTTCTGGTATCATACAGGTGATACGGCAGAAACCTCCAGCGGTATTAATTGGGCAACCATTCTCTTTATTACAGGAATGATGATCATGGTAGAGGGAATGGGACATGTGGGTTTTTTCAGATGGCTTTGTATGAGGATAGCCAAAATAGTACATTTCAAAACGATACCGCTTTTTGCACCTTTATGCTGATGTCAAGCATCTTGTCTATGTTTATTGACAGTATTACCGTAATTTTGTTTTTGGCAGCAGTTACGGTTGAATTAGCGCAGCTTTTGAAGTTTAATCCGGTTCCGATGATACTGTCAGAAATATTTTGTGCAAATTTAGGTGGTTCGGCAACAATGTGTGGAGATCCGCCTAATATTATTATCGGAACTTCTCTTGGCTATTCTTTTTCCGATTTTATTTTTAATACCGGTTTCATGGCAGGAATCTGTCTATTATTGGCTATTATATATTTTTATATGATTTTTAAAAAGGAGTTACAGAGTAGTGTAGTGATTGATATGGCATCCTGTCCAAATCCGAAAGATGCCATTACAGATAAAAAAGGCTTTATTATCAGCAGTATTATTTTTTTATGTGCAGTCATTTTGTTGGTGACACATGCACAGACTGGGCTGACAGTAGCCTTTATTGGATTGGTGATTGCTGTTGTTACGTTGATTGCGGCAGGAAAAAAGGCACCTGTCCTATTAAGAAAGGTTGATTATAAAACACTGCTGTTTTTTATTGGTCTGTTTGTTGTGGTTGGTGGGTTGGAGCAGACAGGTATTTTAGAGATTATTGCAAAATTTATCGGAAGACTCAGTGGTGGGAATGCAGGATTGATGATTGCAATTATTATATGGGGTTCCGCCGTCGCCAGCGCATTTATCGATAATATTCCATTTGCTGCAACTATGATTCCTGTTATCAAGAGCCTGTCTGCTGTACAGGGCGCAGATCTGTCTGTAATGGCATGGGCACTTTCCATGGGAACAGATATAGGGGGAAGCGCAACACCAATCGGTGCATCTGCAAATGTAGTAGGAACGGCAGTAGCTGCAAAGGAAGGTTACCCGATCGGGTGGGGAAGTTATTGTATAGCAATGGCACCTGCCACAATTATCGTTGTTTTGGTATCTATGGCAATCATATTTGTCAGATATCTGTAACAGGAAGGAGTAAGTGATTTATGGAGAAACAACTGATTATTTCCATAGGGCGTGAATTCGGAAGCGGCGGCCATGAAATTGCAGAAATATTGGCAGAAAAATTTGACCTTAAATTATATGACAAAAGTCTTCTGCAGCACATTGCGGATGAACGGAATGTGAATGTTGCCCATATTGAAAAATATGATGAGATACCCAGAAATTTATTACTTTCAAGAACGGTTCGAGGGTATTCTAATTCCGTGGAGGAAAATATAGCAAACATGCAGTTTGATTTTTTAAAAAAAAGGGCAGCTGAAGGAAAATCCTTTGTGGTAGTAGGAAGATGCTCGGAAACCATTTTGCGAAATTATTCCGGACTTATCTCCATGTTTATTCTGGGAGACTGGGATAATAAGATAGAGCGTGTCACACGGCTTTATCATATGTCTGCGGAAGAGGCAGAAAACTTTATTTTCAGACAGGACCGTAAGAGAAAAGAGTATCACAATTATTATTGTAAGGGAAAATGGGGTGATTCCCGAAATTATGATATTTCTGTAAACAGCAGCAAGCTTGGAGAAAAAGAAACAGCTGAAATGCTTGCAGCTTATATTATGAAAAGACAGGAGAGCTAAGAAAAAGTATGATGAATGTTGTATTTTTTTACATTCATTATGCTTTTTTCTTTGATTTTTCTTCCCTTTTATTTGGAAAAGGTGTAAAATAAAGACTCGTTTAAAGAGGAAAAAGAAAGGAAACGGCATGAGGCTCAGAAATGTTTCAGGATCGCGGGATGTGATTGCGCAAAGTCCTTTGGTGGTTCACGACCCGGAGACATTAAAGAATAATTGGAATAAGGCTTTTGGAAACGACCATCCGATTCGAATTGAAGTAGGAATGGGAAAGGGAAAATTTATTCATGAGCTTGCCACCCAAAATCCCGATATTAACTATGTAGGAATCGAAAAATATTCCAGTGTGCTGATTCGGGCATTGCAGAAAATGGAAGACGCTCCTTTGACGAATCTTTTATTTATCCGTATGGATGCGGAGGATATTACAAAAGTGTTCGGTTCCGGAGAAGTGGACAAGATCTATCTCAACTTTTCAGATCCCTGGCCGAAGGACAGACATGCCAAAAGAAGACTTCCCTCCAGAGAATTCTTAAGAAGATATGACTGCTTCTTAAAAAAAGACGGAGTACTGGAATTTAAAACGGATAACAGAGATTTGTTTGATTTTGCCCTTGAGGAGCTTTCCTTTGCAGGCTGGGAGGCTTTACAAGTGACCTATGATCTTCATCATGATGAAAAAATGTCAGCAGGAAATATTATGACAGAATACGAAGAAAAATTTTCATCAAAAGGAAATCCGATTTATAAATACATCATCAGAAGATAGGGAATAGTATTATGGAATAAGCAGGAAAGGAGACTTTTTAGCATGGAAGTAATATTAACGGATAGTAACTTTGAAGAAGAGGTAAAGAAAAGTACCATTCCGGTTATGGTAGATTTCTACGCAGACTGGTGTGGACCATGTAAAATGATGGCGCCGCTTGTAGCACAGCTATCGGAAGAATACAGTGGAAGGTGCAAGATAGCGAAATGTAATGTAACAGATTATCCGGGACCGGCAAGCGAATACAAGATCATGTCTATCCCAGCTTTCTTATTCTTTAAAGAAGGAAAGGTTGTGGATTCTGTTGTAGGGGCAGTATCTAAAAATGAATTAGCAGGAAAAATTGAGCAGGTGTTAGCGTAAGCGGCACCTGCTTAAATATGGCATATATAACAGGGAGGAAAGCTATGTTTTTCATCTTTTTTCTGATATGGATTATTTTTAATGGACAGTTTACGTTTGAAATAGCTGCATTCGGTGTAGTGATTGCCGGGCTGATGTATCTGTTTATCTGTAAATTTTTGAACTATCATCCCAAAACAGATTTATTATTGTGTAAGAAATTTTTTCTTGTGCTTCAGTATGTATTTGTATTGATAACGGAAATTATTAAGGCAAATTTTGCAGTAATTAGAATGATTATGTCTTCCAGGTATGAGATTGAACCGGCAATTGTGCGATTTAAAACAGATCTTAAAACCACACCGGCAAGGGTACTTTTAGCAAATTCTATTACCTTGACACCGGGGACGATTACGGTTTCGCTTGAGGAAGATGAGTATGTTGTGCACTGCCTTGACAAAGAGCTTGCTGAGGGAATCAACAGATCTGTCTTTGTGACATTGCTTAGAAAACTGGAAAGGGTGAATTAATATGAATTTACTGGAAAATATATCAATTTTCGATAAAATCTATCCGGGAATGTTTATCACCGTTTTAATCATTCTTGCAATTATGTTATTTGCCTGTCTGATTCGTGCGGTAAAGGGTCCCCGAATTGCAGATCGTATTGTAGCAATCAATATGATGGGAACTATGGTCATGGTCATGATAGCAGTGCTTTCCCTATTATTAAGGGAAGGTTATCTGGTAGATATTTGTCTGATTTATGCGATGGTAAGTTTTTTGGCAGTGATTGTAATTTCTAAGGTTTATCTGGGCGTTTATAAAGAAAAACGACAAGAGAACGAGGAAGAAATGTCACAGATGACAGGAGAAGGAGGAGACTCTGATGGAAATTATTGAATGGATCAGATTTATTATTGGGGCTGCTTTGCTTCTTTGCGGACTGCTTATTTTTTTGATAGAGCTGTATGGAATTTTTCATTTGAAATATGTATTAAACAGAATGCATGCAGCAGCTATGGGAGATACATTGGGAATCAGTTTTTCCCTGGTCGGACTGATGATTTTTTCAGGATGGAATTTTACGACTCTGAAAATGGCATTGATAGTTGTTTTCTTGTGGTTTGCTTCTCCGGTATCTTCTCATCTGCTTGCCAGGCTGGAAGCTGCGACCAACGAAAATTTAGAGGAATACTGTCAGGTCTATCCGGAACTTGATGTTTTAGAGAAGGAATTGAAGGAGAAAAGAGAGAATCAGGAGAAGGAGGAAGAGATATCATGACAATTTTTCAGTATATTTTACTTGGCTTTTTAGTTGTATGTGCCATATCAGTAAGCTTTTCGAAAAATTTACTGAATTCTATATTAATCTATATGTCCTATAGTCTGGTGATGTCTTTGATCTGGGTCTGTCTGGAATCTCCCGATCTTGCGATCACAGAAGCTGCTGTGGGAGCAGGAGTTACCAGTATCCTGTTTTTTGCGACTTTGAAGAAAATTCATGGAATTCAGATAGAGAAAACAGAAAAGGAGGGGGAGGATCATGAGTAAGCCAAAGCCTCAGAAGGAATATGAAAAGACAGGTGCCTTCCATTTTTTCAGGTGGCTGTCCGGGTGTAAGGATCCTTATGTAGGTGAAGTGGAAATGAAACCGCAGAAGGAAGAGGTTGTACCTGAGTCCACGATCCTGGAACGAATGAATGAACGTCAGATGATCAGAGACAAGGTATATGATGCCGAGAACAATAAAGGGCTGGTGATTTTTCACCGGATTTATGTTGCATCCGCTATTCTCTTTTGCATTGCGCTGGTAGGACTTTTGTTGTATACCGTTTCTTATTTACCGAGAACGGGAAATCCTTCCAATCCAGATAATAACGAAGTTGCAGAACGGTACATAGAAAGTGGTTTACAGGAAACGGGGGCAATGAACATTGTTTCGGGAATGATTTTAACCTACAGAGCCTTTGATACCTTTGGCGAAACCAATGTGCTGTTTATTGCGACCTGCTGTGTCATGATTCTGCTTATGGTAGATGACTCAATTCTAAAAAAGCAGGAGGAAAAGAATGACCGGCGGTTTGAACCTAAGAATGATGCCATTTTGCAGGGAACAGCTTTTGTGCTTTGTCCTATTATTTTTATTTTTGGAATTTATGTTATTTTAAACGGTCACCTTTCTCCGGGCGGTGGATTTTCAGGCGGTGCCATATTAGGAGCAGGTCTGATTCTGTATGTCTGTGCATTTGGATTTAAGAAAACGCAACAATTCTTTAATGAGCATATCTATAAAGTGGCAAAGATTACGGCACTTTGTATGTATGGATTGATTGGTACTTACTTTTATATTACAGGTGCAAATGGGATAGAAAATCATATTCCTCTGGGTATACCCGGACACATATTGAGCAGCGGTATTATTTTGCCTATTAACATTTGTGTAGGGTTGGAGGTCGCATGTACCATGTATGCTTTCTATGCATTGTTTCGGAGAGGAGGTCTGTAGAATGGGAGCAAATCTGTTTACAAATTACGGGGAAGCAGTTGCGATGATTTTATTTGGAATTGGATTCGGAAACCTTCTTTTACAGAGTAATCTGATCAAAAAGATTATCGGTTTAAATATTATGGATACAGCAATTTATCTTTTCCTGGCCGAAAAGGGTTATGTTGAAGGGCGGGTAGCACCGATTGTTGTGAATGGTGTGCAGGAAGCGGAGGCATATATTAATCCTATCCCCAGTGGTCTGGTTTTGACCGGTATTGTTGTATCGGTGTCGGTCAGTGCTCTGATGCTTTCCATTACGATTCGCTTATATAGACGCTATCATACACTGGACTTGGACGAAATCTCTCTCAGATTGAAAAAGGAGGGACTGTAAATGGATTTGGTTCAAAATTTTCCGGCAGTCTCTATCCTGTTGTGTCTGTTTGCCGGGATTATCAGCTCGGGCTTGAAAGAAAAGGCTGCCAGGTATGTGAATACTGTTTTGATCGCAACGGTAATGTTCCTGAATGCATGTACATTGGGATATGTGCTTCATACAGGAGAAGCTTTTGTCTATGTAATGGGAAAATTTCCGGCTCCCTGGGGAAACGAGATCAGAGTCGGTGTTCTGGAATGCTTTATGGCATTATTCTTTTGTATCATCATGCTGCTTTCCCTGCTGGGCGGTAGAAAAAAGCTTGCAGATGAGGTGGAAGAAGGAAAGACTTTTCTTTATTATGTTCTGATGAATCTGCTCCTCAGCTCACTCCTGGCATTGGTATATACCAATGATCTGTTTACGGCATATGTTTTTGTGGAAATTAACACGATAGCAGCCTGTGGTCTGATCATGATCCGGCAAAACGGAAGGACCATTGAGGCGGCAGCACGATATATGATCATGAGTCTCTTGGGATCTGGTATGCTCCTTATGGGAATTTGTATGCTATATGATCTGACGGGACATTTACTGATGAGTAATATCAAAGAGCAGGTGGCAATCCTCTCTGCTTCCGGAGAGTACCGGATTCCCCTGTTGGTAACCATTGCACTGATGTCAGTGGGACTTGCCATCAAGAGTGCATTGTTTCCGTTTCATGCATGGCTACCGGATGCATATGGATATTCAACGGTGTCTTCTGCGGCAGTCTTATCCAGCCTTGTTTCCAAGGGTTACATATTTTTATTAATTAAGATTATTTATCGCGTAATTGGGTTTGATATTTTTGAGGCAAGCAAGATCATCGATGTGTTGTTCGTATTCGGATTGATGGGAATGATTTTCGGATCTTTGAGTGCGATAAAGGAAAATGACGTGAGAAGAATGATCGCCTATTCTTCTGTAGCGCAGATTGGATATATTTATATGGGTATCGGAATGGGGACGCAGGCCGGTATGGCAGCAAGCGTATTCCATATTCTATCTCATGCGGCAACCAAATCCCTTTTGTTCATTGCAGCAATCGGGCTCACCGATGTATCGGGAGGAAGCCGGAAATTTATTGATCTGACCGGTGCGGCATACAGAAATAAATGGGCAGGTGTCACATTTACCGTGGGCTCACTTTCCATGGTAGGTGTTCCGCTATTTTCCGGCTTTATCAGTAAGCTGCTGTTTGCCCAGGCAGCCGTACAGAATAACGGTAAGATGCTACCGGCTTTGATTGTACTTGGAATCAGTACGATTTTGAATGCCATCTACTTTATGAAAACGGTAATCAGAATTTATACACCGGTAGAAGAAAATAAGTATGAGTGCATCACCTTTAAAGATATGAAGCTGTATGCAGTCACATTGGTTTGTTTTATTGTTTTAAATGTGATTTTAGGCGTAAGCTCTCAGCCCATTGTGGATTTGATTGAGCAGGGACTTGCCATGTTCTCCTAAGGAGGTTTGTCTTTATGTGTTACATGATATTATCCATCTTTTTTCCGATTCTTGCAGGAATTTTTCTCCTGGTAAGAAAAGAAATGAAGGTAAGAAAGCATCTTCTGTTTCTTACGGGGAGCTTTTTGGTTCTTGAAGGAATTCTGGTTATTCTCGCCATAAGTTTGGCAAAGGGAGAACTGCTGTTGCTGTTTAATCTGACGGACAGGCTGCCCATTCTTTTTAAAATAGATGAGGTCAGTATAATTTTTTCTGCATTGGCAATCGTGATTTTCTTGTGTGCCGGTTTCTTTTCTTTTGAATATATGAAACACGAAGAAAAGGAAAAACGATATTATGGATACTATCTTATTGTTCTGGGTGTTTTAGTTGCACTTTGCTTTGCAGGAAACTTGATAACCTTCTATCTGTTCTTTGAGCTTTTGACGCTTTCTTCCATGCCGCTGGTGCTTCATAATCGCAGCAGAGAGGCAATTATGGCAGGGCTTAAGTATCTGTTTTATTCTCTGGCAGGTGCATATATGGCGTTATTTGGCCTTTACTTTATTGAAAAATACGGAAATACACTTACCTTCAGTGCAGGGGGCGTAATCAGTGCGCAAACGGCTGAAGATCATATGGTTCTTTTGCTTGGAATTGCTTTTGTGATGCTACTCGGATTTGGTGTTAAGGCAGGTATGTTTCCCATGCATGCATGGTTAACGGCGGCCCATCCGGCGGCACCGGCACCGGCATCGGCAGTTCTGTCTGCCGTGATTGTTAAGGCAGGAGTACTGGCGATAGTAAGAGTTGTCTATTATATTTTTGGTGCATCCTTTCTGCGTGGCAGCTGGGTACAGAAGGTATGGCTTATTTTGACACTGATCACGATATTTATGGGCTCTATGCTTGCATATCGGGAGCCGGTATTGAAAAAGAGGCTGGCTTATTCAACTATCAGTCAGGTTTCCTATATTTTATTCGGACTTGCAGTGATGGATGGAGATTCTGTGACAGGAGGCTTTCTTCATGTGCTCAGCCACGGCTTTATTAAGGCGGCTTTATTTCTGTGTGCCGGAGCCATGATATATATGACGGGAAGAACAAAAGTGAAGGAGCTTCGGGGAATCGGAAAAGAAATGCCGATTTTGCTCTGGTGCTACACAATTGTATCTCTCGGACTGATCGGTATTCCCCCCACAGGAGGCTTTATTAGTAAATGGTATCTGGCTTTGGGTTCCTTAAATTCAGGTATTTCGGGCTTTGGTCTGGCCGGGCCGATTGTTTTACTGGTCAGTGCACTCCTTACGGCAGGATATCTGCTTCCGGTTACAATACATGGATTTCTTCCGGGAGAAGAATTTGATGGTAATACTCTGGAAAGAAAAGAACCCTCTCTTTTTATGCTGATACCGATAATTGTTCTTACCGTTTTAACTGTGGCAATCGGTCTATTCCCCAACGGGATTATTAGCTATTTGTCTCAAATCATTACTAAGATTATTTAGGAAAGGAGAAAGCCACAATGATTATGCTTGTTATTTTGATTCCTGTTTTAACCGGTGTGCTGGTTCCTCTGATTCCTTTTAAGAAGAGAAGCCATATGGAGCTTTTTTTGGAGACAATGGTGATATTAAACAGCCTTCTTGTCTGGTATCTGCTCATGAACCGATCGGAAAGTATTTTTACACTGGCAAATTTTACGGGTAATCTATCTATCAGCTTTAAGGTGGATGGCATGAGTATAGTGTTTGGCGGTCTGGTATCTGCTTTGTGGCCTTTTGCAACTTTGTATGCCTTTGAATATATGACGAAGGAAGAGCATGAAAAAGTATTTTTTATGTTTTATACCATGACCTATGGAGTGACATTGGGGATTTCCCTGGCAGCCAATCTTCTTACTATGTATTTCTTTTATGAGCTTTTGACGCTTGTTACGGTTCCACTTGTCATGCATACTTTGACAAGAGAAGCAATTCTGGCAAGCAGGAAATATTTGTATTATTCTCTTGGCGGTGCGGCGTTTGCGTTTATTGGTCTCATTTTTGTGATTATTTATGGGAGCACAACCAATTTTGTATTGGGGGGAGTTTTGGATCTCCAGAAGATTGGAGACAGAACGGATATCCTTTTACTGATTTATGTTATTGCCTTTATGGGATTCGGTGTAAAAGCAGCAATATGCCCTTTCAATTCATGGCTTCCGGATGCCGGTGTAGCGCCTACTCCCGTAACAGCACTGCTTCATGCGGTTGCGGTAGTAAAATCGGGTGCATTTGCAATTATTCGTCTGACTTATTATAGTTTTGGAACAGAGTTCCTGAAGGGAACCTGGGCACAAAATGTAGTAATGGCAATTGTGATGTTTACGATTGTATATGGCTGCAGCCGTGCGGTAAAGGAAACACATATCAAAAGAAGACTGGCTTATTCAACAATCAGCAATTTATCTTATATTTTGTTTGGCGTGACGCTTATGACACCTCTGGGAATGGTAGGGGCGTTAAGCCACCTGATTTTCCATGCAGTCATGAAGATCAGTTCTTTTTTCTGTGCCGGAGCTATTATGCATCAGACAGATAGACATTATGTACATGAGCTTGATGGAATGGGTTACAAAATGCCTGCCGTTTTCGGAGTATTTACGGTTTCAGCGCTGGCTCTAATGGGTGTGCCGGGGCTTGCCGGTTTTGTCAGTAAATGGAATCTTGCTTCTGCAGCGGTGGACAATGGAAACTGCCTTGCCTACGGAGGCATTGCCTGCCTTTTGATTTCTGCATTACTCACAGCGATATATATGCTTACCATTGTAGTTCGGGCCTTCTTCCCAGGGAAGGACTTTGATGCCGGGTCCCTCGAGGGAGTAAAGGATCCTAATTGGAAAATGCTGCTTCCGTTGTTTGTATTTACCTTTTTCATCATTTTGTTTGGCCTTCGTTCTGCACCTGTCGTAGAATTTCTTAGTGATGTGGCAGCAGGGATTTATTAAAGAGGAGGAGAATTATGAGCAGTTTGTTGGAAATTCCAGGAATTTGTGGTTTGGGTCTTCATTTCAAATTAGACAGCTTCCGGATTCTTTATGGAAGTATTGCAGCTTTTATGTGGCTGATGAGTACCCTGTTTTCGAAAGAGTATTTATCTCACTATAAAAATAAGGGCAGATATTATTGCTTTACAATTCTAACCTTTTTTGCAACAGAGGGAGTATTCTTTTCTGCTGATTTTTATACGACATTTATCTTTTTTGAAATCATGTCATTTACTTCCTATGTCTGGGTGGCCTTTGACGAAAAGAGAGAATCTCTTCGGGCAGCAGCAACATATCTTGCGGTAGCAGTGATAGGTGGTCTTGTCATGCTGATGGGTATTTTCCTCCTGTACGATACCATGGGCACATTGGTATTTGACGAATTAATCGGAAGCTATGAACAAATATGTATACTTAACAACAGTGGTGTTCTTGCAAGAAAACTGATGGCATCAGGTCTTTGTATGCTCTTTGGATTTGGTGCCAAGGCAGGTGCTTTCCCATTGCATATCTGGCTTCCCAAAGCCCATCCGGTAGCACCGGCACCGGCATCAGCACTTTTGTCCGGGATTCTGACAAAAGCAGGAATGTTCGGTATTCTGGTACTTACCAGCTACCTTTTTCTTGGATGTACTGCATGGGGCAGCTTGATTCTCATAATCGGTGTCTGTACCATGGTTGTCGGGGCTGTGCTTGCATTGTTTTCAGTCGATATCAAGCGCACACTTGCATGCTCCTCGGTCTCTCAGATTGGTTTTATTCTTGTGGGAGTCGGAATGTCAGGACTTCTTGGTGAGGAAAATTTGCTTGCGGTAAGAGGAAGCCTGCTTCATATGGTAAATCATTCTCTGATCAAACTGGCTCTTTTCATGGCAGCCGGAGTGATCTTCATGAATGTGCATGAGCTTAATCTCAATAAAATTCGTGGTTTCGGAAGAAAGAAACCTCTTCTTAACTATATTTTTCTGATGGGGGCATTGGGAATTGGCGGTATGCCGCTTTGGAATGGATATGTGAGTAAAACACTGATTCATGAAAGCATTGTGGAATATACAAAGCTGCTAGAAGAAAATGTAGTCAGCAGTATGTTCCGTATCGGAACTATGAAAGGAATTGAATGGGCTTTTCTGATCAGTGGGGGATTGACAGTTGCTTATATGACAAAGCTGTATGTGGCAGTTTTTGTAGAAAAGAACAGTGATAGCGCAGTGCAGGAAAAATTTGACAATCTCAGAGGAACCTATATGAATGGGCTCAGCGCGACAGTGCTTACCATCAGTGCAACTCTGCTGCCGGTCATGGGATTTTTCCCGGGGCAGGTGATGGGCCGCATTGCAGATCTCGGTCAGGGATTTATGCAGGTAGAAAAGGAAGCAGATAAAATGGCATGGTTTTCTCTTGAAAACTTAAAGGGTGCTGCTATTTCTATCTTAATCGGAGCCATAATCTACCTGGTGATGGTAAGACTCTGGATGATGAAAAAGGAGAATGGGAGCACTGCTTATATCAATCGATGGAATCAATATCTGGATCTGGAGAATTTGATTTACAGACCAATTCTACTGAAGGCGTTTCCTTTTGTCTTCGGTGTAGTTTGCAGAGTGCTGGACAGCATGATCGATGCAGTAGTGGTGTTTTTGAGAAAGACGGTGTACAGAGACAGCAAATTGCCTCATGAGCTTGCGGAAGGGACCTTCCTTACCCATGTCAGTGGGTGTTTTATTAACGGGTTACAGAGTGTGGCAAATGCCACTATTTTCAGAAGGCATCCGAAAGAAATGGATTACGAGCATAAATTTGCATTACTGCAGGAAGAGTGGTCGGAGAATACCACGATTATAGGAAGGAGCCTGTCCTTCGGATTATTGCTGTTCTGCGCAGGGCTCATCATAACGGTGGTATATCTGTTAGTATAAAAAATAATATTACTGCGCAAACGGTGTCTGAGAAAATTCATGCACTGCTATCTGCAAGAGCATCAATAAAGCGCTCAAGAAAAATCTAAGCCGTCGATTTCAGAGTTAATATTAACATCCCCGATTTCAAACTTGCTTCGCTTCGAACAAAGAAATCGGGGATGTATATTTTCTGAAATCTGGCGGCTTGATTTTTTACGAGCCCTTTAAGGTCTCTTTGCAGATAGCAGTGCATGAGTTTTCGAGTTTACCGTGAGAGCAGTTCATAAGAGTTTCCTAATAGCTTTATACTAAGCGGATGCATTACGTTTCCACTTAGTGCAATGATAGAAGTATGCAGCAAGGAGAATGATATCAGCGCCAGTCCATGCAAGGATCTCGGCATAAAAGATTCCCTCCTGCCCCATGATGAGGGGAAGGAGCAGAGCGGTACCTACCCGCATGACAAACTCGGCAATACCGGAAACCATCGGCATGATGGTATCACCGACGCCCTGAAGAGTTGAGCGGATGATATAAAGCAGGTAAAGGATCGGCAGGAAAATACTCATGATAGAAAGATAGTGATAAGCAATCTCCATGGTAGCAGAAACCTGATCTGTGTCGCCGGATAAAAACCAGCCCAGAATAGTTCTCCCGAAGACAAGCATACAGACGGTGATTGCAAGGGAAGTAAACAGCGAGATAACAATTGCTGAGCGTACGCCCTTTCTTATTCTTGGTATGCTGCCAGCACCAAGATTTTGACCTGCATAAGTGGTCATGGAATAGCCATAGGAGATAGCTGCACATTCCAGAACACCATAGAGTTTATTTGTAGCAGTAAAGCCTGCAATAAAGAGAACACCAAAGCTGTTCACTACCGATTGGACAATCATTCCACCGATAAAGATGACAGTGTTTTGGAAGGCTACCGGGTACCCGAGGTTCAAGAGCTTGGTACAAATACCGGTATCAAGAGTAAGGTCATCTTTTTCCGTCTTTAGGATTTCAATTTTTCGGATAAAATAAAAGCAATAAACACTGGACAACAGTTGAGCCAGTAAGGTGGCAATAGCAGCGCCTGCTATACCCCATCCCCAAATAAGTACGAAGATAAAATCCAGAATAATATTGGTAATGGCGGCAACAATCATGGCATGAAGAGGGGTTCTGCCGTCACCTAACGCTCGGAGAATGGAAGCTGACAGATTGTAAGCCATGATGATTGGCATACCAAGAAAGATAATCCGCAGATATAGAAGAGAATTACCGATAATATCGTCCGGTGTATGCAATAATTTAAGGACAGGCTGGGCAAGCGTTTCGCTTGCCACCAGTACCAGGAGAGCACAAATGGCAGAGAGAAAAATGGCATTAAGAATAACTCTTTTCAGTCTTTTATAATTACCGGCACCAAATTCTTGTGCCATAAGAATGCAAAACCCTTGTGCGAAGCCTTGAACAAGACCGGAACAAAGCCAGTTCAGCCAGTCAGTTGCCCCTAAAGCAGCAAGGGCAGATACACCAAGTGCCTGACCGACTACCATCGTATCAACCACAGTGTAAAGCTGTTGAAAAATATTTCCGATCATCAAAGGAAAAGCAAAGGTGAGTATTAATTTTGAAGGGTTTCCTTCAATCATGCTTGTGATTTTAGTTTTCATTTAAACTCCTTTATTTGAAACGGTTTTATTATAGCAATATATCTTCAAGAAGAATATAAGGAAACGGGATATTTTTTGTGTTTTTCGATACAATTGGAAGACAGAAAAATATTCTTTTAATCATTGACAATCAGCTGTAAAAATTGTATGATGTACATTGTCTTATGGATTTGCCGCGTTTTTTAAAAATCCGTTTTTACGGCGTGTGGCTCAGCTTGGTAGAGCGCTACGTTCGGGACGTAGAGGCCGCAGGTTCGAATCCTGTCACGCCGATTATAGTAAAATCAAAAAGCCAGCTTTTTCAGAAATGAGAGAGCTGGTTTTTTGATTTAAATTATAGCTTAAAACATTGAGGTGTAAAATTTTGCTTTGTTATGATATGATAGAACAGAAATAGGAAGACAGAGGCATTGAAAAATGAACAGATCGCAGATGGAAGAAAACCAAAATAATACTGATTTTTTGAAGGAAACGATTAAGCAAAGGCCTTTAAATAAAAGAAAGCTGGTCCGCCGTACACTGATTACAGCAGCAATGGCGGTTATTTTTGGTATGGTTGCCTGCTTTACTTTTCTGCTTCTAGAGCCTGTCATCAGCAACAGACTTTATCCGGAGGAGGAGCCCGAAGCAATTGTATTTGAAGAGGAGACGGAAGAAAATGAAATTCTGCCGGAGGATATGATTGCGGATGAATCCCAGATGCAGCCGGAGGAAACAGAGCCTCCTGCACTGGAGGATGAACAGATTGCGCAGGTTCTTTCGGAGATGCAGCTTGGTACCAACGATTACCTGACCCTATTCAATGAAATGAATAAGGTGGCCAAGGAAGTACAAAAGTCTATCGTGACGGTAGTGGGTGTTACTTCGGATGTGACCTGGCTAGATAACGAATATGAAAATGAGGGCGTTGTTTCGGGTGTGGTTGTGGCGGATAACGGTAAGGAACTGTTGATACTCGCCAACATCAGAAGCATTAAAGATGCGGAAATTCTTAAGGTTGCTTTTTCAGACGGTTCAGAATATGAAGCCGAGATGAAAAAAAAGGATAATAATACGGGCTTTGCAATCATTTCTATTCAGAAAAGTATAGTAAAGGAAAGCACCGTTGCCATAGCAAAACCGGTCGCATTGGGGAGTTCTGCAGGAAGCAGTCTTGTGGGAATACCTGTGATTGCAATCGGAAGGCCGGTAGGGACAGAGGGCTCTCTGTGCTATGGAAATATTACTTCCACGGGAAATAGCATAACGCTTCCTGATTCTAATTATAAATATCTGACAACAGACATTTATGGAAGCACCAGTGCAAGTGGAATTATTATTAACCTTAAGGGACAGATCGTGGGGATAATTGATACCTCGTATAATGCTTCTGATATGAAAAATATGATCAGTGCAGTAGGAATTACAGAACTGAAAAAGGTTGTGGAAAGTCTTTCGAACAACAAAGATATTGCCTATTTTGGAGTTTATGGAGTAGATGTTACCAAGGAAGCAAATGAAGAGATGGGGGTTCCTTTCGGTGCATATATTTTAGAGATTGATATGGACGCTCCTGCAATGAATGCGGGTATTCAGAGCGGAGACATTATAGTCAGGATAGGAGAAAAGGAAATTACCAACTATGCGGCTCTGGTAGAAACGCTGTTAACCTTTAAACCCGAAGAAACAGTTACTGTTGGATTGATGCGGCAGGGACCGGAGGGCTATATTGAAATGGAAGTAGAGGCTGTTCTCAGCCTTAAGAATGAATAATGGAAGGAACGGAACAAAAGAATGAAATATATAAAGGATTATAAAGACGGAGACAGAGTATTTGACATTTACCTTTGTAAGCATAAGGTATCCGCAATGACAAAAAACGGAAAGCCTTATGAAAGCATACTTTTACAGGATAAAACAGGAACGTTGGATGCAAAAATCTGGGATCCCAACAATGCCGGAATCGGCGAATTCGATGTGTTGGATTACATAGAGGTTTACGGTGAGGTGACCAGCTTTCAGGGCGCTTTACAGGTAAATGTGAAGCGGATCAGAAAGTGTCAGGAGGGGGAGTATAGTCCGGCAGATTACCTTCCTGTCAGCAAATATAATATTGACGAGATGTTTGGAGCACTTCTGAGCTATATTGATCAGGTTGAGAACAAATATTTAAAGGAATTACTGAAGGCATTTTTCGTGGAGGACGAAGCCTTTATTACTGCCTTCAAAAAATCCTCTGCCGCTAAAACGGTACATCATGGTTTTATGGGAGGGCTTTTACAGCACACCTTGAGCGTAGTTCGTTTGTGTGAATATTATTGCAGTGCCTATTCGATGCTAAACAAGGATCTTCTGATCAGTGCGGCAATCTGTCATGATATCGGTAAAACGCGGGAGATCTCTCTTTTTCCGCAGAATGATTATACGGATGAAGGGCAGTTTTTGGGGCACATTGTAATCGGTACAGAAATGGTGGGAGAGAAGATTCGTAAGATAGAAGGCTTTCCGACCATGCTTGCCAGTGAGCTAAAACACTGTATTTTAGCGCATCATGGGGAGTATGAGTTTGGTTCTCCCAAAAAACCTGCCATCATGGAGGCAGTAGCACTTAACTTCGCGGACAATACGGATGCCAAGCTACAAACCTTTACGGAAATGCTGGAGAATTCCACAGAAACCGGATGGATGGGCTTTAACCGCCTTTTTGATTCCAATGTACGCGGAACCCGTATGGAATAAAGGAGCAAGCATGGATTTTGAAAAAAATCAGATTTTAACGGTAAAAATTGTGGACATGACTGCAGAAGGGGAAGGGATTGGCAAGGTGAGCGGTTTTCCCTTTTTTGTCAAGGATGCAATCATCGGTGATGATGCACAGATTCGTGTCACCCGCGTGAAAAAGAATTTTGCTTACGGAAGATTAGAGAAGGTGCTTACACCTTCTCCTTTTCGTGTAGATACAAACTGTGCATTTCACAGGCAGTGCGGCGGCTGCCAGCTGCAGGCAATGAGCTATGAAAGACAGCTTCAGTTTAAGGAAGATAAGGTGAGAAATAATCTGATTCGGATCGGTGGTTTCAGGAAAGAAACAATAGATGATATTTTAGAACCGATCGTAGGAATGGAGGAACCGTTTCATTACAGGAACAAGGCGCAGTATCCCATCGGAACAGATAAAGAGGGAAATCCTGTAGCCGGTTTTTATGCAGGACGAACCCACGACATTATTTCCAATACCGACTGTAGCTTGGGTGTGGGAGAAAATAAGGAGATCCTGGAAATTATTCTTTCCTATATGAGGGACAATTATGTTTCGGCATACGAGGAGGCAACGGGAAAAGGTCTGATCCGTCATGTGCTGATTCGCAAAGGCTTCACCAGCAAGGAGCTGATGGTCTGTCTTGTTATTAATTTCAGAAAAGGAAAGAAGACCTTTGAATATCTGCCAGCACAGGACAAGCTGATTGGGAAGCTTGCCAAGATTTTCGGAATGAAGAGCATTTCTGTCAGTATTAATAATGAAAATACCAATGTTATTATGGGAAAAGAGGTTATTACCATCTGGGGTAGTGACCGGATCAGCGATACCATTCATATGAGGGATGTTTCGGAGGGGTTTGCATTGACAGATCAGAGAATTACTTTCTCCATATCTCCGCTTTCCTTCTATCAGGTCAATCCGATCCAGACGGAAAAGCTGTACAGTCAGGCACTTGATTATGCCGGGCTTACCGGAAAGGAAACGGTGTGGGATCTGTATTGCGGAATCGGAACAATTTCCCTGTTTCTGGCAGGGGCGGCAAAGCAGGTGTACGGCGTGGAAATCGTGCCACAGGCAATCGAGGATGCCAGAGCCAACGCTTTAAACAATCATATTGAAAATGCGCAGTTCTTTGTAGGCAAGGCGGAGGAGGTTCTACCGGATAAGTACGAAAAGGAAGGAATTTTTGCGGATGTGATTGTAGTAGATCCTCCCCGGAAGGGTTGCGATGAGGCCTGCCTTACCACCATGCTGAAGATGAAGCCGGAAAAGATCGTATATGTGAGCTGCGACAGCGCAACGCTTGCAAGGGACTTGAAAATCCTTTGCGAGGGCGGATATGAATTAAGAAGGGTGAGGGCATTTGATCTATTTCCGATGACAGTTCATGTGGAGACGGTATGTTTATTGTCCAAACTTCATGAGGCGAAGCATCATGTGAGTGTAACGTTGGACATGGATGAGATGGATATTACATCAGCAGAGAGCAAGGCTACATATGAGGAAATTAAGAAATATGTTGCTGAACATAATGATGGAATGAAAGTATCGAATCTATATATTGCACAGGTAAAGAGAAAATGCGGTATTGAACTGGGAGAGAATTTTAATCTGCCAAAGTCGGAGGATGCAAAGCAACCACAATGCCCGAAGGAGAAGGAAGTGGCTATTACGGAGGCACTAAGTCATTTTGGAATGATAGAAACTTCGTAAGATTTTACTAACGAAAATGAATTTTTTCCATTTGATTTCTGACCTTTAGAGGATAATATGACAGCAGGTTAGATAAATTGTTTGCGTTAGATTACAGTGGAGATCATAGCATGTGGAAGGTTTTCTTAGTAGATGATGAAGAAATAATACTAAACCAAATAAAACAAACTGTTCCCTGGATGGATAACGGATTTGAGGTTATTGGCATGGAAACAAATCCGGATAGAGCCGTTAGCATGGTGATAGAGTTAAAGCCGGATGTTATTATTTCGGATTTAAGAATGCCACAGCTTGATGGACATACCTTTATGAGAACAGTAAGAGAAGAAGGGCTTGATGTGGAATTTGTCATGTTAAGCGCCTATGGAACCTTTGAGGATGCCAGAACCTTTTTTCAACAGGAAGGCTTTGATTATCTGTTAAAGCCATTACAGATTCAGGAGGTTCAGCTGGTTCTTGAAAAGCTGGCCAAAAAGCTTGCTAAAAAGAAGCCGTTCGAAGAAACAAATGATGATGTGACTATTAATCCTGCTTTCTCAGAATTGATTGATTATGTGAAAAAACACTTTGATGAGAAGTTCACGCTTGATCAACTGGCCAAGCAATTCGGATTAAGCGCAGGATATATCTGTAATCTGTTTGCAAAGACTTATAATACCACACTGACCTGCTTTATTACCAAGCTAAGAATGGAGCATGCCGTAGAGTTAATGAAGGATAAGGACTGTTCACTAAAAAATGTGGCAGTAGAGTGTGGTTATAAGGATTATTTTTATTTCAATAAGGTGTTCAAGGGGTATTACGGAGTGGCTCCAAGTCAGTATATGGGAAATCATTAATCAAGTAAATGGGATGGCGGTATGAAGGTAAACAAGCGTTTCAAAAAGCTTAGTTTGATATTGTTTGCTACACTAATCCTGATGATTGCATCGGGATTTCTTTTTGCCATGCTTAAAAAAGAAGATGACTCAGTAAAAATAACAATAGCTGTACCGCAAAGCGAATTTGTTCAAAATTTCGATACAAATTATTACACAGGATGGTTACGTGAAAAGACCGGTTATGAGATAGAGTTTGTAACGATATCTGATGGTTATGAAGAGGAATACCTGCAGACGATGTTACACGCAAATGAAGGCCGTATAGATATGGTCTTTTTGCCACGCCAAAAAAATTTAATGGATCAAGAAGTGCTTATAGCAAATGAAATAGGGGAGTGAAATGATATGAAAGTAGCAGTACGATATGATAAAGGAGGTTTCAAAAGCTTAAGGAGATTTGAGAAAATGAAAAAATGGTATGACGAAGAGTATGTCTTTACAATGCCGAAGGGAGAGGGTGATACAGTATGAGTGAAGTATGGGATGTCTACACAAAAGCCTGCAAATAAAAAGTCAAGGCTAAATTAGAGAACATTGAAATTTTATACAGGTTGAAAAGAAGGTATCAAAACAAGACCACCACAACCAGTGCTGGTCTAAATAGCGTTATTGATTATGCTT
>JAHAYJ010000011.1 GCA_018384375.1 Lachnospiraceae bacterium
GCGGACAAAAAGTTGGACTCCCTATGGGCTCCGAAAGGAGCTAAATCAGCATGTATTCACAAGACAAAATTAATGTCGCTTTAAAAGTATATCATCAGTGCGGATCGGTAACCACCACCATTCGAATCCTTGGTTATCCGACCAGGCGGGCGCTTTACACATGGATAGCTAATGAAGGGGTAGCCAGACCAGAGCGAAAACCCTTAAAACTGACGAACACGGCAGAACATCCACGAAATCCTTCCGTTGATGTGAAAATGAATGCCATTTATCGTTGCTTTGAGCTTGGAGAAAGTATAAAATTAGTATCAGAAGATATCGGTTATACTAGAGCCAGTATTTACAGTTGGCGCAAGAAGTATCTTCACGGAGGTATCACTGCATTGATGAATGACAAAAACATTAAACCCAATACTCTCACGGAAGGCTCCCCATCCACAGCATCTGCTCCCGATCTTGCTCAATTACAGGCTCAGATCAGGGATATGCAGATGGAGATTGATATTTTAAAGGAGACGATCAATGTCTTAAAAAAAGACCCCGGCATCGATCAGACAGCTCTCAAAAACAGGGAGAAGGCAGTGATTATCGATGCCCTGAAGAGTAAATATTCACTGCCTGACCTGCTGAAACGGCTTGGATTATCAAAAAGCAGCTATTATTATCAGGAATCCGCCATTAATAAGCCTGATAAATACAGCGATATTCGCAATAGGATACATCAGCTTTTTCACGAAAATAAACAGCGGTATGGGTACAGGCGCATTCATGGACTTCTGCGCAGGGAGAATATCACGGTTTCAGAGAAAGTAATCCGTCAGATCATGCGGGAAGAAGGCCTTATTGTTATTCTTAAACGGCGCAGAAAGTATAACTCCTATCAGGGAGAGATTTCCCCGTCCGTGCCAAACAAAATAGAACGGGACTTTCATGCAGATAAACCGAACAAAAAGTGGCTAACGGATATAACAGAATTCGCCATTCCAGCAGGAAAAGTTTATCTTTCAGTGCTTATAGACTGCTTTGATGGTTTGCTTCCCAGCTGGACAATCAGCACAGCACCCGATTCCGTGCTTGTCAACACAATGCTTGACCAGGCAATATCCCATCTGCCGGAAGGAGCCCAACCACTAATCCATTCTGATCGAGGGTGCCATTACCGCTGGCCAGGTTGGATAGAACGGATGAAAAATGCAGGTCTTGAACGGTCAATGTCCAAAAAAGGATGTTCTCCTGATAACGCGGCCTGTGAGGGGCTGTTTGGACATCTGAAAAACGAGATGTTCTATAATCAGGATTGGACGGGGGTTAAAATATCAGAGTTTATTGACATCTTAAATGAATATTTGCTATGGTATAACACAAAAAGGATTAAAATATCACTCGGAAATATGAGCCCTTGGGAGTACCGACAGAGCCTTGGTCTGGCTGCATAACCAGTCCAGGAAAATGTCCGCACCCCCG
>JAHAYJ010000018.1 GCA_018384375.1 Lachnospiraceae bacterium
AAATTCTATATAAATAATTGCATTTTACCACAATAAAAATTATACTAAAAGCATAAACGGAGGAAATATTATGAGCCGAAAAAGAAAACCCAAATCATGGATACGAAGTGCAGCAACAGTCATTGGATGCGCAGGAGGCGGTATCCTACTATGCCTGTTAGGTATAGCCGGTAGCAGCAGAAGCATCGGTGCCTTTTTTATTTTACTGCCAATCCCGGCAGCCCTGTTACTTGTTTCCTTTCTGTTATTCCGCAAAGCGAGGAAGAATGAACAGGCAAGAAATACTGAGGAAATGGCTTGTTTCAATCAACCATCCGAGGTAGAAGCGCAAACAGTACAAGAAAATTTTCAACCCGATTGGGATGACGACAGCGGAGAAATCCATACTGTCATTCAACAATATCATCAAACGGCAGAAGACGGCTGGCAGCAAAATAAAGCCCTTTACGGTTCCCATCTTAACACCAGCAAAAGCAGGCAGATTAAGGGGAGTCAGGTTGGCTTAGTTTATCAGACCGATGATTACCGCAAGGTTCTTCCCGGCTATATCATCGGAACGGTCCTCCTTCTTGCCGTCAGCATTGTTTTATTAATTCTCGTGCCTGTTATCGGTGTGTTCTTTTCCATTTTCAGCATGATATGGATTGTCGGTCTATGGAAAAAAGCACCCATTAAGAAATGGAAGAATCAGGCTCAAAAGCAGAAGGATGAGAAGCAGAATCCTTCCGCATAGTATTACATGCCTTAACGATTCTCCGTCGGGGCAAACACCCGCACTGTCAGTCCTCCCTTGCCAAATTCAAGCACAGCGGTGAGATCTGCATCATTCAGCCAGGCGAGTGACGGTGCTTTTGTTGTAATCACCGGGCGCCATTCATCGTTGTCCCACTGATTTACTATATGTAAAGAACAGTTTTCTCCGTTATAATCATTTCCAAGCAGGGTATATTCTGCCCTTAGCTTTGGCTGCTTACCCGCAACATATTCCTGCTTATCGCACCCCTCCGGCACAATAGCGCCCTGAAAATATCTGGTGTCGCAATATCCGGTAAAGTAAACATCACACTTACTCATATCATTTTCTTCAACAGATTCACAGCGTGTGATTACAACCCGAATGGTAAGAATTTCTTCCCTACCAGAAAGGAACTGCCTCATAGATGCGACAATACTTTTTTGTTGCTGCTCATCATAGCCGTGCCCCATCTGCTGAATCAGCTGCAGATGGCATTGTCCTTTCTCATAGTTTGCCTGAGCGCGAACAGCATAAGAATAATCCACGATTTTGTCTTCCATCCCCTGTAGAATCAAAACCGGACCTTTATAAGCTGACAGCTCCAGGTACGGATCCATTCCCACTACTGTATCATGGAATTTCTTACCCAACGTAATGTTACCGCAGTCAATGATCTCCGGCACCCTCTGCACATCATAGCTCGCACCGCCAAGACACCCTCTTCTGGCGTGATCCGGAATACACAATGCCGGAAATACCATAATCAGCTTCCCTATTTCGTTTCCACACTTCGCCGCTGCCAGACCGGACACAAATCCGCCCTGACTGAATCCCAACAAGACCAGATTATTATTATCTGTAATGGGCAGACTTTGCACATATTCCTTAACCGCAAGCAGATCTGCAACCTCTGTCCCGATCGTCATATCCGTGGTTTTTCCTTCACTTTTCACACTGTCGTCCGCATCAAATCTGCTTCCGCCACAAAAGCTGAAGCAAAATGCCACATAGCCCATCTGGGCAAAATCCCTGCAAAAGTCATCCACGTCTGTATAGATTCCTGTAAATCCATGACTTATGATAACTGCCGGATAGCTTTTCTCTTCCTCGAAATCCGCCGGAAAATATTGTGCCCCACGAATCAAAAGTCCATCTCTTTTGCATGTGAACAGTTGTCTCCTAATACTCATTATATTTCTCTCTTCTTGACTTATTTGATGTAAAACTAATCCACCGGAATCCACAATTCACAAAACAAGTTTTTGGATCCATTTTCAAAATAAATTTCAAAATCAGTTTTTTCACTACTGACATAACTACTCTGGGGCAAAAACTCTTTATAAAAAAATTCCCATGTTTTACTGATGCAGTCTCCATCGGAACCAATACAGGGAAACACCACATAGGTGCTTTCCTCCACAGTCCATAGGCGAATATGCTCCTTCAAAGACTCATCCATTTTTGCAAACAATTCTTCTTCCCTGACATTCTCCTCCAAAAAGATTCCGATACCATAGTCAAAGAAAGTCTGATGTTCCGCAAGAGGCTCGCATAGTCCAAACAGCCTGCTGTCCTCTGCATTACGCATTAACTGGAGCTTTTCAATCAGTTTGCTTCTTCTACTCTCTTCCCAGAAAACTGCTATGTCTTCATTCCCCTCCTCGTTGATGATTTCTACTGGAAACGTTTTAGCCACCGCAAGAAATTTACGTGAGGGCAATTTTTCTATGCGATAATCAATTTTTTTACCACCCACTAGGCTTACTTGAATGGACAAAGGATTATACAATGCCAACTGAGCTCCATTCCCTCTTGCATATTTAGGAGACACTCCATGAAATCTGGAAAAAGCCTTTGCAAAACCGTCGGCCGAATCAAATCCATACTTCATAGCCAGATCAATCACTTTCACATCCGAATTTAGCAATTCCTGCCCGGCCAGAGACAGACGCCTGTTCCGTATGTAGGAATTGACCGTAATTCCGGCGATAAAGCTAAAGGTCCTATGGAACTCATAGGGAGACATATTCACATATGCCGCTACATCCTCATAGCGAATGCCATCCTCCAAGTGTGCTTCCATATAATCAATTGCCTTTTGTATAGTTTCCAGACCAATCATATGCCTACTTTCCTTCCAGCTTGCGATTCATCTCACAAATCATTTCAAGCGTCATCAAAGCATGTTCCCCATCTAAAACAGAGGGCTTCTTTTCTGCTACGCTTTCCAATACGTCTCTGCATACTGCTTCATAGCAATCAGCAATTTGTAATGCAACCTCTTCCTGTTTATTTGCAGTAAACACTTCCAGCTTTGTGTCCAGACGGCCATCAGCGTATCTGTCTTCATAATAGCGTACGAATCCATTTTCAAAGACAGCTTCGTATCCCACACTAAAGGGACTGGTATCGGGCATGGCAGAGGAAGCATAAACCGTCGCATTCTTATCTGCATAGTCAAACACCGCAGTAACCACGGACTGATTCTCCCTAACATTTCTGCCACTTACATGCACTGCTTTTCCCTTACCAAAAAGCTGCGACACAAAGTCTATGTCATGGTGCATCAGATTGAGCCCAATACGACTCACATCGAGGTTGCCCCACCAGGGAGGTGTCTGCCTCTTTACATGAAGCTCCCTGCACTTTCCAAAGTGCTCCTTCTGTACTGCTGCCGCCAAATATTCGTACGCAAACTCATGTCTTAAAAACAGATCAACAAATACCCGTCTACCGCTTTTCTTTGCAGCCTCAATGATTTGACGTCCGTCCTCCTCCGTCTCTGCAAGAGGCATCTCCAGAAACACATCTTTTCCGGCAGCCATTGCTTTTAATGCCATTTCCTTGTGCAAAGCGTTTGGCATGCAAATATCCACAAGGCAGATGCTCTTATCTTTTAAGATGTCCTCACACTTTGTTGTCGTTGAAACGCCAAACTTTTCTTTCAATTCCTCCAACTTTTCTGTGTTTCTGCCCCAGACAACAATCTCCTTTACAAGCCCAATTTTCTTGTAAAGCTCCACATGATAGGCGCCAAATCCGGTTCCCAATACTGCTATCTTCATATCGTTATCATCCTTTCGTCAACGGTTTATTTTAAAAGAATGATAGCATACTTCTATGTCCTCTTCCCGACCGTGCTTGCGCGCTTTTGTCGTCTTGCTCTCACTTGCTAAGTAAAAATCAGATAATCTCTGTCTGATTTAATTGCATAGCTTTAATCCGTCCTTCATATTTTTGAAGGATCAAAGACAGATCTACCGGCTGCGTCACCGGAGGAAAGGTATCATCATAATGATCCAGCAGAATTCTCTTTGGTTTTAAACGTTCTATGCTTTTTACTGCCGGAGGATAATTATCTTCCCATCCACTATAAGGAAGGATCAAAAGATCACTTCCTGTCGGATAATCTATCTCCTCCCGCAAATTCAGGCTTCCCATTAAGGATATCCGTTTTCCTTCCGCCTCTATTTCATAAAAAACCGTTTCACCCTTTTCTCTGCATAAACAGTTCTCCTTAATAATAAAGGACAGATTCCCTCTTGCAGGTGAATTCAGCATATAGGATATACGCTGTCTGGACGGTCCCGGAAGAATAGCATGCTTTCCGTGATAAGCCTTCAGTTTAAAATTGTGGACGCTCATTTCACTTCCGAACGTGATTTGAACCAAATTGGATTCCGGAATTCCCTTCTTCACCAATGTTTTATATGGAGTCTGTGTGCAGTGTATCCTGATGTTCGGATTCCTTTGAAAAAGTGCCGGGATACTGACGATATGATCAAGATGCCCGTGGGTGATAAAAATATCATTGATTCCCTCATAGTCTTCTATAGAGACAGATACTGTAGATCCCCTCAAAGGTACAAAGGGATCAAACAAAATTCTTCCTGATTGATTTTTCATTTCTATCGAAGCGGTTCCATGCCACTTTATCTCCGGTTCCATACCATTCCCAGGCCCCTTTTCTCTTTTGAAAACTCTGGTAAAAGCATACTATATTTTAGTGTCTTTTTCTATAGGCAAGTTAATTGAAATGACTAGGAAAGTATCTCATTCAGGTATATAATAGGGGAAGACAAAACCAAAGAAGCGAGGGTATGAACATGTCCGATCAAAAATTAGTTGCATTAACCTTTGATGATGGCCCGACTATTGGAATCACAGATCAGGTTTTGGATGTTTTACAGGAGAATGGGGTGGTGGCAAGCTTTTTCCTCATTGGCCAGCAAATCACCGATGAAACCAGGTACTTGGTGAAACGCGCTCACGATATGGGTTGCTCTATCGAAAATCACTCCAAAACCCACCAGTCTATGCCGAAACAGAGCAGGCAGGAAATCGTTGAAGAAATTCAATATACCAGCGGCCTTATTGAAGAGATCACCGGAGAGAAGCCTGCCTTCTTCAGACCACCCTTCATTGATTATGACCAGAAAATGTATGATCTCATTGATCTAGGCTTTATCTGCGGATATGGTTGCGAGGACTGGCTGCCTACCGTCACGGCACAGGAGAGAATTGACAGAGTGCTCCATGATGCCAACCCCGGTTTCATTATCCTGCTCCACGACATGACGGATAATACCAACACCGTTGAAGCAATTAAGACGATTATACCGGAGCTGAAAAAGCAGGGATACGAATTTGTCACCGTCAGAGATCTCTTTCAAAAGAGCAGCATAAAGCCCCAAAGAAATGCAATCTACATGGGCGTAAATGAGGTCAGAGAGGAAACACCCATGTAGATTGCCTTTTGGTGTCTTAGCCGGTGCTACGAGAAATTCGTAAAGCTATCTGTTTTTGAAACACTATCCACGTGAACATATACATCCATACAGGTAAGTCCATTTTTTTCGTACACATGCTCAAAACAGGATAATACATCATCTTTCGGCTTTTCACGGAATCCATTTGCCTGCAGATACTCCATGATCTTTTTATAAGCATTAGGAATTCGTTCAAAGGCTGCCACAAAAGGATCATGTATGGTAATTACCGCATAATCAGCCTCTTCCTGATTGGCAAATTCCACCCCAGGGCAGCATGTTTCAAATCCCTCCGGTAAAACATAAGCTGCTACATATCCACGAAGACCAAATCTGTTTTGCAGCTCGGGTGAAACATATGGAAAATCCCAACCAATTCTCATTGCATCCGGCTTAAGCTGCAGCAAACCTGATTGCCGCGCCCAATTATCCATGTATGCGTTCACGTCATCCTCCGGCTTCGGCGTAACCATAACATATCTTGCCATCCGAAACGCTTTTACTGTTTTTATTGTAACCTCCGAATAAATCTCGTCACAGGCTACCATATCTTCCTTAACCAAAGCGTCCAGTTTGCAGGTGAACACATCGCTTAAAGCTACCAGCTTATTCAATTCCGGGATAATCTCATCTGCTTCCCAGCGGGATATTGTCTGCCGAGAAACAGACATAATTTCTGCCAGCTGTTCTTGTGTGATCTTCTTTTGTTTTCTCAAATACTGAATATTTTTTCCTAAGCTCATACCCTTCTCCTTCTAATCCTATGTTTAAATGAAACAGTAATCTTCATATCAGATATTATTACATAACCTATAAAGAAAAAACACCACACCAGAAACGCTATTTATGTGAGTGATGTCAACCGGCGGTTTACATGGTTGTTAAGGATATGTCTCCTGCCTAAATTCTTTCATCAATCCGTCTGATAAAGGAATAGGTATACGGAACAAAATATTTTGTCCAGAAATGAAGCGCTGTAGGGTTAATGGTTTCATAATCAACCCCCAAATAACGCTTTCCTTCTTCTATACACTTTTCCACAACTGCATCAAGGAGCTGCTTTGCCATTCCCTGTGAACGATATTCCTCCGAAACATAAGCCCC
>JAHAYJ010000024.1 GCA_018384375.1 Lachnospiraceae bacterium
GTAAACCCGTTGTATACGGCAAGAAGCACCACCGGGATCCCCACCACCTCCAGCAGCGTGAACTCCAAAATATAGCCGGCAAGCAATGCTGTTCCGTTTGTCCGCTGCTCTTTTTTCAAAAGAGGCAGCATAAGAAGTCCCATACAAAACGGAACGATCAAAAGCCATATAAGTAAACTGAGTACTTTCAGTACAACCATCTGCTATCCCTGTGCCTTTCCTTTTTACTCTTTTCTTCGGAACAGATAGTAAGTAAACTCCGTATCTTCCTGATACCAGGGCTCCTCTCCCACCAGTTCATAGTTTTCCCAGATCACATCCGGATAATAATCTCGTGCAAGCACATAGCTTGTCTGTCCTTCCCGGATATATCGTTCCTGCTCAGCCAGCACCTCATCCATGATCTGAATTGTCTGCGTCTGAAACCACCTGCAGGTAGGAACAATGTCACAGACCGTATAAAGCCCCGCATCCAGACAACTGATATTGAGCAGCGTGGGATCGGGCGTCTCCTCCACGATCTCTTTGAATTTATACAAAAAGATATCCTCTCTTTTTTCCCGCATATGGGGAATATTCATGGAAACACTCAAGATCAATACACAGCCTGCCGCAAGAGAAATTGCCGAAGCTGCTGCTCTCCCCAGACTTCCCGCGCTTTTTTTTTCAGATCTTTCACTTATCTTTTCCCACAAATGCCCTGCAAATGCAAATCCCAGAACTGTAAATACCGAAAGTGGGAGCGCATAATAGGGAAGCTGGGAGCCTCCTACATAAATCCCAAGGAAAAGAAAGAAGCAAAGCGCCGGAAGGTTTAATCTCTCCAGCAGCTTTTTCCCTCTCCCCAAAGAAACCCACAGTACACCCGGTATGATAAACATAAAGTAAATCAGATTCGTGCGGACGACCCAGTATAAAAGCTTGCTCAGAGTATAGATCCTTTCTCCCAGAGAAGGACCTTCTCCATCCAGATTGCTGTACAAAAAAACATTCACATAAACATATCCGTAATACCACTCGTAAAGCCCGTGGTTGATTCCAAAATAAATAACCCAGGGCAGGAAGGAAAGTGCCATACCTAAAAGGAAAATCAGACACGCCTTAACAGCTCCCCAAAAATCCTTTCTCGCAAGGAAAGAAAAGGCAACACACATCATCCATGCAAAGAAAAAGCCAAGAGAGGTAAATTTGACATTAGCCACCACTCCTGCCAGAATACCGTTCAAAAAAAGAATTCGCGGTTTCATTCCTTCCTGCGGGTAATGATTCCTAAAATAATCCAGTGAAAAATAGAGTCCCCAGATCAGAAACGGAAGACAGATTTCCTCTGCACTTCCTCCCCAATAAAAGCTGTCTGAAGCCACGGTAACTGCAAGCACAAGGGGCGTCAGCACAAGCGCTGTGCTCTCCTTCACATAAAGGCGCAGTATCCTGCAGATACCGAACAGATCAAATGCTGCAAGAATCACCTCCAAAAGGAAAACGCCCGCAAAGGTTGTATGGGATACAAGGTAAGCCAGCCCATAAAGAAAATAAAGGTACATTCCCTTCTGGTCAAAAACGTCCCTGTAAGGCATTTTGCCATTGAAAAGCGCCTTCCCCACCGAAAAATAGCTGTTTGCATCGCACCAGTCATTGCAGGGGTAGAGAAAAGAGGAACGGGAAGCGAGCAGAATGAGGACAAAGGCACAAAGGAGCAGATAAACTGCCCGTAAAATAATCTTATTTTGCCTCAAAACTGTATGTTCCCGCAAGCAGTTCATAACGTATCTTCTCTCCATCGTTTTCTAATAAGGTTACACCATCCTTGCAATACCAGTAGGCTTCCCCTGTTTCCTGATATTGACCGCCATCCGGCACCGGAAGTGTCAGTGTCGCTGTCGTATTTGCCGGAATTTTTATCTCATATCGATATCCGTTTTCTGTCTTTTCCCATTTTACACCAATAATTCCATAAGTACTAGAGTAACTTCCTTCTGCATAGGTAAGTCCGCCGCCTGCTTTCGGCTCTACCAGAATATGCTTGTACCCAGGCTGATTCTCATCACTTTTGATTCCAAGAACGTCAGTATAGAGCCATGAAACCGGCGTCCCATATGCATAATGATTCAGGGATCCGTCAATACTGTATCCGCCTTCCTCTTCCTTGTAGGCCTGAAGCTGCTCCCAGTTAGTAGTAGCACCTTTTGTCACCCCATAAAGTAAAGAAGGTGATTCCGTCTGCCTGAGCATCTGATAGGCACTTTCCGTATATCCTGCACTACTGAGTGCCGGTAGCAGATACCCGATCCCTGAATAGCCTGTCAGGATATGATGACCACTATATTCTGCCAATGCATTTAAATTAGCAGCGGCCTGATCCTTCAAGTCTTCTGGAAATAAGTCAAAGGCAAGTCCAAGTGCATAAGACGTTTGTGTATTACAGATCGTTATTCCGTCTTCCATTACAAATTGCTCCTGCCATGCCTGCTTAAAGCTCTCATAAATCTGCCTGTATTTTTCTGCATCCTCCGTTTTCCCTAAAACAACTGCCATACGGGAAAGCAAATCTGCAGAATGTGCACACCAGGCCGTATCCGACAATTCCGCCGGCGTGCCCTCCAAAGAAAGGTGATCTCCATAACCGTCCCAATATCGGATATTATTTTCGCTGGTATTTACCAGCATCTCCATCCACCTGACAAGTGCTTCATAATTTTCTTCAATGATAGACTTATCTCCATATTGCGTGTATAAATTCCATGTGATGACAACCGGAGCATCCCCCCAACAGTTATGGGAGGCAGCGCCGCCCGAACCGTCCCACTGTGTCCCAAAGTTTCTGGGAGCCATATCGGCAAAGGATCCGCCTTCATTCTGAATATTTCTCTCATCCCGAAGAAACTTTCTGTAAAACGCGTAAGTATTCATATTGTAGGAAGCTGTCAGCGAGAAAATCTGTGCATCACCTGCCCATCCGTGGCGTTCATCTCTTTGCGGGCAATCCATGGGGTTATCCATAAAATTACTTTTCTGGCTCCAAATAGTGTTTTCATAATATCGATTCACCAGTTCATCCGAGCAGATAAAGCTTCCCGTCTGCTCCAAATCGGAGGACAGTACGATTCCTTTCACGGCTGTCAATGGCAATTCCTCATCAAGCCCGGATATCTGAAGATATCTGAAACCATGAAAAACAAATTCAGGCTCAAAAACCTCACCCTCCTCGTCACCTCTAAGCACATAATAATCTGTAGCCTCTGCCGTCAACAGATTCTCCGTCCAGACAGTTCTCGGTGTATCATCCGCATTGATCATATTGATTCCGTTTATTTCTTCGCCATATCTGAGTGTGATAACCTGTCCCTTTTTCCCCTTAACCTCAATCCTACAGGTTCCTGCAAAATTCTGTCCGAAATCATACACATACACATTTTTCTTGGGGCTGAAGGAATCAATCGGCTTAAGTTCCTCCACACAGGTAATTGGTTCATTTGCCTTACCTACAAGAGGGATCGTCTGATATTCCTCCCTCACTGCATTTACCTCAACCGGCATCCAGTCATCTGCTATAAATCCTGCAGTATCAAAGCCTTCCTGCTCATAATTGGCATCATAATATTCCCCCTGATACAGATCATTTTCCCGCACAGGTCCATTTGTATAACAAAGGAATTCCTCGTCTGTCACAATTGTCTGCGTGCTTCCGTTTTGATAAACAATCTCCATTTTCCCCAGAAGAGCATTGGTATCTCCCCACGGATTCCAAATTTCCGGATAACCTACCCCTCTGTCATACCAGCCATGGAGCAATGTAATTCCCCATGCATTTGTTTCGCCCTTTTTTAATAAATTAGTCACATCATAGGTAACATAAGAAAGCTCGCTGTTATAAGCCAGCTTGCCGGGTGCCAGATAGTCCTCCGAAACCGCTTCCCCATTTACGGACAAAGAAAAACTTCCGAGCGCAGTCATGTAGATTCTGGCGCTTTTCACCTGCTGGGATTTCACCTCAAATTCCTTCCGAAACAGAGGAGCCGGGTCTTCAACTCCCGGGGTAAGCATCAAACCGCTCCCCACCATTAGTCTGCCCTTCTTTACAGTCACATAATAGGGTGAAAAAATGTTCTCCTCATTTTCAAAGTTTTCCTCGTAAAGAACGGTTCCGTCTGAAGCCTGTACAAAAATATCATCTATCCACGCATAAGAAGTTCCCCGGCTCTTGTAGTATCCGATGCTCCCCACCGGAGTGCTCTTTATCTGAAAATCCTGAAGCATCGTGCCATTCATGCAAACCGAAAGCTTTTCATGATCCACGTTCAGAACCACATCAAATGTTTTCCCATCCTCCGGCAGACAATGTGTAATCTCCTGCTGTATCTCCCCGACAAAACTGTTTTCATCCATAGTCTTTAGCTTCACATAGGGTTGGTCACCGGAATTGGTGATCTGAAAAAGATACATTTCACCGTAACGCCCTTCCTTCGCCCCAAACAAAAACCCCGCAGAAGTATTCTCCACTTCCATAGTATAAGAAATTGTATATTTCAGCTCATCGTCACCATAATCTTCTTTCGCTTCACTTTTGGGCGCAGAAATCCATTTGGATCCCGACATCCCGTTTCCCATCAGTCCTGTTTCAAACCATGCATATTCTTCCGAAGTCTGACAGTTTCCCTGCTCATCCCAGACTTCTACTTCCCAACAATATCTTTGCATCGGCAAAAGTGTCTCACCCTCATACGGAATTCCTACTGAAATACTTCCTTCCACCCTGCCGCTGTCCCAAATATATTTCCCACGATCCAAATCACTTTTATCCTCTGCAACCAGTATACGATACGCTTCCTGGATACATCCCCTCCTCTCACTTGCAAGCTGCCAGCTAAAGGTAGGTTCACTTTCATCAAGTCCCATGGGATTGGTTAAGTGGCATACCGTCAAATTCTGGATCTCTGTCCCCGGTATGCTTCGCCTTTCAAGATATCCTCCCCAAATGACTCCCAAAACTACAGATACCCCGATCATTCCAATACATATATAAAGCGCTATTTTATCCTTTTTACTCACGACATTTCTCCTGCTTCCTTAATCTGCCTCTTTTATCATAACATAAATAGGCCTAAGGTGGACACTTTTTTCAATCTGTGTTACAATCTTAACGTGTGTATATGATTTTTATGGGCATACTATATCGATTAACTGGAGGGATAACATGAAAAAAGCACTGGTGATTGGTGCCGGTCCTGCGGGCCTGACAGCCGCTTATGAACTGCTTACCAAATCCAAAGACATTGAGGTTGTGGTATTTGAAGAAAGTGACTGCTTTGGCGGTATTTCCAAAACAGTGGAATATAAAGGCAACCGTATGGACATGGGCGGCCACCGCTTCTTTTCCAAAATACCGGAGGTGAATGAATGGTGGGACAAAATGCTCCCCATGCAGGGTGCACCGACCTATGATGATATTATTCTGGATCGTCCCATGCCTCTTTCAGAGGGCGGTCCCGATCCCGAAAAGGAAGACCGTGTTATGTTGACCAGGCATCGCGTGTCCCGTATTTTATTTGATTCCAAATTTTATGATTATCCGATTTCCCTAAAGCCGGAAACCTTTATTAATTTTGGTTTTATTACTACCATGAAGGTTGGCTTCAGTTATCTGGCTTCTATCTTCCATAAAAAGCCGGAGGATAATCTGGAGAACTTTTATATCAACCGTTTCGGGCGCAAGCTTTACTCCATGTTCTTTGAATATTACACAGAGAATCTTTGGGGCAGACATCCCAGCGAGATTGATGCTTCCTGGGGAGCACAGCGCACCAAGGGGCTTTCCATTTTTGCAATCATCAAGGATGTATTCGGCAAGCTTTTCCACGTGAAGAACCGTAAAGTGGAAACATCCCTGATTGAGCAGTTTAAATATCCAAAGCTTGGTCCCGGCCAGCTGTGGGATGTAACTGCTGAGGAAATCACCAGGCTTGGCGGTACCATTATCAAAAATGCAAAGGTTACCAAGGTTCATAAGAACGATAATAATATCCTCACCGCACTTACCTATGAAAAGGACGGTGAGGAGCACACCATGGAAGGAGATTATTTCATCTCGTCCATGCCCATCAAGGATCTGGTTGCCGGCATGAACGATGTCCCTGCTGATCCTGCAAGGATTGCTGCCGGACTTCCTTACCGCGATTACATGACACTCGGTGTCCTCGTTCCAAAACTTAATTTGAAGAACAAAACAAATCTAAAGACAGTCAGCAATATTGTTCCTGACTGTTGGGTATATGTGCAGGATCGGAATGTTAAACTTGGTCGCTTCCAGATTTATAACAACTGGTCTCCTTACATGATCAAGGATCTTCAAAACACTGTCTGGGTTGGTCTTGAGTATTTTGTCAATGAGGGCGATGAATTCTGGAACATGACAGAGGAAGAGTTTTCCAAGCTTGGTGTTTCCGAGATGATTAAGCTGGGACTGATCAGCAGTGCGGATGAGGTTCTTGACACTCATATGGAAAAGGTTAAAAAGGCATATCCTGCTTACTTTGATACCTATGATGAGATTGATACTCTGGTTGATTACTTAAAGTCTATCGATAACCTCTACTGCGTAGGACGTAACGGCCAGCATCGCTACAACAATATTGATCATTCCATGGTAACCTCTTTTGAAACCGTTAAGAATATCCTGAGTGGTGAAAAGGATAAATCCAATATCTGGAATGTCAACACTGAACAGGAATATCATGAAACCTCCGAAAACGAGGCAGAAGTAGATTAATTGATCAAACGCGCCGCTAGGCGCTTCATTTAGAGAGGTCAGCCCGACTATCCCGGCTGACCTCTTTATGTTCTCCTACATATTTATACCAATACAACGTCAGTTCGTTTCCGAAAGCTTGTAACCCCGATTTTGGGGAAACGAGAATCATTTTCGGATACTTCTTCTGTCCATTCCAGTAAAACATTCAATGCTGTTCTGTTTTCAGTAACCGTTTCCTTCAAGGCTTCCGTATCCTCTTTCAGTGCTTTCACTTCCACCTTCAGGACTGCTACATCTTCCTTCAGGACTTTCACTTCTTCCTTCAGGACTGCTACATCCTCCTTTAGGACTGCTACATCCTCCTTCAGGACTGCCACATCCTCCTTCAGGACTGCCACATCCTGTTTCAGTTCTTTGACATCAGACTTCAGTTCAATCAATTCAGAATTCATATTCTGAAGCATCGTCAAAATTAATTTCTCTGTCTTTTTCCTCAATTCATTTTCCTCCCTTTCTTATCTTCCTCCTTCTCTCCAAAAAATTGTAACATGCCATGTATTCCAAAACAATTAGAATCTCCTTCCTCGCAAAACCAGCAGGTAATAATGCACAAATACAATATCTGGTATTATTTTTCTCACATGGACATAACAACCCCCACCTCTTGTATGAAGGGTCATATCAGCTATCAATTTAAAGTGTAAAATTCTACATGTCAGCACACAAAAACACCTTTGGTGAACGCTCCACCAAAGGTGTTCCATAACTCGTTATTTTCTGAACAAGGATTGTCTTGCTCCATGATTGGCATCCCTGTTCTTTAAGGTGTCATCCACCACATCCATTCGAAGTCCGGCATCGATAAAATCACAGTATTTACAGAATCCATAGTCGCTTCTGCTTGTCCTGATTGCCTGTCGGAGCTTCTTGTACTCCTCGCTGTTCCATGCCTCCTTAATCGGTGTCACATTTAAGTCTGCAAGCGTTGTCGCTTCAAAATTATCGCAGCAGCAGATTCCCATTCTTCCATCCGGGAAAATGAACATATCTGTATATGGCATCAGACAGGTTTCCTTAATGATCTTCTGTGTATTCTGCTTGTTTGGTGCACTGCCTGCGCGATTGGTAAGGACTGCATCCATATAGCGCATCTGAATCAGCAGTTCTACATCCTTAAATTCATCGGGATGTGCCTTCGCATAGTCATAAATTTCCTGTACATTGTCATGAAGCTTCATATCTCGACAGTAATTATTGATAATCAGCTGATTTACATAAGGGATGATCTCCTTTACCTTCTCAACCGTAAGCAAAAGACCGTTGGAAGATAAAAAGATATAGCTGTCCGGCAGCTGTTCCCTGCAATATTTATGGAATTCCACAATTCTGGTGTCCAGGAACGGTTCATTGTTTCCATAAAGCGTCAGGTGTCCTTTATACCCCCAGTCTCTTAACTGGTCGATAATGCTATAGAAAAGATCGTCTTCCATACGCTTATAGGGGCGCTTTTCCGCATTCTTATTCGCCGTACAGAAGGAGCACGTACTGTTGCATCGATTGATCGTCTCCAGATTCACAACCAGTGGCATGGGAGGCTCTTCTCCCGCAAGGAAGTAATCAATATATTTCTGCTGCAGCTTATTTCTGGTAAGAAACTGAAGCTTTAAATAGCTTTCAGAAGAAAGCTTAGGGAATCTCTTCTGCAGATTCCAGCCAAGGCTCCCTCCAAAATTGTGAAACTTAACCGGCATTTTGTTCTCCTTATCATAAAAGCAATCTGTAAATATTTTTCAAGCTTTCTTTCAACCTGTTAATAGTAACATTTTATAGGGGTATCGTCAACTTGCAGATCAACAAGATTATTCTAGCAAGTTAACATAATTATATTCGGATGCAAAAACATGATAGTTTCCTATTTGCTGAACTTCCTGTATATCCTTTCCATTCACAAAATTCATAAAATCAGGCAATTCTGTCTCTGTTACAACATATGCCGTAACTTGATCTCTCGCGATTTCCGGCGGATACCACTTCGTACTGGTCATCCATTTGCAAATATCCATTTTCTCAGTTGATGCTACTGATGCAACAAGCACATTTCCATTAGTCAATGCTGTAATTGTATTAGCATTTTCAAAGGTTGCATATGCAAGGTAATATTGATTTTCCTCTAAGTATTCTGCAACCTGATAGCAGTCGGTCTCCGGTGGCTCACTACTCTTCATAATGGGAAAGTATACAGAATGTATATTGGATACCGCCAAGATAAGCACTATCATGATTATTGGAATTCGCACAAAATTTCTTGTCCTCTGCCAAATTATCAATATTCCAAATGGTATGATAAGAACTAATACAAAATAATATCTGGGTGTACTTTCAATTGTTGTGAATGCAACCATCAGCTCTGTTAAAATCACTGATACACAAAACATGAGATAGATCCAATCAGCAATTAACAAATCTTTTCTTTTAAGCATTTTATAAATAATATATAAAAAAACCCCAATCGATGCCAAAAGCAATATTGCTATACATATTTTTCCAATCGTCCCTGTATCTAAAAACCCCAAAGCGGATTTTGCATCTTGCAAAACAACATTCCCCAGTTTACTAAATCCCTTCCTAATATTCCTGGAAAGCTCCTGTTCTACTGAAAAAGGGGATTTCATTCCTATGAAGCTCACTATCACCATAAGAACCGTCCATACACTAATATATACATCAGCATTTTTCATTGTTTCACGGCAATAATATCGATAAATAATTCTTAAAACCTCCAATGCAAGTAAAGGGCCATAAATAACTAAAATGCCTCTTGCTCCTTGCATTCCCAATAATAATGCAAAAATGAGACATAATATACCTCCACACATTGTTAATCTATTTTTCTTTAGAGAATCCGCATATACTCCTACTGTTAAAAAGAGAAGGACAACATGAATAGCATAATAAGAAGCAAATAAATACAATAATTCTAATAAGACGTAATTAGCCGGAAACATTAATAAAATAAAGGCAAAAATAGGATAATCATATTTGTATCCCATTTTGTACAAGCAAAAGAACGCACTTACTAATATTAATAATGTCATAACAACACAAGCCATGCCCATAGAAAGGTTCATATTTCCCAATATTCCATATAAACTACCTGCTATATTAGGAGTTGATATAATTCTTGTTTCTCTTGCTATAAACCACGAATCCGGAATTAATTGTCTACTTTCCCATATCAATTTACCCAAAATAGCATCTGACGCCAAATCTGCATTCATTCTATAGTTAAAATGAAAGATATTAGTTGCAAATATCAGGCATAGAAAAAACAATAATCCTATCCAACACCCCACTATCCATGCCTTCTCAATCATTTTTTTATATTTCATGGTATAATCCTCTTGTAAGCATCCTCAGACCAAATCACTCCATTAAAACGTCACTTCTCCGTCATGGGATACCAGGGAAACACTTTCGATTCCCTCCATTTCACTGATGGCCTGTGTCATTTCATATTCCTCTGATGCGCGCACCTCCACAACCAGATTACAGTGCTTTCCTGTTATGTTTCTGGATTTTACCTTAGAGTATTTGCAGAATCCCTTTACCTTCTCCATAAGCTCCGGCTCCCCTGCTGCATCCTTGAGATTCGCCACAAGGATCATCGGTGCTCTTCCGACCGGAAGTCTGTCCAGAACAATAACCAGGATGGTAAGTACAATTGATAACACTATCGCAATTTCCACTACATGAGCACCACAGCAGATTCCCACGGCTATGGACCAAAACAGGAATACCAGATCCATGGGCTCCTTGATTGCCGTCCTGAAACGCACAATGGAAAGTGCACCCACCATACCCAGAGAAATTACAATACTGGACTGTACTGCAAGAATGATTGCTGCCGTAATCACGGCAATGGATGCAATGGAAATATTAAAGGTTTTGGAATAAAAGGTCTTTTTGGTGACCAACCGGTAAACCATAAAAATATAAAACGCAATGATGCAGGTAATGATAAGCACCGACACAATATGGATCGTGCTGATGCTGTCACTGGTATAAGATGCAAGAAAGTCTTTTTTAAAAATATCTGAAAATCCCATTTTTCTCCTCCGTGTTATCCTCTGAATTTTCTACATAAATAATATTTGGAAAAGGTACTGACCGACAATCCGTCAAGCTGCAAAAGCCTGTATACTTCATCCGGGAGAAAGCTGTCAAACTTCACTTCCATCAGCGCCTGTCCAACAGGCATCACGCCTCTTCCGCATACCTTCTCATCCAGGAAGGTACTCACATCACTGACGGATGTGATATTTTGATCAAACGTAACCCTCACATTGGCATCATCCGGTCGGTAGACGTAAGGAACTCTGTCATAATCCACGATCACTGCAGGTTTCATCAGGCGCACAGCCATCAGGTATGCCAGCTTGTGCAGAACTTCCTGGGAATTTCCAATCTCCCCGGGGATTTGCCCTTTCATCAGCTGCCTGCACTGTGCCTCGCTGATCAGGCAGGAACGCTTACTAGTCTTACCACGGATCTTTTCCTTTAACTCCAGGGAAATCCGCTCGGCACTGTGATTATAGATCCGGATTCTGAACTTTGCCCTTTCATCCACACCGTTCTCATTTGCCATGTAACAGCTGTTCTCATAATCATCAAAGTAAAGACTTCGAATATTATAAAATCCTGCCGCTCCTGTATGAACATCCTTTGATGCAATTGCACTGATTTTGGCATCCTCCACCAGTATCTGCCCGTTTGTCAGCGGATACTTATACTCATGCCTGTAATGTAATTCTTTCAAGCAAATTCTCCAATCTCTATCGTACATTTGAAATTCCAGCTTTATCGGTCACTTTGTTTATTATAAAGGAAATAGTTCAAAAACTCAAGAATATTGACTATCTTTCCTTCGATGCCTATAATTGATAAGTAATTAGCGATGAGAGGGGCTTACTATCTATGAATCAAAAACGAATATCCATTTTCTTATTATCTATTGAAGTAACTATACTGTTTCTTGTAATATTACTTGGAATTACAAATAAAGCTGAAAGCACCATAACTGAATTTACCTCCGATATGTTTTCCATTGCACAAGAGAATGAAAATGGCTTAGAGGTTTATGAAGGCATCGGAACACTTGACGAAGTCTTTGTTGGAACAGACCGACGTATCATTTCTCCTGAAATTGTACTTGATCGGGGAATCTATCAGGTTGATGTGTTCTATGATACGACAACTCCAGCAACAAGCTCCCTCGGAGGTCATACACTGGCAACAAGCAGCGAAAACAGCTGGATAGAATCCGAATCGGTTTTATTGACAGATCGCGCAAACCATGTTGACTACCGCATGTATGTTCAGAAGAACGACGTTTCTGTCACTCTCAGAACCATCATTGATGATGAGGTCTATGATTCTATCACCATAAACAAAAT
>JAHAYJ010000025.1 GCA_018384375.1 Lachnospiraceae bacterium
AAACCAAGCGACGCCGAAGGCGGCATTTGGTTTTGGAGCGCTATTAGCGAGCAAACGGTCTGCGAAGCAGACAAGGAGCACCGCAGGTGCGGGTTTGCGAGAGACCCCCTGCGAAGGAAAACCAAGCGACGCCGAAGGAGCCAGAGTCCATGGGAGGTACTTATGACCGGAAGAAAAGAGTCCGGCGTCTGAAAAAAATCATAATCGGAACAATCATTGCCTTAGTGGTCATACCGGTCATCGTGAGCATTATTCTGGGAATCCGTGTACACTCCCTACAAATAGAAGTAAAAGCGCTTCAGGAGGAACTTGCCAGAGTAAAACTGGAAAGCGAGGAGGAGACAGGAGTTTATACAACAGGTTCTGTGGAAACTTCATCCAGGGAAGAGGTCGAAACGGTAATCCTGGAGCAGGAGCCGAAGGAGAATTATGTACAGTATGAAAAACTTGTTTACCTGACCTTTGATGATGGCCCCAGTCGCAATACGAACCGGATTCTTGATATATTAAAGGAGAATGATGTAAAAGCTACTTTTTTCGTAGTGGGAAAGACAGATGAAGAGTCTATAAAGGCCTATCAGAGAATCGTTGCAGAGGGGCATACGCTGGCAATGCATTCCTACAGTCACAAATACAGTGAGATCTATGAATCAAAGGAGAGCTTTGCACAGGATATTAAGCAACTGCAGGAGTATTTGTACCGGATTACGGGAGTATGGCCCAGATATTATCGTTTCCCGGGAGGAAGCTCCAACACTGTAAGCAGAGCAGATATGCAGGAGCTTATTGCATACCTGAATGAGAGCGGAATCACATATTTTGACTGGAATGTTGCATCCGGTGATGCCGTCAGCGGACAGCTCAGCAAGGAAACTATTGTCAACAATTGTATCACCGGGCTTGAAGGAAAACGTGAGTGCATGGTTTTAATGCATGATGCCTCAGAAAAGAATTCCACGGTGGAAGCACTGCCTGTAATCATTGAAGAGATCAAGGGCAGAGGGGATGCCGTGTTTTTGCCGATTACGGATGAGACCGTTCCGGTCCAGCATAAGATGGCAAAGCAATAAACAAAAGATTGAAAAGATACGAATGGAGGATATGTAAAATGGGATTTTTCTCAGATTTGAAGGATGATTTGTCACAGGCAGTCAATGAGCTGATGCCGGAGGAGGGTGCAGAAGAGGAAAAGCAGGAGACTGTCCAGAGTGAGGCACCTATAAGTGAGAGCAAAGATGACTTTAACATGGATTTAAGTGAGATGCTTGACCAGATGGATGTGGGATTGCCTGCACAGGAGGTAGAGAAAGATCCTATTTATGCAGCACCTGTTTCAAATGTCGAGATCAAGGCACCTTCTTCCAAAAAATTATCGGATGAGGTTTCAGTTTTGACAGAATCCATGATCATTAACGGTAATATAGCAACGGAAGGTTCCCTTGATGTGCGCGGAAGCATTGTCGGTAATGTGGAAGCACTTGGCAAGCTGAATGTTACAGGCGCCATTCAGGGAAATTCCCAGGCGGCGGAAGTCTACGCGGAGAATGCCAAGATCACAGGTGATCTTAGAAGCGAGGGAAGCATTAAGGTGGGGCAGAGTACTGTCATTATCGGTAATGTCTTTGCAACCAGTGCGGTTATCGCCGGTGCAATCAAGGGGGACATTGATGTGCGTGGTCCCGTTATTCTGGATGCATCCGCAATTGTTATGGGCAATATCAAATCCAAATCAGTGCAGATCAATAACGGTGCAGTCATAGAGGGTATGTGTTCACAGTGCTATGCAGAGGTAAATCCGACTTCCTTCTTTGATGAATTGAAAAAAATGAAATAGTGAGGCCAGGATATGCAGAGGATTTTACTCAAATTAAGCGGCGAAGCTCTTGCCGGTGATAAGAAGACAGGCTTTGATGAGGAGACAGTACGGGCAGTTGCCATGCAGGTGAAGCAGCTGACAGATGCCGGTATTCAGGTAGGAATCGTGACCGGTGGAGGAAACTTCTGGAGAGGGAGAACCAGCGAGAATATCGACAGAACGAAGGCTGATCAGATCGGAATGCTTGCAACGATCATGAACTGTATTTATGTATCGGAGATTTTCCGCAGTGTGGGAATGAAAACCGCAATCCTTACTCCATTTGAATGTGGCTCCTTCACGAAGCTTTTCTCTAAGGACAGAGCCAATAAGTATTTTGAAAAGGGTATGGTAGTATTCTTTGCCGGCGGCACAGGGCATCCTTATTTTTCAACGGATACCGGTGTCGTGCTCAGGGCAATCGAGGTGGAGGCAGAGGTTATCCTGCTTGCCAAATCCATTGATGGGGTATATGATAGTGACCCCAAGCTCAATCCGAATGCAAAGAAGTATGATGAGATCAGTATTGATGATGTCATTGCCCGAAATCTTCAGGTGGTTGATATGACAGCCTCCATTCTTGCAAGAGATAACAAGATGCCTATGTGGGTGTTTGACTTAAATGAAAAGGACAGTATTGTAAATACGGTAAACGGTAAATTTACCGGAACGAGAGTGACTGTATAAGGGAGGAAAAGCAGCGTGGATGAGAGATTAAAGGTTTATGATGAAAAAATGAAAAAAACTTATGAGCATCTGGAAAGTGATTATCAGGGGATTCGGGCAGGACGCGCCAACCCCCATGTGCTCGATAAAATCCGTGTGGATTATTACGGAACACCTACACCTGTTCAGCAGGTTGGAAATATAACGATTCCTGAAGCGAGAATGATTCAGATCGCTCCCTGGGAGAAATCTTTGATCAAGGAAATTGAAAAGGCAATTCTTGCATCGGATATTGGTATTACACCATCTAATGATGGTTCTGTGATCAGACTGGTATTTCCCGAACTTACTGAGGAGCGCAGAAAAGATCTTGTCAAGGATGTCAAGAAGAAGGCAGAAGAGTGCAAGGTAGCTGTCCGCAATATCAGAAGAGACGGCAATGATGCATTCAAGAAGCTTGCCAAGGCAGAGGTATCAGAGGATGAGATTAAGGAGCTTTCGGATGATCTGCAGAAGCTGACTGATAAATATATCAAGGATGTTGACAAGCTGATGGAAGAAAAGTCAAAGGAAATCCTTACTGTATAATCAAGAAATGAGGAGGGGCAGGCGATTATTTTCCTAATCGTAGTGCCCCTTTTCTTAGCTTAATGAAAGAGTAAAGAGGGGTAGAACTCATGGCAGAGCAGAAGGAGCTTGTAATGCCGCAGCATGTGGCAATTATATTAGATGGCAACGGAAGATGGGCAAAGAGTAAGGGGATGCCAAGAAATTATGGGCATGTGCAGGGAGCAAAGACCGTGGAGGTCATCTGCGAGGAAGCTTACAGGATGGGGATACAGTATCTGACGGTCTATGCATTCAGTACAGAAAACTGGAATCGTCCGAAGGATGAGGTGGATGCGCTGATGAAGCTTTTGCGCAATTACATGAAAACCTGTCTTACCACCGCCAAGAAGAACCGCATGTGCGTACGTGTGATCGGAGATAAAACCAGACTGGATGAGGATATCAGAACAAGAATTGCAGAGCTTGAGGAGTCCACGAAGGACAATGACGGACTGCATTTTCAGATCGCGCTCAACTATGGCGGCAGGGATGAGATTGTCCGCGCAGTGAAGAAAATAACAGAAAAGGCTGCAAAGGGAGAGCTTTCTCCGGAGGATGTGACGGAGGACTATCTTTCCGGCATGCTGGACACCCATGGACTTCCGGAGCCGGATCTGCTGATCAGAACCTGCAATGAGCAACGGATTTCCAACTTTTTACTCTGGCAGCTTGCTTATACGGAATTTTATTTTACACCGGTGGCATGGCCGGATTTTACAAAAGAAGAATTGATCAAGGCGGTAGAGGCATATAATCATAGAGACAGAAGATACGGCCTGATAAAGGAGGAATAAGTCATGTTCTTTACAAGACTTCTGAGCAGTGTTGTGCTTGTGGTGTTGGCGCTTGTCACCATTCTGACAGGCGGCTACCTGCTGGCTGCAGTTCTTCTGTTTCTTTCCCTGACTGCCTTCCATGAACTGATGAAGGCATGTAAGCTGTCGGGAGAACAGGGAAGGATAAGCGGACTGGAATGGACCGGAGGCATTGGGATAAGCGTTTATTATCTGGTGATGGTATTTGCTAAGGAGAGAAGCTATCTATTTCTGATTCTGATCACAATTTTGATTGCATACATGTTTCTCTATGTTTTTACCTTTCCCAAATACCGGGCAGAGCAGATTATGTGCGCATTCTTTTGTGTGGCATACGCCCCTGTGATGCTTTCCTTTATTTATCTGGTTAGAGTGCTTCCTTACGGTATCTATACCGTGTGGATGATTTTTATCAGCTCGTGGATCTGTGATACCTGTGCTTATCTTTCAGGAATGCTGCTTGGAAAGCATAAGCTGGCACCGGTTCTGAGCCCCAAAAAGTCTGTGGAGGGAGCCATCGGCGGAATTATTGGTTCTGCACTGGTGGGTGCTTTGTATGGATATTTTATGGTGGAAGCGGTAATTAGTGAGCAACAGATCACATGGATTTTTGTATTGATCAGTGCGATAGGTGCGGTGGTCTCCCAGGTGGGCGATCTGGCAGCATCTGCTATCAAGAGAAATCATGAGATCAAGGACTACGGGAAGCTGATTCCGGGACACGGTGGTGTGATGGATCGCTTTGACAGTGTGATCTTTACGGCGCCTATGATCTACTTTCTGGCGCTTCTGCTGATTCACGGATGATAAGTGGGGATTTCAACATGAAAAAAATAGGAATTCTAGGGTCCACCGGTTCCATCGGAACCCAGACTCTTGATATTGTGAGAAATAATGAAGATTTAAAAGTGGTAGCGTTGGCAGCGGGAAGCAGTGTTGCCCGAATGGAAAGTCAGATACGGGAGTTTGCTCCTTCTATTGCCGTGATGTGGAGTGAAGAGGCAGCGAAGGAACTCAGTGCCCGCGTAGCGGATACGGGAACCCGCGTCCTGTGTGGCATGGAAGGTCTTCTTGAAATTGCTGTGATGGAGGAAATGGAGGTTTTGGTTACCGCCATTGTGGGTATGATAGGAATAAGACCTACCATTGCGGCAATTGAAGCGGGAAAGACCATTGCACTGGCCAATAAGGAAACGCTGGTGACAGCGGGACATATCATTATGCCGTTGGCGGCAGAGAAAAAAGTGCCGATTTTGCCGGTGGACAGCGAGCACAGTGCGATCTTCCAGTCCATGCACGGAGAAAACAGGGAGCGTGTGTCCAAGATCCTTCTCACCGCATCGGGCGGTCCCTTCCGTGGGAGAAAGCGGGAGGAGCTTACGGAGATTACTGTGGAGGATGCACTTAAGCATCCTAACTGGTCCATGGGCAGAAAAATCACGGTAGATTCTTCCACCCTGGTAAACAAAGGGTTGGAAGTAATTGAGGCAAAATGGCTGTTCGGGGTGGAGCCTGACAAAATCCAGGTAGTGGTTCATCCCCAAAGCATTATCCATTCCATGGTGGAGTATGTGGATGGTGGAATTATGGCACAGCTGGGTATGCCGGACATGAAGCTTCCCATTCAATATGCACTTTTTTATCCGGACAGGAGACCGATGGAGGGAAAACGGGTGGATTTCTTTGAACTTGGGTCCATTACGTTTGAAAAGCCGGATATGGATACCTTCAGAGGGCTTCAAATGGCATATGACGCAATTGCAGTGGGAGGCAGTATGCCTACGGTCTATAATGCGGCAAATGAAAAGGCGGTGGCACTTTTCCTTGACAGAAAGATAAAATTCCTCGATATCTATGATATTATTCAGGGTGCGATGGAGAATCACAAGGTAATTGCAAATCCTTCTGTGGAGGAGATTCTGCAGGCAGAGGCTGCCACATATGAGTATATTTCCGGTAGGAGGTTCTAGATTGGCTGTTTCAATCATTTTATTCTTAATTATTTTTTTTGTTGTAGTTATTTCCCATGAGTTTGGCCACTTCCTGTTGGCAAAGAAAAACGGAATTCATGTGGTGGAATTCTTTGTTGGCATGGGACCGACATTGTTCTCTTTTACCAAAGGGGATACCAAATATTCCCTGAAGCTTCTGCCGCTGGGCGGTGCCTGCATGTTTGAAGGCGAGGACGGACTTGCAGCGGAAAAGGGAGAGGCATCCGGCAAGAGTTTTCAGGAGGCTTCCGTATGGGCGCGTATTTCAACCATCTTTGCAGGACCCTTGTTCAATTTTCTGACTGCTTATTTGATGGCGCTGATCCTGGTTTCTGTGTGCGGTGTCTCAATACCTGAGGTAAGAGGGGTAAGCGAAGGAAGCAGTGCAGAGGAAGCAGGGCTTCTTCCGGGAGACGTGATTACGAAGATGAATGGCAAGAGAATTCATCTTGGAGGAGAGATAACCCTTCTTTCCCAGCTGAATACGAGTGGAGATGCGTTTGAGGTGACCTATCAGAGAGGGGAAGAGGAACATACGGTAGTAATCAAGCCTACCTATGATGAACAGGCCCAGCGTTACTATATGGGGCTTGTGACGGGAGCCTATCTGAAATGTAATGTCCCCCAGACCTTTCAATATTCCTTCTATACGATGAAGTTTTTTGCAGATACAACCTTTAAGAGTCTTCAGATGCTTGTAACAGGGCAGTTGTCCAGGAATGATGTATCGGGGCCGGTAGGACTGGTCAAGGTGGTGGATGAGGTTTATGATTCGGCAAAGCAGTACGGCGCTCTGGATGTTATGCTAAACATGATCAACATTGCCCTGCTTCTGTCTGTCAATCTTGGAATCATGAACCTGCTTCCGATTCCGGCATTGGATGGTGGCCGTTTGGTATTTTTGCTGATAGAAGCAGTCCGAGGAAAACCGATTCCACCGGAGAAGGAAGGAATGGTTCATTTGGCGGGGATGGCAGCGCTGATGGTTCTGATGGTTTTGGTTCTGTTTAATGATATAACAAAATTTTTCTGATACTTTAAGGTGAATTTGCTGGAATCCTTGTGCAGTTTTAACAAAAGTATTTTTTTGGTAATTCTGTACAATGGATTCTTTTTTATTTGAACTATATAATGAATTTACTCTGAGCGCAGCATTCTGACTGCGCGGGTATTGAAATGAATCCATGTTGACAGATATGGAATCTTTCTTTCAGAGCTGCCTTGCATTTAAACGGAAGGACGGTTCACTATGCGGCTGGTCGTCGCAAAAATCACCAATTTTGAATTCACAGAATAAAGGATGGCTGTGCAGGTACAGCGGGAAGGAGCAAGAATTGAAGATTCATTCCGGTATTTACTGGGATCAGGGCAGGCGTAAGAACAATCAGGATTCTCTTGCCTTTTTACAGGTAGTCACCAATCGCGGCAGGGCTTCTCTTGCCGTTGTAAGTGATGGTATCGGCGGTTTACAGGAGGGTGAGACGGCCAGTGGGTACATTACGGAGCGGTTAATTGAAATTTTTTATCGGGAGCTGGTTCCCTTGGTGGGAAGAGGGAAAGGACGGAAGGCACTTACAAGAAGCCTTCTTCGCTGTATGTGTGGAATCGGGCGGGATCTCAACCGGTATGCGGCGGAGAGAGAGATTGCGCTTGGGGCAACGGTATCCCTGATCTTTCTCTGGAAAAGGAATTATCTGATCCTTCATCTGGGAGACAGCAGGATTTATCTTTGCAAAGACAGAAAGCAGCGGCTTTTGACAACGGATCATTCAGACGGAAGGAACGGGCTTACCGCTTGCCTTGGGAGCTTTCCCTTCAGGCGTCCGGATATGCAATGGGGAAGAATTTGGGGAAAAGGGGGCTTTTTGCTCTGCACGGATGGATTTTACCGGAAGATGGATCAAGAGCTGCTCACTCTGCTAACCCCTTCCCAGGTGGGGAGTGAGGAACAGATTGAAAAAAGGCTGCGGGCAATCGCGGAAGCATCGCTTAAGAAGGGGGAGAGAGATAACCTGTCGGCAGTGTATGTAATGGTGCGATGAGAAGTCAGGAAGGAGAATGGTAATGGGAAGGATATTGTTTCAGAAGTACGAGATGATAGAGCAGCTTGGACAGGGAGGAGCCGGAAGGGTATTTCTTGCGAAGGACAAAAATCTTAACAGGCTGGTGGCAGTGAAGGAGCAGACTGTGCAGGAAAATGCGGATCTATGCAGGGAGGTAGAGCTTCTCAAGGAGCTTAAGCATCCGGGACTTCCGGAAGTTTATGACTTTTTCAGGGAGGAGGAAAGCGATTACCTGGTGATGGAATACGTGGACGGAATTTCCTTAAGAAAATATCTGAAGAAGAATGAGCGGGTGCCGGAGACTCTTGCGGTGAAGTGGGCACTTGAACTGTGTGAGATCCTGATCTATCTGCACAATTGCAAGCCGGCAATCATCTACAGGGACCTGAAACCGGAAAACATTATGATAAGACCGGATGGAAGTATTAAGTTGATTGATCTGGGAGCGGCTCTTCGCTGCGGCTTTGGTGCAGGAAGGGAGCAGCTTTGCATGGGAACTCCGGGCTATACCCCTAAGGAACAGTGGCAGGGGACAAGGGGGGACAAGAACTGGGATATCTATGGGCTCGGAGCGGTCTTACATGAAATGCTGACAGGAGAAAATCCGATGCTTCCGCCCTATGAAAGGCGACCTTTGCGGGAATATGACAGGGGACTTCCCAGCGGTTTGGAGCGGATTGTTGAGAGATGTACCAGTGAAAGTCCTATGGACAGATACCAGAGCGCAGAGCAGCTGAAGGATGCTCTCTGCCATCCGGGCAGGGCAGGGAACCTTCCGCAAATCTGCTGGCAGCTTAAGAGAGTGATTGTCGGTGTGAGCTTTTTGCTTGCTGTGCTGTCGCTGGTCCTTCCACTATGGAAGGGAGTTCCTGAGAAGGAAATTCCTTTTCCGTTTCTAAAGCTGCCGCTAAATCTGCTGGGTGTATGGATATTCCTTAGATGTATGCTTCTTGGAGGAGCTCATCGGGGAAAAAAGAGAGCAGGATATTTCCTGCAAAAGCAGGAGAAAAAAATCTGGTTGACGGGGAAGAAGTTCTCAGGGTTGTATGTGCTGCTTGTTTTTCTGCTGGGCGGGGTATGCGGGATGCAGCTGCCTGCCGGCAATGTGGTTTATGCGGGAAAAAATGAGGATAAGCTGTGGGTGGAAATGCGGGATGAACAGGGACGAAAGCTGCTTCTTCAGGATGGTGCTGTTTACAAGCCGGAAGTAAGCGTGCGGTTTGAACTGCCGGTCTTAAGACTGCCGGAGGAAGAAATCAGACTTCAGATGGTGGCGGAGGGGCAGGATGGAAACATATATTACAGTAGAGTGTTTTTGATTGATGGAGGGGAGAAAAAATAATACGAAAAAAGGTCCGGTTAAAAATAAAAAAACATATTTTTAGAACGCTAAGGTGTTGCTATATGAGGACAGTCATGCTATAATCTTTGCATAAGCAGCTACTTCTAAACAGATTCATTGCACTTCTATTTTTATTTCTATTTTCTTTAGATTCCTGCTTATATTTCAAACAATGATTAGGCAGGAGCTGGAAGAAAAAGAAAAGATTTTTCTGATGCCATGAACTCCTGCCGGAACACAGGAGGAAACCATATGGCAAAAAACTATGAGGAACTGAAGCTGTCGGATGATTTTATGTTTGGCAAGGTCATGGAGGATGGTAGACTGTGCCGGGAGGTACTGGAATGTCTGCTAGGGAAACCGGTGGGAGAGCTGGAAGAAATGCATACCCAGCGGGAATACCGTTATGCAATGGACGGAAAGCCCATTCGACTGGACATTTATACCAGAGACGGGGAGACAGTCTATGATACGGAGATGCAGAACCTAAACCATAAGAAGCCTGAGGACTATGACCTGCCCAGACGGAGCAGGTTTTACCAATCTGTGATGGATACGGACCATTTGAAAAAAAATCAGTCATATCGTACCCTGCCGGAGACTAACATTTTGTTCATCTGTACCTTTGACCCTTTCGGGGAAAATTTACCGCAGTATACCTTCCAAAGCAGGTGTGAAGAGATGCCGGAGCTGGCATTACAGGACCATACGGTAAAGTATTTCTTCAATTGCAGCTGTCAGCGGGAAGAAGTACCGAAAAATGTACAGGCGTTGTACAGATATATCATGACAGGTGAACCGATGGATGAACTGACGGGAAAGCTTCACAGGGCAGTGGAAGCGGGAAGGCGTAATGAGAAATGGAGGTCGGAATATATGAAAGAACTTCTACATGACGATGATATGAGAGAAGAGGGACGAGCGGAGGAAAGAGAAAACACAGAGCGTGAGAAAGCCAGAGCCGATGCCCAGGAAGCCAGAGCCGATGCCCAGGAAGCCAGAGCCGATGCCTTGGAGGCTAAGATACGTGAATTGGAAGCCGTTATCAATAAGATGAAACAGTAACTGTTATTATTGCCCTACAGTAGAGCATATTTATTGTGGAGCGGAATTTGTTTATGAAAAATATGAAGGAAAAGGATAATCATATTGACCTACTGGCCTATGAAACATATAATAGACCAGTAGGTCTATTATTTTGATCTGAATCAGGAAGGGAAAATAAGAAGTGTAAAATGCTTCCGTGTGGGAAAAATGAAAAGAGAAGAAAAGACGAGGCTGACAAGAGAAAAAATTATTACTGCGGCAATTGAAGAATTCGGTGAGAAGGGATACAAAGCAGCATCCATTAATCATATCTGTGATTCGGGAATTGCAAAGGGATTGCTTTATCACAATTATGAAAATAAGGATGCGCTTTACATTGCCTGTCTGAAGAGCTGCTTTCAGGAGTGGACAGACAGCTTGTCGGCTGCGGCCGCTACAGCAGGGATAGAAGACTATCTGAAAGCAAGAATGGATTTTCTGAGGGCGGACAGGTGGAAGGCAAATATCATTTTGGAAGCTCTGGTTCATCCACCGGAACAGCATCGGGCAGAAATTGCAGGCATACGACAACCCTATGATGAATTGAATCTGGCCTTACTTGAAACTGTTTTAAACTCTCATGTTCTGCGAAAGGGTGTAGATCAAGAAAGGGCTCTTAATTATTTTATGATGATGCAGGATATGTTTAACTGGTATTGTTGCAATCCAAGATTTGATAAGCAGTCGCTGGAGCAGATGGCACTTATGCATGAGAAAACGCTCCCGGAAATGCTTGACTATATGCTTTACGGAATTGTTAAGGAGGATGAAAGATCATGCTGATACTTCAATTTTTATTTGCAATTATGATTGCATTTGCAGTCGGGAAACTGATAGCAAAGTTGAGATTGCCGTCTATTCTGGGCTGGCTGATTACCGGAATCGTGCTTGGGCCACATGCGTTATCCCTCATTGACAGCGAACTGATCGGGAGATCCTTGTATCAGATTACCATTCATATTCTGGAGTGTGCTGTAGGACTGATGATCGGAACAGAACTTGTGTGGGGGAAAATCAGGAGCTATGGGAAAGCTTTGATCATAACAACACTTACACAGTCACTCGGAACCTTTGCAGTGGTATCCCTGGCATTCTATCTTATTTTTTCAATGGTGGGAATTCCCGTTTACCTTGCCTTCATCTTTGGCGGTATTGCGCTTGCCACAGCGCCTGCACCGGCACTTTCCATCGTAAATGAGTTCCGGACAAACGGAGCAGTTACCAGAACCCTGATTCCGATGGCAGCCCTGGATGACATGGTAGGTGTGGCGGTCTTCTTCACAACCATTGCAGTCGTGGCCCGTCATGTTTCCGGTGGAGGAATGCCGCTATATATGGTGCCGGTTATGATCTTTTTGCCGCTTTTGATTGGCGGGGCGGTGGGGATACCGACCGGATTTTTACTGAAAAGAACAAAAAAGCGCGGGGGAACATTGACCGTTCTTATTGCAGGGATCCTGCTCACATCGCTGATCGGTATGCTGTGTAATCAGTATCTCATGCCGTCTCCGCTATTGAACTTTATGCTCATGGGGATGGCCTTTTCGGCGGCTTTTTCAAATCTTGTCACAGAAGAAAAGCTGACGCAGATCACAAAGGATTTTAATCCCATTTTGGGAATAGCAATGATTATTGTAATCCTGAATCTTGGTGTTCCACTTGACTATCATGCGATTTATCAGGCAGGCGTTTATACCTTCGTATATATTGTGGTAAGGGCAATCGGCAAGTATTTTGGGGCAAGGCTTGGTGCGAAGGCAACCGGACTGGATGAGAATGTGCAGAAATATCTTGGATTGACCTTACTGCCGCATTCCGGCGTCTCTCTGGTGTTTACGGGAATTGCGGTATCTGTTCTTTCACAGAATGCCCGGGAGTGTGTTCAGATCATACAGGGTACGATTGCGGCAGCTGCAGTGATAAATGAGGTGATTGCGGTGATTGTGGCGAAAAAGGGCTTTGAACTGGCGGGAGAGCTAAAAGAAAAATAAACAGAGTCAAGTTCAATTGACACCCCCCGCCAAAGCGTATAAACTAAAATTGATAAATTGATTTTGGAGGAACGACCATGACCAGAGAGCATACGAGAGTCATTCAAATTGGAGATAGAGTGATCGGGGGAGGGAATCCCATCCTGATCCAGTCCATGACCAACACCAGAACGGAGGATGTCAAGGCGACGGTGGAGCAGATCCACAAACTGGAAAAGGCGGGCTGTGAGATTATCCGCTGCACGGTGCCGACGATGGAAGCGGCACAGGCAATCAGGGAAATTAAGAAGCAGATTTCCATTCCGCTGGTGGCAGACATCCATTTTGACTATAAGATGGCAATCGCGGCAATCGAAAACGGCGCAGACAAGATCCGGATCAATCCCGGAAATATCGGCGGGAAGGATAAGGTAGCGGCGGTTGTCGGGGCTGCAAAGGAAAGAAATATTCCCATCCGTGTAGGAGTCAACAGCGGTTCCCTGGAAAAGGAACTGGTGGAAAAATACCATGGTGTCACAGCACAGGGCATTGTGGAGAGCGCTCTTGATAAGGTACATATGATTGAAGAGCTTGGCTATGAGAATCTGGTGATCAGTATTAAGTCCTCCGATGTGATGATGTGTGTAAAGGCGCATGAGGTGCTGGCACAGAAGACTGACTATCCGCTTCATGTGGGAATCACGGAGTCCGGTACGATCATCAGTGGAAATATTAAGTCATCAATCGGCCTGGCGCTGATCCTCAATCAGGGAATCGGTGATACCATCCGTGTATCCTTAACCGGTGACCCGGTGGAAGAAATTAAATCCGCAAGAATTATTTTAAGAACGCTGGGACTTCGTAAGGGCGGAATAGAGGTGGTTTCCTGTCCTACCTGCGGGAGAACCAAAATTGATCTGATCGGGCTTGCCAATCAGGTAGAAAATATGGTTGCGGAATTTCCGCTTGACATTAAAGTAGCAGTTATGGGCTGCGCAGTGAACGGTCCGGGGGAAGCGAAGGAAGCGGACATCGGCATTGCCGGTGGTATCGGAGAGGGACTTCTCATTAAAAAGGGCGAAATCATACGAAAGATTCCGGAGGATCAGCTGCTCACAGAGCTTCGCAGGGAGCTGGAGAATTGGAATGGCTAAACAATTTTTTGATGTGTTTCCATCATTAAAGCTGGAACAGAAAATACAGGATCTGTTCGAACAGGTCACAGTGGAGAAGGTGTCTGCCACAAAGCGCAGGGACCTTATTCGCGTTACCATTTTTTCCGATTACCTGATTCAGAAGGAAACGGTATATAAGGTGGAGCAGGAGATCAAGAAACAGCTTTTTGCAAATCACAGCGTGGCCGTGAAGCTGTATGAACGGTTCCACTTGTCAGAGCAATACAGTCCTGAGAAATTGATGAATGCTTATAAGGACAGTATTCTGCTGGAGCTGCGGAACTATAGCCCGGTAGAGTATAACCTGTTTAAGGGGGCAGATATTGCCTTCCCCGGGGAAACGGAAATGGTGCTCACCATCGAGGATACGGTGATAGCCCACAGCAAGGCGGCAGAGGTTATCAGAATTCTGGAAAAGATTTTTAATGAACGCTGTGGCTTTGGAATTGCCTGCCGGATTGACTACAAGGAAAAGAAGACCGGCAAGTACAAGGAAGAAGACGACCTTAAAATGGAACGCCAGATTGCTGAGATTACGGCAAGGGCATCGGGAGCTATACAGGCACATGCCGATACGGGTGAGGATGACAGAGCCCTTGCGGATGCGGCACTTACTTCTGCAATCCCGCCGGAAGAGGGAAGCGGACAGGGCACGGATACCGTGACCCAGAACGGAAAAACAGGCGTCTTTGTGGGGGACAAGAAGGGACTGCGCAAGGGAGATTACGAAAAGGGAGGCAAGGGCGATTTCAAGCGTGCGGTAAAGCGCTCCGACAATCCCGACGTGATTTACGGCAGGGATTTTGAAGAGGAAGCAATGCCCATCGAGGATATCATCGGTGAAATTGGCGAGGTGGTGATCCGCGGTAAGATCATCAACTATGATTCCAGGGAGATTAAGAATGAAAGAACGATCCTGATGTTTGATGTGACGGATTTTACCGATACCATGACCATTAAGCTCTTTGCACACAATGACCAGGTGGAGGAGATCACGCAGGGGATTAAGGTGGGCGCCTTTGTAAAGCTCAAAGGGGTTGCCACTGTCGATAAATTTGACAATGAACTGACCATCGGTTCTTTGTCCGGGGTAAAGAAGATCCCTGACTTTACCACCTCCAGAAGTGATAACAGTGCAAGAAAAAGGGTGGAGCTTCACTGCCATACGAAGATGAGCGATATGGACGGTGTTTCCGAGGCTAAGGATATTGTGAAGCGTGCCTATAAATGGGGACATCCGGCGATCGCCATTACGGATCACGGTGTTGTGCAGGCATTCCCGGATGCCAACCATGTGTGGGAGGATCTGTGGAAGGAGGAAAAGGCAAAGCGCAAGGAGGCCGGAGATCCGAACCCCGATAAGCAGGATTTCTTTAAAATCATATACGGGATGGAGGCCTATCTTGTGGATGATCTGCAGGAGATCGTCACGGGAGAGAGCGGGCAGGACTTTAACACTGATTTCGTGGTGTTCGATATCGAGACAACAGGCTTTTCACCCGTCAATAACCGGATCATAGAAATCGGTGCCGTGAAGGTTTCGGCAGGGCAGATTACAGACCGCTTTTCTGCCTTTGTAAACCCGGATGTACCCATTCCGTTTGAAATTGAAAAGCTGACGGGGATCAATGACAGTATGGTCATGGATGCGCCTTTCATTGAAACTGTTCTGCCTCAGTTCCTGGAATTCTGCAAGGATGCGGTTCTGGTGGCACACAATGCAGGCTTTGATATGAGCTTTATCAAGGAGAATGCACTAAGGCAGGGAATCTCAAGGAAATTTACCTACGTGGATACGGTGGGAATGGCCAGGATTCTGCTCCCTCATCAGGCGAAGCACACGCTGGATGCAGTGGCAAAGACCATGGGAGTATCCCTGGAAAATCATCACCGCGCAGTGGATGATGCGGAGGCTACTGCGGAAATCTTTGTGAAATTCATTCCCATGCTGAGGGAGGCAGGGGCAGATACCCTTGCAAAGGTAAATGCCATGGGAGATTCCAGCCCTGAGATCGTAAAAAGGCTTCCTTCCTATCATGCCATTATCCTTGCGGAGAATAACATCGGAAGAGAAAACCTGTACAGACTGGTTTCGGAATCCCATCTGACCTACTACAGCAAGCGTCCCCGTGTGCCGAAGAGCTTTCTGATGAAGCACAGAGAGGGGCTTATTCTGGGAAGTGCCTGCGAGGCAGGAGAGTTGTACCGGGCTATTATTGAGGGAAAGCCGGAAACAGAGATCGCAAGGCTTGTCAACTTTTATGATTACCTGGAAATCCAGCCTCTTGGGAACAACAAGTTCATGATCGAATCGGATAAAGTGCCTTCCATCAACAGCATGGAGGATGTGATGGATGTGAACCGGAGGATCGTTGCGCTGGGTGAGGAATTCGGCAAGCCGGTGGTTGCCACCTGCGACGTTCATTTCCTTGATCCGGAGGATGAGGTCTACCGCAGGATCATTATGGCGGGCAAGGGCTTTACGGATGCGGACGAGCAGGCTCCGCTTTATTTTAGAACCACAGAGGAGATGCTGGAGGAATTTTCCTACCTTGGCAGTGACAAGGCGGAAGAGGTGGTGATTACCAATACCAATAAGATTGCAGACCGGATCGATGTGATGGCGCCGGTGCGCCCGGACAAGTGTCCGCCGGTGATCCCGGACAGTGACAAGACATTGACGGATATCTGCTATCATAAGGCGCATGAGCTTTATGGAGAGGAACTGCCTCAAATCGTGGAGGACCGACTGCAGAAGGAGCTGCATTCCATTATCACCAACGGCTTTGCGGTGATGTATATCATTGCCCAGAAGCTGGTATGGAAATCAGTGGAGGATGGCTATCTGGTAGGGTCTCGTGGATCGGTAGGCTCCTCCCTGGTGGCATTCATGGCGGGAATCACGGAGGTAAATTCCTTAAGTGCGCATTACAGGTGTCCCCACTGTCATTATTATGATTTTGATTCGCCGGAGGTAAAGGCGTATGCAGGAAATGCAGGGTGTGATATGCCGGATAAGGACTGTCCTGTATGCGGGAAACCGCTTGTAAAGGACGGATTTGACATTCCCTTTGAGACCTTCCTTGGCTTTAAGGGAGACAAGGAACCGGATATTGACTTGAATTTCTCCGGTGAGTATCAGAGTAAGGCTCATAAATATACGGAGGTTATTTTCGGAGCCGGACAGACCTACCGCGCCGGTACCATTGCAACCCTGGCAGATAAGACAGCCTTTGGCTATGTGAAGAATTATTATGAGGAACGCGGAAAACGGAAGCGTACCTGCGAAATTAACAGAATTGTGGGCGGGTGTACCGGAATCAGAAGGAGTACGGGACAGCATCCCGGCGGTATCATTGTATTGCCTATGGGAGAGGATATCAATTCCTTTACACCGGTACAGCATCCGGCTAATGATATGACGACAGACATTGTCACCACGCATTTTGATTATCACTCCATCGACCACAACCTGTTGAAACTCGATATTCTGGGACACGATGATCCTACCATGATCCGTATGCTTCAGGATCTGACGGGAATTGACCCCACTAAAATCCCTTTGGATGACAAGCAGGTCATGTCCCTGTTCCAGAATACTACAGCCCTTGGCATTACCCCGGATCAGATTAGCGGCTGCCCGGTGGGTTCTCTGGGTATTCCGGAGTTCGGCACGGATTTTGTCATTCAGATGCTTCTTGATACCAAGCCTCAGTGCTTTTCCGACCTGATTCGGATTTCAGGCTTAGGTCACGGGACGGATGTATGGCTGGGGAATGCCCAGACATTGATTCTGGAGGGCACTGCAACCATTTCCAGCTGTATCTGCTGTCGTGATGATATCATGATCTATCTGATCAATAAGGGAGTGGACAGTGCGTTATCCTTCACCATTATGGAGAGCGTGCGTAAGGGCAAGGGGCTTAAACCCGAGTGGGAGGAAGCCATGAAGGCACAGAATGTGCCTGACTGGTACATCTGGTCCTGCAAGAAGATTAAGTACATGTTCCCGAAGGCCCATGCTGCCGCCTATGTCATGATGGCGTGGAGAATTGCCTACTGTAAGATCAATTATCCGCTGGCTTATTATGCGTCCTACTTTTCCATTCGCGCATCGGCTTTTTCCTATGAGCTGATGTGCCAGGGACAGAGCCATCTGGAAAAGAACATGGCTGACTATAAGCGGCGTGGAGATGCCGGCACCTTGAGCAAGAAGGAGCAGGATACCTACAAGGACATGAAGATCGTGCAGGAGATGTATGCAAGGGGCTTTGATTTTGTCCCCATTGATATTTTTACCGCTCAGTCCAGAAACTTTCAGATCGTAGGAGATAAGCTGATGCCATCCTTAAACAGCATTGACGGCCTGGGAGAAAAGGCAGCGGATGCCATCGTGGAAGCGGCGAAGGATGGACCGTTCCTCTCCAAGGATGATTTCAGACAGAGAACCAAGGTTTCCAAGACGATCATTGACATGATGGATGAACTGAACCTTTTGGGAGATCTGCCGGAATCCAACCAGATCAGTTTGTTTGACTTTGTGTCTTAATAAAAGGGTTTCCTTGTAAAGATTATGTATAGAAGAATGGGGCGCACTTGAAGGTGGGTGCGCCCTTATGCTACACTCATACAACAATATTGATTTACAAGGAGGATTTTTCTTTTATGGAAGCGGACCCTGACAGTGATTCTGTTATGCTTCAGCTGTTACTTTTAATTTTTTTTACATGGATGAATGCTTTTTTTGCGGGGGCGGAGATGGCGGTGGTTTCAGTGGACAGGAACCGGATCCGAGCACTTGCCCGGGAGGGAAATAGAAAGGCAGTCATCATCCAGGGACTCTTTGAGGATTCTACTAAATTTCTTTCAACTATTCAGGTAGCCATTACCTTTGCGGGCTTTTATTCCAGTGCATCTGCGGCAGCAGGTATCTCGCCGATATTGGCAGAGCGGATGAGCAGCCTGCATATTCCCTATAGTCAGACAATTGTGTATAACGGGGTAACCCTGGTTCTCCTGTTTTTTAATCTGGTGTTTGGAGAACTGGTTCCCAAGAGGATCGCCATGCAGAGAGCAGAAGCCTTCTGCATGCTCACGGTGTTGCCCGTTCATTTCATTTCAATCGTACTTTCCCCATTTATTAAGCTTTTAGCCGGTTCCACCAAGGCGGTATTAAGGCTCCTGGGAATGAAGACTGAGGATCAGGAGATAACAGTCACGGATAAAGAGCCAACAGTCACAAAGAAGGAGATGAAGGCGGATATGGATGAGAAATCCGGAAACACAGAAACGGCAGAAGGCATATAGAAAGAAACAGGAACCGCAATAGAAGGAAGCGGAAGACGAAGGCAGGGACAGTACCGAGTGCTGTTCCTGTTTTTGTGAACTACAATTCTATTGTGTAAAAGCCACGGGAGAAATAAAGGAACGAAAGTATGTAACACGCAGCTGTCGGTACTGGCAAATGGGATATCACTTCATGTGCTTGCACAGCCCTATCTTGACTTGGTGAGTGGTGGCATTTTGTTTACGGACCGGACGGAAAATGCATAAAATGTAGGAATCAATTGACACCTATGCTCCCTCTTGCTATAATCAAACCAAAGCATAGATATTCTAACGGAAAATCGTTTCTTTGGTCTTAACTTCTAAGAAGGCATTCCGTCTTTGGAATGCATCATCTGTTTTAGAATCCTTGCTTGATTACCCAGACAAAACAAATGAAGCAGGGATGCGAAGCAGAGCCTTTCTTAAGGTGTTTGCCTGCCCTGCGCACCTTAAGAAAGGAGAACGCTTATGAGTCAAAATGAAACCAAGAAAGAACTGCCCGAAAACGGAGTACCGGTATACCAGACCTACAAGGACCGGGTATTCCGGATGCTGTTCAGCAGCAAGGAAAGGCTGCTGGAGCTCTACAATGCCCTGAACGGAACGGATTACACCAATCCGGATGACCTGACCGTAAATACGCTGGAGAATGCAATCTATATCAATATGAAGAACGATGTTTCCTTCATCATCGATTGCAATATGTGGCTGTATGAACACCAGTCCTCCTATTGTCCCAATATGCCGCTCCGAGGGCTCATGTACTTCTGTGACCTCTATAGGAAGCTGCTGCGGGGGAAGGACTTAAGCGTAAGGAGCCTGATCCGTATTCCCACGCCATACTACATTGTGTTCTACAATGGACTGGAAAAGAGGGAGGAGGAGTTTGAGCAGAGGCTTTCGGATGCCTTTGAAAATGGCAAAGAGGGCTGTATTGAGTTAAAGGTCCGTGCCATCAACATCAACTTCGGGCATAACAGTGAGCTTCTTAAGAAATGTAAGACCTTATACGGCTACGCCTATTTTGTGGCGGAGATCAGGAAGAATCTTGAAACAATGGAACTACAGCAGGCGGTGGAGCTTGCAGTGGAGGAATGTATCCGTCAGGACATCCTGAAGGAGTTCCTGACCGAGCAGAGAGTAGAGGTAATTGCCATGTCGATCTATGAGTATAATGAGGAATATGTAAGACAGTCCTTATTTGAAGATGGGGAGAAGTCCGGCTATAATAAAGGCGAAAAAGCTGGGGAAAATAAGCTGGGCAGGCTGATTTCCATTCTTCTGTCAGAGGGAAAACAGGAGGAAGTACGCGTGGTTTCTGAGGACGAAAGTGCAAGGCAGGAATACTATCAGAAGTATCGCATAACTGATTAAGCATGAATTGGAAACCATAATTCGTAAGATGAATCAGTAACTGTTATTACCGCTCTACAGTAGAGGGTATTTACTGTGGAGCGGTAAATAGGTATGGGATATGCGGAGAGGGAATATTTTCACGAAAGACTGTTGACAATGATTTGTAGTTAGCATATACTAACCATAAAAGCGAAAAGAAATACTTGATGGAGGTCAGCTATGGGAACATTGATTGTTGTTGTGGTTTTGGTCATTATTGTGGCTTTGATCATCAGGAGCATGATAAAGGATAAAAAGAGCGGGAAATCCCTTCAATGCGGATGTGACTGCAAGAATTGTTCGGGGCATTGTCACTAAAAGCAGTTTTTGTAACAAATTCCTTGCAAATTCCCTGTTTTCCTGTAAAATAGGTTAATGTGAGTGTAACCTAAGTGTTTTGGATGGAGAGGAGTTTACAGGGAATGATCAGTGCAAATAATGTAACCTTACGAATCGGGAAAAAGGCCTTATTTGAGGACGTTAATATTAAGTTTACGGAAGGAAACTGCTATGGCTTGATTGGTGCCAATGGAGCCGGTAAGTCCACCTTCTTAAAGATCCTGTCAGGACAGCTTGAGACCACAAACGGGGATGTGACGATCACACCCGGACAGAGACTTTCTGTGCTGGAACAGGATCACTTTAAATATGATGCATATCCGGTTATGGATGTGGTTATCATGGGAAATGAAAGACTTTACCAGATCATGAAGGAAAAGGATGCCATCTATGCAAAGGAGGATTTCTCTGACGAAGACGGTATCCGTGCCAGTGAACTGGAAGCAGAATTTGCCGAGATGGACGGCTGGGAAGCAGAGTCTAATGCGGCAACCCTGCTTAATGGTCTTGGAATTGATACATCCCTTCACTATGCAACCATGAGGGATCTGAACGGTAATGAAAAGGTAAAGGTGCTGCTTGCCAAGGCACTTTTTGGCAATCCGGATATACTTCTTCTGGATGAGCCTACCAACCATTTGGATCTGGATGCTATTGCATGGCTGGAGGAATTTTTGATTAATTTTGAAAATACGGTGATCGTGGTATCCCATGACCGTTACTTCCTGAATAAAGTCTGCACCCATACGGCAGATATTGATTACGGTAAGATCCAGCTTTATGCCGGAAACTATGATTTCTGGTATGAGTCCAGTCAGCTGCTCATCAAGCAGATGAAGGAAGCCAATAAGAAAAAGGAAGAGAAGATCAAGGAACTGCAGGAATTTATTTCCCGCTTCTCCGCCAATGCTTCCAAATCCAAGCAGGCTACTTCCAGAAAGAGAGCCCTAGAGAAAATCGAGCTGGACGAGATCAAGCCCTCCAGCAGAAAATATCCTTACATTGATTTCAGACCTGAACGGGAGATCGGAAATGAGGTGCTTTCCGTAGAGGGAATTACCAAGACGATCAATGGTGAAAAGGTTCTGGATAACGTTACCTTTATTCTGGGACATGATGATAAGGTCGCCTTTGTGGGCGGTAACGAGCTTGCCAAAACAACATTGTTCCAGATCCTGATGGGAGAGCTGGAGCCGGATGCGGGAACCTATAAATGGGGCGTCACTACCTCACAGGCTTATTTCCCCAAGGATAGTACGGCTGAATTTGACAATGACTACACGATCGTTGACTGGCTGACCGGCTATTCTCCGGTTAAGGATGTCACTTATGTCCGTGGCTTCCTGGGACGTATGCTGTTTGCCGGGGAGGATGGTGTGAAGAAGGTGAAGGTTCTTTCCGGTGGCGAGAAGGTGCGCTGCCTGCTCTCCAAGATGATGATCAGCGGTGCAAACTGCCTGATTCTGGATGAACCCACAAACCACCTTGATATGGAATCCATTACCGCACTGAACAATGGACTGATCAAGTTCCCGGGTGTGGCGTTATTCTCCTGCCATGACCATCAGTTTGTTCAGACTACGGCGAACAGAATTATGGAGATCCTTCCTGACGGTTCTCTGATCGACAAGATCACGACCTACGACGAGTATCTGGAAAATGATGAGATGGCCAGAAAGCGTACTGTTTATACCAAACAGGCTGAAGAAGATGATAACTGATGAGGCTTTATGAACATTGTAGATTTACACACACATTCCAATAAATCAGATGGCAGTTTTTCCCCGGCAGAGCTGGTTCGTTATGCGGTGGAAAAGGGACTTTCTGCCATAGCCCTTACCGATCACGACACCACGGACGGCATTGAGGAGGCACTAAAGGCAGCAAAGTACAGGGAAATAGAGGTTATTCCCGGAATTGAGTTTTCCTCGGAATATGAGGGACAGGATATTCATATTGTAGGTCTTTATATTGATTATCAAAGTGATTTTTTTAAGCGCCGTCTCGTCAATTTTGTAAACGGGCGGGAAATCCGAAACAGAGAGATGTGCCGTCGGCTTACAGAGCATGGAATGCCGGTGACCTACGAGGAACTGGTTGCCGAATTTCCGGACAGTGTGATCACCCGGTCCCATTTTGCAAAGTATCTGCTGCAGCATGGATATACGAAGAGCTTAAAGGAAGCCTTTGACCGGTATATCGGGGACAGATGTCCCTGCTTTGTGCCGCGCAAAAAGATTACGCCCATGCGTGCGGTGGAGATCATTCTAAAGGCGGGCGGCTTCCCGATCCTTGCCCATCCGCTTCTTTATCATATGGGTAAGGAGCGGTTAGACAAGCTGGTATCACAGCTTAAGGAGGTAGGGCTTCAGGGGCTGGAAGCGGTGTACTGCACCTACAGTCCTTCTGACGAGCGGGAAATGCGTAAGCTGGCAAATAAGTATGAGCTTTGCATCAGCGGGGGTTCCGATTTTCACGGTAATGCCAAGCCGGGGCTTGATCTGGCAGTCGGCTACGGGAAGCTTTTTATACCGGAAGAAATTTTGGATCGCATTAAGCTAAGACACGCATTCCTAAAGGAGCATCCGGATATAATTAAAAAGTCAAAAATATTATTTACGGATCTGGACGGCACGTTACTTGATGATACCAAACAGATCAGCGTATATACAAGAGAGGTTCTGAAGGAGTGGTCAGCGGCAGGACATAAGCTGGTGCTGTGCTCCGGCAGAGATATTAACAGTGTGATGAGCGTAAAGGAATATCTGCAACTGGATTTTCCCGGCATGTACCTGATCGGCTATAATGGCGGGCAGATTTATGACTGTGATGCAGGGCAGACCATCTATAAGGTTACCCTGACGCTTCCACAGATTGCATATATTATGAAGGAAGCAGAGCGCTTTGGCGTTCACTGTCATACCTATACAGACACTCACATTATCTCCCCTGTGGAGGATGAGCAGCTGCACTATTATCAGAGAGTGATCAAGACCCCGGTTATTGTCAGTAAGGATGTGACGGCGATCATGCAGGAGGGTTCCTGCAAGTGTCTTGCAATTGAGCTGCAGGATCATGAGAAGATTGAAGCATTCAGAAAGTCTCTTCTTCCCTGGGCACAGGAAGAGGGTATCTCACTCCTTTATTCCAATCCCTATTATCTGGAGCTGTTTCCCTCTGTTTCGGGGAAGGGAGCATCCGTGCAAAAGCTCTGTGAGCTTCTGGGGATCAATATCTGGCTTTCCGTGGCAGCAGGGGATGCGCAGAATGATATCTCCATGATTGAGGCAGCGGGGATGGGAATTGCCATGCGAAACGGCAGTGATGAGGTGAAGGCAGCAGCGACCACGATCACCCAGGAGGATAACAATCACGACGGGCTGGCCAAGGCACTTTATGACCTGATTTGATTTGTTACAAAAAGTTTTAGAAAAATAAAATAAATACTTGCATTCTCAGTCAACTTATAATAAAATAATCAAGTGCGATGCGCTAGGCAGCCGTACAAGATAAATGGCTCGTTGGTCAAGCGGTTAAGACGCCGCCCTCTCACGGCGGAAACAGGGGTTCGATTCCCCTACGAGCTGCTAGCTATTGAAAAGAATAGCCCAACCCGAAGAAGTCCTTAAACTTGGTTAAGCCAAGAGTTAAGGATTTTTTGTTTTATAGGCAAGACGGGCTCTACAAAACAGACAAATGTGGTGTATAATAGGATTATTCAATATAAGAATCTTGGAGGAATCTATATGAAACTAAATTACAGAAGAACCTTTTTGATCGGAATGGCATTCTTATCTATTTCCGCATTCTGGCAAATGTATGATAATATCATACCTCTTATGCTTCAGAATACTTTTGGATTGGGAGAAACGATCACCGGCATGCTGATGGCGGCTGATAACGTACTGGCTCTGTTCCTTCTCCCGCTGTTCGGAAGCCTGTCTGATAAAGTGGATACGAAATTCGGAAAGAGAATGCCTTTTATTGTTGTGGGAACGATTCTGGCAGTGATCTTTATGCTGCTCTTGCCTGTAGCAGACAGAAAAGGTAACCTGGTTTTGTTTGTGGTTTCTTTATTTGCTGTTTTGCTGGCTATGGGACTGTACCGGTCTCCTGCAGTTGCGCTGATGCCGGATTTAACGCCAAACAAGTTAAGAAGCAAGGGAAATGCCATTATTAATCTGATGGGAGCCGTGGGCGGTGTCTATACGCTGATCATGATCAAGCTCCTTGTGGGTGGCGGTGACAGGCCGGACTATATGCCTTTGTTTGTAAGCGTTGCGGCATTGATGGCAGTTGCCGTCGGCGTTCTTGTAATTACAATTAATGAAAAGAAAGTAAAGGCAAGGGTGGAAGAGGAGGTTCGTGCATATGAGGAAAAGGAAGGTGTTATCGTCGAAAATGAGGATGTAGCCGAGCAGGAAGCACAGACCGGAGCAGATGGAGCAAAAGTAAAAATGCCCCGGGAAGTAAAAAGAAGTATGCTGTTTCTTCTTGCGTCCATTTTCTTCTGGTTTACTGCCTATAATGCAGTTACCACAGCATTTTCCAGATACACAAGAGTGGTATGGAAGCTGGAAGGAGGTGGCTTCGCGGATTGTCTGATGGTTGCCACCGTGGCGGCAATATTGAGCTACATACCGATTGGAAACCTTGCAAGCAGGATCGGGAGAAAGAAGACGATCATGGGTGGTGTTGCGCTGATGGCACTTTGTTATTTCGCGGCAGTGTTTGCCGGAGAATATCATCCGATCATCAATGTGGCATTTGCAGCGATCGGTGTGGCATGGGCAGCGATCAACGTGAATTCTTATCCTATGATCGTAGAGATGAGTAAGGGCTGTGATATCGGCAAGTTTACAGGAACCTACTACACCTTCTCTATGACCGCGCAGATCTTTACCCCGATACTATCAGGATTTTTGCTTGAGAATGTATCCTACAGAACGTTGTTTCCCTATGCAGCCTTCTTTTCTGTTCTGGCGTTGCTCACGATGACCCAGGTGAGACACGGGGATGCAAGACCGGATAAAAAGAAAGATCTGCTGGAGAATTTTGACGTGGACGACTAAGCTATGATCAAAGGGAAACCAGAGATAATTTAAAAAGAAACAGGTGGAAAAATGACAGCATTGTATATTGTATTAATTGTAGCAGCGATAATCATAGTCCTTTATTTTCTGGCAATTATGCCAAGATTCGGACACCAGAAGGAGAGAAAGCAATTCTCAGATGTATATTATGCCCACAGAGGGCTACATGACAATCTGACGCAGGCACCTGAAAATTCCCTTGCTGCGTTTAAAAAGGCGGTAGCTGCCGGTTATGGAATCGAACTGGATGTGCAGCTGACCAAGGACAGGGTTCCTGTTGTATTTCATGACTTTACCCTTCAGCGGATCTGCGGAAAGGAAGGAAAGGTCTGTGATTATAATTGGGAAGAACTGAAGAAGTTTAAGCTGTGTGAGAGTGAAGAGACGATACCGAGAATGGAGGAGGTTCTGAAAGCAATAGGGGGAAAGGTTCCGCTCATTATCGAATATAAAGTGGAGTGGATGGATCTTTCGGTTTGCCCGATTGTAGATGAGCTGCTGCAGGGATATCAGGGAGTTTACTGTATTGAATCCTTTAATCCGCTGGTCCTCTTGTGGTATCGGCGGTATCGTAACAACGTATTCCGGGGACAGCTTTCCGATGCTTTTCTGAAGTCAGGGGAATTCAAGGGGATGTTATACAGAATCTTACAAAATCTGCTTCTGAACTGGATGACGAAGCCTGATTTTATTGCATACAATCACAAGTATGAGAATATGCTTTCCAGAAGACTGTGCAGAAATCTGTATAAAAACACGGCTGCAGCATGGACGATCAAGAGCCAGGAGGAGCTGGAGAAGGCAAGAAGTCAGTTTGATCTCTTTATTTTTGATTCCTTCATTCCCGATGTAAAATAATAATAATGTTGAAAAAAGATAGATTTTACATGAAAAAATAGTGCAATATCTACAATAATATGTTATAATGCAGATAAAATAAGGATAGCGGTACAACGGAGTACCTGATGATATACCATGAACAATTTGTTCATGGTATATTCGGTATTTGATGCGGTAGCTGTCTTAATAGGAAAAAGGGAGAAAAGAGTATGGTGAAATGGGTTTATGCATTTGAAGAGGGAAATGCAGATATGCGTAACCTTCTGGGTGGAAAAGGAGCCAATCTGGCTGAAATGACGAATCTTGGCCTTCCGATCCCGCAGGGCTTTACGGTCACGACAGAGGCATGTACGG
>JAHAYJ010000031.1 GCA_018384375.1 Lachnospiraceae bacterium
GTCCGGAATGCGGATGCCCTCTATGCAGGAGGGACAGGAAGCTGCGTGTTCATAAAGAAGCAGGTGGAAAGAAAAGCTGGTTTGCCATTAACCGCCTGAAATGTACCAATGAGAAATGCCGAAGACTGCATAATGAACTGCCAGACTGTATGATTCCATACAAGCACTATGGTTCTGATATCATAGAGGATGTGGTGGATGAAGTGATTGGTGCAGATGACCCCGGAACGGAGAACTATCCGTGTGAAGCAACCATGAAGCACTGGAAATGGTGGATGCTTCACAATGAGGCAAATATCAATGGACAGATGAGATCGATGCTGCACCATCTCATGGATTTGGATGTCGAGTTCCTGAAATCCAGTGAGTCTTTGCTGAAGGAACTCAGAGAAAGGATAAGCCCCGGGTGGCTTTCGGTGGTCACCAGGTTTATATATAACTCCGGAGGTCGGATAGAACCGTATCCGGAGACGTAGGGTTATGCACCTACTTTTGTGTGCTGTCATTTCTTGTTGGTAATAAGATTACCTCAAAAGGAGGTAATGCTTATGCAGAGCAAGGAAGTAAAGAAATGGCAGGATGAGGAAGCACTGAAACGCTATCAGATGATAGCACCGTTATTGGATGAAGACCTGGACGAAGCAAAAAGATGCCAGCTTCGGGAAGAAATCGCAGCAAGGTATGAGATTTCAAAGAGAAGCATGTACCGGTATGAAGCAAAGTATCGGGAGGAAGCATTTGACGGGCTTCGTCCGATGAATCGTGAAAAGAGACGCAGTCAGGCACTGCCGGAGAACTATGATGAGATAGTTGGAGAGGCAATCCAGTTAAAGAGGGAGGTGCCCAAGCGAAGTGTCCGCCAGATCATCAAGATTCTGGAGATAGAAGGTTATGCTGCGCCGGGAGTACTTAAGGCGTCAACGCTGCAAAGATATCTGTACAACGCAGGACTGGGTGTGAAGCAGATGAAACGCTATACGGAGAAGAGAGAGACTTCCTCAAGACGATTCTGCAGACCACACAGAATGGAATTGTTACAGGGTGATATCAAATATGGACCGGATATCCGCCTGAGTGACGGAACACTGATCAAGACCTATCTGTCATCCCTGATTGATGACCATTCGAGATTTATCGTGCAGTCAGAGTTCTATGATAACCAGCGTCAGGAAGTGGTGGAGGATACCTTCCATAAGGCAATCTTAAAGCACGGAAAATGTGATGCCTGCTATCTCGATAATGGGACGCAGTACACCACAAACCAGCTTCACACAGCCCTTGCAAGGCTTGGAATCCGTGTCCTTCATGCGAAACCGAGGGCTTGCCAGGCCAAGGGAAAAATTGAAAAGTTCCACCAAAAAGTAGACCAGTTCATTGCGGAAATAAGGGTGGCGAAGGTGCATTCCCTGGAGGAACTGAATCAGAAATGGAAGTATTTTCTGGAGCAGGATTACCAGAAGGAAGCCCATGACGGGATCCGGGAGTATTATGAATCCCAGGGGGTGAAGGTGCCGGCGGAAGGGATATCTCCCCTGCAGGAGTTTAACAGGGACACCAGAGGACTGATATTTCTGGATACCACAGTGGTAAGTGAAGCCTTTCTGCATCATGAGACAAGAAAACTGGATAATGCAGGATGCTTCTCCTTTGGAGATGTGAAATATGAGGCCAGTACAGCCCTTGCAAATGCCGAGGTGGAAATCGCTTATGACCCCATGAATACGGATACCATAAAGGTTCTGTATCTGGACATGAAACCGATTATTGCACATCGGGTAAGTATTGGAGCTTTCTGTGATAAAACACCGGATATACCGGTTGGAATGACGGGGCAGGTTCCGGAAACATCGCGATTTCTGGATGCACTGGAAAAGAAATACAAAGAAGATCACAGGCTGATGGCAAATGCCCTTTCCTTTGGTGACTATGGAAAGGCAGGTGGCAGTCATGTATGAGGAATTCTTTGAGCTGATGCAAACGCCGTTTACAAGAGACATTCCGGCAGACCGGCTGTACAGCTCGAGGCAGATAGAAGATGCCCTGGGAAGACTGACCTACGTGGCAGACCGGCAGCTGTTTGCGGTAGTTACCGCAGACCCGGGATGTGGGAAATCAACCCTGATCCGGATGTTTGAAAGCAGGTTGCCGAAGGATAAATACATGCTGCTGTATCTGTCGGATTCCAAACTGACACCGCGCTGGCTGTATGCAGGGCTTCTTGACCAGATGGGACTGGAGGCAAGGTTCTACCGGGGAGATTCAAAAAGGCAGTTGCAGAAGGAAATCGAAACCGTGAGGACAGTCCAGAAAAAGAAAGTGGTGTTTGTACTGGATGAGGCACATCTTTTGGGGAAGGAAACTTTGGAAGAATTCCGATTCCTCTTGAATTACAGGTTTGACTCCGCCAGCCCCATGAGCCTGATACTGGTAGGCCAGACAGAACTTTGGGATCAGAAGTTAAGGTTGCAAAGCTATGCGGCGATACGGCAAAGAATCGATATGAATATCGTATTGAACCGCCTGGACAGAGCAGAAACCGTCAAATATATCGCAACACATATGGCATATGCAGGAGTGAAACAGGATCTGTTCACCAGTGGAGCCGAAGATGAAATCTTCAAGGTATCCGCAGGCATACCGCGGATGATCAACAGAATCTGTGAGAAAACACTGATGTACGCATATCAACAGCAGAAACGACTGATAGATGAGCATATGGTGAGGTTTGTAGCTGACCATGAAATGGTTGGAGGAATAGAGTAAAAAATCCGGGGCGAGAGCCCCGGAAGTCGTGACAAAAAGATGAGTGAGTTTGTGACAACGAGTGAGAGCAGAACTGTGACAGCTCATGGAATTTTTAACAAGATTAAGTCGGAGAGAGAATTCTCCAGAAGTCACAATCGTGGTGAACTGGGAGTGAGAGTTCAGAGCTCTAAGATTAGCAGTCCTACAGAGGATGAGGCTATAGCAAATGTTATGCTGGATGAGGCTATGAAGACAGGCGAGATTACTGACGGTCTTTTAAAGGGGATTGATGATGCCAAAACCTATGCGAAGGAAATCCGAATTATCAGTATCATGAAGATGGATTATGAATTACTTGAGGAATTCGTGGAAGATCTTGACGACCTTGATTGTCAGATGATGAAGGCATTTTTAATCAAGAAGATGTACATCAAGGAAATCGCAGCAGAGACAGGGATGTCCTATGATTATACCAAGAGAAGATTAAAAACACTAAGAGAAGAAATAACATTAGAAGTTGTAGATTGTATTGAGATGAATTGTGGGGGAGGATATGTAAGATGCCAAAGAAGAGAAAAGAACTTAAGATTGAAACACTGGAGAGGAT
>JAHAYJ010000035.1 GCA_018384375.1 Lachnospiraceae bacterium
TGGATATCGATATTATTCTAAAAAAATATGAAGGCGAAATCGAGGCCAAGAAACAGGCCATTGCTGAGAAAGATGCTGAAATCGCTGATAAGGATGCTGAAATTGCTGATAAAGACGCTGAAATTGCTGATAAGGACGCCGAAATCGCTGATAAGGACGCCGAAATCGCCAGATTGAAAGCTCAGCTTGAAGAACTGCAGAAATAATGAATTTTCCACCTTTTCATTCCGGCAATCAGTAGAATAACCATAACAGCCCACACGATCGGCTCAGAAATGATAACTCCTCAATATCCAATCACAGGTGCCAGGAACCAGGCAATCAACACTTTCCCTGCCAATTCAATCAAGCTGGAAACAAGAGGGGTTTTATTATCTCCAAATCCTTGCATACTGTTCCGAAAAATACAGATCAATGCCGGAAGAAAATATAGGCTTGCATTTACCTTTAAGTATAAGGATGCCATATGAGCAACTTCTTCCTCAGCGCTGCCGGTCACAAACCGTATCAGAATGGGCGAAAAGGTAAAACTATGGCAATTACTATCACGCACCAGAAAAATGATCGTCCACTTCCTGTAAGATTCTTCATTTTTTCTTTCTGCCTTTTCTTAGCTTAGCATACACAACAATCGAGCAGATCACATCCGTCACAAAAAAGAAGTGCAAAATGCTCCCTATTACCGCAAATTTCTTGGATACCATACCTTGCCGAGCAGCTCTGATCAGCGCATTCATGCCATACAGGGATGAGGTTACCATCAAAAACAAATCAATAAGAAACAGCATAAATACCATTATCGGTGTTACAAAGAGTAAGGCCGGTACTACCGCTGCCAGTAACAAACAAACGCCAAGCACAAATACACATAAATAAAATGGAATATGCACAAGCTTGATCAGCATATTCCAAAAGGCTAACCTGTAACAGGCATCCTCCCCTTTGTATAAGCAGGCATTGATAATGTTTAAAGCATAGACTACTAAAGTCAATCCGCAGTATAATAAAATAAAGACGGCAGAAAACTCTTCATTATCACTTCCCAGTCCAAAAGGAAGGATGCATAAATAGGGCCAAACCAGCAGCGTGATCGGCAGAATCTTCTTTATTTTGTCAAAGGTTTTACTTATCACTTTTACTCCTTCACATACTTCATTACGTCATCAAAAATTGCCCGATATCCCTCCGGCTTAATGTGCATCCCCTCAATCGTATACTCTGCTTTTAAACGCCCCTGCTCATCCATAAGCGGTGCATTGACATTGATATATTTCTGTCCATGCTTTGCGGCCAGCTTTTCCACCTGCTCGTTCGCCGCACGAATCTTTTCATTGGTGCGAATCAGGAGACACGGCTTCATCTCTTCCGCTGCTGCCTCATAATTGATTGGATAATATGCCATCATATAAATCATGACACTGGGAAGCTTCTCCTCAATTTGAGTAATGATCCGGTCGTACTGCTCCATCACCTTTTCAATCGGTATATCCGGATCGCTCAGATCATTGGTTCCAATATTGATGAACACCTTGCGAGGTTCCAGTTCAAACACACAGGCATCCAGAATCGGCAGCAAATCTGTAGTGCGGTATCCTCCCACTCCACGATTATATACGATTGGCGCATCCTGCCCCAGTTCCTTTACCCATTCCTCAATGGGAAACATCTCCATCAGGGAAGAACCTGTAAAAACAATCTGTCCCTTCACAGCATTTTGATTCCGCACATGGAAATCCCTTACCATCTGCTCTTTCTCTAATCTCCAGGCTTCTTTTGCCATGATACTCTATCTCCTTATTCCATATCAGTTTTCATAATTGCGGACATTTTCCTCGCAGGAACGCATTGCAAGGATCGTGTCATTTATTAATTCGTCTAATGAAATCCCCAGCATTTCTGCCCCGCGCTCGATCACATCCCTGGAGCAGCCTGCCGCAAAATTGGCAGTTTTGTATTTCTTTTTTACAGACTTCAGCTCCATATCCATCACACTCTTAGACGGGCGCATCAGTGCGACTGCACCAATCAGTCCAGTAAGCTCGTCTACCGCATAGAGAACCTTTTCCATCTCATGCTCCGGTTTCACATCAACTGTCAGCCCGTAGCCATGACTTACCACCGCGTGAATGATATCTTCCCCTACTCCGCCGGCGCGCAGCAGCTCCGGCGCCTTAATGCAATGCTCGTCCGGATATTCCTCAAAGTCGATATCATGGAGCAGACCCACAATTCCCCAAAAATCCTTGTCTTCTCCATAGCCCCTGTTATCCGCAAACCATTTCATCACACCTTCCACCGTGTACGCATGATGCAGGTGGAATGCCTCATGATTATACTTTTTCAGAAGCGCAACTGCCTCTTCTCTGCTAATAGATTCTTTCACAAAAATCACTCCGTTTCTAAATATTTTATCTGGGTTTCCCTTGGCCTATTATACTATGTTTCCATTCTTTTGGGCAAACCAAAAGTCTCACCAAATACTCTGTCGTCATTCCTGAATTCCCGAATGCAAGCAGAAAGCCTATTGACAAAGTAGGAATTTAAATATATGATATCAGAAATCCAATTGTGTTTACTTTTCAGGAACAATACTGTTTCGGAACGGAGGAAAAAATGAAGCTGGCAATGGCTCAGATGCAGATGACATCGAATATAGAAGAAAATTTACAGACAGCAATACATAAAATGGAAGCCGCAAAGAAAAACGGCGCGGATTTCATCTTTTTCCCGGAGGTACAGCTTTCCCCCTTTTTTGCACAGAAGGAAAAGCAGGATGCCTCCCTGTGGGTTGTGCGCCCGGACGGACCGGAAATCACTTTGCTCTGCGAAACCTGCAGGAGACTCGGATTGTGGGCAAGTCCCAATGTCTATCTTGAACTGAATGGGCAGAATTATGATGCCTCTCTGATGATCGATTCAAAGGGACAAATTGTCGGCATCTCCAAAATGGTGCACATCTTCCAGGCAGAAAACTTCTATGAGCAGGACTACTATACGCCTTCTCCGGATGGCTTTCATGTCTATGATACTCCGTTTGGGAAAATCGGGATTGTGATCTGTTTTGACAGACATATTCCATCCAGCATCCGCACATGCGCGAAGCAAGGAGCTGAGCTGATCATCATTCCTACGGCAAACCTGACAACCGAACCGATGGAGCTTTTTGCATGGGAAATCCGTGTCCAGGCCTTCCAGTCTCAGAGCTATATTGCCATGTGTAATCGTGTAGGTAAAGAGAATGATTTATACTTTGCCGGAGAATCCTTGGTAGCTGCGCCGGAGGGAGATCTGCTCTATAAAACAGAAAAAGAGGACATCTTATGCCTTGTCGATGTCCCTCTTAACCGTGTCGCTTCCTGCCGGGCTGCTAAAAACTGGCTGCAGTTTGATTAGCAGCTTTTTCCTCATAAATTAATTCTTCACATTCTTCTTATGTGCCTTCATCTTTTTCATTGCCCAATCATAATGGCTGCTGGTATTACTGATAAAATATGCACCTATTGCACTTCCCTTGGCCCAGGGATACACATTTTTCGTAAACAACTCCTCCTGGGAAAAGGTTTCCAGTGCAGCCATGACCCTGGCATGCGATTCCTTCAGCTTATCAAGTGCCTGTTCTTCTGTCAGCAAAAGTCCTCTCTTCTGAAAAACAATATTCATTTCTCCATAGGTTTTCCAGTTATAGCCTTCCATCAGGAATGGACGGTTTTCTCCATCCTCCCTGTTCTTAATCCAGTCCAGGAGGAGCATATGCCACTCATACAAGTGTACCAATACATCCCTTAAGTTCTTATCTCTTCTCCAATGAGCTTCCTTCTTCTTTTCATCCTGTGAGAAATCATAAGGCGTATTTTTTTCTTCCTCTGTTCTGTTCTCAATCATCTCTAACAGGCGATTAAAATTGACATTTGCCGCTTCCCTCAGTTCTTCCTTATTTACCGGTCTTCCCATATTACTGCCTCCTTCGTAAGTCATGCTTTTTTGTAAACATTTCTTTTCATATAGAAAGTATAACAGATATAATCTGACAACATATGTCATATTCCAAAACTTATAAAACTTTTTATATGTAGAATCTCCTACTTCATCAATAATCGCTTATACAGATTATCAACACATACGGCTCCAAACGGAGCTGTAATCAGAATTGCCAACACGGCAACCGTTAGCACTGTATTTCCACAATCAAGTCCCATTGAAAGCGGAATTGCACCGATAGCTGCCTGAACCGTTGCCTTAGGCGTATATGCCAGCATGCAAAACAGCCTTTCTTTCTTCAATAAATCTGTTTTTATCAATGAAAAAGCTACGCCAAGCATTCTGAAAAGCAGAGCTCCAACTATCAGTAGTATGGAAGCCACCCCAGCTGAGACAACATATTTCAAATCAACAACAGCGCCAACCAACACAAACAAGAATATTTCCGCAGCAAGCCACAATTTATTATACTTTATGGCTAATCGGGAAGCTAACACATCATATTTTTGCTTAATGATGATCCCCATACTCATAATAGCAAGTAACCCTGATACCGGGATTGTCCCTTCCAATCTGTTTTGCACTTCCAAAAGCAGAAAAGAAATACTCAATATGATCATTATTTTTACAGAATCTCTCATATGATACCTTTGTAAAAACAGAACCAACACTGCTCCTACGGCAAACCCAAGAAGAATCCCCAAAGCAATTGAAATGGGAATTTGTGCAAAGCTCCCCGCAGATATTGTTCCTGTAGATGCCAAGGTTGTAAGTGCCGTAAATATCACTATTACAAATACATCATCTACCGAAGCACCTGCTAAAATCAGCTGTGGAATGCTCTTATTGGTACCATATCCCTCGTCGATCATTTTGATCATTCTGGGGACAATTACCGCAGGGGAAACAGCAGCAATTACACTTCCAATAATACCTGCCTCCAAAAAAGATACTTTAAGCAAAACGGGGGCAAACAATACTGTTCCCAATATTTCTGCACAGGCAGGGACAAAACACATGAGAACTGCCGGTCTGCCGACCTTCTTTAAATCGGAAAGATCAAGAGAAAGTCCGGCTCTTGTCAATATGATTACCAATGCAATCTGCCGCAGATCTCCCGATATCATAAGGATCGATTCATCGATCAAATCCAGTGCATGTGGACCAAGTATGATTCCTAAAATAATCATCCCAAGCAGACTTGGTAACTTCAATTTTGAGAAAATCCATCCTAATAACAGTCCTAACAATAAAATTAATGCAATGCTTGTTAACATATCATCCTCCTGAATTGCAAAAAAACTGACAATTTCTGCATGATAAATATACAGAAGTCATCAGCATCAAATGCGGTTTAGGGATTTCAACCCATGGGAGAACATCATTCCCTTTATGTAAAAATAAAGGAAACGCAGTATTTATCAACGTTTCCTCTACTTTTAAGCAATGCCGGCGACCGGAATCGAACCGGTACGGGAGGTTAGTCCCGCAGGATTTTAAGTCCTGTGCGTCTGCCAGTTCCGCCACGCCGGCATAATCAATATAAAATTGATTAATGGGACCTATAGGGCTCGAACCTATGACCCTCTGCTTGTAAGGCAGATGCTCTCCCAGCTGAGCTAAGATCCCAAATGTTTGAATTTTATGAAAAACGACCCGGATGGGATTCGAACCCACGACC
>JAHAYJ010000044.1 GCA_018384375.1 Lachnospiraceae bacterium
TTGCTGCTGGGGAAGCTCTGACTGTTCCGGCATGGTACACCTCCCTTCCAAGTTGCCAAAATCGACAAACTAAAAAACGGTCAAAAACTCGCATTGAGCTTTCGACCGTTTGGTTCAGATTAACTAGAGAAAGATACTTGTTATGAACACAACGCAAAAAGCCCATTGTCAGTTTTAACAATAAGCTGCTGTTGCTGGTTCATTTTGTTCATACTGATTAATAATCTAATCATGGGCTTATCCTTCCTTTATTTGTGTAATTCTATCAATAGTGATTTGCATTGTCAATATAAAATATCCATCTTTTACACTAAATAATTATTTCAACAACCTTCAAATCCTGCTTTCCGCTAACGATAAAGCCAATATCCTTTATGCTTTCACCGGCTGCAATATTGCCGTTATAGTCCTTGCAGGTAATGTGCAGAGTACAGCCATCCACGCTGTATTCTCCGTTCCATCCGTCTGAAAGTACAATGTCACCGTTAAAGAGTAAATCGATTTCCCAACTGTCACAATTACTGCCTGAGGTATTTTCTATTGTCAGTTCATATTGGTAAAATGTCTTCCCCTCCGACTCCCAGTTGTTCTTAATCTGTACCTCCGCGGAAAGAGAATCGTTGTTCAGGTCTGCTTTTATACTATTTGGCGATTTGTCTTCCGTCTTTTTTCCGATTCCGGAAGCCGTACTGCTACCAGGTTTTTCTTCGCTTCCTGAAGCTGTGCTCCTGCCCTGTTTTCCCTCATTTCCGGCAGGTTTCACATCCTGTTTTCCGGTAAGCATATGATAAAGCCATTTGCCGGATGCACTTAAATCACTCTCCGAGAACCCGGACACCTTTTTACAGCTGCTGTTAAATATTGCAGAGGTCTCATTCTTGTTGGAGATATTCCATGCCACATAACTGACTCCATAGTCATCCAAGGCATTTATCCATTGCTCCGCTTGATATTCATCTATCGCGCCGTTTCCGCTAGCATCACAAATGCCAAATTCAGACACAAAAATCGGCAATCCGGCAGCAATAGCAGACTTCATGCCCTCCCTCAGCCAATCGGTATGAGTGGCAGCATAAAAGTGCAGGGTATACATGATATTGTCATAGCCGGTAATGGGATCTGCTGCTGCCTGGTCCACATACTGAGACCAGTTAGGGGTTCCCACCAGAATGATTCCGTCATCATCATTGGCCCTTATTGTCTCAATCACTTTCACGGCATAGGATTTGACATCACCCCAGCTTGTTCCTCCATTGGGCTCATTACAGATTTCATAAATTACATTGTTATAGTCCTTATATTCCTTTGATACTTCATCAAAAAAATTCTTAGATTCTTCAAGATATGTGTTAGGATTATTGTCTGACAAGGTATGCCAATCAATAATGACATACATATCCTGGTTTGTAGCATATTCCACACCGTTCCGAATTAAGGTTCTCAGGCTTTCCCTGTTACCGTCCGTACAATATCCGCCACCTTCTGCAGTATACATAGCAAGCCGGATCACGTTCACATTCCAATCTTCACGGAATTGCCGAAAGCACTCCTCATTGATATAGTCGGGGAACCAGGCAAGTCCGTGGGTACTAAGCCCTCTTAACTGAATGGGATTCCCGTTAACATCCACCAGTCTGGTACCCTCCACATGCAGGGCTCCTGTTACCCTTGGTGTTGCCAACTCAGTCGTTGGGGAATCCTGCTCTCTATGTAACTCCGTATTACTTTCTTCTGTATTGCTTTCTTCTGCTTTCGTTGTTTCAACTGATTCCATCGTTATCTCTGTGTTCGTTTCTTCTGTAGCATCTGCGGGCATTTTCCTGCCGCACCCTTGCAAAACCAGAGCTCCGGCTGACATTATGGCACATGCTGTTGCTATCCCTCTTCCTCTCATAAAAGCCTCCATATAGTATACCAGATTCCCTGCTCTGGGAAATAGTAATTCTCCGTTTCCATTAGTCCAAATCTGGCAATTCCGCACCAAACTCAACGTCTAATCAAGACACCTTTCATTCCATGTCTAACATTATGCTTTATAGTTCATTATACCAAAAACACTCCCAGGCTTCCACCTGAGAGTGCTCTGCTTTCTCCTATACAATCACCTAATATTACTGAGTTTTTAACCAATCTATATTTTCATTTGTAACAATGCACTTCCTATTATATAATCATTTTATAACTCTCGTAAAAAGGATACTGCAAAAGATGAAAACAAAACTTTTCATAAAAAAAATTGTCATATTACTGATTGGTCTGATCATTGCCCACCTGGGAGTCACCCTGTTTATTCAGACCAATTTAGGTTCTGATCCATTCAATGTCTTTATTCAGGGATTATTCCGCAGCATCCCCTGGCCTGCCGGTCTGCCGATTACCCACGGAAGGACTCATATGTTGATCTGCTTTCTGATCATCCTTGTTCTTCTCGTTGTCGATAAAAGCTATATCCGCATCGGAACCATCATCTGTATGTTTTTCGGTGGTCCGATCATTGACTTTTTTACATGGCTTCTTGGTGGCTTTATCAACGACAGGCTTGCGCTTCCGCTCCGCCTGATCCTTCTTGTTGCCGGCTGCATCATCTTAGCTCTCGGTATGACCATTGTCATACGCTCGGAAGCGGGAACCGGTCCTAACGATCTGGTGGCGATTGTAGCTGCCGATAAGCTTCATAAGCCCTTTGGGATCATTCGTGTCATTGTGGATATTTGCTTTGTTGTAACAGGCTTTCTGCTTGGTGGTGTTTTCGGCATCGGAACCATCATCTGTGCCTTTTTGGTTGGTCCCGTTGCCCAGTTCTTTTTAAACCGTATTCACTTTTCGTTCAGTGAGTCCTGACAGCTGTCACTAATTCTGCATCCGAATCTGCTGTCCGGTGATCAGCGGATAAGTCACTACACTGTCGCCATCCAGATTCTCTCTATGCATGTCCACGCCGGTAATCTGACTGTTTTCATAGGTAGTATAATAATAAATCCCTTTATCGGTATTACAGCAGGAGCTGTAAATGGTAATCTCATATTTCCCCTCTCCCATATGCACCAGTCCCCGCTGCTGCTCCACAGAAGTCAGTATATGGAAAAACTGGCTGACACTCTCGGATTCCGAATCTCCGGAAAGAGAATTCATTTTGGTAAAGGCAACCTTCACAAAGCGCGACTGTGAGGATAGATCCCCGGGCAGTCCCATTGCCCCCATACCGCGGCTGTAGGTTTTAAGCTCCAGCCCCTTAGCAAAAAGATTTTCCGGATTGTCGGTAGACAGATTCCGATAATTACTCAGGTTAAACATCTGCATATCAAAAGGCGGATTGTTCGTCAATACCTGAACCGGGTTCTCATAGACCTTCAGTCCTTCCTGAACTGCCTCAACGGTGATGGAGCCTTCCCGGTCTGAGATCATCCAGTGAAGCGGAGAGAGCGGAAGTTCCTCGCTAAACGGAATATTCACCAAATTAATTTTTTCAAGAAGTGCCTTTGTCTCCTTCAAATCTGCACATTGTCCCAATATCCACGGAATAAATTCAAAAGGTGTCACATTGTCCTTGCCTTCCGCCTCCGGCTGAAATACCGCATTTCCTGCAAAAAGCAGTCCCGCCATGCTGAGCCCTTTTTCGTTGGTTGCATCATAATAAAGAGGATAACCTCCCACAACCGTTGCCATGCCGATCATAGCATAGTGGCTCTCCAAATCTTTTACTTTTCGAAAGGAAAAAGGATAATTTCTTGGAGTGATCGCAATTTTTTCTCCATAAGAAATATCGAAATCCAAGTTGCGTCCGAAATAATGATCCTTCGTCTTATAGACCGCTGCTGTACACATGTAAGTCCCTCCTGTCTTATTCCACCTTTATCATTTACTTCTTAAATAATGTACTCAGAATTCCTCTTCCCAGCGAAGCTCCCACATTGCCACCCAGCTTCTTACCAAAGCTGCCGCCGATGGATTTGCCGAGCTGATTGCCAAGCTCCCTTCCGATCGTACCTCCTGCAGAGCTTGCCACACTTCTGGCTGCACTCTTAATCTGCTTATCTCTGGCAGCAAGCTTCTTTTCTTCAGCCTTTTTAGCCGCTTCCTCTTCCTTCATGCGCTGCTTTTCCAAGGCTGCCGCCTCCTTCTGACGAAGCTTTTCCTGCGCTGCTTCTTCCTTCAGGCGTAGCTTTTCTGCCTCCGCCTCTTCCTTCAAGCGCTGCTTTTCTGCTTCTGCAGCCTCTGCTGCCTTCCTCTCTTCCTCATCCTCAGCCACAACTCTCTTTTCCAAGATCTCGTAAGCGGATTCCCGGTCAATGTACTGTGTATACTTTGTATAAAGCAGATGATCTGTGATCTGTGCTTTTCTCACTTCATCCTCCAGTGCCCCCATCTGGCTCTGAGGCGGAAGAATGCTGCACTTCTTCACCACAGTGGGAATACCCTCTTCATCGAGCACGGAAATCAGTGCTTCTCCGATTCCCAACTGTGTCAGCGTTTCAAAGGTATCAAATTCCGGATTTTCGCGGAAGGACTGTGCTGCTGCCTTTGCCGCCTTCTGCTCCGACGGCGTATAGGCATGAAGCGCATGTTGAATCTTATTTCCCAGCTGCCCCAGTACGCCATCCGGAATATCTCTGGGATTCTGTGTAATAAAGTAAATACCCACACCCTTAGAACGGATCAGCTTCACCACCTGCTCGATCTTATCCAACAATGTCTTTGAAGCAGAATCAAAAAGAAGATGCGCCTCATCAAAGAAAAAGACCATCTTGGGCTTTTCCCGGTCTCCAGCCTCCGGCAATACCTCAAACAGTTCAGACAGCATCCAAAGCAGGAAGGTGGAGTACATCGTCGGACTGTTGATCAGCTTCTGGCAATCCAGTACCTGAATGACACCCTTTCCGTTACAGTCTGTACACATCCAGTCAGAAATATTCAGCGCCGGCTCCGCAAAGAAGGTTTCTCCTCCCTCAGCCTCCAATGCGATCAGTGCACGAATAATTGCTCCCAGACTCTGCTTGGACATATTTCCATACTGCTGTGCGTAATCCTTCGCATTTTCACTGATATATTGAAGCAGGGAGCGCAGATCTTTGGTATCAAGAAGTAGCAGCCCCTCATCATCCGCTATCTTAAAAATAATGGTAAGAATATCTGTCTGAACCTCATTCAAGCCCATGATCCTGCTAAGAAGTAGCGGGCCCATTTCAGAGATCGTGGTGCGAAGGGGCAGGCCCTTTTCCCCGTATACATCCCAATAAGTGGTAGGATAAGAGCGGAACTGAAATCCCTCTTCCGAAAGTCCCATGCCATCGATACGCTTTTGCAGACTTTCACTTACCACACCCGGTTTACACATGCCGGCCAGATCTCCCTTTACATCCGCTAAAAACACCGGCACGCCACAGTCACTGAAGGACTCTGCAAGTACCTTAAGGGTAATGGTTTTTCCGGTTCCCGTTGCACCTGCGATCATTCCGTGACGGTTTGCCATCTTCGGATATATGTATACCTTCTCATCTCCTGATTTTCCAATCCAGATTTTGTTGTCCTGAAACATAAGCAGAATTCCTCCCCTGAAACAATAGATGATTTCGTAGATAACTATAATTAATGTATCACGCAAAGCCCTTTTTCGCAACCGCAATACCACTTGACTTTCTTTTCTTTTCCAGTATAATAAACCTTTGGAAAATTCTATAGAATCAGGTTTTTCCATTAAATAACCGGTCAGTTCGAGACCTTCCTGACCGCATCGCAATCTGCGAAGAAAAAAACAAAACTAAAGGAGAAAAGAATATGAAAGAAACCAAACATACGGCTCCGGTAACAGCCGTATCATCCCGTCATGTGTTACCACTCGCCCAGGCGGCTATGATTGCTGCCATCTACGTTGTTCTCACCTATCTGGCAAATGCTCTGGGACTTGCCAACTATGCAATCCAGGTTAGGTTTTCTGAGGCATTAACCATTCTGCCTTACTTTACTCCCGCTGCCATACCCGGTCTGTTCATCGGATGTCTGTTATCCAACATTCTGACAGGCTGTGCGATTCCCGATATTATTTTTGGCAGCCTTGCTACATTGATCGGTGCTGTTTTCACACGAAAGCTACGCAAATACAAATGGCTTGCACCTGTTCCGCCTATAGTGGCAAATGCCCTGATTGTTCCTTTTGTACTGCTGTATGCCTACGGGATCAGACCCCTTTGGCTTTCCTTTATCACGGTAACGGTCGGAGAAATCATATCCTGCGGTGTTCTCGGAATGCTCCTGCTATTCTCCCTCCAGAAATACAGTGCAAAGCTTTTCAATCCCAGTTAATAGTCCATGAAGCCTAGGATACTATATTAATATTTTGAACTTTCAATGTTCGAAAGCAAATATTGCAATAATAACTATCATGAGGATTTTGTGAACTCATCTGGTACAAGTACAGATTACTATCCTTTGAGAAACTCAAAACCACCTTGCTATGTATCTATCTAGAGGTCTTAAAGGACTCTGTGAAAAATCAATCACCCCATTTCAGAAAATTTACAACCCGATTTCTTTGTTCGAAGCGAAGCAAGTTTGAAATCGGGTTGTATATAAAAATTCTGAAATGGGGTGATTAGATTTTTCCAGAGTACTTTATTGATCCTCTTGATAGATACATGCAAGGTGTTTTTCATGTATTTTCCTAAGTAGTATTATTATTGTAATTACTGTTTCTTTAATAAACAAATACTATTCTGGTTTATTGTATTTTCTAGTCAATTACAATTCTCACATTCCCACTGTTTGCTCTCATGGAAATGTTGACCGCAGGGTCCGTTCCTACGCTTCCCTCTGCCTGATTTCCCTTCTGATTAAAGGTCAGGGCATCATCAAAATCGGTATTGATATTTCCGCTTCCGGTCTTAGCCTCAAATCGGAAGGATAAGCCTTCCGGAATCTCCAGCTTATTGTTTCCACTACCGGTTTCTATTTCAATATCGTCTGTTATATTATTGGCGACTATTTTGATATTTCCGCTTCCCGCAGTGGCACTTCCGCTTCCGCAAAACTCATCTATCGTAATATTTCCACTGCCGGCCCGGACATCAGTTACTCCTGTTATTCCTTCGCAGGTTATATTACCACTTCCGGTCTTAATTTTGATATCGCCCGTTATTTCATTTAATCTGATATTGCCGCTTCCTGCCTGAAAACTGAGGTCTTTTGCCAGCGCTTTATCCCAATTGATATTTCCGCTGCCGGCCTGAACCGATAAAATTCCTTCTGTATTTGCAAATTCCACATCTGATGCAATGTTACCGCTTCCACTGATTATAGAAAGCTCTTTCAGATCCGTTTCCGGGATATAAACCTCAATCCGCTCTCCCATTCCCATAAAAATGCCGAATAACACAAAATGATTGGTCTGACTTCCCCGCACAAAAACCTCGCCGCTCTCCGTGCCGGTTACGGTTGCCTGCGCTGCAGGGTCATCACTGAACAGATATTCCTTAATTACAATTTTATCTTCCGAAGCCGGATAAACATAGATGTTTTTGCTTCCATATTCTACTGTAAGTGCATCTACTTCAGAAGTAGGAAGCTCAATAGTGTTTCTAAGCTTTGCCTTTCCACCGACTGAAAAAGCGAAAACTCCGTTTGCGCCATTTATACTCCTTGCCCCCTTCACACTTCCGATGCTGATTAACAAAGCAAATAAAAGGATTACCACAGCACCAATCCAAAATGCCATTTTATTCTTATTCATCTGCTTCACCTGATCCTTCTTCACGGCTTTCCTGTTCATTTTCATCCCGGTTCTGCCTTCTTCTGTGTCCCGCCTTCAAATATTCCACGAAAGAATAATAGAGCGGAATCGTCAAAAATATCACCCAGCCGGGATGCCATGCAAAATGAAAGAATCCGAGGCACAGGAAAATCAGCGTTACCAAAACCGGATAGGCAAAATGACTGGCATTTCTTTTTTCAATGGCATCCACCAGGGAATACCAGATAGGAATTAAGAAGAACAAAAGCCAGCCGGGATGCCATGCGTTCCATACACATCCGATCACAACATAAATTACCGTGATGAGTAATCCCATCGGGAAATGTCTGTGATGAGAAAACCATTCCTTATCATATTTTTGTCCATTGACATACACACCGTTCTTATCAATATGAACATTGTCACCTTTTTTCTTATCATCCACATGAATGCCGTCCCAGCCTACATGAACCTCACCATTCTGGTCCTTCACATGAACACCCTGAAATCCAACGTGAACATATTCCCCTTTCTCCTGATTGCCTGAATAGACACCATCGCCCCAGGTCTCCTTTTCGCTGTAGTTACTTTCCTCTGACTGTTCATTTTCTTCCGGCATGGGGATCTCGTCCTCTGTCTTGAGCAGTTCATCTAAAGATACACCATAAAGTCTCGCCAGCAGAATCAGATTATCTGTATCCGGAGAAGCCTCAGCCCTCTCCCATTTGCTGACTGCTTGACGACTGATTCCAAGCTTTTCTGCCAGTGCTTCCTGGGACAGATTGTGTTCCTTTCTTAAATTAACAAGTCTGTTTGCAATTTCAATATTCATTTTCCCTCTCACTTCTGCCGCCTAAGCGGCCCTTATCCTTTTTTTATTTTCCGCTTGTTGAAATACGGAAGATTTTCGGCCTGCCTCATGGGAACGATTTAATCAAATTTCCCTCGGTTGCACTACCAACTCTGGTTTGAAATCCGGAAACTATTGGTTGCAAACGCCGGAAAATCACCCTTTTTTCTTATTCTTCGCTCCTGATATAAGTAATAAACCGATTCCCGTTCTGCTCAAACCATTCTGTAGAATCATTCATTCCAACCTTATATATAGTTCCTGATTCAGGATTCATAACAACTGTATTTTTTTCATTAAAGCCTATGAGCAAAACTGCGCTTCCATCCTGCATCATGACAAGCACAGGAATATCCCGGTTCACGTAATAGAGTACCGCATCCAGAGAGCAGCCTGTCAGATCAAGGATTTGTGCTCCTTCCAGGCTCTCCTCCAGAATGTTCAGAACAGAATCTCCTTTCTTAAGCATATATTCGGAGTTTCTGACAATGCCCTCATAGGCCAGCATGGTATCCAGACAAATTGCCAGTGAGCTTCTCTCCTCACTTTCTTTTTCTCCCTGAATCGCCATGATCTGATTCCTCAGGCTCCTGTTACCCTTTCTCCAGATATAGCCTCCGTCTTCACCGACAACAACCCCGGAGATACTGTCTGCAAGCTTTACTGCCATTCCCACATCGGTGTAGCATGCCTCTATGCCATATTTTCCATATACATAATAGCTTTCCAGTCTCTCCTCTGCTCCTGTCAAAGTAATGTTTCTTCCGCCTTCAAACAGGACCTCTTTGGGTGTAAGATGCTTAATTGTCGCTGAATCAATATTACTCTTTAATGCAATCTGTGTCAGCTTCTCATATTTATCCACAGCAGCAATCTCAATGGTATTCTTGTTGTCAAGGGTACTCTCCGCATTCATGATCTGATCATCGGCAGCTGCCGTGTAAATACCATCCTCTTCCTTTTTGAGCCGCTTTAAAATGATCTGATTCCCGATTACCTCTCCGGAAGAGATGTAAATACCTTCCTGCTGGTACTCCATCAGCACTCCTTCTGTTTCATTTTCGATCCGCACACAATACATGGGAAATATGATATTACCTGCATAATCCGCTACAATATCGCTTTTCCTGGCAATGCCATAAATCAGATCTTCTCCCATAAATCCGATCGGCACGATCACCTCATTGACATCTGCCTTAATACTTTTCTGATTTCCGGTCGTCAGATTCATGAGCACCAGTTCCCGGCTGTCATATTTTCTCCCGTCCTTTTGCCATACGACCATTTTATTACTTTCAGATACCTTTATGCTCTCTTCGTCCAGGTCCTTCACAATCACTTCGTAGGTCCGATTCATTACGTTGATTGCATAGAATTGATTTTGCCATTTTAAATACAACATGCCGTTCTTATTCACGTAGGAAAGCTGATCCACCTCCTCAATCAGCAGCTCCTGTGCCTGATTGCAAGGAATATAAACCAATTCCTCCACAGTATTTACCGTACTGTCATAGAAATAGACGGATATCCCCACCTGACCTTCGTGACGTCCTCTGTTCATATATCCGAAAACCAGAAATGTCACATTCCCGCCTTCATCCAGATTCAGAATCTTAATCTGATGCCCATCATAAAGCGTTCTCTCATCCAGATTGTCTTTATCATAAAAGCCGAACAGCAATGCCAGTTTATTATCTGCTACATTATAGCTGAATAAGCGGTTTCCCGTCTCAAAGGCGATCACATTGCCTCCGTCACTTTCCAAAAGCGGCGTATCCCCACTGGTAATTCCCAGCAAGATCTTATTATTAGCATAAACATTTCCCTTTTGATCAAAGATCTGATCCATCGTTCTTTCGTAATCCAAAAGGTACATTCTGTCTGTGGTATAACGCACCCGGTAATATTCCTTGACTCTGTAATAAGTGGTTTCTCCTCCGTAAGGCATGGATACGTAATATTCCATTACAAAGTTTCCGGTCTGGGGGCCGAGATCCTTGATCATGATCTCCGGTTTACTCTCTCTGGTAATTTCCAGATCCCCCCAGGTTACCTGCTTAAAGCTGCTGTGAATGGTCACGCGTCCAAAATTTGTATTGTCCCCCTCTGAATTGGATTCCAGATATTTTGTCAGATCCTTTGCAGCCTCCTTATCAAAGGTTTTGTTTGAAAAATCTACAATATAATCCAGCTTATCAATCACATAATATTCTTCCGGATAGATTACTCTGGTGTAATAGCGGATTTCTTCCCCATCTTCCAATGTCAGAAGTATTACAAGAAGATACTCCTGATTATTTTCAATCAGATCCTTCAGTCCGAAGGAGGCCTCGATTCTCTCCTCTGTCTGCTCAAATTCCTGAATGATTGTATTCTCAATAAGCCTGCTCCCATCAACACTTCTGACCTCAAAAGCAATCTCATTGATCTCATTCCCGTAAGAATCCACGATCAGGTTGATCTTTCTGCCGGATGATAGGGGCGTGATGCTCTCCCTCATCTGGCTGGGCTCCATCGCCTCATGATAGCCATGCATTTTGTTGATTTCATGGCCTCCATAATTTACAGAGACCACCGGATAAGTGGCTTTCGCCATCTCCGTCGTCATATCCGTGTTTCCCTTATTCATTATGCTGCTTATTACAAACAGAGCCGTAATAAATATCAGAACTACAATAGCTCCCTTAATGATTGTTTTTTTCATGCTTCTCCTATCCGGTTCCTATCACATATTATTCCTTGAACAGTTTCTGCAGAGTGGTTTCCACATGCAATGCATCCGTAAGCTGACGAATGCCTGAATTCTTTCTGCTCGTACCGTCTCTACCGGCATCAGTCTCTCCATCCCGCTTGACTGCTCTTATCAGTATATTCTTGGGTGTATGCTCCATATCAATAAATTCCAGGACCTGTGTATCATATCCCGCCTCTTCCAGCAAATTTGCCCGGATCCCATCTGTCAGAAGCGCTGACATTCTTTCCTTCAAAAGACCATACCGGAGCACCGGAGAAAGCAGCTCGTTTTCGATCTGCTTATTGACCTCATGCTGACAGCAGGGCACCGTAAAGATCACCCCGGCATTCCAGTCCACTGCCTTTTTGATCGCATAATCCGTAGCAGTATCACAGGCATGGAGAGTAACCACCATATCCACCTGATCTGCTCCCTGAAAGGTGCTGATATCTCCCTGGTAAAACTGAAGATCATCATATCCATATTGCTGTGCCAAACTGTTACACTTATCAATAACATCTGTTTTTAAATCAAGTCCTGTGATCCTTACCTCCATTCTTTTCAGCTCATGAAGATAATAATACAGGGCAAACGTCAGATATGATTTCCCACAGCCAAAATCAATAATATGGACGGTTTCTTTTTGGGAAAGCACCGGAAGTATGTCCTCAACAAACTCTAAATAACGATTGATTTGTTTGAATTTATTATATTTAGATTTAATTATTATACCATCTCTCGTCTGTACACCAAGGTCGATGAGAAAGGGAACAGGAACGCCCTCCTTCAAAATATACTGCTTGGTACGATTGTGGGACATGTCAGGCATGATGGAGGAAGCCTGTACAGCTGCCTTTTGCAACTTGATAGTCACCTTTCCCTTTTTACTTATTAGAACATGAATTCTACCATCCATGCTCTGAGCCTCCAGCTGTCTGAATTCCTCTCTCATGTAATCCAAAAGTCTTTCCAGCATTCCGTCTTTCTCATAGTTTTCATGGAACACCTGTGTTCCCCTGGAAACAGACTCCTGAAAATAAAGCTTTCCTTTGATCATGATCGGTCTGATCTTCACTTTCAATGCTCCATCTCGTTTTCTCGGATTACTGATAATTACCTGATATAATCTTTCCGACAGAAAATCTTCCAGCTTGTCTCTTAATTCTTCCACGTTCTTTCCTCACATAAATATAGCCATAACTTTGCGTCATGACTATATTTTACTTATTTACCTGTAAAACCACAACAAAAACTTTATCAGAACCTGAGAATCCCGCGTCTGGAATTATGTCTTCTCTTATAGATCTCATAAAACAACAGGATCTGGATCAAATCCCCCAGCCACTCCCACTTTTCAGGAGAAGCCTTCTGATCCGGCTCATCTCGTTGCTCCTCCCGCTTAATTCGCTCCAAAATATCATTAGAAAGCTTATAAAGCTGCAATTTATCGGGATATTCATCATAGATCATGCTTCCCTCATAGTCAAGCTGATCCAATATCCCTGCAATCGTCTTCTGATATTTCTTCGCCTCCGCCGGATACATCTGCTGAAGATATTCCAGATCACGGATAATGGCGTCTTCCTCCTGATAATACATGGGAAGCGGGTATGTCATATAAAAAGGCAGAATTTTGCGTTCATACATATGGATAACTTCCTTATATCTTTACAGCTATCATATGCATCTTAACGCATATCTGTTCTGTTTTGTCTGCTTTCTTTCTATCAGCCCTGCCATTCTTTACGCCTGCAACAGCTGTGCCAGGCGTCTTGCCTCTTTCACATCCTCACTATGGCAGCAACCCTGTCCGTATCTTGCTTTTTCATATAATCCTGCAAAGGCTGTTGCCGCCTTCTCATTTTCCGGGAAAAGTGCCATACAACATTCTCTGGCAGTTGCCTTTTGAAAAAGCTGCTGCTTCTTTTCTCCTTCCCAGGAAGGAACGCTTTTTCGTAATGTCCTTCGGTAAATTCTTCTGATTTTTTCCTCCGGGGAAAGAAGCCTTTCCATATTCTCTAGCAGGGATGTATTGCCCTTGTGTTTCTGCTCTCTTTTCTCCTTTTTCAGATTTTCAATCAGATCCTCCTGGCTCCCGTTTTCAATCTTCCTGCTCTTCTTCTCTCTGGCAAAGCCGTCACGGATCAGTCTGACGACATTAACTACTGTCTTAAATAAAATCGTTACCAGGATAACAACACCCGCCATATATAAGAGGATATCCACTATTTCCATGAACAGTGACTTCTCCGTCGCTGCTCCCACAATTTCCTCAAAATTTATACTGCCGCCGCCCATGTTGGCTGTGACTCCCATGTTTGTGCTTCCTTTCGGAAGAAGTGAGAAGAGAAAGGTTATCCCCTTAGCAATCATTCTGCTTATGGCCGCGCCTGCTTCATCCAGAAGTTCCCTATCTGAAATTGCTACCGTGATTGCTGTCATGATACAGATAAATCCAGAAGCAAGTCCGGCAGCCGAATAGAAAACATGATCCACCGGAATATTCTCGGTCGTCCGATTGTTTACGTCAATGTAATGCAAAAACTGCCGCAGGAAATAGTAAATGAAATAACCTGCCATAAAGCAGATAACTCCGTAAAGAAGAGGTACGCCAAGTTTCCCTTCCCCCTGGCTTGCGTCGAGCAGATAGAGCACCCAGAATCCACCAGCCGCCACAGGTGGCAGTGCCGCCTCCATTTCCGAACCACTTCCCTTCATTCTCTTGACCATGCTGACAGCAGCAAAAAAGAATGCCAGCAAAAATAGGATCAGCTTTTGTCCGATGCTTCCCTGATAAAACACAAGAATACCAACCGGTGGCAAAAGATGAAGGAAAAGAAAGAAAATCAGATGCTTAACCTTCTCCCTGAATAAATAATTGAGAAGTGGCACCAATCCCAAAAAACAGATGCTTCTCCAGTCAATATCACTCTTTACCAAATCTGCAGTGAGTGTGACAGCAAACGCCGCTGCCAGCAGATAGTTCAGCAGTTCTGCAACGATTCCCGCTGCAATTTCAATGATTCTGTTTATTCCGGGCCTGCAGACCTCCCTGCTTGTTTTCCTGGCTCTCATGAAGCTTCCTCCGCAATATACACTATCCTGCCCTCCAGTCCTTCCTCTTCCTTCTCCTCAGAGGACTTCTTCACAGGGCAGATCCACACAAAATTTCCGTTTGTTCGTATTCCATATTCTTTCAGGATGTTCACATAATCACTGTGCCTGTCAGGGGAAAGAAAGATCGTGAAAAGTGGCTGCTTATCCTCAAACAGTTCTCTTTGAAAGCATTCTCCAAAACTTTTCATAGGCGTATCAAGATCCAGTCTTGCAAGTGCTTTGTATATGGCATCCATTCCCGCTATATGCGTCTGTTCATCGATACGAAGCTCCTGCCGTGTGAGGCAATCTTTTGCATTTGCAAGAATACTTACCCTTACCCCCTGTGACAGAAGCTCCCCGGCGAGTCCGGCACAGATACTGATACTCATTTCCAATAGCTCTTCTCTTCTTAATATTCCGTGATCCTCCAGATTCATCAGTATCCTCACGCAACTGACAGCTGTATGTTCCCTGACATTTACTTTTAACTCATCCGTTTTCGCAGTTGCCTTCCAGTTGATCTGCTTCATCTCATCAAATGGTTCATATTCTCTGATCCCCCTGTAGGTAAAGGGATCCTTGAGAGCATGGCTTCTGACCGCCAGTTCACCATTGATTCGTCGTATTGCCGGCTCCAGCCTAGCAATCGGCAGTGCAGGTGGAATGACATACAAGGAAGCATCACTTTCCCTGCTATCCATCATTTCCTGTGAAAAGAAGAGATCTGCGCCAACCAGGTCAATTCCATGAATACCATAATATCCCCGTTTCGGGCAAAGAATCCGATGAGTTCTTGTGACGCGGTGGTACGGCATGATGGAAAACAGATCATTTCGATAGTATTGATCTGTGACATTTCCGTTTTCTCTGTCAGAAAAGATCAGATGTCTGGAGCATTGAAATTTTACTTTTAAAGAAGACAGCGGAAGCTTCTTATCATTTTCGACAACCTCAAAAAGCTTTATTTCATCTCCGGCCTGTACCATTTCCTTTTCAAAGCTGAGCTGAACCTGAACGCCTTTATTCCAGAAATGAGCATAGAGAATTCTTTGCAAAAGAAAGAAGACTCCTCCAAACAGTGCTACAAAAATAATCACCATACTTCTATCCCTCAAAATTTTCCGTAGGCGTCTGTACACTTTCCAGGATTTCTTCTATCACCTTTCGGGAATCGTCCTCCGTCTGATAACCATAATTTACCTTCAATCGATGGGAAAGTACCGGAACAGCCAATGTCTTCACATCATCAGGAATACAATAGCTTCTGCCTGAAAGTGCTGCATAAGCCTTTACCGCCCGGAGCAGCGCAAGCGTTCCCCTGGGGCTCACTCCCATAATTACCTTATCCTTTTTCCTGGTCATGGCTACAATCTCAACCATATATTTCTCTATTTCCGGATGGACATAAACTTCTCTCACGGCATCTCTCATCTGCGCCAGTTCGTCAAGGCTGACCACAGCCTCAAGTTCCTCACCCGGATCCTTCTTCATAAATCTGTCCAATATGGCAATTTCCTCTGCCTCAGACGGAAGCCCCACAGACAGTCTCATCATAAAACGATCCAGCTGCGCTTCCGGAAGAGGAAAGGTTCCCGCGGTTTCAACCGGATTCTGCGTGGCAATAACAAAAAACGGGTTTTCCAGCTTAAAAGTCACGCCATCGATCGTGACCTGTCTCTCCTCCATGCTCTCCAGAAGTCCCGCCTGCGTTCTCGGTGTTGCACGGTTAATCTCATCCGCTAACAGAATATTCGTAAATACAGGGCCTTTATGTAATTCAAATTCTCCTGTTTTCCGGTTGAAAATATTCATACCGGTGACATCGCTGGGCAAAAGATCCGGTGTAAACTGAATTCTTGCAAATTTTCCATTAAGTGAAGCTGCCAGACTTCTAGCCAGCCTCGTCTTTCCGGTTCCCGGCATATCCTCAAGCAATACATGTCCATCCGCAATAAGCGCTGTAACAAGCAGCTTGATCACCTCTTCTTTCCCAACGATCACCCTGCTGATATTCTCTGTTAATTTCCTTCCATTTTCCTCAAATTGTTCCAAATTCATCTGTTTTCCCCTTTACATTTCTGCAAATCATAAAAGCGCCTTGCGTTCTTTAAGAGCACAAAGCGCTTTATCTCATTTTATCATATCTTAATCAATGACATGGATACGGGCAAGTGCTCTCTGCAGAGCTGTCTCTGCACGAAGGACATCCGTCTCCGGTGTTTTACTGCGTAACCGCTCTTCGGCACGCTCTCTTGCTGCCTCTGCCCTTTTTAAATCAATCTCTTCCGGCCATTCCACAATTTCAGCCATAATCACCACTTCATCCTGCAGAATCTCTGCGAATCCGGCATGAAGCGCTGCTTCCTTCGTTCCGTCCGTCTCTGTTATGGTAAGGATTCCGGGACTGATAATCACGGTTGTAGGGACATGTTTTTTGTAAATACCGATCTCGCCTTCCGTGGTATTGAATTCCACCATGGAGACCTGGCCTTCATAAAACATGCGGTCCGGTGTAATGATTTTCAACGAAAATAAATTGTTCTCAGCCATTTGCACCCTCCGTTGTTATTTTACGCGGGCAAGTACATCATCAATACTACCGGCATTCAGGAAATAGCTTTCAGGGATATCATCGTGTTTACCTTCCAGAATCTCCTTAAATCCACGGATGGTTTCGCTGATAGGCACATATTGACCGGCATAACCTGTAAACTTTTCTGCCACAAAGAAAGGCTGTGAAAGGAATCTCTGTACCTTTCTTGCACGGGAAACAACCACCTTATCGCTCTCTGACAGTTCATCCATACCGAGAATTGCAATAATGTCCTGCAGTTCTTTATACTTCTGAAGGATTTCCTGTACGCCTCTCGCTGTATTGTAATGCTCCTCACCTAAAATTCTGGGGTCCAAAATTCTGGAGGTAGATTCCAAAGGATCTACTGCGGGATAAATACCTAATTCAACAATAGATCGGGAAAGAACCGTAGTCGCATCCAAATGTGCGAAGGTTGTAGCGGGTGCAGGGTCCGTCAAGTCATCCGCAGGCACGTAAACAGCCTGAATGGATGTGATGGAGCCGTTTTTGGTGGAAGTAATACGTTCCTGAAGAGCACCCATTTCTGTCTGTAAGGTAGGCTGATAACCTACCGCAGAGGGCATACGTCCAAGCAGAGCGGAAACCTCTGAACCAGCCTGCGTAAAACGGAAAATATTATCGATGAAAAGCAGTACATCCTTACCGCCTTTATCACGGAAATATTCTGCCATTGTAAGACCGGTAAGACCGACTCTCATTCTTGCTCCGGGGGGCTCATTCATCTGACCAAACACCATGGTAGTCTTATCAATAACGCCTGACTCGATCATTTCATGATAAAGGTCATTTCCCTCCCTGGTTCTCTCTCCAACACCGGTAAATACGGAATATCCACCGTGCTCTGTTGCAATATTTCGGATCAGCTCCTGGATCAATACCGTTTTACCAACACCGGCACCTCCGAACAGTCCAATCTTACCACCCTTCTGGTAAGGGCATAAAAGATCAACGACCTTAATACCTGTTTCTAACAGTTCCTGCTGTGTGGACTGATCCACAAATTCCGGTGCAGGTCTGTGTATGGGTTCATAGCCCACTCCCTCCGGTGCAGGCTTATTATCAATGGGCTTACCAAGTACATTGAACATACGTCCAAGGGTATTCTCACCGACCGGTACACTGATAGGAGCACCTGTAGCAATAGCCTCCATTCCTCTCACCAGTCCATCCGTAGAACCCATGGCAATACATCTGACCGTATCATCACCCAGATGCTGTGCTACCTCAACCACAAGCTCTCCGCCATCCTTAAGGGGAATCTTAATTGCTTCGTTGATTTCCGGCAGTCTGCCATCTGTAAACTTAATGTCCAGAACGGCACTGATGATCTGTGTAATTTTTCCCGAGCAGCTGCTCTTGCTCGTATTCATATCTGCCATTTTTCCTCCATTCCTGCCTGACAAAAGGTCAGGTCATATTCTCTTTCTATCATGGAACCACCTGTATGCAGTTCCTTTCGCATTTACTTATGAGATTGCATTTGCACCTGCAATAATCTCTGTCAGTTCCTGCGTGATAGAGCCCTGACGTGCTCTGTTATAAAGCAGAGTCAGACTGTCTATCATCTCCTCAGCGTTGCTGGTAGCAGAATCCATTGCCTGCATTCTGGCACCATTTTCACTTGCTACCGATTCAACCATTCCGCCATAGATCAGACTGGTTATATATTTGGGTATGAGCAGATTTAAAGCTTCCTCATCCTCCGGTTCAAAGTTCATAGGGACCTTGCTCTCCGCGGCGTCCTCACCCTCTGCATCAACCTGCGTCTCCTCCTTGATTTCCACAGGGAGAAGTTTTAAAAGTGTAGGAATGTGCACTACCGTGTTCTTAAATGCCGTATAGGCAAGATAGATCTCACTGATCTCACCATTTGCAAAAGCCTCTAATATTTCTTTACTGATTACCATTGCATCTGCATAAGCCGGCTCCTCTATCACATCGGAATAGTCTGCCTTAACCTCATACTTGCGCTGCAATGCTTCTTTTCCCTTCTTACCGATTGCATAGATCGCCAGATCTTCATTTGCCAGTTCCCCTCTGGTGATCAGCTTGATCACGTTGGAGTTATAGCCTCCTGCCAATCCTCTGTTAGATGTAATGACAATCACTGCCTTCTTTCCTGTCTCACCGGATTTCAGGTATTTGTGATTCAGGTTCTTCGTTCTTTTCAGAATCGAATTGACCGTATCATACATATATCGGAAGTAGGTTCCGGATTTTTCTGCATTCTGTTTTGCTCTCTGCAGCTTAACAGTGGAAACAAGCTTCATGGCCTTGGTAATCTGTTGGGTGCTTTGTATACTGCCCTTACGCCTCTTTATGTCTCGCATTGAAGCCATAATATCACCTTATCCTTATCTTAATTCCATGATTATTTCAAAAAAGCTGCCTTGAACTCAACAATTGCCTTCTTTAAGCTTTCCTCGGTTGCCTCTGAGATTACCTTTTCCTTTGCAATGGTATTCGGGATCTCAGGATATTTGGTATCCAGGAACTCAAAAAATTCTGATTCAAATCTTGTAATATCCTCAGTAGGAACATCAAGCAGATACTTCTTGGTAGCTGTATAAATAATGATAACCTGGTACTGGACCGGCATCGGTTTATACTGGGGCTGCTTCAAAACTTCCTTGATTCTTTCGCCCTGTGCCAGCTTTTCCTTCGTATCTGCATCAAGCTCAGATCCGAACTGTGAAAATGCTGCCAGCTCTCTGTACTGGGCAAGCTCCACACGGATAGGGGCTGCAATCTTCTTCATTGCCTTGATCTGTGCGTCTCCTCCTACACGGGATACGGAGAGACCTGCGTTAACTGCAGGGCGGAAGCCTGAGTTAAACATCTCTGTTTCCAGATAGATCTGACCATCTGTAATAGAAATAACATTGGTTGGAATGTATGCGGATACATCTCCGGCCTGTGTTTCAATGATCGGCAGTGCCGTCAGGGAACCACCGCCATATTCTTCATTCATTCTTGCAGCACGTTCCAGAAGTCTTGAATGAAGATAAAATACATCACCGGGATATGCCTCACGTCCGGGCGGACGCTTGAGGAGCAGGGAAAGTGTACGATAAGCAGCCGCATGCTTACTTAAGTCATCATAAACCACCAGCACATCGCCGCCGTTCTCCATCCATTCCTCACCGATTGCACATCCGGCATACGGTGCAATATATTGAAGGGGTGCCAGCTCACTTGCTGTTGCCGCAACAACCGTTGTATAGGCCATAGCACCTGTTTCCTCCAGTGTTTTAACAATGGAAGCCACGGTAGATGCCTTCTGTCCAATGGCAACATAAATACAATTTACGCCCTGTCCCTTCTGATTAATGATTGTGTCAATTGCAATTGCAGTCTTACCGGTCTGTCTGTCTCCGATAATAAGCTCACGCTGTCCTCTTCCGATAGGCACCATGGAGTCAATTGCCTTGATTCCTGTCTGTAACGGTGTATCCACAGATTTTCTTGTGATAACACCTGACGCAACTCTTTCAATTTTACGATATTTATCTGTCTGGATGGGACCTTTGCCATCGATCGGCTGTCCCAGAGCATTGACTACACGCCCCAGCATGGCATCGCCTACAGGAACCTCAACCACACGTCCGGTTGTCTTAACCGTATCGCCTTCGTTGATGTTCTTCTGGCTTCCGAGAAGTACCGCACCTACATTATCCTCTTCCAGATTCAGTACCATTCCGTATACTTCACCGGGGAATTCCAGAAGTTCTCCCTGCATTGCGTTTTCCAGACCATGTACACGGGCAATTCCGTCAGCAACCTGAATAACAGTACCAACGTCTGAAACTTCAAGCTCTGAAGCGTATCTTTTAATCTGCTCTTTAATCACAGAACTGATTTCTTCCGGTCTCAAATTCATGGTTCTTACGCACCTTTCTTTTTGGGTTACAATATCTCTGTGCACATCGGCACATACTCTTTACTATAGCTGTACCTTTAGCAGCTCACGCTGCAGTTCGAACAGCTTGGTTCTCACACTGCTGTCAACCACACGGTCTCCAATCCGGATAATCATGCCTCCAATCAGATCTTCATCCACCTGATAGTGCATCTCCATCTTCTGAAAGGAAGTGGTGGAAAGCAGCTTCGCCTCAACTTCTTTTCTCTTTGCTTCGTTTAAGTCTGCCGCCGTAGTCACATAGGCAATTCCTATCCCCTTAAGCTTTTTCACTTCACTGATAAAGAAGTCCAGAATCTCATCAATATCGCCGTATCTGTCCTTATTTACCACCAGATATAAAAAACCAAGCAGCTCTTTGGAAATTCTTCCTTCAAAAACCTCCTCCAGAACCTTAAGCTTTTCTTCCTTCAGGATCTTGGGGTGATTCATCAGTTTTCCAAAATCAGGATTTGCATCGAGCAGTTCTTTCAGCTGCGCAATCTCACTTAAGAACTCATCCTCTCTGCCCTCCTCGACAGCCAGTTCAAACAAAGCCTCTCCATATGTTGTAGAAACTAGCTTTGCCATGTGCTCTCACCTATTTCCTTTAACGTTTCGTTTACCAGGCTCTCCTGTACGGTTGTATCGATAGATGCTTTCACTACCTTACCTGCCATCATGGAAGCAAGCACGATCATTTCACGCTTCATATCATCTGCAGCTTTCTGCTTTTCAAGCTCTGCCTCAACCTTCGCCCTTTCAATAATCCTGGCTGCTTCTTCCTTCGCATCAGCCACGATTCTGTTTTCATTTTCCTGAGCACGCTTTCTCGCATCACTCAAAATCTCTTCTGCTTCCTTGTCGATGTTTTTCAGCTTATCCTCGTACTGTTTCTTTAAGCCTTCTGCATCTTCCTTGTCCTTTGCCGCAGTGTCCAGTTCATCCTTAATCTTGGCCTGCCTCTTCGCCAGCATCTCTCTAACCGGATTAAAAAGGAAATAAGATGCTACGAGAAAAAGTACAAAAACCGAAATGATCATAAGCACTGAATCTGCCAAAAGCTGCAGGTCAAGGTCAAACAATCTGGGTTCCATCCGTAAGCCTCCTTTCTATATATTTTCGTTCAGCCCGAAAGGACTGTTCCCAGACGCCTTTTATTGAGCAGCGCCTAAAAGAGGTCTTACGAATAAGAGCAGGATTGCAACCAGCAGACCATAAAGACCTGTTGTCTCTGCAACCGCCTGTCCAAGTAACATGGTGGAAGTAATTTCAGACTTAGCACCGGGATTTCTTCCCACTGCTGCAGCAGCATGTCCTGCTGCAATACCCTGTCCTACACCAGGTCCGATACCGGCAATAACTGCCAGACCTGCACCAATTGCTGAACATCCCAAGATAAAATTCGTATTAAAATCCATTTTTGTTTCCTCCTTGTGCTTTTTACATTTTATTTTTGGATTATAAAATCATTAGATATAAGTTTTGGTTCCGCTACTGTGGCTATTCACCCGTATTACATGCATCTGTAATGTATGTCATTGTCAGCATACAGAATACATAAGTCTGAATCGCCCCTGAAAACAGATCAAAATATACATGCAATGCTGCCGGCCAGATAATGGCGAACTTATTGAGCAGTGCATAGATCAGTGCCATGATCGCTGTTCCCGAAAGAATATTGGCGAACAGACGAAGCGATAATGAAACCGGAACCGCAAGGTCACTGACGATATTGATCGGAGCCCAGATCGGCCACGGATCGCAAAGTCCCTTCAGCACACCGGATACCTTTTGATATTTGAATTTATTAAAGTGAATCAACGTAAAGGTAATAATTCCAAGCGCAAAGGTCACACCATAATCTGCAGTAGGTGGGCGCAAGCCCAGCAATCCGGAAATGTTACTGATCAGAATAAAGATAAAGATTGTTCCAATATAGTTTCGGAACCTCACAGCCTGCTTATCCATAACACCGCCGACCATACCGTCCAGCTTCTCAACGATCAGCTCTACCACATTCTGAAATGCACCCGGAACCTCTGTCGCATGCTTTACGGCGCGATTTGCCGCAATGCAAAAACCTATAATGATCAACATGACCATAAGCACACAGACGTGCGTCGTTGTGATCCATAATGTCTGTCCAAACAATTCATAAGAAAAAACCCCATGAATCATAAAGTCAACACTAGTCTCTCCCGATAGTAAAATTCCCTGTCCCATCTCTTCACCTCCTTACCTATCCTGTTCCTCAACAGGTTCTTCTACCAGCGGAGGAAGAATTTCCTCCCCATATACCAGATAACTGATTTTTTTGGTAATAAACTGCATATAGGCAGATGCTTTAAGGCTCATGATTCCCAGAAATGCAGAAAGCGGATTTGCAATCCTGCTGACTGCAGTCAGCGCAAGAACAATTGTTATGGCAACATAGCGCAATATATTATGAGTGCTCATTTTGCTCACTGCCGCCTTTTCATCAAGATCCAGTGCGCGGTCTAATGACCACCACATATGAAAGGCGCCTGCCATTGCTGTCAGTATACCAATCCACAGTCCCAGGCTATACTCTGCCTTGTCTTTCACAGGAAAGACAAAAAGCTGACACACCATGCCAAAAAGTAAAATGCCTGTCTCCAGTTCAAACAGTGTCCTGTTTATTCTGGTGATTCTTTCTTTCATTTTTATTGCTCCTGTTCTTCCTGCCTTCATGCAGATAAGCAGACTGCTCACTGCCCTTCATGTAAATTCTTCTGGCAAACCGGAATACATTCCATCCTCCTGCCAATGCTCCCACAAAAAAGAATATGACTATCAGGAAATCTGTTCCCAGCTTTTCATCCAGAAACATACCCAAAAAGGAACAAATAAAAACAGGGACCAACATGTTGATTCCAAACTGCCCGATCATCATCAGTGCCTGATATACGCTACGGTTGAACTTCACATGCCTCTCCCTTCAAAAAATCCGGTGTTTATAACATCTTTCACCTATAAACCCTCATTTTTAAATTATACCCATTTTTTCTATTCCTGTCTAGGAAAATAATGTTGAAAAAGCGGTTAATTTTTCCGCCTCCAGTTTCTATAAATCCGTTGACTTTCCTCTTAATTAATAGTACTATTTCCATAACTCAATATAGCACGTTTTTATAGAAATGTTTTCTTAACACTTTTTAACACGAATTTCATTTCGTGGAAGGAGGCTTCATGACAAATCCCATTTTGTATCGCAGACGCATCATTCCTGAGGAATGCATTTTGCTGAAGGACGACATCATTCAGTCCTGTGACGAAGAACGGATTGTCACCACCTGGAACGCTCTCCATCCCAAAAAAGATCTCCACCACGGTTCTTCCTGCTATTTTCTGAAGGAAGGCTTTAAGGTTAGCAAATTCTGCCGTGAAGACGATTCCCTTCTATACTGGTATTGTGATATTGTGGATTTTAACTATGATTCTGCCAAGAACACGATGATCGTAACAGATCTTCTTGCCGATGTGATCATTTATCCTGATGGGTTTGTGAAGGTAGTTGATTTGGATGAACTGGTTACTGCTCTGGAATCCCGCTCCATCTCCCTGGATACACTGAAAACCAGCCTGATAAAGCTGGATAAGCTGCTAAGCATCATTTATGCGGGGAACTTTGACTGCTTAAAAGCCTGTTTGCCTGAATAATTAATAGAAAATATGTCCCCCTATCTGTATTCCTGTAAGCCCCTCGATCGGCGTTCTGAAAAACAGACAGTTTCCGACCGTTGTCGCTCCTGCCATCGCCTCATCGGCTGCCCGATAGCATGCTGCTGTTGCATGATCCTCGGCAAGTGCCAGCGCCAGTCGGCCGCTTGCCACCGGTGAAAACTGTTTATTCTGATAGATAACCCCTACTACCGTGTCCGGAAATACGGAACTCATCACACGATTCATAACAACCGCGCCTACCGCCACCTGTCCTTCATAGGGCTGATTTCCGGCTTCACAGTAAATTAAATTTGCAAGCAGATATCTGTCACCATCCGCAAAAGAGATCTCCGAAATATCTCTCCACGCAGAACGGGCTGCCAGTGCGGAAAGTCTTCTCTCCTCCTCAAGCTGTTTTTGAAGTTCCTGCAGACTGCTGTTTTGCTCGGCAAGCTGCTGTTCGTAAGCAAGCATTTCCTCCTCTGTGCTTGCAATCTCATTCTGATAGCTGGTAATTTTCCCGGAGGTTTGACTTACAAGTCCGGCCACACGGCTCTGTTCCGCTTCCACATCTACCTTCAGCGCATCCAGCTCCTCTTTTTCCTTTTCCAGCTGTGCTTCCTTTTCTTCGATTCCTTTTCTGGTCTCTTTAAACTGTTCCAGCTGATTCCTGTCATATTCTGACAGCTTTTCAATATAATTATTCCGATTCAATAGATCCGAAAAGCTGGCAGAGCCAAAAACCATTTCCAGCATAACGTAATCCCGCTTTTCATACATGAACTGGATTCGTTTTTTCATGGCGGCATACTGCTCCTCCTCCACCGTCCTTGCTTCTTCCAGTTCGATATTGGTCTGCGAGATCTCATTGTTTTTTATTTCTATTTTTTCCTCTAGATCCGAAAGGTTATTGCTGACTTCCGTAAGGTCCTGATTCAAGCTGTTCAGCTGTCCCTTAAGGCCTTCCGTGGTCTGCTGAAGTCCAGCCAGTTCCTCCTTGCTCTCGTCAATCTTACCTTCCGTTTCTTTCTTTTCTTCCTTTTTCTGTTGAATCTGCTCCTCCAGTTCGGAAATTTTGTCAGCGTAAGCAGTTATGGGAAAAGCGCACACCAAAAGAACTGCTGCCATAAATACAGCAATCTGTTTTTTTCCCGCTTTTCTCATCTGTCTCACCTGCCTTTATCTGCTCTACGTTATCTTATTCCTCGATCTTGCCGATTCTGCGCCTATGGTTTTCTCCTTCCGAGAATTTTGTATCAAGGAAGGTATCCACAATTTCAAGTGCCAGGTTCCTTCCAGTTACTCCGCCGCCCAATGCCAGCATATTTGCATCATTGTGAAGTCTTGTCATTTTTGCCAGATACGGGTCTGTACAGAAAGCACATCTTATCCCCGGTACCTTGTTGGCTGCTATAGAGATTCCGATTCCGGTCGTACACACTACAATCCCTCTGTCACACTCTCCCGAAGCCACAGCAGCTGCCGCTGCCTTCCCAAATTCAGGATAATCACAGGACTGCTTATCAAAGCATCCGAAATCCTTATATGCAATTCCTCTTTCCTTCAGGTGTTCCATCACCTGACATTTCAGATCATATCCGCCATGATCACTGCCTAACGCTATCATCTTTCTTTCCTCCTCAATTTTCTTACAGCCGAATCACCTGATGGCCTGCCGCCTTCAGAAGTCTGTTCATAATGGCACATCCCATTCCACGGCTATCAAAGCTTTCCGCATAAATAACCTGTACGTTCTCGTCATCAAATTCCCTCAGAATACGGAACAAATGCTTCGCAATCACTTCCTCATCCGAGCGTTTTCCCACACTCTTGACACAATCCGCAAGATATTTTTCTTTTGTCTCATCTGTGGCTATCACTCCCGTTTTGATGCCTTTTTCCGCACAAGCTTCTAACTGTGTATTAATATATTCCGTAACAGCCAGCGAATGCCCCTCTACAATAGTCAGGCTTCCCTTTGGCGCGTAATGTCTGTATTTCATCCCGGGCGCTTTCGGCGGCTGGCTGGAATTTCCATCAATGACAGTCTTGTCCATCTCTACGCTTCCCAGGGTATCCTCGAGCATCTCCTCTGTGATATAACCCGGTCTTAATATGATAGGTCTTTCTCCGGTCAGATCTATGATGGTGGATTCAAGTCCGATATCTGCCGCACCGCCATCAATGATCATATCGATCCGTCCGTTCATATCCTCAATCACATACCTTGCCTCTGTAGGACTAGGTTTCCCGGATAGATTCGCACTCGGTGCCGCAATATATCCGCCCGAAGCTTCTATCAGTGCTCTTGCTATTTTATTGGATGGCATCCTCACCGCCACCGTATTAAGTCCACCTGTTGTAGCATAAGGTACACAGTCTGTTTTTTCAAAAATCATGGTAAGCGGTCCGGGCCAGAAACGCTCAGCCAGCTTTTGGGCTGCCACTGGAATCTTTCGGGCAATCTTTGGAAGTGCCTCCATCCCTGCAATATGAACGATCAGCGGATTATCAGAGGGACGTCCCTTGGCTGCATATATCTTGCCGGAGGATGCCTCATTCAGCCCATCTCCCCCCAGGCCATAAACGGTTTCCGTAGGGAAAGCCACAAGGCCGCCTGACCGAATGATCTTCCCGGCCTCCTCTATCATCTCTTGATCAATATTGTCTTCCTCTATCTTAACAATTTTTGTGTCCATCTTTCCTTTTCTCCAAAAGGCTGTTCCCTTATCACTTTACCATACTTCCCATATTTTGGCTACTTATTTGGAAGGCAGACTTACCTCTGCTCCGCACAATCTTCTTATTTTCCGGCTGCGATCCGGTGCAGATACTCTCTGTTTGCTTCAAAATCAATTTCCAGCACCGACATTCCCCGGATGGTTGCATCTTTATAAGTTCCCTCCAGCGGAACAGTTCCCTGTTCAATATGATAGAGAGCAAGTTTTCCTGCCTGAAAGCTCAGGCTGAAGCATTCACCCAATTTCAGATTTGTTGTCAGATTGGGCAAAATCCCATTTACAAGCTGTCCGGGATTTTCCACAAATGCCGCCGGAAGATTTCCGATCACAGCTGAAAGCACCTTCCTTTGACGCTCTGTTCTTCCAAAATCCGTCCCGATATAGCGGTTTCTGCTGTAAGCCAGTGCCTGTGCACCATTCAGATGCACCGTTCCCTGGGCAGAAGTATCCATATAATCGGTCCCCTCTTCTCTTCCGGTAAGCATATTGTACTCTACCAGATATCCATTCACATATTCCAGTTCTTCCGTTGACAGCTCCAATTCCACGCCGCCCACTGCATCTACAAGGTTTGCAAATGCCTCAAAATTTACCTGCACATAGCGGTTTACATCGATACCAAAATTCTGCTCAACGGTTTGCATCAAAAGCTCCGGACCGCCATAAGCATATGCCGCATTTAGCCGGTTTCCGTCATGACCCGGGATTTCCACATAAATATCTCTCAGGATGGACGTCATATAAATTTTCTTTGCCCTGTCATTGATCGACAGCAGGATCATGGCATCCGACCTGCCATCCTCCCCTTCCTGTCTGGAATCATTCCCGATCAGAAGAATATTGACTACTCCATCGCCCCCAAGAGACTGGTTCGTATAGGTAGATGCTTCCTCGTAGTGTACCTCCTGATAAAGTTTTCCGAGAAGGAAATACCAGCCTGCTGCCAACACTGCCAAAAACACCAGTACCATCAGACATAATCTGAAAAATCCTGATTTCCTTTTTCTTTTTTCTTTTCTGCTCATTTTGATACATCACTCTCCATTCCTGTCTATAGCATTAACAGGATGTCTGGATTGTATCATCAAACATTATTTTCTGCAACCGCTGAGGTATTCAGATATTTCATAATCCCCATATGAATATTCCATGCCAGTTTTTCCTGATAAAGCGGTGTAGAGAGCTTTTCCGCCTCCTCCCGATTAGACAAAAAACCACATTCTACGATCACGATCGGTTTGGCTGTTTTTTTCAACAGGAAATAGCTGTCATTTCCCTTTGCCTCTCGCTTATTCTGGGGATCAAGCTCTCGCAGCCGCTCCTGCAGGATCTCCGCAAGCCCTTTGCTGTTTGCACTGGTTGCATAATAAAAAACCTGGGCGCCTTTTACATACTCCTCATGGTAGCTGTTTTGATGAATACTCACCACCAAAACAGGATCAGCCTTCTCAATCGTTTCCAGCCTCCGCTTCATATCCTGCACCTTTTTATTCGAAGCGTTCTCATCGTAAAGTCCCTCTTCTCCCTGTCTGGTCATAACCACCTCGATTCCCTCTGCCTGCATAAACTGTTTCAGATATCTGGCTATTTCCAGATTAATATCCTTCTCCAACTGACCATTTATCCCTACCTTTCCCGGATCAAAACCACCGTGCCCGGCATCTATCACAATACATTTTTTCTCTTTGCTTTTTATCTGCATGGAATTTACACAGACAGCTCCCTCCCTTGCCACAATAAACATAGAAACGAGCAGAATGCCTGCCATGACAATCTGTAAAATGCGGTTTTCTCTTTCCGTCATCTTATCCGCTCCCGACCTGAGTACTCCCTTATATATATGAAAAAAAGCTGCAGGGAATTCCCGCAGCTTTCTCTTTCATCTTTCATCTATCGGTTCAGGTATGCTTCAATCACATCCCATATTTCCGGTTTTTCAAAACCAAGCCTCCAGCTTGCCACTCCTGCCAGCTGGTATTTATCCATAATGCTCAGCTTCACCTCAATGGAACTGTCATCTTCAAGCCAGACTTGGTAAAGAACACCATCCTGTGTATATTCACCATAATTCTGACAGGTCTCATCATTCCACTCCACCGGAATATTGTGAGCCCGCACATATTCATCAGCCATTTCCATGCCTACTGCCTGGGAACTTACCCCCTCATCACTGGTCTCCCAGATTCTTGTATAAAAGGGGATGGCATTGATTACCTTGCTTGCAGGAACCTCTGCCACCGTCTGGCTGATTCCCTTCTCCACGAAATCAATAGACGCTACACTTCCTGCCTCTTTGCTTCCCGCATAGTGTTCATCATATCCCATGATAATCACATAATCAGCAACTATACCCTGTTCTTCCCTGTCATAATGATTGGTGCCGCCCATAGGTACATAATTGTCTATCGACAGTACAAGTCCATTCTGTCTGCAGGGAATTGAAAGTTCACGGATAAATTGTATGAAGTGTTCCCCACAATCTGCGCTGATTTGTTCAAAATCCACATTGATTCCATCCATTCCACAGGAGAGTGCGGCATTCACCAAACCCTCAATCAGCTTTGTTCTTATTGTGGTTGAAGAAAGAATTGCATACATATCCAGGCTGTCTTTATACTCAATATTCTCGACAAGTCCCCAAACCTCCATTCCCATATTGTGGGCCTGTTCCACGTAAGATGCACTTGCAAAGCTGGTAAAATTACCCTCGTTATCGCTCAGCTTAAACCAGGTAGGCGAAATCACATTCAGTCCCTTCGTATTCGCTGTCACAGCACTGAGCGTATCATTTCCCGCTTCTCCGGCCACCACATGCCAGCCCAGATTAATCTTATAATCTCTGGTAAGACTGGTATACTCCGGTTCTTTGTAATCTGTAACCGGAATCGGAAGCTCTGTCCGGATATTTGTCAGCCTTTTATTCTCTACATATCCGATAACGGAGTCCCCTGTCTTTACTTTGCTCCACGTCTCCATCTGCTCCAGAACGGTAACCTTGTCCCCCGCCTTCACATCCTCAAGGATTTCACTCTTTACTCCCCCCAGGATCCGCACAGCCGTATTTTTCTTTATTTCGGCAACCTGACGCTCATCCCACTGCGTGTAAATCTGCAGACGGTCTGGCTCGGCAAACCCTTCATAAGAAAAATTAGTATACAGCTTCACGTAGTCAATCGCCAGATATAGCATTTCTCCCTCATACCTGGCAGGAATATAACCAAGCCCTCTCGTTCCGTCCTTATCAGTCATTTCATCGGTTCCGATCACCGTTCTGATTATATCATCAGAAACCGTATAGAGCAGCAGACCTTCACCCTTATCCTCATAGAAACGATCATTAAAATATTTATGAACCGTATTTAAATCCAGATAATACACACCGTCAAAAAGCCGCGCTCTCTCTTCTATTATTTCATCCTGCAGTACGATCGCTACATCCGTCTCGCCCGACATTCCATAATAGTCATTCAGATCAGCACGTTCCTTTGAGTAGGAATATTTTTCCACAATCTTTGCCCCGAAGCTTACGCCCCCGATTATGATAATAAGGACGATTGCTATCAGAACAGGCATTATTTTTTTCTTCATCCTGCATCCTCCAATCGTCCTATATTATAACAAACTATTCCTACACCGTCATTATCATTTTTGACTTTTTCCAACAATTTACTCGTTGTTTCACATGCCCGATAAGCAGCATGCAGTCCGGTACCCTGCAGTTCGCTATAAGGGGTTTCTGCTTCTGCCCAAAACAGTACCTGACTTTACGCATGCTGACTTTTCGGATGTTCCTGTGAGACTGGCATTAATGCAGAGAGATCCTGTCGTATCGTACTTCTTTGATTTTTCCATTCCCGTCCATAACATAGTCAGGCATATATACTGTATCCTCTTCCACACAATTTCTGATGATGTACTCCGTAGTGGACGGAACGCCATTCAGGTACAGTTTTACCCCTTCCCTTTCCAGATCTTCAAGCTGCGATTTCAGGGAATCATAATTTTTGTTTGTCTTCACGAATTCTCCCATCTGTTCCGGGATCAGGCAAATTCCAAAAGGATTCGTGGTATGTCCTGCCAAAAAATAAATCCCAAAACTGATTATAGTTTTACTAATAATGACGATAATAAAAACAGGTAAGATGCCAGGTACGTATCTAATAATAAAAATAGGTTACCGCTGCGAAATTCCAATGAGGGTGAATTATAACAAATGAAAATCTTTTTGAAATATCCGCGACAAGCACAAAGCCTGCAAGACATCTCTCCATGTCAGGGATGACCCGGACGGGTCTTAAGCAAACTGCCCATATAGGAGAGAATAGATCAGCCGTGTCCAATCACTGCTTCGATCGGAACGGTTTTATTGATTTATTGCTTAGATTCGTCGTAAATAAGACTATGTATTATGCCTCCTTCTGATACAGGATTTACCTGGAAGCATCTCACATGCTCATTATAGTTGTTTTCACCAATTATTTCAAGTCTGATTTTATATTTTTTATTTATTTTTCACAAATATGTAAAATTATTAAATTTTTTTAAACTGTTTTCCTGTACTATTGACTTAAATTCGCGCAACGTATAATATAATTCTAAGTGAATACCTTATTCTATGCGTGTCGACGCATATTTGCGGTGTCACCAAACAGCAGGATAACAGTATCTTATTAGTAAGGATGTGATATATATGAAAATAGAAAAAGTAAATGATCATCAGATTCGCTGTACCCTTACCAGAGAAGATCTGGCTGACCGAGAGTTAAAGCTCAGCGAACTTGCTTACGGTACCGAAAAGGCAAAAGATTTGTTCCGCGACATGATGCAGCAGGCATCTTTTGAATTTGGTTTTGAAGCGGAAGACATTCCATTAATGATAGAAGCCATTCCACTAAATTCCGAATGCATTGTCCTGATCATTACCAAGGTTGAGGATCCTGATGAGCTGGATACACGCTTTTCAAAATTTGCACCCTCTGTTCACGAAGAGGAAAGCACATTAGATGACGTACTGGATACCATCAGTGAAGGAGCTGATGATGTTCTTGATCTGTTCCGGAAAATACAAAACGGACGTACCTCCTCCGCTGCGGAGGGCAGCGCAGAGAGCGTAGATGGTGAAGCTGCCAAGCGTACCTTTAAGGATGCCCTGCAGAAAAAGCTCTCCGATACTGCATCGGCTGTAGAACTGACCAAGATTTATTCTCTTTACAGTCTCCGCGAAGTTACTACAGTTGCACATGTACTTTCAGGATTTTATGACGGTGTAAACTCTCTTTATAAACAAAAGGACGGAACCTATCTTCTGGTAATCTCCAAGAGTGGGCATGCACCTGTAGAGTTTAATAAAGTATGTAACATTCTTTCCGAGTATGGAACCTGTATCCGTTCCGTCTCCGCTTCCGAAGCATATTTGGAAGAACACTTTGAACCAATTATTAAAAATACTGCTTTGCAGTCGTTATCCTGTATTTAGTATCTTTAGAGCTGCCGTAAACCGGCAGCTCTATTTTCAAAAACAGTTTTTTCATCTCTTATTTATAAAATTCCCCCAAAAATCTATCGAAATACGAATTGTGCACAATTTTGTCCTTTTTCGACAGTAAAACGCTTGGTTTTTGTCTCCTTTAATGCTAAAATATCTAAAACATTAACATCAAGGGGGTCAAACAATGAAAAACCTAAAAAAAGGATTTCTTGCAGGTGCAAGCATCCTTTCCATTTTATGTCTCTTAATGCCTCTCAGGGCTCTGGCAGCCGGTGAAGAAGCCGCACAGCCGTCCATGTACGCAACCTTCTGGGCTTTGGTACCTCCCATCGTTGCGATCGTGCTTGCCTTAATTACAAAGGAGGTCTACAGTTCTCTGTTCATCGGTATTCTGGTTGGTGGTCTTTTCTACTCCAATTTTTCCTTTGAAGGAACCGTCACTCATATTTTCAATGATGGCTTTGTAGCTGTTCTTTCCGACAGTTATAATGTAGGAATATTAATTTTCCTGGTTATCTTAGGTGCCATGGTCAGTCTGATGAACCGTGCAGGCGGTTCCGCTGCTTTCGGACATTTTGCCAAGGAAAAGATCAAGACCCGTGCCGGGGCTCAGCTTGCCACAGTTGCACTGGGGGTTCTGATTTTTATAGATGATTATTTTAACTGTCTTACGGTAGGAAGCGTTATGCGCCCTGTTACGGATGAGCACAAGGTCTCCCGCTCTAAGCTGGCATATTTGATCGATGCCACAGCCGCACCGGTTTGCATTATTGCTCCAATCTCCTCCTGGGCCGCTGCTGTTTCCGGTTTCGTGGAAGGCGAGGATGGCTTTTCTATCTTTATCCGGGCAATTCCCTATAACTATTATGCACTCCTCACTATTGTCATGATGATCACCATCATTCTTCTTAATATTGACTTCGGTGCAATGCGCACCCATGAAGCAAATGCCTTAAACGGTGATCTTTTCACTTCAGGGGATATAGCTGCAAGTACGGAGGAAGCACCCAACAGTGCAAAAGGGAAAGTAATTGATCTGGTCATCCCTATCATTACACTGATCCTCTGCTGTGTCATCGGCATGATCTATACCGGCGGATTTTTCAGCGGCGAAGGCTTTATTTCTGCATTTTCCAACAGTGATGCCTCTGTGGGACTTGCTCTTGGCAGCATTTTTGCCATGATTATCACTATTATTATCTATTTATGCAGGAGAGTCCTTACCTTTACGGAATGCATGGATTGTCTGCCTGCCGGCTTTAAGGCAATGGTTCCCGCTATTCTGATTTTAACCTTTGCATGGACTCTGAAGGCAATGACCGATTCCCTGGGAGCTGCACAGTTTGTAGCCACAGCTATGGAAAATTGTGCCGCCGGATTGATGAATTTCCTTCCTGCCATCATCTTCCTTGTAGGCTGCTTCCTCGCCTTTTCAACAGGAACCTCATGGGGAACCTTCGGTATTCTGATTCCGATCGTTGTTGCCGTATTTGCGGAATCCAATCCTCAACTGATGATCATTTCCATCTCCGCATGTATGGCCGGTGCTGTATGTGGTGACCATTGCTCGCCAATCTCAGATACCACCATTATGGCAAGTGCCGGTGCACAGTGTAACCATGTCAATCATGTGACCACACAGTTACCTTATGCTATTACGGTTGCGGCAGTGTCTTTTGTAACTTATGTTATTGCAGGATTTACCCAGAATCCATGGATCTCCTTACCGATAGGCATTCTTCTCCTTCTTGGGGTTTTGTTTATCATTAAAAAAATGGGAAGCAAGCCCGCCAAGGCCTGATTTACGTTGCTTGTAAATATTATTAAGCTTAAAAATACCGGGCATCCTGCTACAGGATACCCGGTATTTTATGAATCAACTCACAACACGTCTGAAACAAAAACGATTTCTATAAAGCCTCAATTTTAGCCATCAGATCGTTAATATTCATTCCGTGAACCATTGCTGCCTCCTCAAGGCTCTCTGCCTGAGCAGAAGGGCAACCCAGGCAATGCATGCCTGCTTCCATCAGAATAGGGGCAACATCCGGATTGGTTCTTAAGATTTCGCCAATTGTCATTTCCTTGGTAATCTGTGCCATTTCAACAACCTCCTTCTAGTGTTTCCAGTATAATACTTTCCCCTGTTTCTTGCAAGTATAAACCCTTCTGAACAATTCCCACAAAAACTTTTTAAAAAATCGCCAAAATCCGTACTTTGTTCATAAAAAAGTACACTCCCTGCCTTGACTGTCAATCACTTTCTAACATATAATGATAGTACGGTAATAGCATAGTTTCTATGCACAAATATATCAAACAAATTATTAATTTAGGAGGCTCACGCAAATGAAACCAGAATGGAAAGATTTTGTAGGCGGCAAGTGGGAGAACGAAGTTAATGTACGTGACTTCATTCAGAAAAACTATCATCCTTATGATGGGGATGAATCCTTCTTAGCAGAACCTACCCAGGACACAAAAGACTTATGGCAGATGGTACTTGATCTGCAGAAGAAGGAACGTGAAGCAGGCGGCGTTCTTGATATGGATACCAAGGTTGTATCTACAATCACTTCACACGCTCCCGGATATCTTGACAAGTCCAAGGAAAAGATTGTCGGATTCCAGACAGATAAGCCCTTCAAGCGTTCTCTGCAGCCTTATGGCGGTATCAGAATGGCAGAAAAGGCTTGCGCTGACAACGGTTATGAAGTAGATCCTGAAATCAGCGAGTTCTTCTCAACTCACAGAAAGACTCACAATGCAGGATGTTTTGATGCTTACAATCAGGAAATGAGAGCTTGTCGTTCCGCACACATCATCACAGGACTTCCGGATGCATACGGACGTGGACGTATCATCGGCGATTACAGACGTGTTGCTCTGTACGGTATCGACTTCCTGATCGAGGACAAGCAGGCACAGAAGGATTCCACCGGACGTGTTATGACTGATGATGTTATCCGTCTTCGTGAAGAGCTTTCCGAGCAGATGGTTGCTCTGAAGATGATGAAGGAAATGGCTGCTTCTTACGGCTGTGATATTTCCAAACCTGCTACTAACGTTAAGGAAGCTATCCAGGCTACTTACTTCGGATACTTATGTGCAGTTAAGGAACAGAACGGTGCTGCTATGTCTCTTGGACGTACCTCTACCTTCCTTGATTGTTATGCTGAGAGAGACCTTGCTAACGGTACTTTCACAGAAGAAGAAATTCAGGAATTTGTTGATCATTTCATCATGAAGCTGCGTTGCATCAAATTCGCTCGTACTCCTGAATATAACCAGATCTTCGCAGGTGACCCTGTATGGGTAACAGAGTCCTTAGGTGGTGTCGGCGTTGACGGACGTCATCTTGTAACAAAGATGAGCTTCCGTTATATGCATACATTAACCAACTTAGGCCCCAGCCCTGAACCCAACTTAACAGTTCTTTGGTCCACAAGACTTCCTGAGAACTGGAAGAAATACTGTGCTAAGATGTCTATCCAGACCTCTTCTATCCAGTACGAAAACGACGACCTGATGAGAGTAACACATGGTGATGACTACGGTATTGCTTGTTGTGTATCTTCCATGGTTATCGGTAAGGAAATGCAGTTCTTCGGCGCAAGAGCAAACGTTGCCAAGTGCTTACTGTACGCATTAAACGGCGGTGTTGATGAAGTTACCAAGAAGCAGGTTGGACCTAAGTATCGTCCTGTAACCGGTGATGTTCTTGATTATGATGATGTTATGGATAAGTTTATCGATATGCTGGAGTGGCAGGCAGATGTATATGTAAATACACTGAACATCATCCACTATATGCATGACAAATACTGCTATGAGAGAGCAGAAATGGCTCTCCATGACAGAGATGTTAAGAGATACTTCGCAACAGGTGTTGCAGGTCTTTCCATCGTAGCTGACTCCTTATCAGCAATCAAGTATGCTAAGGTTGAAGTAATCAGAGATGAGGACGGCATCATCGTTGACTTCAAGACAACAGGTGACTTCCCTAAATACGGTAATGATGATGACCGTGTTGACAGCATTGCTCAAGAAATTGTACACAAGTTCATGACAGCAATCAGAAGACATCATACCTACAGAAATGGTGTTCCTACCACCTCCATTCTTACCATTACCTCTAACGTAACTTATGGTAAGGCAACAGGTAACACACCTGACGGACGTAAGAAAGGCCAGCCTTTCGCTCCCGGTGCTAACCCGATGCACGGACGTGATACTCATGGTGCAGTAGCATCTCTTGCTTCTGTTTCCAAGCTTCCTTTTAAGGATGCACAGGATGGTATTTCTAATACCTTCACAATCATCCCCGGAGCTCTCGGAAAAGAGGATCAGGTATTTGCAGGAGATATCGAAATCGACTTAAACAAATAATTAAACGATAATCCATTTTCAGGAGGTACAATGCAATGGACGATAAAAAGATGATTGATGATCTTGTAAAAATGCTGGATTCCGGCATGGCTATGGGCGTTGGACATGTAAATGTGGACTACGACGAAGAGAGTAAGCAGTCAAAAAATGTTCAGACAATGGGTTGTACGGATTGTTCCAGAACACCTCTTGCCTGCAGTGTACCTACCCTGGAAGATGGTTTGGATGATTTTCATTGATTAATTGAAGGAGGTAATTACCATGGCAGCTAGTGCAGCACAGGTAAACAACTTAGTATCATTATTAGATGGTTACGCAGTTAAGGGCGGACATCATCTTAATGTAAACGTATTAAACAGAGATACCTTATTAGATGCTCAGAAGCATCCCGAGAACTATCCTCAGCTTACAATCCGTGTTTCCGGATACGCTGTTAACTTCATCAAGTTAACACCCGAACAGCAGGCTGACGTTATTTCCCGTACTTTCCACGAGTCACTCTAATACGTTAGTATGAAAACACCCGCTTATTATGGCGGGTGTTTTATTCTTTATTCTATTTTCATTAAATCCTCTCTTCGCATCTTATCCTTCTTCTTCTGCATATACATTCTTTTATCAGCTAATTGCATACATGACATGAGAGATAATTCATCTTCATCCGAAACACAGCACATTCCAAAGCTTGCACAAAATGGATAGGGCTTGGGATTTTTCTCTTCTTCCTCCTTCATTGCCCGGTTAAATTGTTCTGTAAATTCCAGTTCCCGTTCTCGGTCATCCGAATATAGCAGAATAGAGAACTCATCCCCGCCTACTCTTGCACATATTTCTTCTCCCCCAACCAATGTCTCTAAAATTCCTGCCAGTCTGCAAAGAGCCGCATCGCCCTCTGAATGCCCGAAATGATCATTGATATACTTTAAGCCATTCATGTCTATGCTGACAATACTTAAAAATTTGTTTTCTTCTCCATACCTTTCATAAAGACTTCGAAGATGCTTTTCAAAGCCTCTCCGATTATAAATACCTGTCAAGGCGTCCTTATGATACAGAATTCTGATATTTTCCAAATCAGCTATCTGCTTATGTACTTCTGCTTCTTCGATCGCGTTTGCAAGACCCATCAGATATGCCTGCACATAGCTGCCCGGCCAGTCCTCACCTTCAAAAACCATAGCCATATAACCATAGCATTTATTTTTGTAGTGAACCGGAAAGACCAGATAAGCCTGGGGCATTTCCTTATCCAGTATCTCCTGGGGCAAAATACTGGTTCTGGCAAACCTTACATCATATTCTTCTCTCTTCTGATCCTTAAAAAAATTCTTTTCAGTATCATTTCATCGGAATAAAATTCATCTCTTTCCTTTACTTCAGAACTTTTTTCTTCTTCGCTGCACATACATAAATATGCCTTACTGCATCTGACGTTCTGCAAATATCTTTCTGCGACTCTTAAATATTCATCTTCCTCAAAAGCATCCTGATATTCTGTTGTTAAGAGTACCAATTGCTTTGTATCATCCTCCTGAACAAAAACCTTATGGAGAAGTGATGACCAGTCATCCACTATCTCCTGTTTTCCACAGCCACAGCTCCTGCGCAGTTGGATTTCCGGCTTCAGCCATTCAACACGCTTTTGCTCAACACCCTTTCTTACTCTATCGATAATCTCCACTGCCTTCTCGCCCATCGCCGCAAACGGAGCTTTAATGCTTGTAATTGATGGATGATATCTACGAACCTCCAAAATATCATCATAGCCGGATACACAGATATCTTCGGGAATACGTATGCCTCTCTTTTTCAACTCATCGCAGATGGAAAGCGCCATATAGTCATTTGAGCAGATAATCGCCTGCGGATAAGTATCTCTGCCTTCCAAAAACCAATCTACAGCTTCCTTGCCTTTTGACCTCCAATAATCCCCCTCAAAGACCATGTGATCCGTCACAGGAATTCCCTCTTCCTCCATTACGGTCAGAAACCCTTTATGCCTTACCAGCGCATCTTCGCTTCTCATATCACCTGTCATAAAGCAAATATCGCGGAAACCATGATCTTTGATAAAATGTCTTGTGATATCAGCAATTGCCTCACCATCTTCCACAAGCACATTATAAAAACCCTCTTTAGGGTTTCGAATATAAACAACCGGACATTCCGCCTGCTGCCTCAGAAGAATAAACAATTCATTCTCCATCCCGTCAATATCAAAAGTATCCTCACCTACAATAATTCCGTCAAGCCTGGAAATATCCGGTATCCTGATAGAGCTTTTTTCGCCTTCTGCATAAAGCACATTATTTCCATAAGCCCCAAAATTGCAGAATACAAAAACATCATAATTCAGTTCTTTTGTCTTCCTGAATATTGCCTTCAGAATGACCTCCTGATACTCTGACGTAACCTCCCCTATAAAAATACCTATTTTCTGTCTCATCCGACTTTCCTCATCCATTAAATTCAAGGTCAGCAGACAAAAAAACTGCCTGCTGACGTAATTCTCTGTACAAAAAACAAAAGATTCTTTTTCTTTATTTTATCGTTTTTCGACATTTTTTTCAACAGGCAGCTTCCTGAA
>JAHAYJ010000046.1 GCA_018384375.1 Lachnospiraceae bacterium
AGTAATTTCCTTAGTACCATGTGGAATACCATCAAGTCTGTGGCAGAGACTATCTGGAATGCGATTTCCACCTTTTTTACTACCATCTGGAATGGAATCAAGACCGTGGTGACTACGGTGGTTATGGCAATCAGTACCTTCCTTACTACAGCCTGGAACACAATCAAGACTGTGATTACAACTGTGCTGAATGCTATTAAGACGGTATTTTCTACAGTTTGGAATGCCATTAAAAATATGATTACCACAGTGGTGAATGGCATCAAGAATACCATCACGACAGTTTGGAACAGCATTAAGAACACGGTGACTACCGTTGTGAATGCCATTAAGACGACGGTGTCCACTGCTTTTAGTGCGATGTGGAATGGGATTAAGAATACCATTTCGGGTATCTATAACACCATCAAGAATGGTTTTACTAATGCAGTGAATTTCATTAAGAATCTGGCTTCTTCGGCTTTCAGCTGGGGAGCTGATATCATTAACGGCATTGTGAATGGTATCAAGTCCTGCATCGGTAAGGTGAAGGATGCGGTCTGCAGTGTAGCTGATACCATTAAGTCTTTCCTACATTTCTCTGTTCCTGATGAAGGACCTCTTACGGAATACGAGAGCTGGATGCCTGACTTTATGTCCGGACTGGCTAAGGGTATTGAGAAGAGCAAGGGAATGGTCAAGGATGCGGTCAGTGGTCTTGCTGCAGATATGGTGGTCAATCCTCAGGTGAATGCAGGTCAGATGGCAATGGCAGGCGGTGGAACTGTGACAAGTACTGATATGAGTGGTTTGGTATCGGCGATTAAGGATGCAGTTTCTTCTGTTAATGGCGGCAGTGGTGACATTGTAATTCCTGTGTACCTTGGCGGTACGATACTGGATGAAGTAATTGTAAATGCACAGCAAAGAGCTAATCTAAGAAGTGGAGGAAGGTAACAATGGCATTTTTTCAGTATTTGAATTTTGACGGCGTGGATCTTCCTCTGCCGGATAGTTATGAAGTGGATATGGCGGATAAGGAAGCAGACAGTGGTGGAGAAACAGAGGCAGGAACCGTGCAGAGGGATGTGGTTCGTACCGGTGTGGTGACCATTTCTGTTTCCTTTTCTGTTACCCAGAAGTGGCTGAGGTTACTTACCGGGTATAAACAGCAGGAGAAGATAAGAGTTGGATTCTTTGATCCGGAGACTGTAAGCGTGAGACAGACAGAAATGTATGTGGAAGGGTTTAAGGCTAAGCTTAAGAAGGATACAAGCTATAAGGGACTTTGGATTGTTTCATTTACTTTGAAGGAATTATAAGAAAGAGGGTGTTTTCGTGTATCCGGTAAGTGAAGCATTCCTGCAGGCGGTGCAGGAGAACACAAGAAGATATTATTGGTCAGGAAGGATTACGACAACGAAAGGTGCCACGTATGAGTTTGGTGCTGATGATATCGTAAAGGGGAGTGGCTATATTTCTAGTCAGTGCTGTGGCTCTACGGAGATTGAGCTTGGTACGGTGTATGCAGCGGAGATGGGAATCACGCTTTTCTCTGACATTGACAGATATACACTGGAGGATGCTCTGGTGGAATTGTTCTATCATCTAAAACTGGCGGATGGTACCTTTGAAGAGGTTCCAATGGGAATCTTTGAGGTGTCGGAGGCTAACCGAAATATCAAGACTTTGGAGCTGAAAGCCTATGATTTTATGCTCCGGTTTGATAAGAGCTTCAATGGCTTTGAAACCATAGGTACGGTGTATGATTTTGTGAATCTGTGCTGCAAGGCCTGTAAGGTGGAGATGGCACAGAGTCAGGAAGAATACGAGGCGATGCCAAATGGAACCGAGCTACTTTCCATTTATACAGAGAATGATATTGAGACCTACCGGGATGTGCTCTACTATGTGGGGCAGGTTCTTGGTGGGTTTTTCTGTATCAACCGAGAGGGTAAGCTGGAGCTGAGGAAGTATGGTAATGAGCCGGTGATGGAACTGGAAACGAAGCATCGTTTTACCAGCAGCTTTTCTGATTTCATTACAAGATACACAGCGGTTTCTTCTACCAACATGAAAACGGAAACGGCAGAGTATTATCATCTGGATCCGGATGATGGGTTGACAATGAATCTTGGAGTAAATCCGTTGTTGCAGTTTGGTCTGAAGGAAACCAGAGAGCAGCTGTGTATGAATATCCTGAATGACCTGGCGGTTGTGGATTATGTGCCATTTGATTCGGAAACAATAGGAAATCCTGCGCTGGATTTAGGAGATGTGATCCGGTTTAGGGGCGGACAGGCGGATGAAAACAGGATATCCGCCATTACTTCCATGCAGTGTAAGATTGGTGGAAAGCATACGCTGAAAGGGGTTGGTAAGAATCCGAGACTGGCACATGCTAAGTCCAAGAATGATAAGAACATCAGCGGTCTGTTGAATCAGATCATAGATAATAAGGAAGCTGGCAAGATTGGTATTCATACCTTTACCAATGCCAGCTCTTTTACTGTTGGCGAGAGCGATGTGAAGATTATTTCTATCGAGTTTGCACCGAATGAAGCGGTTATGGCGCAGTTTTTGGGCTCGGTGATTGTGGGAGTGAATGCAGATCAGGTGGAAAGGTCTGTGGTTGCAAGAGGGGATGTGCTGATTCCTTCGGTGGAAGTGGAAGAAGTTTTGGCAGAGGGTACTGCAGGTAATGAGGAAACTACGGATAGCGGAACAACTGATAGCGATGCTGTGGGGACTGATGTTGTGGATGAGACCGGCGGAAGTTCGGATAGTGCTGTTGCAGCAGAGGAGCCTAAGGTAATCGGTAACACAAAAGAGCAGACGCTGTCCGTGGAACTGCCTGTAGTCTGGAAGGAAGACGGTCAGGTGGTGGTTCATTTTACCTTTGAATTTAATGATAACATCATCGAGATTCATCAGCCGGAAGAAACCTGGCATTCCGGAAAGCATTCCGTCATGCTGTATTATCCCATCGAGAATTTAGTGGCGAATTACAGAAACATTTTCAATGTATATGCCAGTGCAATAGGTGGAACGGTTACGGTGGATACCGGAGATTGTCTTGCCGCGATTATGGGTCAGTCAATGGGTGCCGGGGAAGCCTGGGATGGTGAGATCAGGATTGAGGAGACAATTAAGAAGGTGAAACTCGGCGGTGTGCTTCAGATGACCGCTGTTGATGAGAATATCACCTGGAAGATTGATGAGCTTGTAAAGAGAACTTACAGTGATGTGGTTCCTGGAAGATTTGGAATCGGCGCATTTGCGATGCCGGTGGAAAGGTAGGTAAGGATGAAGCTGAAAGGAAATATGGTCATCGAGATGATCGATGACGCCACTGGGGAAGTGTTGGAAAGAGTACAGGAAGAAAATATGGTGACGAATGCGGTAAATCATATCCTGGGATTGAATCCTATGGGTATTTTTTATTCTGTGGCCGGGGAGTATGATACGCATTTGCTCTGGAATGATAACCTGATTCCCATCTGCCCTAACATGATTGGAGGCATACTGCTTTATTCGGAAGCATTGACAGAGGATGCGGACAATATTTATCCATCCACTGCAAAGCTCCCGGTGGCCTATGCATCCAATGATGTCAATGCTACTGCGGATGTGGCAAGGGGAAGTATGAATCTGACGGAGAGTAAGCCATTAGATAATGGTTACCGGTTTGTGTGGGAATTTACACCAAGCCAGGGAAATGGAACCATTGCTGCAGTGGCACTGACTTCCAAACAGGGCGGTGTGGCAGCCTACGGAAGCATGGAGAATTCCAAGGCTGCCTTTTATCAGATTATGGAGACCAGACTGGAAACGCAGACCGTGGAGGAGCTTGCGGAGTTGTTCAGCGCGGTGGAGGTGGATTTTGAGAACAATATCCTAATCAGTATGCGATTCCAGGACAGCTCTGTGATTATCCATAAGAGAAGGCTTCCGGTGTTTACACTGGGACTGAATGATAGACTGAATGATACCACGAATGACCTGCTGGAAGAGAAGGTGATTCCCTGCAGTACTTTTAAGTTTATTGGAAGCTATACACCTTATGGAGATTTTCTGGATGGGCATGACGGATACTGGTATGGGTTTGCTAATCAAGCAAATTCCTCAGGGGATGCCAAGATGTACTGGGTGAAGATTAAGAAGGATGATTACACCATGACAGAAGGTGTATGGACCTTATCCAACTGTTATTTGAAGGCAATCGGGTATTTCAAGGTCGATACTTATGCACAGCGTGGTGTGAGAGGTGTCATCCGGAATGGCTATCTGTATCTGACAGCTTATAACGATGAGGGTATTTACAAGATAAATTTGAGCAATTCCACGGATGTAAATTTGATTCCGTTCGGGTTTACTTCTGCCGGGAAGTCTCAGACCGGTTCCGGAACCTGTGCGAATTATCTGTTTATGGTAAATGACCTGATTATCGGATGGGATTATCAGATTAAGCCGGATGATACGGTAGTGCAGACGGTTGGAAGTACAAGGCTTCTGAATCTGGGTACGCCGCTTTTTCAGTACAAGGAATTCTGCTTTGGCTGGGGCGGTAACTATGGTTCGGATTACAGAATGTGCTTTCTGTTGACACCGTATCTGGCCAGTATCAACAATCTGAGTACTGCCGTGGTGAAGACTACGGATAAGACGATGAAGATTACCTATGAGCTGACGGAAGAGGTAAGCTGATAGGAAGTACAACCGTGAGATTAAGCAGTTGCTCAGTAACGGGTAACTGCTTTTTCTATATAAAAATTTAAGGAGGATACGGCAATGGTAGATGTGATTTGTGCAATTATTGCAGCGGCAGCAACAATCCTCTGTGCCTGGATTGCGAAGTGCAATGCAGATACGGAGAAGAAGAGAAAAGCAGCAGAAAAAAGAACAGAAGAACTGAATGTTGAAAGGGCAAAAGAAGCAAGACTGCAGATGGATATGATTGCAGCAAATTCCAAGCTTACCGTGGGTGTGGCTATGGCTCTTAAGCACGGACATGCAAATGGTGAAGTCGAGGAAGGTCTTGCGGCGGTAAAAACTGCAAATGAGAAGTACACAGAGTTTTTGAAGGATATTGCAATCAACCATATGAATAAGGAGGGCGAATAGCATGAAGAAGATTGATTGGATTAAGAAACTTACATCACGTAAATTTTGGACAGCAGTAGGATCATTTGTGTCTCTTATGATCGTAGCACTTGGTGGCTCCGAAGAGGTTGCTGTTCAGGCGGTAGCAATTATCATGGCTGGTGCTACGGTGGTTGCTTACATCATTGGCGAAGGACTTGTCGATTCTGCATCTTCCGGATCGGCAGGAAATGTGACAGAGGAAGAGTATGAAGAGGACGGTGAATAATTATGGGATACACAAACAGTCCACTTGTGGCTTATACAAAGCTTAGTCCGAATCATTCCGGACAGCGTACCCACAAGATTGACAGAATATCACCGCACTGTGTTGTAGGACAGTGTACAGCAGAAGGCTTGGGAGATTGGTTTTATAAATCATCTACCCAGGCCTCTTCTAATTATGGCATTGATAAGAGTGGCAGGGTTGGAATGTATGTGGAAGAGAAGAATCGTTCCTGGTGTACTTCCAGCAATGCCAATGACCAGAGAGCGATTACCATTGAATGTGCATCTGATACGGTGGAGCCTTATACCATGTATGAGGTGGTTTATGCCAGATTGATTGACCTTTGCGTAGATATCTGCAAGAGAAACGGCAAAAAGAAGCTGCTTTGGTTTGGGGATAAGGATAAGACCTTAAACTACGAGCCGAAGGATGATGAAATGCTCATCACAGTTCACAGATGGTTTGCCAATAAGAGTTGTCCGGGTAACTGGCTTTATGCAAGACTTGGAGATCTGGCTGCAAAGGTTACCGCTCAGCTTGGAGGTGGAAGTTCAGAAGTGATTCCTTCCGGCATGCAGGCAAGAGAGTTTCAGAATCTCACTGAGACTCAGGTGGTGGCAGAGGTCGGTGCTTTGTTTACTGCTGATCAGAAGAAGAGTGGTATCCTTGCATCAGTATCTATGGCTCAGTTTATTTTGGAGAGCGGTTATGGAAAGAGCGAACTTGCTCAGGGGGCTAACAACTGCTTTGGTATGAAGAAATCTCTTTCTGGTAATACCTGGGGCGGTTCTACTTGGGATGGCAGCTCTGTTTATACCAAGAAGACTCAGGAACAGAATGCAGATGGAAGCTATGTGACTATTACAGCTGACTTCAGAAGATACAGCTGCGTAGAAGATTCCATTGCTGATCATAGTGCATATTTGCTTGGAGCCAAGAATGGCAGCAAACTCAGGTATGAAGGACTTAAGGGTTGTACGGATTATAAGAAGGCTGCACAGATCATCAAAGCAGGTGGCTATGCAACAAGCCTTACTTATGTGGACAAGCTCTGCAGCATCATCGAGAGATGGAAGCTGACTCAGTATGATGTAGCTGGTGAGGCTTCAGATGTAGTTAAGTATTACAGAGTAAGGAAGAGTTGGGATGATGCAAAATCTCAGCTGGGTGCTTATACGATTCTTGCTAATGCAAAGGCTATGGCTGATAAGAATCCGGGCTATGAAGTTTATGACTGGAATGGAAAGCAGGTTTATCCTGAGGTGGCAGAAGGTGCTGTGGAGGGGATGACTAATGCGGATTGTCCTTTCTTGGTAAAAGTCAGCATTGACGATTTGAATATCAGAAAGGGTGCTGGCACCAATACCGCTAAGACTGGCATTTGCACCGGTGTTGGAGTGTTCACCATTCTGGAAGTAAAGGAAGGCAAGGGATCAGATGCCGGTTGGGGCAGACTTAAGTCTGGTGCTGGATGGATTAGCCTGGATTACTGTCAGAAAGTGTAATTGAATATGATTGTTATGTTGAGCCTGCAGGTGTTGGGAGAAATCCTGATGTCTGCAGGCTTTTTTTGTGCATAGAACGAAAAAAATGTGCAATATATATGTGCATATGCGTGGAGGAATGTGCAAGGAATGATTGCAAAATGAAATACATTTGTGCAAAGATTACTTTTCTGTTGATTGCACATTTCAAATCGATTATACTTTCTTTATAGTCTTGAAAGGAGCGAAAACAATATGAGCGAAATCAAAAATGATGAGACTGTTGGAATGAATATAAAACGCTTACGTAAAGAACGTAAGATGACGCAGGGGGATTTGGCTGAGAAAGCTGGAATTCAAAGAGAAACTATTTCAAAGTATGAAAGTGGTAAATTAACACCACCGCCATATAATTTGGAGAGTATTGAGAAAGCGTTGAAAGTGCCGGCAGGTACGTTGGCACAGAAGGTTGCAATTGCTATTCCAGATACTTCCGCTTTGTTAAGAAACAAAAGACTGCTTAATTTGTTGTTAAAAGATTATAGCCAGGTTGTTATCGCTGACGTTGTCATAGTTGAGTTAAGCGGATTTAAAAATGCGAGGATAACCCGTCAGTCATCAGGACAGGAAAAAAGACAAAAAAAGATTGCATCGCAAACAATGAGTATGATTGACGAATATATGCTTACTTATAAGGGAAGAGTTGTAAAGCGAGATACAAGACAATATGATGTTTCTCAAAATCTTGGGGTTTCGGAGAAGGATCAACGTATTGTGGAACTTGCAAAAGATATAAGAAAGCAGTCTTCAAGAGTAGTAGATATTATTCATATTGATAAAGATATTCCGTTGCTTGCAGACGAATCGATAAATGCTATTTATCTTGAAAACTATATGGCAAAGAGGTCGAACACGGAAGGCAATTATCAAACCATCCTTGACCTTGATTTGGAATTTGATCATTTAGAACGATATGATATTGCCGCAAGGCAGATGGATCTTGATGCATTTCTTCCGGATGGAATGACTCTGCTTATAAGTTGTCTCAGATGTAATGAACCTGAAAAAGTAGAAGAACGAAATGGAAGACATATACCAGAGGCGTTAATTCAGAAGAAACTGATTTTTCTATTAGAGCATGGTGCTGATCCGAATAAGCCTGACTCTAACCAATACTGTCATACTCCGTTGGAACATTGCATCGAAAAATTCGAAGAACATAGGACTAAAGATTATGATCCTTCATTTGAAGAATTCTGTATTTTGCTGGATCATGGTGCTGATTATAATAAGTGTTCAGTTGATGAAACACAGAGCCGTGACAAAAGAATAAGCGAAATAAATGAAGGAAATACACCTTTAATGATTGCTTGCTTTTTAGGGAAGAAAAACTTTGTCGAAAAACTCTGTAGTTTGCCGGATTTATGTATTAATGCTCAAGATTGCAATGGATATACCGCTTTGATGAAATGCGCTGTGGCGCGATGGAATAAAAAAAATGAAGGGAAACGATATGACCGTTATGAAGAGCTATATAGATACCTGAAGGAAGTAATGAAAGCAGACATTCTGATTAGAGATAGAAATAATAGAACGGCGCAAGACTGGTGGGATAGACCAATTGAAATGGAAGAAGAGGAAGAAAATGATGATTGATAGAATATGTATTTCTATTAATAATCGCTGCAACCTTGCTTGCAAATATTGCCATTTCCATGAAAAGAAAACAAGTATCAATGAAACGGATATGGATATATTTAAGATTCTTGATAATGTGATCTACAGCATTGAAACAAACGACATACCAGTATTTAAGATAGGTTTTGTTGGAAATGGCGAGCCTATGTTAGATTATGATGCTTTGAAAGAATATCTGCTGTACATTGCGGAGTATCTGGAAAATGGAAGAATAGCAGCTTATACGATTTCAAATGGTCTTTTGCTTAATGAAGAAATGCTGCAGTTCTTCAAGAAATACAATGTAAATGTGGGTTTTTCTATCGATGGTATAGAGGCAATACATAATAAATATCGTTGTGGTACCTATACCAAAGTAATGGAGAAAATTGAGTTATATAAAAGAATCAACGGTCACTACCCATCAATGAATTGCACTGTCGGAGAGGATATTCTTAATAAGGCAGACGAAACGATTACATTCTTCAAACAATTTGACAACCGTATTACGTTTTCGAGAATGATTGGGAAGTACGGCATCTCGTTGGAAGCATTTAATCTTTTCCTGAAAAAAGCAGCAGAGCAATTATATGTCAGAACTGGTGGTTATGATTGCACCATGTATGGCGGCATGTGCGGGGCAGGAATGAACAATTTCTTCTATGCTAATGGGAATGTGTATATATGCGGCAATTGTATTGATATGGCACCGCTTGGAAAAAGTGACATGCCATTCTCTCAATTGGAAACATTGAAATTTGATTTTGACAGAAATCATTGCTATAAGGAGAGTTTATGCGAATAGGATTATACGGATTACCTACTGCTGGCAAATCTTATATTCTTAGTGCGGTAAGAAACCTAGAGGTTCTTTCGGGCAGTTCCCTTCTAAAGGAAATCGCTCCGGATTTCCATGATCTTACAGACGCACAGAAAGAGGGAGTAAGACAAGAACTGGCATTACAATTAAGAAAAAAAGACAAATTCATAATGGACGGCCATTACTCTTTTGGAGATACGGTTGTCTTTACAGAGGCAGATGGACAGTTATACGATACGTTTCTTTATCTATATGTGGATCCAAAGATTATTTCTGAAAGAATGTCCGACTCCATTAGAAATAACAAGTATCTTCAATATGATATTGAAAAGTGGCAGCGATTCGAACTGGAGTCCCTGCGAACATATTGTCATAAGAACAATAAGGACTTTTTTGTTATTGATAATCCTTGTAAAGGCTTCTTTCCGGACATCAGTTTGATATTGGAATTTATCGATAGCATTGTTGCTGGATACAGTTGTGTTAATTACGCAAAGGAAGTTGCGGATAAAATTGAGAAATCTGATGTTGTTTCGCTGATTGACGGAGATAGGACATTTATAAAAGAAGACACTAGCGCACTTCTTGGGTATAAAACTCATTTGTTTGATGGCAATTTTTATTCGGGTTTTCAGGCATGGAGACATAATCGTGAGCTTTCAGATTATCTTAGGTTTATCGATTATTCGGTTCAATCAGTTGAAAGCTTGGGTATAGCTCTTAACGAAAAAATACAGGATAAGATTAGTGGATGTCCTGTAATTCTTACAACAGGACATTATGGTTCATGGAAGCAGATTGCAGAAAAAAATAATATGCCGCTTTTTTACGGACCAATGATGTGTTCTGATACAAAATACTTCATTGCTAAGTTTCTACAGGCTAAAGGCAGTAAAGTAAGTGCTTTTGGCGATAGCATGAATGATTATTTTATGCTTAAGCAAGCAGATGAATCATACCTTGTATTGAAGGCAGATGGATCTGTAAGCTCATCACTTAGCGGAAGAGATCTGGAGGGGATGGTGCTTGTTTGAAATCGAAAAGGATAATAGAGTTAATGAATTAATTGC
>JAHAYJ010000049.1 GCA_018384375.1 Lachnospiraceae bacterium
TAACCAATCAGGACATTGCCTCCATTCAGGAGCTGGTAACCAAGGTCAAGCACAAAAAGGAAGTAGGTGTGAATTACATGAAATCCTGGGAAATCGAAGAAATGATGCGCCATCAGGGATTCCGGGAGGGTTTTAATGATGGTTTTAACGACGGCTTTAGCGACGGCTTTAACGACGGCTTTAACGACGGCTTTAACGACGGCTTTAACGACGGGAACAGCAAAGGAATTGAACAGGGCAAGCAGGAAATGCAGGCAAAAATAAATCATCTGAACATTCTGCTAACAGAAGCCGGGCGCATGGATGACCTTGTTAAAGCGGCCCATGACACAAACTATCAGGAAGAATTATTGAAAGAATTCCTCATATAATACAAGCGCAAAAGCCATGAAGTCTTCCCAGTTATACAGCAAAGACTTCATGGCTTCAGTAAATTAACAGTTCCCAAAGCTTTAATTATTCCTCATACCGAATCTCCAAATCCTCCACATACTTGCGCTCCATCTGATGTCTTGCCTTCCGGTTCTCCACCGTTTCAAATATAATGGAAAAGTCATAATCCTCCGGATAAAGCTCCTGCGCTTTCACATGCAGCTTCACACGTTTATGATTGATATAGATTTTCTTATTCGGAAGCTGTACCCGTAAAACACCCTTTTCATTTACCTTTTCACAGACAATTCCAAGTTTTTTGTCCGGGTAGATCATCACGCTGTCCCCGATCTGAAACTTGTCTGTCAGTTCATTAGCACTCCCGGAGCTTTTTTGTCTGCTGATATGAGCTGTTCTTTCCTTTATTAATTCCTCCGGAATATCCTCGGAAAAATTATCCTCAAAAGCTTCTCCGGCATTTTTTGCTACGGTAATTTCCGTCCCGTAAGCAGCCTGGGCCGCTCTTTTCAGCATGCCTCCCGGCATTCCCAGTTTTTTGGCGATATAGAGAGCGCAGCTCTCTCCTGCCTCACCAATTACCATCCGGTATAGGGGTTTTAAGCTCTCCTTATCAAAGGTCATTCTGGCGTTAACAACACTCTCCTCCCTTTCCGCATAGCTTTTCACTTCCGGATAATGAGTTGTGACCAGATAAAGGGCTCCGCTTTTTTTCAGTTCCTCCAAAATTGCAATCGCAATTCCCATTCCTTCCGTCGGATCTGTTCCCGAGCCAAGCTCATCCATAATCACCAGGCTTTCCCCATTCGCCTTCCGCAGAATATCGAGCACATTAGTAATATGTGCCGAAAACGTTGAAAGATTTTCCGACAGGTTTTGTCCATCTCCGATGTCACACAGGATCTGATTGTTCAGGCAGATTTCTGCTTTCTCACAGGAAACATGAAGTCCACACTGTGTCATCAGGCAGTTCAGCGCTACCGTCTTGATTGCCACTGTCTTTCCTCCTGTGTTGGGACCTGTGATAATAACACCGTTAATGCCATTACCCATCTTAAAATTGAGCGGCACACTCACCTCCCTGTCCATGAGAGGGTGCCTGCCGTTTGTAATTTGAATCCGGCGCCCTGTATTGATAACGGGCTCTGTCCCATCCATCAGCAGACTCAGCTTACCCTTTCCAAAAATAAAATCAAGCTTTTCCGTCACCCTGGTATTTTCCCGGATTATTTCTGCCTTATCAGAGAGCATTGCTGTCAGCGTGTAAAGAATTCTTCTCTCCTCATTTTCCTCGTCAATCTTCATCTCCTGTAGTTCTTCGTAGATCCTTGCTGCTGCCGCCGGTTCGATAAAAAGCGTATTGCCGGTAGACGATTTATCAATGACTGAACCACTGATCCGGAACTTGTATTCTTTTTTTACCGGAACACAGATGCGTCCGTTTCTGATCGTACTGAAGCTGTCCGACATACATTCCTTGTTCGCCCTGATGACACTGTCAGCCTTTTCCCGCATTTTAGCCTCCTGGCGGTCAATCCCTTCCCGCAGGGATTTCAGCAGTTTAGAGGCATAATCGTCCACTCTGCCTCCCCGTATTTTATCATTCAGTTCTTCCCTCACCTCATCCAGTGCATCCAGATTTTCTTCATAATAGGGAAGGCTGAGCTCATAGCTTTTTCCCCGGCACAGATAATCCTTAAGCCGTCTCACCGCCGTCAGGTTTATCGCAATCTTTTCCAGCTGCTCCGGTGAAAGGCATTCTCCCCGCTGCGCTGCCTCCATATACGATTCTATGCCTTCCTGATCTGTCAAAGGGGGATTTCCGCACTTTTCAATCAGTAATCTTGCCTCAGTGGTTTCCTTCAGCCTTGCCTTCACCTCAGTTTCCTTCAACATTGGGGCAAGATTTCTCACCTTTTCTTTCGCCCCTTCTGAATATACCGATTCTTCTAATTTCTGAATGATCTTTTCAAATTCCAGCATTCCTGCGGATGCTGTCTCATAATAATATTTTTCTCTCATTTCCTTTGTTTTTCCTCCAATAGGAATATTTTATGACGCAAAAAAGCATAACCATACGGTTATGCTTCTTATCTTATCCAATCTATTTTAGGGTATGTTAAGCATTTCGCGTGGCAGAAAAAGGGTACACTACAAGCATAAGAATACCTGTGCTTCACCCTTGCAACTGTTTAGTTGTCCTGATTCTCCATTCTTACGACGCTTAACATAAACGACCTCTCTTTTCTGTCAATCTGTATTCACTATAATTCATATGGATATTGATGTCAAGAAATTTTTCACAGTCTGATAAAGCTCACAGAGGCTGCCGGTGCACTCACAACGCCATCCTTAAGCTCTGCTTTCCTGCCAAGCACATAAATTGTCTCGCCGTTCTTCCCATCAAAGGAAAAACTCTCGTCCCTGCCGGACGGATTGATTACCACAAGAATTCTCTCACCCTCACAGCTTCTTACATAGGCGAAGGGATAAGCATTTTCCTTCACACAGACAAATTCGATTTCTCCCTTGCTCTGCAATGCCTTACAGGATTGTCTTACCCTGATCAGCTTCCTGACTTCATTGAAAAGGGAATTTTCATCCTGCATCTGCTTCTGTACCGTAGGTCGATCTTGGTCCTCATCCTGCCTGATATAAAGTTTTTCCGAAGGAGCCGCACTGAAGCCTGCATTGACGCTGTTATCCCACTGCATGGGGCTGCGGGAGCCGGTTCTGTTAAAGCCGCCCTCCACAGAGGTCAGGCCTTCCACATAACGCATACCGATTTCGTCGCCATAATAAATAAACGGTGCACCGGGCATAGACAGCAGGAAGGCAAAAGCCACCTTCATCTCCTCCTGATCCAGGGTTCTTGCCAGTCTGTCCATATCATGGTTACCGGAGGGAATGCAAATGAGACCTTTCTTCTCGGACTTCTCGTAGTTTTCCAGATATTTTGCAACAAACTGTGAAATATCTCCTTTTCCTTCTCTTGTAAAATAAGGGTACTCACAGCGGAACAGATCATTGTAGTGGGACGGGCCAAAGTGAAGCAGGAAATCCATATGAAAACCGCCCTGCAGAGACTTATCCGGCTCTCCCCACTCGGAAACCATCGCTGCATCCGGGAACTCCTCATCAAGGAAGCTTCTAACCTTCTTCCAAAGCCCGATCGTTCCTTTTCCGTCCTCATCATTTTTTACAAGAGAACCTGCCATGTCTACACGGAAGCCGTCACATCCCATGGTCAGCCAGAAACGCATCACATTCTTCATTTCCTCCAGAGTTGCCTTCGGTCCCGGCGCATCAACTGACTGTTGCCAGGATTTTTCCGGCTTATAGTAGCCATAATTGAGAGCGGGCTGCATGGAAAAGAAGTTTACCGCACAAGCCCCGTCCCTGTCGGATATTCCTCTGATGCTTGCCATGTCTTCCGGGGATTCCCAGACACTGTCCGTCCACACATAGCGGTCTGTAAATTCATTTTTTTCCGCCTTCATGGATTCCTTAAACCACTTATGTTCTACCGAGGTATGTCCCGGAACCAGATCCAGAAGGATATGCATATCTCTTTTATGTACTTCTTCAAACAATCTCTTGGCATCCGCATTGGTTCCGTATCTGGGCGCAATTGTATAATAGTCTGCCACATCATAGCCTGCATCACCAAAGGGTGATGTAAAGCAGGGATTCAGCCAAAGGGCATTGCAGCCCAGTTCCTTAATGTAATCCAGCTTCTCAATAATTCCCTGCAGATCACCGATTCCATCTGCATTGGTGTCATGAAAAGACTGGGGATAAATTTCATAAAAAACTGCATTGTCTAACCATTTTGCCATGATTCTTCTCTCCTTCTCTTTACCAGCACTGCGCTGTCTGCTATACTCTTTATAAATAGAATGATACTACAATATTTTCAGGATAATCTTGCATTATTCTGTCAAAAAATAACACTATCCTTAGATATATTGATGTAAAGAGAGGTGAGACCGTCATGACAAAGGAAAACCTGTATGAAAAGAAACTCCACGGGGATCTTCTTTTTCCCTTTCAGCATTACACCATGGTAACAGACAGCTGCAATATTTTTGTTCCTTACCACTGGCACAAGGAAATTGAAATCATCCTTGTCATGGAGGGGGAGGTCGAACTGCTCCTCGATGGAAATAAGCAGCTTCTCAAAAAGGGTGACATTATATTTGTCAATTCCGGACAGTTACATCAGTATACCAGTCTGACCAAGAGACTTATTTATTATGCCTACGTGTTTCCCATGGATTTCTTAAAATTTGAAGATGAGGATATTACACAGACTACCATTATCGAGCCCCTGTGCCGACAGGAACTCTGCTTTCCGACTATGCTTCCCCGTACCAGTTCATGCTACGAAAGAGTGCATCAGTTGATCCGTTCCATCATTTGTTCCAATGAAAAGCAGGAGGAAAGCTTTCAGCTTCTTACCAAGGCTTATCTATATGAAATGATCGGACTTCTCTCTCAAAACGGCCTTCTTACAAGACAGCTGAACCCCTCCAGGGAGCTTACCACCTATCGAAAAATACTTCTCTATATTCAGGAGCATTATCAGGATCGGATCACAGTTGCAGATATTTCCGGTCATCTATGTATGTCCGCAAACTATTTCAGCGCCTATTTTACCAAGCATTTCGGCAGGAATTTCGTGGACTTCCTGGTTCATTACCGTATCGAAAAAGCCTGCGTGCTTCTGGCAGCTGGTGACGACTGTTCTGTCACACAGGCTGCCTTGCAGACAGGCTTTGAAAATATCAGCTATTTTATCAAACGCTTTAAAGCCGTTACCGGCATGACACCGGCAGCATACCGGAAATCTCAGCGCTCCGGCAGCCACACCCTCATCTGATTCAGCCCCCGGTTTCCCCATGTATAGTAGGGAATTGCCGTAATCCGGCAGGGCATTTTCTCCGGCTTTATCATGGAATAATTCCCGGTCGAGGATAGGCTTTCGCCCTCACAGGTCCGATATCCATCTGCGGTGATTCTGACGGTTCCACCAAGAAATGCAGGCTCATACGCTTCCGCCTTCATACTGCCATTCTCAGCGTAGGACAAGGAAAGCACATCCATCTCATTATCCGTTCCTTCCACACAATATACCAAAGGACCTCTTTGCAATGTCACATAACCGGTATCACTGGCAATTTTCGTGGAAGCATACAGCTTTTTGATCTCATCATCCAGGAATATTTCTACCTTGTCTCCCGCCTTCAGATCCTTCAGATAGTAGTAACCATTCTTTTCTTCAGCTGCTACCTTAGTTCCGTTTACCAGAATCCGGTAACTGCTGCTCCAGTCAGGCCTTCTGACTGCCATCTCTCCGCTGCCTTTTGTGACCTTATACTCCACTTTAAATTCATAAGGATACCCTGTCTTACACTCCAGCACCATTCCATTTTCAAAGGTAATCCTGCCCTCCACAAACAGATGTATAAAGGCAGTCCTCTCATTTTCACCGTAAGCATACTTGCCAAGAGAGGCAATGCACCTTGCCACATTGGGCGGACAGCAGGCACAGGCATACCAGCCCGGACGCTGGGGCAGATCATGTCTGTGTGTCTTGATCTCTCCGGAAATGCCGGGAAGAACTTCCAGCGGATTGACATAGAAAAACCGCTTTCCGTCCAGCTGCATTCCCGCCAGCACCGTATTATAAAAGGCTCTTTCCATCACATCTGCGTATTTGGAATCCACTTCCGCCTCCAGCATTCTGGAGGCAAAGAACATTAGACCGATAGATGCACAGGTTTCCGCGTAAGCCGTATCATTCGGAAGATCATAATCCACCGTGAAGGCTTCCCCCTCAACGGTAGAACCGATTCCGCCCGTCACATACATTCTCCTGTCTGTAATACTCTCAAAAAGATGCCGACAGGCATCCAAAAGCTCCTGATCCTCCGTCTGCGCCGCCAGATCCGCCATCCCGGTATATAGATAAACTGCACGTACACTATGGCCTGTGGCATCGCGCTGCTCTCTTACCGGCTTTCCCGACTGCTGATAATCATAATCCGTTGCATCATTTCCCCACACGCTCCAGTCTCTTCTTGCCGCCTCTTCCTCATAAAAACGGTTGTTTACGCCACGCACATCGATGAAGTGCTTGGCAAGCGCAAGACATTTCTCGTCTCCTGTAGCATGGTAAAGCCGAAGCAACGCCAGTTCAACCTCAGGATGTCCCGGATATCCCTCATGGCCTTCCGTTACAAAATGCTGGTAAATATGCGCTGCATTCTTCTGCATCACACGAAGAAGCTTGTCTTTCCCGGTGGCTTCATAGTAGGCAACCGCCGCCTCCATCATATGTCCGGCGCAGTACAGCTCATGTCCCTCCAGCAGATTTGTCCAACGCTTATCCTTATCCTTGATCGTATAATAGGTATTCAGGTATCCGTCCGTATCCTGTGCAGCTTCGATCTTATCGATCAGGCTGTCAGCCTTTGCTTCCAGATCAGTATCCGGAAAATTGACAAGACTGTAAGCCACAGCCTCAAGCCATTTGGCGGCATCACTGTCCTGAAAGACCATTCCATAAAAGCCGTCCCCTATATCCTCCCCGCGCACAGCCTTTGCTGCATTCTCGAAATTTGCCACAACATGACTCTTTTCAACACCCTCCACCTGATCATGAAGGACTGCATACTGGTAAGGGATAACAACCTCCTTAATGAGCTTCTGATATTGATAAATAAAACCTTCTGTACTTTCAAAGCGTTTCACATCTATCTGTCTTTGCTGTTTCATACGGCACCTCTTTCCTTTTTTCCTTATATGCATTATAATCCTTATATCGCATATAAAAAATAGATTTTATTCCTATAAATATGGAGAATTTTCTGATGAACGAAATAATCATTGATACCTGTTCCCTTCCGGTCGTAATCTCCGGCGCCTATGAAGTTGCTTCCGTTCCCTTTATCCACGCAGACCGCACCACAGACTTTCATGTATTGATTTATGTCACTGAAGGCTATATCAGTGTAACAGAAGCGGAGCAGGATTATACCATACAAAAAGGAGAATTGTTTTTCTTAAAAAGCGGTCTTCATCATTATGGCAAAGTGGAGATTCCTCAGGGGACCGCATGGTACTATATTCATTTCCGCACCTCACAACCCTCAAATGACTGCGAACCCTTTCAAATAATAAATGAGCCGGGAAATCAAGGCTTTTTCCCGGCATCCTATACCTATACATTAACTTTACCCAAACACTCTTATGTTTCCTCCGACTCTTCTCTTACAGAAAAAATCCGTGGTTTTGTTCATTATCTGAACTCTACAGACCCTCTTCGTCGATGGAATCTAAATCAGAAGCTGTTTGAATTGCTTTCAGAGGCTGCTTTTACTTCCTTTGCGGATATTCCGAAGGAGGCATCCCTTGCCGACCAGATCTGCCACTTCTTAGCGGATCACACACAAGAGCCTTTTAGGGCCTCTGATCTGGAAAATCATTTCCATCTGAGCTACAAGCATCTCGCCGCCTGCTTTAAAAAGGCCACAGGGACAACGATTCAGGCTTATCATACGCAACTGAAAATGAACCTGGCCTGCACACTGCTCCGCTCTACCCTTTTGTCCATTAAGGAAATCAGTTTGAGGCTGGGCTATCAGGATATGCTTTACTTTAGCAGGGTATTTCACGCAAAACTGGGGGTAAGCCCCAGTGCTTATCGGAAGCGGATCTGGCTCTGATCTTCCTATAGCGCTTCACCGGCTATCAGCTTGATCACTGCCGTGTCCGCATAGGTGAGGGGATCATTATGCTCAAAAAAGACTACCCCGTCTATCGGAGCAGTTAGAATTTCCGTCACCTCTCCCTCATAGGGATCGATCACTCTTGCCAGCTGCTGTCCCTTAGTCACTTCATCTCCTACCTTCACGTCACTCTCAAAGATTCCTGCAACCTTCGTCCTGACAGCTACAAGCTCTGTATCCTCTATCACTCTGGAACAATACCCTTCATGACCGCAATATTCCACAATATCCTGTTTGGCAAGAAAGGTCAGAATGCTTCGGATTGCCATTCCTGCACTTTCCTTGTTCACCTGTGCTGTTGTCGTTGTGTAAATACTAAAGGCACGGGTTTCCCAGATCTGCCAGTTATAGTTGAGCGTGGTGGTATCATAAGGTCTGGTGTTTCTGAGCACCACGTAGGGCATCCCAAATTTCCTGGCAAGCTCCACACTTTCATAGCCTGCTTTCATCATCCGCACATGAGGCGTAAATTCCCCCGGCATATAGAAGGAGGCAAACTGCATTCCATACTCATAATCCTTGATGGCCTCAAAAACCCCCGCTGCGATCCGCTGTGTCGTCTCCCCCAGATGATAGCCCGGAAACATACGGTTGATATCCGTATTATCTGTCGGCCAGAACCGTTTCTTAATATTCATGGAGTAGGGATTGATAGATGGGATCACCAGAATTTTGTGACCTTTTATAAGCTTCCCCTCCGCCTCCATCCTTTTCAGACGCCTGATCAGCTGGGAGCAGGTATACAGCTGCTGAATCTCATTTCCTCGAATACTGCCGACGACACAGACCGATTTTTTCCCATTTCCAAATTCATAACCTGTCACACGGAAATTATCCCGGTACAGGGAGTTGATTTCATAGATTGTTTTCTTTTTCATCAAACCATAAGCCTTCCTGTCTTACTATCCTTCATTCCGGCAGTGCTTCCGCGCGAAGCAGCCTTCCCACCAGGGAACCCTCATCCACGATCGGATACTCTCTGATGGTAAAAAGAATTCCATCTACCGGAGATAAAATCGTGTCGAGCACCTTTCCCCTAAGAGGGTCAATAATCCTTCCGATCTCCTCTCCTTTTTTCAGATGTTCCCAATGCTTCACACTGGGGACAAATACGCCGGATGTGCTTGCATTCAAATAACTCACGTCTTCCGGATTTCCCGACACAATAGGCTTTCTTGGCGTAATTGTCTCCCCCTGCCAGATACCGAGGGAATGCATCAAATGAAAGATCCCATCCACCAGCTGGTTGCAGTATGCCTTGGTGATCCGCATACCCACTCCCATTTCTACTACCAGTGTCGGAACCCCTCTGCTGTTCAGGCTGTGGGCAAAGGTTGCTTCCAGCACAGTATTTGCTCCATGAATCCAGATAAAATCCACATTCAGTTTCTCCGCCAGAGGAACCAGCATTTCCTTATGAAGCTCATTGATACGGATCTGCGGGATCTCCGTCAGATAAATATTGCTTGCGTGAATATCAATACAGACATCAGAGCCGGCAACATCCTCAACAATTTCAGATGCCAGATATTCCGTCATGTCCCCGTCACTGCTCCCGGGAAACAGACGGTTCATATCAAGGTCAAACCCCGGGATCCCCCTGGTGATCGAATCGATTCCCAACGGATTCATGGCAGGATAAACATCCACAATCCCAGTCAGCTTTTCCTTTTCTTCTTCAATGCGTCTGATCAGTTCAAAACAGACATACTGCCCTTCCAGTTCATCCCCATGAATCCCGGTGACAATACTGATCCTCTTCTTTTTTCCCTTCACCTGATTTACAGGTGTGATATGATTTTTCTTTATCTCCAACACTTCATCCACGGGAAGACCCACAGATGCAACTGTTTTAACCATCCTGCCTTTTCTGCTCCTTTCCGTACCCAGCCCTGTCCTTATCCAAAGCCCGGATTCTCAGTCTTCTTTCACAACGACTCTGACCTGTTGTTGCTGCTTTCCGCCTCCGGTGACAATTCCTCTGTTGATCGAACAATCCGCCGCATCTCTGCCGACACCAAGCTTAATATGGGAATCCGACACTACCAGATCATTGGTCGGATCTAGTGCATACCATCTGTTTCCATGCAGGATTTCTACCCAGGCATGACTGTAGCCCTCCGCAATCAGCATACCGGCAACGTATCTGGCCGGAATCCCCTGCATTCTGCACAGAGTTACCAGAATATGCGCATAATCCTGGCAAACCCCTTTTCCAAGCCGCCATGCCTCCTCTGCACCGGTATTCACATTTGTCACATTTTTTTCATATGTAAAGTCCCGATACAGACTATGCATCAGGAAAATTCCTTTTTCTAAAGCAGAACCTAGGGCTTCCGGTGCAAGCTGCTTCAGATAAGCCTTCAGGCTCTCACCCGGCACCGTCAGCCCATGAGGGTAGCGGTACGCTCCCAGCATATTTTCCCTTTCTGAGGTTTCAGCATCTGAAAGTCCCGTCAGAACGCTTCCGGTAATATGAAAGCCAAACCGGTCATGCTCCCTGTTTACATTTCCAAAAATAAGTCGGTTTCCAAAGGAATCCCTTCCTTCCTCCATACTGTCCGCCGGTTCTATCCTGATGTCCAGAGCTTCCACCCGTTGTCTATCCGTACTTTGCGGCATACACTTAATGGTAAAGTGACTGGTCTTCGCCGGTTCGGAATATGTAAGATGCATATCGTATTCAAAATGCAGCCTTTTCACCCTGTTACTCCTTTATAAGATCGATTCTACCTCATATACAATCTTATAATAGTCGATTTCCGGTTCTGCCACAAGTTCTTTTAGCTTATCCAGTTTGTCCTTGCGATATTCCATTCCGCTTCTTTCAATCCTCGGTATCAGTCTGTGGATCTCCCGCACCAGCTCTTTTCGTTCAATTCCCAACCTGGCATACAGATCAATTCTCTCTATCCTTTTTCCCGTCTTGATGATATTCCGAACCTGTTCCGAGTCAATACTGTCATCCACAATTCCCCAGAAAGCCAGGATATTGTCAATCACCCGCTGCATCTCGATCAGTGGGGCCCGGCTGATCTTAGCCTTATTCATATCATAAATGGCAAGCTGGATATAGGATAAGGCCTCCGAACCAATTTCCTCTCTGAGCACGATAGCATTGTCATATGCCCTGTTCAGGTTACTGAAAATAGAATCCGGATTGTCCTCATCAAAAGGATAATTCTCTTTAAATACCTCCTTGGAACCATAAACATCCGGAATATCCACCATCCGGCAGAATTCCGTATAGCTGTCCGTAATCTCATCGATCATCATATCAAAGCTGTTGTAGTATAACCGAAGTGTGGTGTAAACTCTCTCCGAATACCTTCCCAGCCAAAAAAGTCTGTTTGTCTGTTCTACTGAGATAATACCCATGTGTCCTTAAATCCTCCTCCCTGAGATGAATTCACAATAAAGGAATCCGGATTCCGTGAGAATCTGGTCAAACCGCTTTTCCAGACCAAAGGCTCGTCTGCCATAAGCACAAATGCACGCAGATCCGCTTTTCTCGGAAGCATCTCACTTCCTTCCAGAATATCAAGATCAAGAAAATCAATGACCTCCTGTGCGATAAATCTTCTCGGCTCCTTCTTCAACAGCTCTATAAAGGCTTCCTTCTGCGTCCTGCTCATACTGCTGCCAAATACCACACCGTATCCTCCGGCCTCTGCCACATCCTTCAGCACCAGCTGTTCAAAATGCTCCAGAACATATTTCATGTCCTCTTCATAAAAAGGAAGATAGGTAGGCGCATTATTTAAAATCGGTTCCTCACCCAGATAGTAGCGGATCATCTTCGGCACAAAATAGTAAATTCCCTTGTCATCCGCTATTCCATTTCCGGGTGCATTCAAAAGAGCCACATTTCCCTTCCGGTAAACATCATAAATGTGCGGAATTCCAATCACAGATTCAGGATTAAAGTTCATAGGATCCAGATACTCATCGGAAATCCTCCGATAGACGGCTCCTACCCGTTCCAGCTTTCCGTCATAGGTCACATAGTACAACTTGTCATCCTTTACCCGCAGCTCTGAGCCGTTTACCAGATGCGCCCCCGTCTTTTCTGCCAGATAGGAATGCTCAAAATAAGCAGCATTATATCTTCCCGGCGTGAGGATCACGGTGTGCCCTCCCGCGTTCACATTATCCATGGTACGCCTTAACAGCTTTGCATAATTCCGGTTATCCTCCAGTCTGGTATTCTGAAAGGTCAGCGGACTGCTTCTCCTGCAAAGCTCCCTTGCGATCATGGGATAGGATGCCCCGGACGGAACACGAAGATTGTCCTCCAGAACATACCAGTTTCTGTCCTTTCCCTGAACCAGGTCAATGCCGGATATGTGAGAATAAATATCCTTGATCGGGGTAACCCCTTCACACTCTGCCATATAGCCGCTGGATGCAAAAATGAAATCCTCCGGCACCACATTGTCCTTCACGATCTTCTTTTCCGAATAGATATCCTTCAAGAACAGATTGAGCGCCACTACCCTCTGTTTCAGGCCCTTTTCCAGATAATCAAATTCTTCCTTTTCAATGACACGTGGAATCGCATCAAACGGGAAAAGTTGCTCTTTAAAGGTATTATTTTTATAGATTCCGAATTTTACCCCATATCGGGCAAGCAGTTCATTGACGGTATCCGTGTGTTCCAACAAGTCCAGATCATACATATTCATCCCTCCCTGTGCACATAAAGAGTTCCGTGTAACGTAACAAAAAGACGCTCCGTGATGCACGGAACGCCTTTGTCCACTTTCTTACTGTTTCTTTGTATACAATAATACAATCTAACAAAGTAATTTGTCAATCCTTAGTGATGAATATTTATTGTGTATTCAATAAAGTACATGAATATCAGCACTGCCTTCCCTACCATGTTCTTGAGTTCAGCTGTCTGAACTGAGCAACTGTGGAAACATGGGAATTCAGTCCGCCATCCACATTGATGATCTGTCCGCTGACATAACTGCTCTCATCTGAGGCAAGGTAAACACACATATTTCCGATATCCTCAGGGCACCCATAACGATTGACCATAATATTGCTCAGGAAAATATCCTTAAGTGCCTGCGGTACATTCGCCTCATTCTGCGGTGTGACAATCAAACCGGGGCGTACACAATTGCAACGGATATTCTGCTTTCCGTACTGGGTTGCAGTGGACTGAGTCAGCATATCCACACCCGCCTTAGCGCAAGCATAGGCAGTCGAGCCCAGATCGCCTCCACAGGATGCCATAGAACCGATATTGACAATGGAACCGCCTGCTTCATTTTTCTGCATATACGGGAGCACGCATTTAGTCGTATAAAAGGTTCCTCGCAGATCGCTCTGGAGCACATGATCCCACATTTCGAGGGTTAGCTCATCCACGCGGCCGTCCTTCAACCCTACATTTGCTGCATTATTGACAAGCACATCAATTTTTCCGTATTTTTCCGCCGTATCAGCAAAAAGCTTCTCAACACTTTCCGGAACGGTGATATCCATAAAGTGGTAGAATGCTTCTCCACCTTCTTTTGTAATACTTTCGACAACTGCCTGGCCCTTTTCTTCTCTTCGTCCGCAGATGACTACCTTAGCACCTTCTGATGCAAACAATCTGGCAATTCCGATGCCGATTCCGCTGGTAGAACCTGTAACGACTGCAACCTTGTCTTTCAATCTGTCCATAATGTAAGCCCTCCTTGTTTTCGTTCCTATGATGCTCTATGAGAAAATTCCTGTTAATCTAAATATAACGCTTTGAAGGAAATAATTCAATATTTGCTTTTCTCTTTGTTAACTCTTGACGTTACTTGCGAATACAAGAAACAACTCATAAATGCTTCGCATTTATTTCGTCATTTCTCTCTGACGTTATCTGCGAACACAAGAAGAACCTCGATTCCGCTTCGCTTCATCTCGGTCATTCTTGCGTTCCAATGAACAAAAACGTATAACAAAAGCCCCATGAACGCAAGCATTCCGGGGCTTTGTATATACGTTTTTGTTCGCAGATAACTGCTTATCTCTTTGAAAACTGGGGTGCTCTTCTTGCGGCCTTGAGACCGTATTTCTTTCTTTCTTTCATACGAGGGTCTCTTGTTAAGTAGCCTGCTTTCTTCAGAACCGGTCTGAAATCTGCATCTACCTGAAGCAGTGCTCTTGCAATGCCGTGTCTGATTGCACCTGCCTGACCTGTGTATCCACCGCCGTGAACGTTAACCAGTACATCGTACTTGTCAACAGTATCGGTAGCTACCAGAGGCTGACGAACGATAACCTTAAGTGTCTCTAATCCAAAATATTCATCGATAGATCTCTTGTTGATCTTAATCTCACCTTTACCGGGTACTAAATATACTCTGGCAATTGATTTTTTTCTTCTACCAGTACCATAAAATCTTGCTGCTTTAGCCATTTTATTCTTCTCCTTTCAGTCCCTTAAAATGTCAATACTTCGGGCTTCTGAGCTGCATGCTGATGCTCAGGACCTGCGTAAACATGAAGCTTTGTGTACATCTGTCTTCCTAAAGGTCCTTTGGGAAGCATGCCCTTAACAGCAAGCTCAACAACCTTCTCAGGCTTCTTTGCCATCATTTCACGTAAAGTAGCTTCCTTTAAGCCGCCTACGTAGTCTGAGTGATGGTAATAAATCTTCTGATCCAGTTTCTTACCTGTTACTTTAACCTTGTCAGCATTTACAACGATTACATAATCGCCTGTATCAATATGAGGGGTAAAGATTGCTTTATTCTTACCTCTTAAAACTTTAGCAACTTCTGAAGCTAAACGACCAAGTGTCATATTTGTAGCATCAACTACATACCATTTTCTTTCGATGGTAGCAGGACTAGCCATAAATGTTTTCATTTCATTACCTCCGTAAAATTAAGCATGTGTTAGACACATTATTTCTTCCGATAACCGCTTTCCTCCGTCGGATGTCCGGGCCGCCGGGCTCTGTTGATCATCCGGAAGATACTCTATTTATAACACTTCAACTAGGGATTGATGAAGCGTTACCAAACGTCGCCACATTGAATAATTATATTATACGCTCCCACGTGTGTCAACCATCTTTTTCACAAAAATTCATAATTTACAAGGGTAAGTCCACATGCCGGTGCTGTCGGTCCTGCCGCCGCACGATCCTTTGCCTCAAGAATCTCCTTCATCCTCTCCGGCTCCAGATTGCCGCGTCCGACCTCCATCAGAGTTCCCGCAATGATTCTTACCATATTATAGAGAAAACCGTTACCACATACCCGTATCACGATCTCATCCGTTTCTCTTATTACAGACGTTTCATACAGGGTCCGGACTGTCGATTCCACCACTGCCGCCGTCGCACAGAAGCTTTTAAAATCATGTTCTCCTATTAGATATGATGCCGCCTTTTTCATTCTGCTTACATCAAGGGGAACATAGGTAAAATAGGAATATAGCCTCCTTGTGGGAAGAGGAAACTCCCTGTTCAGAATTCTGTATTCGTAGGTTTTTCTACTATCACAATGTCTGGGATGAAAATCAGTCTCTACCTCACAGGAGCTTTGAATTCTGATATCCTCCGGCAATCTCTGGTTAAGCGCATAAGAAAGCTTTTCTGCCGGGATCCTGGTATCGGTATCAAACACTGCCACATTACACAGCGCATGCACGCCGGAATCCGTCCTGCTGGCACCGATGACCTGTATCTCCTCCTGTAAAAGCTCCGATAACGTCCTGTTCAGTTCCCCTTCAATGGTCTTTGCCCCGGGCTGGATCTGCCATCCATGATAAGCTGTTCCATCGTAAGCAACAACCAGCTTTACTCTCTTCATTTTTTCTCCACATATCAAGATTTAAATATAATATTTCTACAACAGAATCTTCCCAAATGTGATACAGATCACAAGGTAGCACGCAACGGTACCATATGCCAATACATCTGCCTTGTGATAGATCAACGGTTTCATTTTTGTCCTTTGTTCACCGCCCCTGTAGCATCTTGCTTCCATTGCCATTGCAAGATCGTTGGCACGCCGAAAGGCCGAAATAAACAGAGGTACCAGAAGGGGAACCAGACTCTTGGCCTTTCTGATCAGATTGCCGCTTTCAAAATCAGCACCTCTTGCAATCTGCGCCTTCATGATCTTATCTGTTTCTTCCAATAGTATCGGGATGAAACGAAGTGCAATGGACATCATCATAGCGATTTCATGCACCGGTACCTTCAGCACCTTAAGTGGCCCCAAAAGCTTTTCCAACCCATCTGTAAGGTTATTGGGCGTCGTGGTAAGTGTCATTACCGATGAACCCATGATCAGAAAGATCAGCCTTACTGCCATAAAGGCCGCAAATCTGATACCCTCTCTGGTGATCTTCAGTTTCCAGAAAGAAACCACCACTTCACCCGGCGTTAAAAACAAATTAAATACCGCTGCAAAGATCAAAAGAAATAAAATGGATTTCATTCCTCTAACCATAAATTTAAAGGGTACCTTGGAAAACCTGATGATCATCAGCAGGAACAGACCTGCTATCAGATAGCCTGCCCAATTATCCACAAGAAACAGGGAAATAATGAAACAGATCGTGGTCACAAGCTTGACCCGCGGGTCCAGCCTGTGTATCACGGAATCTGCCTGATAATATTGTCCCAGTGTAATATCTCTTAACATCCTTCTACCTCTGCTGCCTGAATAATGTCCTTTTCCATCAGATTCATCTTCGAAGCGCCTTCAATATTGCGGTCTTCGCTTCTTCAATGGTGGTAATGTCCGTATCCACCTCAAGCCCTTTTTCCTTTAACGCCTGCATAATATACGTAACCTGTGGTGCTGCAAGTCCTACTGCTTCCAGCTCTTTGTAATGCCTGAAAACTACCTTGGGTGCATCATCAAACATAATCTGCCCCTGGTTCATGACAATGATCCGGTCCACATACTTTGCCACATCCTCCATACTGTGTGACACCAGAATCACGGTGATGCCGGTCTCCTTGCGCAGTCTGGCAATCTGATCCAGGATCTCGTCCCTGCCTTTGGGATCAAGTCCTGCCGTAGGCTCATCCAAGATCAGTACCTCCGGCTTCATAGCCAGGACACCGGCTATTGCTACTCTTCTCTTCTGACCGCCGGACAGATCAAAGGGTGACTGATAAAAGTATTCGTCCTCAATCCCCACCTGCTTCAAAGCCGCATAAGCTCGAAGCTCTACTTCCTTTTTATCCAGCCCGAGATTCTTCGGGCCAAAGCAGACATCCGAAAAAACATCGATCTCAAACAACTGATGCTCCGGATACTGAAATACCAATCCTACTTTACTGCGAAGCTGTTTTTTATCAAAATCCTTTTCATGAATATCAGCACCGTTATAGTAAACATTGCCGCTTGTAGGAGCAAGCAGACCATTTAAATGCTGCACCAGTGTGGACTTTCCGGAACCGGTATGCCCGATCAGTCCGATGAACTGGCCATCCGGAATAACCAGATTAATGTCCTTCAGTGCTGCATGTTCCATCGCCATGCCTTCTTCATAAATATGACTTACATGATCTAAGATAATCGACATATTTTACCCTTTGCCTTTTCATAATTAAAGCCCAAGCGCCTTGATTAACTCTTCCTTTGTCAAAATTCCTTCCGGTATCGGAAGCCCGCTTTCCCTGAGTTCATGTGCCAGCAACGTTACCTGCGGCACATCCAGCCGGAGCTTCTTGAGCTTGTCCACCTGGCTGAAGATCTCTCTGGGCGTTCCCTCCATGGCAATTTTCCCTTTATCCATCACAAATACCTTGTTCGCATGGATGATTTCTTCCATATAATGAGTGATTAAAATCACTGTAATGCCTTCCACATCATTCAGTGCGCGCACGGCCCGGATGACTTCCTTGCGACCGTTGGGATCCAGCATAGCCGTCGGTTCATCCAAAATGATACACTTGGGATGCATGGCAATGACACCGGCAATGGAAACCCGCTGTTTTTGCCCGCCGGACAGCTTATTCGGAGAATACTTCCTGAACTCATACATCCCGACAGCCTTCAGGCTCTCCTCCACACGCTCCCAGATTTCCTTTGTGGGAACGCCCAGATTTTCAGGGCCAAAGCCCACGTCCTCCTCAACGACCTGACCGATAATCTGATTATCAGGGTTCTGGAAAACCATACCGGCCTCCTGGCGGATATCCCACAGATTGCTTTCATCAGAGGTGTTCTTGCCATCTACAAAAACCGTTCCTTCCGTCGGATAAAGAATTGCATTGATATGCTTGGCAAGTGTGGACTTGCCGGAGCCATTATGCCCCAGAATTGCCACGAAGTCACCCTGCTTTACATCCAGGCTGACCTCATCCACCGCCCTCGTAATACCCTCTACATTGCCTTCCTCATCTCTTCTGATGTATTCAAAAACAAGCTTGTCTGTCTTTACAATTCCCATCTGTCTTCCTTCATTAATCACTGTATTTCCCGTTTTTGCCTGTCATTTATTGTACAAGATATTGTTTCCATTTGCAATAGATAGTGATTTATCGTATCATAGTCACAAAAGCCTTTTTATCCTATTTCTATGAATCAATGAGGTGACAAGCGAATGAATAAATGGTTGAAGCCCCTCTTGGGACTTGTATTCCTTATCTTAATATGTGCTGTCAGTGTCAGACTTCTGACCGGTGGCGAAACCCTGGATCAGTATGCAGCTGCCAATCCGGAGATTGCCTATGCAACGCCGGACAAAACAGAGACACCGTCAGCTTCACCTTCCGTTTCACCTACAGCATCACCAACATCTTCACCTGATTTTCATATTACCGACACGGAATCCACTGAAAGTACGCATTTTGCAGACGGATTTTTCTATCAACCGCTTACGGATGCCGTTGTAGCCAGAATTACCGGAATTTCCTATCCGGTTTCTGAAACAATTGCCCCGGCACTTTCCCTGCAGGCAACCAACATCGTTTCAGATGAAGAGGAAATTGCCATTTCCTACGAAGAGCTTAGCTATATGAATGTACTTTATTATGATTTTAACGGTGAGGTTCAAACCGGGGAACTGATTTGCAATCAAAAAATTGCCCAGGATCTGATAGAAATCTTCTATGAGTTGTACCAGAATGAATATCAGATTGAAAAGATCAGATTGATTGACGAATATGGCGGTGATGACACAGCCTCCATGCTGGATAACAATACCTCCTGCTTTAATTACAGAGCCGTAGACGGTACCAGCAGTCTCTCCAAGCATGCCATCGGATGTGCCATTGACATCAATCCCTTTTATAATCCCTATGTTGTCTTTAATAAAAATGGAAGCGGTGAAACCTACATCTCCCCCGAAGGCAGTGAGATCTACGCTGACCGCTCCCAAAATTTCCCTTATAAAATTGACGAAAACGATTTGTGCTACAAATTGTTTAAAGAGCATGGCTTTGTCTGGGGCGGTGACTGGAATTCCTGTAAGGATTACCAGCACTTCCAGAAGGTGGTGGAATAAGTACAAAGCAAAATAAAGCTCTCAGACTTTACCTGTTCGAAGCGAAGCAAGTTTAAAGTCTGAGAGCTGTTTTTATTTTTCATGTGCGGATTAGATTTTTCTTGCCCCGCTTCCGTGTGACGAGCACATCGATTTCACCACGTTTTAAGAAAAATTAACCTATTTCCTCTCTGTTTACTTCTGAGATGGGATGTATCTTTGCACCGGAAGCATCCCCGGCTCCATCCTCTGTCTCTGCCTTTTCCTTATTCCACTGATCCTTAAATTCTTCTTCCAGTATCAGCTTCATAAGATGTCTGCGCGCAACCTTCTTTCGGTAGTTAGCAATTGTAACACATGCCACTGCACAAAGTACTGCCATTATAAATGCTGCCAGAATTCTTGTGGCATTGGAAGAACCTACACTATAAAGCATAGTAGAACCAAATAATGCAAACACAAGGATAGACAAAACGATAAAATAAAAACCGTCTCCATTCTCTTCCGCCAATGTGCGAAGATAATAATATCTTTCCTTGCTGGTAATCTTTTCCTTCAGCTCATTTCTGATTTCGGAAACCAATTCCTCTTCCCTGCCAGAAAAATGAATATTAGCTTTCATACCCTGATGTTTCGTTGTCACTTCAGTATCATCTCCAATCGCATGAAGTTTTTCAGAGATATTAGGCCTAAGCTTACCAAGCACATAAGCCACACCATTGAGTAATCCGGAAAGCAAATCAACGAGCGCAATGAATATGTTGACAAATGCTTTCACTAAGTTCTTAATTGCCTGATAAATTGCATCCATGAAATGATGTTCCTCTCCTAAATCTCAAATATCTGCATGCTTTCATTCAGCTTTTCTGCAATATTCTTAAGACTATTGGCATCTCCGGCAATTGTTTGGATAATCTCACTTACCTGATTTACAGATGCTGCAGATTCCTGTGTGCTTGCCGCATTTTCCTGTGCTACTGCTGTCAGATTCTGTACGGTATCCGTTACACTGATTCTGGCATCATTAATCTTATCCGTTTTCTCTGCCACTCTTCCAATTGCCTCAATAGACTGCTCTACCTGTTGAAGCACCTGATTTACCTGATCATCCGTCTTCTTCATATTTTCATTCTGTGTGCCGATGATTTCCTTTACTTCTTCCATGGTTTCAACAGCCTTGGCAGAATCGTTCAAAAGAGAAGTAATAATTTCTTCAATCTGCCTTGCAGACTCGTTTGACTGCTCTGCAAGCTTCTGAATCTGAGCTGCCACAACAGCAAAGCCTCTTCCCTGCTCCCCGGCTCTTGCAGCCTCAATGGAGGCATTCAGGGACAGCAGGTTCGTTTCCTCTGCGATATCAGTGATAAGCTCTGTGGCTTCCTTAATCTTTTGTGCAGATGTATTGGTCGTATTCGTCTGCTCATAAATGATATCAATAGAATCCTTGGTTTTCTGATTGATCTCCTGGAGTTCCTTAAGTGAATGAATGGCTGTCTGTCCAAGCTGCTTAATCTGTTGGGCATTCTCATTCATCGTGTTAATTTCATTTGTGGTCTCCTCAATCATATTGCCCATGACTATAATATTTTCTGTTGCCTTCTGTGTCTCCTCAGCCTGACCTCCGGCTCCCTGGGCAATTTCCTCAACAGCGCGTTCCACCTGCATAATATGCTCAGAGCTTTCCGCTGCACCCTCATTTAATCGATCGGAGGATTCATGCAATTCCCCGCTCTGCTGCATGATATTGGAAATAATGTTGAGGAGTTCCTGCTTCAGAGACTGAATTGCACGATTAATATTTCCGATTTCATCCTTGCGCTTTAATGCCTTCTCGCTCAATTCTATATTGAGCTTTCCTTTGGATACCTGTTCAAGCGCATCAGCACCGACCTTGAGGCCATTAACCATATTATTTACTGCAAAGACGATACAGACAATACAGAGCAATGTTACAACACCCGCTACAGCTCCTAACATGTATGTAATACTCTTAATCTGGGCCTTCGCATCTGCCTGAGGCATTCCTGTAAAGATCATCCCCACAACATTGCCTGCATCATAAATAGGCACATAATACCCAAAATAAGGATGTCCTTCTACATTGACATCTGTGGAAAAATACTCATTTCCACCTTTCAGTACGGTATTGATAACTGTCTCACCTGCCTGTGTTCCAATCACACGGTTTCCCTGTGCATCAAGAACAGATGTCATATAACGGGTATCCCCGTAAAAAACAGTTACATCCATATCGGAAGCTGCCTTGATATTGTCTGCGATCTGTGTCGCATCGCTGATATTGAATTCACCCTTATACAGCTTATCTTCTACGAGCTGATAGCTTCCCTCATCAGCACAGCCAAGTGTATCGCTCACTGAAAATGCTGCACCCCTCAGACCGTTTTCGATACTTCCGGTCACCACTTCATTGATCCTGACCTTCCCAAGGAGAATCGTAAACAATCCCAGAAAAAATAAAGGTACGACCGCCATTGAAAGAAGCTTAGGTTTCATCTTCATAGTATCAATCCCCTTTTGTATATTTTGCTAAAATATTTATTAATTTATACTACCATATTGGAGAAAATTGTCAATGATTTGTGGTGAGAAACAGCTTTTTTAACAAAAAATATATAAAGGACTGTTACTGTATTACCAGTTCGCCCCATGTGTCCGAAGGGACAAGAACAATGTAGGTCTTTCCGGTATTCAGTTCTATTTCTTCCCCGGTAGCCCTATTCCTATAAACAGTAACCGCAGTTTCGTCTTCCTTGCTCCATGTAATGGGAATTGCCTGTCCGTTTGTCAGATAATAGCCCTCGTCACCGCTTCCTACCACATGATAGATGAGATAACCATTTTCGTCATACTGGGTAAAGGAACAGCTCTGGATGATAACATTCTTAAAGCCGGTGACGGCATCGCCGTCAAGAGGATCCGTATGTGCCTTCCCGTATTCATAGTATTCATACTCCCCGGCTGATGCGTTATAGGAAAGCTTAGAACTGTTATGAGGAAACGGGAATGCGATTTCTGTTGCCGGTTGTGCATCTGCCTCCTCCGACAAATCAAGCTCACCTGCTGCAAACTGAAAATGGGTTCCCGGGTAATACTCATTGTAGGTCTTGCTGTATCCCGATTCTTCTATCCTCTGTACCAGACCCGGGTAGGTCTTTCCCTTGGTGGGATTGGTATAGCTCTGTGCAGTAATGTATTCCGTGAACTCTGTTGCCTTACCATTGGAAAATCTGGCAAAACCGCCGCTTAAATTGTTGGTGTAAGGCTTTGCAATATATTCATCATTATAGAAGGGGCCGCCGTCATGACACAGGATAGCGTTCCACTCCGCTGCCAGAAGGAAATTGGTGGGACGGGTGCTTCTCACACTGCCAAGCTGCTCAATGTTTGCCCAGTCCTTAACAATTACCATAAGACGGGTGATTCTTCCGTTGGCTGTACTGTTCATCAGTTCATATACTACATCCGCGCTGTTTACGCCATAATGGGGAAGTGCCGTACTTTCATTATCCACCATGACCGCAATAGGGCGCTGGTCCCTAAGGCTCTCGTCAATCCACTCATTGGTCAGCTCACTGCGGTACATTCCATCCCTAATCTCTTCCTCCGGGGTTGCTTCTTCCCCGCTTTCTTCCAAAGGCTCAGAAGTGGGAATCGGTTCCCAGCCAAGAGCCTCTCCGGCATCCTGTGTTGTACCATCTGTCTCCAAGCCTTCCGTGTCGGTGATCCCGGCTGCGTTTTCCGGTATATCCTCTTTACTGCAGCCGGTCAGCATAGTTGCCGTAATCAGGATTCCGAGCAGTAGAACCGAAACAAATTTCTTCTTGATTCTTTTCATTGGTTATTCCTCTTTTTATAAAGCTTATAAGAAAATATATTTGCAGACAAATAGTACTGCCAATACATACATGAGGGGTGTAATCTTCTTTGCTTTGCCACAAACCAGATTCAGGATCACGTAGGAAATCACGCCGATGGCAATTCCTTCGGAAATACTGTACATAAGTGGCATGCAGAGCAGGCAGAGATAAGCGGGAATTGCTTCTGTCAGATCCCGGAAGTCAATATCTGTCACAGATGACATCATGAGAAAGCCCACAAAAATCAGTGCCGGAGCCGTTGCAAAAGCGGGAATTGCACAAAAAATCGGTGCCAGGAAAACAGATAGCAGGAACAAAAATCCGGTAACTACGGAAGCCAGACCTGTTCTTGCCCCTGCAGCCACACCGGCAGAGCTTTCCACAAACGTTGTGGTGGTGGAAGTACCCAGCACCGCACCTGCACTTGTGGCAACTGCATCTGCAAGGAGAGCCTGCTTGATCCGCGGAAGCTTTCCGTTTTCATCCAGCATGTCCGCTTTGGTTGCAACACCGATCAGTGTTCCCAAGGTATCAAACATATCCACAAAAAGAAATGCAAACAATACCACGATAAAATTGAGAATACTTACACTCGAAAAGTCTGCTTTTGCCACCTGTCCGAAGGTCAACGAAAGCGCCGAAAAATCAGTCATTGTAAAAACCGGATAAAGGGAATAAAACCCATTTTCCGCATCCACCGTATAAAGTCCGGTTGCCTGACAGATCATACCGAGCACCCAGGTTACGACAATACCCACCAGGATGGAGCCTTTCTTATTTTTAATATATAAGATAGCTGTGACAAACAAGCCAATCAGTGCAAGGATCGCACAGATCCCTTTGGTATGAAATTCTCCCGAAAAATCCACATAGCTTACCAGGGTAGAAGAATTGCCCACTACAAGATATGCCCCCTGCAGACCGATAAACGCAATGAAAAGACCGATACCGGCACTTACCCCCTTTTTCAGGGTAAGAGGAATGGCATTGAAGATTGCTTCACGCACATTGGTCAATGATAACACTATAAAGATCAGGCCTTCCACAAAAACTGCTGCCAGAGCCACCTGCCAGGAATAGCCCATAGCGCCGCATACGGTATAAGCAAAATAGGCATTCAGTCCCATGCCCGGTGCCAGTGCAAAGGGATAGTTGGCAAGCAGTGCCATCAGCAGAGTACCTACGAAGGATGCCAATGCCGTGGCTAAAAGGACCGCAGTCTTGTCCATTCCTGCCGCAGACAGCATGGTTGGATTAACGGCCAATATATATGCCATCGTCATAAATGTGGTAATTCCACCGATTACCTCCGTTTTTACAGTTGTGTTGTTTTCCTTCAGCTTAAACAGTTTTTCTAACATATTCGCTGATACCTCCTCATCATAAGTTTTCTATTTTCCTTCATAAACAATAACACTGTCGACATCATATCCCTTCAGACGTTCTCTTCCCTTTAATCCAGCAAGCTCCATCAAAAAAACGATCTTTACCACTTTTCCTCCGAGTGCTTCTATCATTCGGATGCTGGCCTCCATCGTTCCTCCTGTAGCGATCAGATCATCAATCAGTACTACTCTGTCCCCGGGCTTAATTGCATCCTTATGCATTTCAATCGTTGCGCTTCCATACTCAAGATCATAGCTTTCCGATATGGTCTCACAGGGCAACTTCCCCTTTTTGCGGACCGGAACAAACGCTTTGTGGAGCGTATAGGCGATGGGCACTCCAAAAATAAAGCCTCTGGATTCCGTTCCTGCCACCACATCAAAATCTACACCGTCAAGCTTTTCCTTCATGGAGTCAATGGCCAGCGCAAGTCCGTCCGGATCCTGCAACACACTTGTCACATCCCGGAATATAATGCCTTTTTCCGGGAAATCCGGAATACTTCGTACATATTCTTCCAATCTTTTCATTAGCAGTGTCTCCATTCCTAAACATATTGTAAACATCCACAATTTTATTATATTGGTTTATTGCCAAAAAAACAACTTTAATTGAAAAGGGACTGTATTAAAACAGTCCCTTTCAATCATATGAATATTTACTATACTAATTCAAGAACTACTTCCATAGCTCCGTCACCCTTACGCTGGCCAATTTTGATGATTCTTGTATAGCCACCGTTACGGCTCGCATACTTAACACCATACTCATCAAACAGCTTGGCAACCAGATCAATTTCCTTGGTGCCTTTCTTTCTTCCTGCCAGTGTTGCCGGAACCTCTGTTACCGGATACAAAACCTTGAGCATCTGACGTCTTGCATGTAATCTGGAGGGAAGATCCTTCTTGATTTCCTTATCAACGGTTTCGAACTTGGTAACCTTCTTACCGTCAATAACCTCCTTAACTCTCTTTCCGTCTTTGTCCTTAACGGGAACCTTAACGGAAACCTTAACAGTTTCGTAGTTATCCTTTTCCTTTACAGCAAGTGCAATCAGTCCGTCAACGATCTTCTGAACTTCCTTTGCTCTGGCCTGTGTCGTAACAATCTTTCCCTTATAAATAAGGCTTGTTACCTGACTTCTAAGTAACGCTTTTCTCTGGTCTGATGTTCTTCCCAGTTTTCTGTATTTTGCCATTTTCGGCTCCTTTCTCAACGGGTCCTTTGCCCTTCATGGTACATCCGGCAACGCTCTTTGGCCTTACTTGCCGAACGCAATTACATTCCATTCATGAGAACGCAGCGTGCGCGCTTTGGACTTACCACACCGTGTTTCACAATACAATTGATTTAAGCTTCATCGCTGGGATTCAGCTGTAATCCTAATTCTTTTAATTTAGCCAAAACTTCTTCCAGAGACTTGCGGCCCAAATTACGAACCTTCATCATATCTTCAGAAGTTTTATTGGTTAATTCTTCCACTGTGTTGATACCAGCTCTCTTTAAGCAGTTATAGGAACGAACCGACAACTCTAATTCGTCAATGCTCATTTCCAATACTTTTTCCTTCTCATCCTCTTCCTTCTCTACCATAACCTCTGCAGTTTTGGCATTTTCGGATAAATCAATGAAAAGGCTTAAATGTTCGCTGAGTACTTTTGCAGCTAAGCTAACCGCCTCATCAGGTACCAGTGTTCCGTTCGTGTAAACATCCAGTGTCAGCTTATCAAAGTCAGTAATCTGACCAACACGCGTATTTTCAACGGTTACATTAACTCTCTCTACAGGTGTATAGATAGAATCCACTGCAATGACACCGATCGGCAGGTCATCACTCTTATTCCTGTCTGCGCTCACATAACCTCTGCCCTTTGTAATAGTCAGCTCCATGTAAAGCTTGGTATTCTTCCCACTCAAAGTTGCAATGGTAAGATCAGGATTTAAGATTTCAATATCCTGATCACACTGAATATCGGAAGCCTTAACTATGCCTTCCCCTTCATATTCGATATATGCGGTCTTAGGCTCGTTTGTATCACTGTTATTTCTGATAGCAAGGCTCTTGATATTCATGATAATTTCAGTTACATCTTCCTTAACACCTTCGATCGAACTGAACTCATGAAGAACACCCTCAATCTTAACCTGGCTCACAGCGGCGCCCGGAAGTGAAGAAAGCATGATTCTTCTGAGTGAATTACCAAGTGTAATGCCATAGCCTCTCTCAAGCGGTTCTACGACAAATCTGCCATACTTTTTATCCTCAGAGATTTCTGCCACCTCAATATTTGGTCTTTCAAAATCAAACACTGCAAATACCCTCCTTTACGAACAATACAATTCGTGGAATTACTTAGAATACAATTCGACGATAAGCATCTCATTTACAGGAACATCAATCATTTCTCTTGTAGGAAGGTTTTTAACTGTCCCCTTTAATGCTTCCTGATCCACATCAATCCATTCAGGCACCAGTCTTCCTGCTGTTACTTCAAGGATATCTTTGTATCTCTGTAAGGATTTGGATTTTTCTCTGATTTCAATTACGTCACCGGCTTTAACAAGATATGAAGGAATATTCACCTGCTTGCCGTTAACCAGCACATGCTTATGACCAACGATCTGTCTAGCTTCTCTTCTGGTTCTTGCAAATCCCATTCTGAAAACAACGCTGTCCAGTCTGCTCTCAAGCATGGTCATCAGGTTTTCACCTGTCATGCCTTTCATTCTGTCAGCCTTTTCATAATAATTTCTGAAGGGTTTCTCAAGTACACCGTAAATGAATTTTGCTTTCTGCTTTTCTCTCAGCTGAAGACCATATTCACTTACTTTTTTGCCTGCTCTGGTATTCGTTCTGTTAGACTTCTTGTCATATCCCAAAAATACGGGATCAAGACCGAGAGATCTGCATCTCTTTAATACCGGGGTTTTATTTACTGCCATTTTATTTTCCTCCTGATTATTGTTTACAGCGCCTTGCGCCTTCTTCCAACTTTATTTTAGTTTATTACATTATACACGACGACGCTTGGGCGGACGACATCCATTATGAGGAACAGGAGTTACGTCTCTGATGCTGGTAACTTCAATTCCGCATGCGGAAAGAGCACGGATTGCTGCCTCACGACCTGATCCGGGTCCCTTAACCATAACATCAACTGTCTTTAAACCGTGTACCAGTGCAGCCTTTGCAGCTGTCTCTGCTGCCATCTGCGCTGCGTACGGAGTAGATTTCCTTGAACCTCTAAATCCAAGACCACCGGCACTTGCCCAGCTAAGAGCATTTCCTTCGCTGTCTGTCAATGTAACGATTGTATTGTTAAATGAAGACTGGATATGTGCCTGTCCATGTTCAACGTTTTTCTTGACACGTTTCTTTGTCACTTTTTTTGTAACTTTCTTTGCTGCCATTTAAACTAACCTACTTTCTCATTCAATCATTTTTTTGTAACAACTTGCTTTTTGCAACTTTCTTTAGGAAGCCCACCTAAACTGCTTACTTCTTCTTGTTAGCAACAGTTCTCTTCGGACCCTTTCTTGTTCTTGCATTTGTTTTTGTCTTCTGTCCACGCACGGGAAGACCCTTCCTGTGACGGATACCTCTGTAGCATCCGATTTCCTGAAGTCTCTTGATGTTCATGGCAACTTCTCTACGAAGATCACCTTCTACCATGTAACCGGCATCAATCACTTCGCTGATTCTCTTAACTTCATCGTCTGTTAACTCTCTTACACGAGTATCCGGATTGACCTTTGCTGCCTCCAGAATCTTGTTGGCACTTGCTCTTCCAATTCCATACACATAAGTCAAACCAATTTCAACACGTTTTTCTCTCGGTAAGTCAACACCTGCAATACGAGCCATTTACATTTCCTCCATTTTCCTTATGCACATCCTGTGTGCTGATACTAGTTGATTGGGGCACTTTCATTTGCCCAATCGGATTTTCCGATCTTACGCGAAATCATTCACGAATCAAGAAGTAATCACTAAGGCTCCGTCGTACAATTATATAAATCAGTACAGTTTACTTATGCTATCAAACTGCACTGCAGCCGCTTCATACTAATTGGACAAGAACCCTCCTGCTTCTACATAAGTAGTGCTAACGCAGTGGATTATCCTTGTCTCTGTTTGTGCTTCGGATTCTCACAGATAACTCTGATACGTCCTTTTCTCTTGATGATTTTGCACTTTTCGCAAATCGGTTTTACTGATGATCTAACCTTCATGTTAAACCCTCCTTTCAAAAAAGACCGTTTTACATTATAACATGGTGTATTCATAAATGCAAGACCATTCTTACATCTATTTTTACTTATCTCTCCAGATGATTCTCCCTTTACTCAGGTCATACGGCGATAACTCTAATGTAACCTTATCACCGGGAAGGATACGGATAAAATTCTGTCTCAGCTTTCCGCTGATATGTGCCAATACTCTGTGGCCATTTTCCAATTCTACCTGAAACATGGTATTGGGAAGCTTTTCTACTACAGTTCCTTCGATTTCAATTACATCTGCTTTAGACATGTGTTACCTCCTCTTTTTTTCTGATCTTAATGGCTAATTTGATTTCTTCATTATATACAGTCTGCTTTTTCTTAAGCTTTTCTGTCAGAACAGCATCCGCATTCTTCTTTATAATCTGCAAATGCTTTTTCTTTTTCTTTTTGGGATGATCAATTTTTCTGTTATTACCGTCGGCAAGAAAAAGAATATCCTTTTCCTCCCCGACGATCAGATACATCTGTCCCTTATCATGTCCTGCCAGTGATATGGCAAAATATCCTATCATACCCGCTTCCTGCCTTTTTCGCAAAGTGTATTCCTTTTTCAGTCAGACAAAGTGAGAATTTCCGGTTCACCCTGCGTAATCAGCACGGTATTTTCATAGTGTGCCGAAAGAGAACCATCCGCCGTAACTACTGTCCAGTCATCATCGAGCCACTCCACACCGTAGGATCCCATATTTATCATAGGCTCAATTGCAAGTGTCATGCCTGCCTTCAGTCTGATTCCCCTCTTCCACTGTCTGAAATTGGGAATCTGCGGATCCTCATGAAGACTGGTTCCGATTCCGTGCCCTACCAGATCCCTGACAACACCATACCCGAACTTTTTACAATATGCATCGATGGCGTTGGATATGTCATAAAGATGACAGCCCTCCTTTGCATATTTTATTCCCTCAAAAAAGCTCTGCCTTGTAACTTCAATCAGCTGTGCTGCTTCTTCACTGATCTTCCCCACAGGATAGGTTCTTGCCGCATCAGAATGATAACCCTTATAGATAAGTCCTGCATCCAGACTGACAATATCTCCTTCCTCCAGAATTCTGTCTTTGGAAGGAATTCCATGAACAACCTCATTATTGACAGAGACGCAAATGGATGCAGGATAGCCATTATAGTGAAGAAAGTTAGGCACACATCCATAGCTACGTATCAGTTTCTCACCAAGTGCATCAATCTCCCAGGTTGATATCCCCGGTCTGATTGCCTCCCCTAGCTTTGCGTGGACTTCTGCAAGAATTTTGCAGGATTCACGCATCAGTCCAATTTCCCGTTCCGATTTGATCGATACAGCCATTTAAACCCCTGCCTTTTAGCCCAAAATTGCAACAATCGCTGCAAATACATCCTTCATATCCACAGTGCCATCTACACTTCTCAGGATTCCCTTTGCCTCATAGAAGTCAATCAGAGGCTGTGTCTGCTTATGATAAACATCCAGGCGGTTCTTTACTGTCTCTGGCTTGTCATCATCGCGAAGTACCAGTTCCTTGCCACAGACATCACAGATTCCCTCCTGCTTCGGCGGAATATGTTCAATATGATAAGTAGCTCCGCAGCTTAAGCAGGCACGTCTGCCTCCCATTCTCTTGATGATATTTTCATCCGGTACATCCACATTGATCGCATAATCAATTTTGTCATTAATTTCCGTAAGCGCCTTGTCAAGTACCTCTGCCTGAGGAATGGTTCTCGGGAAACCATCAAGGACATAACCGTTTTTGCAATCTTCCTTTGCCACTCTGTCAAGCAGGATCTTTACTGTGAGCTCATCGGGCACCAGAAGACCCTGATCCATATATTTTTTAGCTTCCATTCCCAGCTGTGTTCCGTTTTTAATATTAGCCCTGAAAATGTCGCCTGTCGAAACATGAGGTACACCATATTTTTCTGCGATCATCTTTGCCTGCGTACCTTTCCCGGCACCGGGTGCACCTAACATAATAATCTTCATAATTAATTTCCTCTTTCCAAACGTAATATAGAGGCAAAGGAAAAGGCAAAGCCCCAGGACTCCGCTTTCCTTTTACCTCTAATATATTTTAATGAATAAGTAATTCTTTAATCATTTAAAAAACCTTTATAGTTTCTTACCAGCATCTGAGATTCAATCTGCTTCAGTGTCTCAAGCACTACGCTGACAATAATGATCAGGCTGGTTCCACCAAAGGATACCTGTGCACCAAATACGCCATTGAATATGAAAGGAATGACACATACAATGGTAAGGCCGACTGCACCGATGAAAATAATGTAGTTCAGAATCTTTGTCAGATACTCACAGGTAGGCTTTCCGGGTCTGATTCCCGGGATAAATCCGCCCTGCTTCTTCATATTTTCTGATATTTCCAGCGGGTTAAAGGTAAGTGATGTGTAGAAGTAGGCAAAAAAGATGACCAATACAATGTACACAACCAAACCAATGGAATAAATAGGTTCGCTGGGCTTACACCAGTTGCTGGAATTCAGTCCCTTTAAGATCTGTGACCACACGCCGGTTCCCTTGTAGAAAAAGCTGCTGATTACGATAGGCAGCTGGAACAGGGATGAAGCAAAGATAATCGGAATAACACCGGCTGTATTTACCTTTAAGGGAAGTGAGGAGGTCTGACCTCCAACCATTTTTCTCCCCTGAACCTTCTTTGCATACTGAACAGGGATCTTACGGACACCATCATTTAAGATAATGACCAGAATTACCATAGCAAGAATAATTGCAATGATAATAATTGCTGCGACAACACCGATCGCAATCGCTTTTCCAAAGACAAACTGTTCAAACAGCATTGAAATATCCTGAGGAATACTTGAAATGATATTAATTACCAGTACGATAGAAATACCATTTCCGACACCATTTTCTGTAATCCGCTCACCTACCCACATAAGGAAAGCACTTCCTGCTGTGAGCGCTGTAATTACTGTTATCACATTGAGTGCATTGAAGTTTTCAAGCAACCCGTTATTTCCAAATGCAAGTGCCATCGCGGTGGATTCGATCAATGCCAGCCCAACCGTCACATAACGGGTGATAGCTGCAATCTTCTTTCTTCCATCCTCGCCTTCCTTCTGCATCTCTTCCAGCTTCGGAATAGCGATCGTAAGCAGCTGCATGATAATGGATGATGTGATGTACGGTGTAATATTCAGTGCCAGGATGGACATGTTGATAAAGGAGCCACCCGTAAAGGCATTAAAAAAGTTGAACGCATCTCCTGTCTGCTGTGCAAACCAGTTAGAAAAATAATGTCTGTCTACACCGGGCACCGGCAGCTGTGATCCAAGACGGATCACAACAAGCATGCCAAGCGTAAATAATAATTTATTTCTGATTTCTTTGATTTTAAATGCGTTTTTCAAGGTTGTAAGCATATTACATCACCTCTGCAGTTCCACCAACAGCTTCAATTTTTTCTTTTGCGGATGCACTGAAAGCATTTGCTTTTACTGTAAGCTTCTTGGTAATTTCTCCATTTCCGAGGATCTTAACGCCATCTTTAGGATTCTTAACGATACCTGTCTCAAGTAATGCATCAATATCTACAACAGCACCGTCTTCAAATCTGTCATTCAGTACTCCCAAATTAATTCCTACGATTTCCTTAGAGCTGGGGCATGTAAAACCTCTCTTAGGAATTCTTCTGTATAAAGGCATCTGACCACCTTCAAAGCCCGGTCTGGGTGCTCCTGAACGAGCCTTCTGACCTTTGTGACCTTTACCGGCTGTCTTACCGTTCCCTGAACCGTGTCCACGACCTCTTCTAAAATTATCATTCTGGGTAGAACCTTCTGCAGGTCTTAAATTTGATAATTCTAATGAGCGTTCTTTACTCATTGCTGACACCTCCTTATCTTTTAAACTTCTTCTACTTTAACTAAATGTCTGATCTGCTGAATCTGACCTCTTGTAGCTGCATTGTCAGGCAGTACAATTGACTTATTCAGCTTTCTAAGTCCCATGGATTGTACAGTAGCTTTCTGTTTGGGAACTGCACCGATAGTAGACTTAACTAAAGTGATTTTTAACATTTTCTGCTCTGCCATCTTATCGTTCCCTCCTATGCCATAATTTCTTCTAATGATTTTCCACGTCTCTTAGCCACTTCTTCAGGTGTCTTAAGTTCGCTTAAACCTGCAATTGTTGCAAGAACAACGTTCTGTTTATTGTTGGAGCCCAATGATTTCGTACGGATATTCTTGATACCTGCAAGCTCGCAGACGATACGCGCAGGACCACCTGCGATGATACCGGTACCTTCGGGAGCCTTCTTTAAAAGAACGTTTGCAGAACCGTATTTTCCGATAAAATCATGTGTGATTGATCTGTTATCATCAAGTGCGATGCTTACAATATGCTTCATAGCATCTTCTTTTCCCTTGCGGATTGCTTCGGGAATTTCTACAGCCTTGCCAAGCCCTGCACCAACATGGCCATTCCCGTCACCTACAACAACAAGTGCAGTAAATCTCATGTTACGGCCACCCTTTACAGTCTTTGTTACACGCTTGATCGCAACGACCTTATCAGTTAACTCTAACTGGCTTACATCTATGATATTCTTCATGATCTATGTCTTCCTTTCCTAGAATTTTAAGCCAGCTTCTCTGGCTGCATCAGCTAATGCTTCGATCTTACCCTGGTATATAAAGCCGCCTCTGTCAAAAACAACGGTATCAATACCTTTTTCAATTGCTCTCTTTGCAATAACTGTTCCCAAGTATGCTGCTGCATCAACGTTATTGGTCTTTTCCAGCTGCTCCTTTACTTCCTTTTCAACAGTAGAAGCTGCAACTAAAGTATTTCCAACTGTATCGTCAATAATTTGAGCATACATATGATTATTACTTCTGAATACTGCAAGACGAGGTCTTTCAGCTGTGCCGCTAAAGCGGTTACGTATTTTCATGTGCTTTTTAACACGTACTTTTTGTCTTGACTCTTTACTAACCATCTTTACACTCTCCTTATCTATTTCTTACCAGTCTTACCAACTTTACGTCTGATCACTTCATCAGCATACTTGATACCTTTACCCTTGTAAGGCTCAGGTCTTCTCTTGTCTCTGATTTCAGCTGCGAATTGGCCAACTTTTTCTTTATCGATACCCTTTACAATAATGATGTTCTGACCATCCAGTACCGTTTCAATACCTTCAGGGTCTGTCATCTCAACAGGGTGAGAATATCCTAAAGATAAGGTTAACTTATTGCCGGACTTAGCTGCTCTGTAACCAACACCATTTACTTCCAGTTTCTTCTCAAAGCCATTGGTAACACCGACTACCATGTTGTTGATCAGTGTTCTTGTAAGACCATGTAAAGATTTCATTTTCTTTAAATCATTCGGTCTTGAAACGATAACCTCTGCTCCTTCAACCTTGATTTCCATTTCAGCCGGAAGCACTCTTTCCAGTGTTCCTTTAGGACCTTTTACAGTCACTTTGTTATTTTCTGCAACCTCTACAGTTACGCCTGCAGGAATTGCGATTGGCATTCTTCCTATACGTGACATGCCCGTACCTCCTATAATTTATTAAATTACCAAACGTAAGCCAGAACTTCGCCGCCTACCTGCAGCTCTCTTGCTTTCTTGTCTGTGATAACACCCTGGTTTGTGGAAATGATAGCAATACCAAGTCCTCCGAGTACTCTGGGAAGATCTTCCTTGCCGGCATAAATACGAAGACCGGGTTTGGAAATTCTCTTAAGACCGCTGATGATCTTTTCATTTCTGTCAGCGCCATACTTTAAAGTAATGCGGATGGTCTTGAAGTTGCCTTCATCGATCAGGTCATATTTCTTGATATAACCTTCTTCCAGAAGAATATCAGCGATAGCTAACTTCATTTTGGAAGAGGGAACGTCTACTGTATCATGCTTTGCAGTGTTTGCATTACGAATTCTTGTAAGCATATCTGCAATAGGATCACTCATTGTCATTTTATTTCCTCCTGTATGATTTTCAATGCAATATCCTTTTACCAACTAGCTTTCTTCACGCCGGGAATCTGTCCCTTGTAAGCTAATTCACGGAAGCAAATTCTGCAAATTCCGTATTTTCTTAAAACAGAATGTGGACGTCCACAAACCTTGCAACGAGTATATTCTCTTGTGGAGAATTTCGGTTTACGCTGCTGCTTAATCTTCATTGATGTTTTAGCCATGAATTTACCTCCTCCTATTTTGCAAATGGCATATTAAATAATCTTAATAATTCACGTGCTTCTTCATCTGTCTTTGCTGTTGTAACAAAGATAACGTCCATTCCTCTTACTTTGTCCACCTTATCGTATTCGATTTCAGGGAAAATAAGCTGTTCTTTGATACCCAATGAGTAATTGCCTCTTCCGTCAAATGCATTGGGGTTTACACCTCTGAAGTCACGTACACGGGGCAGTGCAAGATTTACAAGACGATCCAGGAAATCGTACATCTTCTCCCCACGCAAGGTAACTTTACATCCGATAGCCATACCTTCTCTGATTTTGAAGTTAGCAACGGACTTCTTCGCTTTTGTAAGTACAGCCTTCTGACCTGTGATTGTCTCTAGGTCCTTGACAGCAGATTCCAATACCTTTGCATTGTCCTTCGCTTCGCCAACACCCATGTTGATAACAATCTTGTCGAGCTTCGGTACTTCCATGATATTCTTATATCCGAACTTCTTGATCATAGCATCTACGATCTCGTCATTATACATAGTTTTAAGTCTGCTCACGCTTCCAGTTCTCCTTTCCTAGAATTAATCAATCACATCACCTGTTGATTTTGCGAAACGTACTTTCTTACCGCCTTCTACCTTAAATCCAACTCTTGTAGCCTGACCCTTGTGAACGTACATAACGTTTGACAAATCAATAGGAGCTTCTTTTTGAATAATTCCACCATTCTGGTTAGCTGCAGAAGGTTTTGTGTGCTTCGTAACCATGTTAACGCCTTCAACGACAACCTTGTTGCTTTTAGCATCAACAGAAACTACTTTTCCTTCTGTTCCTTTATCTTTACCGGCGATGATCTTAACGGTATCGCCTTTCTTAATCTTTAATGTTGCCATTCCTGCACCTCCTATAATACTTCGGGAGCCAGGGAAACAATTTTCATAAACTGTTTTTCACGAAGCTCTCTTGCTACCGGTCCAAAAATACGTGTTCCTCTGGGAGTCTTATCATCTTTAATGATAACAGCAGCATTTTCATCAAATTTAATATAAGAACCATCTTTACGACGTGCGCCCTTAACGGAACGAACAACTACAGCCTTAACAACGTCACCTTTTTTGACAACGCCGCCTGGTGTTGCATCTTTGACCGTAGCAACAATCACATCGCCGATATTTGCATATCTTCTTGTAGATCCACCCATAACTCTGATGCAAAGGATTTCTTTTGCACCTGTATTGTCAGCGACTTTCAGTCTGCTTTCCTGTTGAATCATGCCAATTCTCCTTCCAATGTTTAATTATTTAGCCTTTTCAACGATTTCAACAAGTCTCCATCTCTTATCCTTGGATAAAGGTCTTGTTTCCATCACTTTAACAGTATCACCGATATGGCATTCATTGTTCTCGTCATGTGCTTTCAGCTTGTAGGTGCTCTTTACGACTTTCTTGTAAAGGGGATGCTTAACATGCTCTTCAATTGCAACAACGATTGTCTTATCCATCTTATCACTGATGACCTTACCGGTACGTGTTTTTCTTAAATTTCTTTCCACGATGTTATGTCTCCTTTCTTTGACATTCCTGCAACATGATTATCTGATCCTTAAGCTTCTTTCTGCTTCTGTGTGATCACAGTCTGAATTCTTGCAATGTTTTTTCTGACTTCTTTGATTCTTGCAGTATTGTCCAGCTGGTTTGTTGCATTCTGGAATCTCAAATTGAAAAGTTCTTTCTTAGCAGCTACTAAGTCTTCTGCCAGTGCTGCAGCTGATTTTGCCTGTAAATCTTCTACATACTTGTTAGTCTTCATTTGATGCACCACCTTCCAAGTCTGCCTTAGAAACGATCTTGCATTTGCAAGGAAGCTTATGTGTTGCAAGACGCAAAGCTTCTTTCGCGATTTCCTCGGGAACTCCTGCGATTTCAAACATAACACGACCGGGTTTTACAACTGCTACCCAGTATTCAAGAGTACCTTTACCGGAACCCATACGTGTTTCTGCTGGTTTAGCTGTTACTGGTTTATCAGGGAAAATCTTAATCCAAACCTTACCACCACGCTTGATGTAACGTGTCATAGCGATACGGGCAGCTTCAATCTGGTTTGATTTGATCCAACATGGTTCTGTTGCAACAATACCGTAATCACCGTAGGTAATGGTATTACCACGTGTAGCTTTTCCTCTCATGGTGCCACGGAACTGTTTACGACGCTTAACTCTCTTCGGCATTAACATTATTTATCGCTCCCTTCCTGCACTGTCTTTTCTTCATTCTTCTTGGTAGGAAGTACTTCACCCTTATAGATCCATACCTTAACACCTACTTTACCATAGGTTGTGTCAGCCTCTGCGAAGCCATATTCAATATCTGCACGCAGTGTCTGAAGGGGAATAGTACCTTCGCTGTAAAACTCTGTACGAGCCATATCTGCACCGCCGAGACGTCCGGAAACGGAGGTCTTGATACCCTGTGCACCAGCCTTCATGGTTCTGCCCATGCAGGACTTCATGGCACGTCTGAAGGAAACACGGTTTTCAAGCTGCTGAGCAATGTTTTCTGCAACAAGCTGTGCATCCTTATCAGGTCTCTTGATTTCCTTGATGTCAACCAGAACCTTCTTTCCTGTCATCTTGGAAAGTTCTTTCTTGGTTACTTCAATTTCAGCACCGCCCTTACCGATTACAACACCGGGCTTAGCGGTATAAATGATAACCTTTACTCTTCCTGCCGCTCTTTCGATTTCAATTTTGGAAATCCCGGCACTGTATAATTTCTTCTTAAGGAATTTTCTGATGTTGTAGTCCTCTACCAGGAAATCAGAAAATTCTGCATCTGCATACCATTTAGAATCCCAATCCTTAATAATACCGACTCTTAAGCCGTGAGGATTAACTTTCTGTCCCATTCAATCTTCCTCCTATCTTTCATCAAGCACAATTGTGATGTGGCTCATTCTCTTCTCGATTCTGTAAGCCCTGCCCTGTGCTCTCGGTCTAACTCTCTTCATTGTAGGTCCCTTATCTGCATAACATTCTGCAACATAAAGGTGTTCCGGATTCGGGTACTTTGTGGGATCCTGGCTGTACAAATACTCAGCATTTGCACGAGCAGACTCCAGTAACTTCTTGATGATGCTGGAAGCATATCTGGGATTGTACTCTAAAATTCCCAATGCTGTTTCCACATCCTTGCCTCTGATGGCATCTAATACGAAACATGCTTTCTGAACAGACACTCTTGCGTAAGATAACTTAGCTGAAGGTCTTATATCTTTCTGCGCATTTCTTTCTCTTTTTATTTGGGATCTATGTCCTTTTGCCATGATGAAACCTCCTATCTTATCTTACTTTAGACTTCTTTTCGTCTTTGCCGTGTCCTCTGTAGGTTCTGGTCGCAACAAACTCACCTAACTTATGTCCGACCATATCCTCTGTTACATATACAGGCACATGCTTTCTTCCGTCGTGTACTGCAAATGTGTGTCCCACAAAAGAGGGGAAGATTGTAGAACGACGGGACCAGGTCTTAATAACCTGCTTCTGTCCTGCTGCATTCATTGCATCTACTTTTTTCAGCAAACTTGCATCTGCAAAAGGTCCTTTTTTCAGTGATCTAGCCATTTTCTTCTCTCCTCCTTAATTATTTGATGGCCTTGCCGTCTCTTCTTCTTACAATCAACTTGTCAGAAGCTTTTTTCTTCTTACGGGTCTTAAGTCCAAGAGCAGGCTTGCCCCAAGGTGTACAAGGGCCGGGACGTCCGATACCGGTTTTTCCTTCACCACCACCATGAGGATGGTCATTCGGGTTCATAACAGAACCACGTACTGTAGGGCGGATACCCATGTGACGCTTACGTCCTGCCTTACCGATCTTAACCAGGCTGTGATCAACGTTACCAACAATACCGACTGTTGCTCTGCAGACAACCGGCACCATTCTCATTTCACCGGAAGGAAGACGAAGTGTTGCATACTTTCCTTCCTTAGCCATTAACTGTGCACTGTTTCCGGCAGAACGTACCAGCTGGCCGCCCTTTCCGGGATATAATTCAATGTTGTGTACCTGAGTACCAACAGGAATGTTAGCTAAAGGCAAGCAGTTACCTACTCTCACTTCGGCTTCAGGTCCGTTCATGACCTTCATACCATCCTTCAAGCCTTCAGGAGCAAGGATATAAGCCTTTTCTCCGTCTGCATAGCAGATCAGCGCAATGTTTGCCGTTCTGTTAGGATCGTACTCAATTCCGATTACGGTTGCAGGAACTCCTTCTTTATTTCTCTTGAAATCTACAAGTCTGTATTTTCTCTTGGAACCGCCTCCGCGGTGTCTTACTGTAATTTTACCCTGATTGTTACGACCAGAGTTCTTCTTTAAAGAAACAACGAGTGACTTCTCAGGTGTTGTCTTTGTGATTTCTGAGAAATCAGAACCGGTCATATTTCTTCTGGAAGGTGTATATGGGTTATATGTCTTAATTCCCATGACTCTTTCTCCTTTCGAGTTCTACATTTATTATCGCACTTGTCTGTGCATATCTACATTTTCAATCCTTCAAAGACTCTTTTGATCTTAGAGGCCTGCAAAGATTTCGATTTCCTTGCTGTCCTCTGTCAGCCATACGATTGCCTTCTTGGTCTTTGCAGTCTTGCCGACTGTCATGCCGCGTCTCTTATTCTTTCCATCCATGTTGATGGTATTGACTCTGGCAACCTTTGTTCCTTCGAACATCTTTTCAACAGCTTCTTTGATCATTGTCTTATTCGCTTCGGGATGAACAAGGAAGGTATACTTCTTGTCTCCCATACCAGCCATACTCTTCTCTGTAATAACCGGTTTAAGGATCACGTCATAATAATGAATTGCTGCCATTATGCATACACCTCCTCAATCTTGGCTACTGCATCCTTTGTCAGAACCAGTGTGTCGCCCTTCAGGATATCGTAAACATTGATCGTGTTAACCAATGCCGTCTTAACTGTAGGAATGTTTCTGGCGGACTTAACAACCTTTTCATCATTCTCACTAAGCACTACCAGTGCCTTGTTTACCTTTAAGTTGTCCATAACCGCCTTGAATTTCTTTGTCTTGATCTCGTCAAACTTAAGTTCGTCAACAACGATCAGCTTTCCATCCTGTACTCTGCTTGTAAGAGCGGACTTAAGAGCTGCTCTCTTTTCCTTTTTGTTTAACTTGAAAGAATAATCTCTCGGTACGGGAGCAAATACCACTCCACCTCCTGTCCACTGGGGAGCTCTTGTTGAACCCTGCCTTGCATGACCGGTTCCTTTCTGTCTCCAGGGCTTTCTACCACCACCGGAAACCTCAGAACGTGTTTTAGCCTTCTGTGTTCCCTGACGATTGTTTGCAAGCTGCTGTACAACTGCCATGTGTACCAGGTGTTCATTAACCGTAACACCAAATACCGCATCGTTTAATTCAATTGTGCCAACTTCCTTGCCTTCCATATTATAAACAGATACGTTTGCCATCTGAATGGTCCTCCTTTCATCTATCAGCTTAAGCCATAGTCTTTACAGTTTCTTTAATAGTAACTAAGGCTTTCTTGGGTCCGGGTACGGCACCCTTTACAAGAAGCAGATTCTTTTCAGCATCCACTCTTACAACTTCCAGGTTCTGTACGGTAACCTTTACGCAACCCATGTGACCGGGCATTCCTTTTCCCTTGAATACACGGCTCGGTGAGGAGCAGGCACCGTTGGAACCCTGATGACGATGGAATTTAGAACCATGAGCCATGGGGCCTCTGTGCTGTCCGTGTCTCTTGATCGCACCCTGGAATCCTTTACCCTTGGAAATAGCAGATGCATCAACCTTATCGCCAACTGCGAAGATGTCAGCCTTGATCTCGCTTCCAAGTGTGTATTCCTCTGCGTTTTCAAACTTGAACTCTCTGACATATCTCTTGCTGGATACGCCAGCCTTGTCAAAATGTCCCTTCATAGCCTTATTAACGCCATGTCTGTGGACAATTTCCTTTTTACCGCTCTTGTCCTTGTTGACGATTTTCTCTTTCTTGTCAACAAAGCCAACCTGTACTGCACTGTAACCGTCATTCTCAACTGTCTTAATCTGTGTCACTGCACAGGGTCCGGCCTGAAGTACAGTTACAGGAACCAACGTTCCGTCTTCGTTGAAGATTTGAGTCATTCCGACTTTGGTAGCTAAAATAGCTTTTTTCATTTCTTTACCTCCGTTTGTTTCTACAGCGGGCCCCTATCGGGCCATTCTAGTGTAAGGGGTCATGAAAAACTACTTGTTTTTCATTTTGATATCAATGTACACACCGGCAGGCATTTCCAGTCTCTGCAGAGCATCAACTGTCTTGGGTGTAGGTGTGATGATATCGATCAGTCTCTTGTGCGTTCTCTGTTCGAACTGCTCTCTGGAATCCTTGTACTTGTGAACCGCTCTTAAGATTGTAACAACTTCCTTCTTGGTAGGAAGAGGTACCGGTCCGCTTACCTGTGATCCATTCTTCTTGACTGTTTCGATGATTTTTTTGGCAGATGCATCAACCAACTGATGATCGTAAGCCTTGAGTGTGATTCTCATTACTTGACTTGCCATAAAAAAAGTCGCCTCCTTTTCGCACTTTTAATAAGAAATAAGTACGACAAGCGGTGACTGTACACTCTGCCGTGCGTGTCCTGCTCCTTCATAAAGTTATGTGCAGAATTCTGCACACTTCACCTGAGCACGCTTAACGCCCGTGTTTCTGCCTCTCTTGGCAGACGATATGTTTGTACAGTGACTTGCCGTCAGGTTCTTAGGTCCGGCATTGCCGGCCTCTTGACATTCGCTCCACGGAAAACCTGCAAAGCCTCTCAGCCATGCAGCAACCTCACGCTTCATCGCTATCATGCCACAGCAATAGTTAGTATACATGATGTTTTCTAATCATGCAAGTAATTTTTTCAATTTTTTTCACAATTTTTTGTATTCATTTCTGTGCAATATATACATAGTGGATTTTCATCATCCGGGCACTAAATATTGTGGGAAACATTTCACACCACTCTGCTAAACAGCAGCTCTCATCAATAGAGCTGCTGTATTATTTCTGCGCATTTTTCAATTCCCAGCTCTCCGCTGTCGAGGCAGACGTGATAATTTCTCGCATCCCCCCACTTCATATCCGTATAGAATCGATGATAAGCCGCCCGGCGCTTATCCTTATCTCGAAGACGCTGCTCCGGAGACTCCTCTCTTTCTCCGTACACCTTCACGATCCGTTCGGATCGGTACTCCATGCTTGCATGGATAAAGACTCTGAGGCAGTCCGCTTTTTCCCTGAGAATGTAATCCGCACATCTCCCCACAATAACACAGGATTCCTTTTCAGCCAGATCTGTGATGATCTTATACTGGATTTTCCAGAGATAATCCTCATTGGTCGGGCCAAAAGCGCGGTTTGACAGGGCAGAGGTCAGGAAACCGCCCGGCGCATATTCACCGGCATCCTTGATATAGTTTTCTGTAAAGCCGCTTTCGGAAGCAATTTTATGGATCAATTCACTGTCATAACAGGGAATGCCTAGCTGCGTAGCCACACTCTTGCCGATCGTGCGGCCGCCGCTTCCAAATTCACGACTGATGGTAATCACTCTGTTTTTCATAATTTCTTCTCTCCTTTCTCGGTAAGCTCCCTATAGGTTCTTTGAATCAAAAAGACTGCAATCAGAAATGTCAGTATATCCGATACCGGCATGGAATACAGAACCCCATTAAGGCCATAAAACACAGGCAGGATCAATGCAAAGCCCACACCAAATACAACCTCACGGATCATAGAAAGCGCCGTAGAGGCAGCTGCTTTTCCCATCGCTTGAAGGAAAATAAAGCAGGCCTTATTAATACAGGCTAAAATGATCATGCACAGATAGGTACGAAATGCTTTTACAGCAAACTCTGTATAGTAAACGCTCTCATTTGCAGCTCCAAAAATTGCAATCAACTGGCGGGGGAGGAACTCAACCAGAATAAAGGCAATGGCACCGACAGTTGCTTCGGAAATCAAAAGCTTCGTGAATAATTCCTTCACACGCTTTTTTAAGCCTGCTCCCATATTAAAGCCCACAATAGGAATACAGCCGGCAGCCATACCGACGACGATGGAAATTACGATCTGGAAGAACTTCATAACAATTCCAACGACCGCCATAGGAATCTGAGCAAGCTCTTCCTGTCCAAAGACAGGATCGGCAGCACCATATTTGCGGAGCATGTTATTGATTGCTGCCATGGCCGCCACAAGGCTGATCTGGGAGAGAAAGCTTGTAATACCAAGCAGCAGTGTTCTTCCACAGACAAAGCCGTCCAGACCGTAATCTGCTTTGGAAGGTCTGATCACCTTCATATTCAAAAGATACCAGACAGCAAGAATTGCCGTGAATATCTGACCGAGCACTGTTGCTACGGCTGCCCCCATCATACCCCATTTGAATACAAAGATAAACACAGGGTCCAGGACAATATTGATGGCAGCTCCGGCAAGTGTTGAGATCATCGCAAACTTGGGATTCCCGTCTGCACGAATGACAGGGTTCATTGCCTGTCCAAACATATAGAATGGAATTCCCAGAGAAATATAAAAGAAATATTCCTTCGAATGATAGAAGGTCTGTTCATTGACTGTTCCCCCGAACATTGCAATAATCTGATTCGAAAAAACAAGATAGATCACTGTTAAGACCAAACTGCTGGCTATGATCATAATGACAGAATTACCCACACTCTTTTGTGCGACCTGTTTTTCTCCCTTTCCGAGACTGATGCTCACAAAAGCGCAACACCCATCACCGATCATGACAGCGATCGCAAGTGCTACAACGGTCAGTGGGAACACGACCGTATTGGCAGCATTACCGTAAGAGCCCAGATAGCTGGCATTTGCAATGAAGATCTGATCAACAATATTGTAAAGAGCACCGACCAGAAGAGAAATGATACAGGGAACTGCGTATTGCTTCATCAACTTGCCGATCTGTTCAGTCCCCAGATATTGATTTTCGTTTTTTTCCATAGGTTTCACCTTTCCTTTGCTCGCAAAAAAAGCGTGTCGCCAAACGTCGCTGGATTTACGCCGTAGGCTACACGCTTTCTTGTATTTTCCCCAATATTATAATAATTTTTTAGTTCTCTTTGCAAAGGACATTTTGCACAAAAATTATTTCTGTTTGTTCTTCCAGTTTATCAAAACGATTGATCCCAGCACCAGACAAATGCCGATCACATTCTGCAGCGACATTTCTTCCTTATAAATCAGAATGCCGACAAGGGTAGCCACCACCGGCTCAATAGATGCCAGCACAGAGGCAGTTCCGTTTTCCATGCCCTTAAGTCCTCTGGTATAACTTAAATAAGGAAGTAATGTTACCAGCAGCACTAACAGAACCGTTTTCGCAGTCAACTGCGGACTGCTTCCGATCGTAGCAAAAACCTCCCCTGCATCTACAAAAAAGAGGGTGGATAGGGACGCAAACAGGAAGGTATAAAAGGAAATCGTCACGGAGCTGTAATTTTTTTCCAGGGCATATCTTCCGAAAATACTGTACAGTGCATAACCAAAACCGGCACCCAGACCAAACAGGATTCCCGAAGCAGATAACGTCTCCGCTCCTCCCACAATACCTGAGACAAAAGCGCAGCCCACAAATGCAAGTCCAAGTGCTGCCAGCTTTCTCGCAGAAAGACTTTCGTGGAACAAAACCGCCGACATAAGCATCACAAATGCCGGTGCCGTATAAAGGAGCACTGCCGCTACCGACAGAGAAGTAAGCGTCATTGTCTTAAAATAACAATAATTAAAAAAGGAAACACTGAAAGCGCCTGTCCCGATAAAACACCACACATCTCTGATTTTCATTTTAAGCGCCTTCCGGTCAAAAATGAGAAGGCCAAAAAACATCGTTATCAGAGTTATGACCGCCCGCACAAAGCAAATATCCATGGATGCAAGTCCTACACGGTTGAGCGTTCGTACAAGCAATCCCATGAACCCCCAAAGACTTCCGGCCGCCAAAACAAACAGGGCAGAAGGATTCAGATCCTTATGCCCTTCTTTCTTATTCTTCATCAAAATTGATTCTTCCAAGGCTGACATCATCAAATTCTTCTATCATCTCTGCAGTAGGTGCAGGCGTCACCAGGCTGACGATCACGATTGCAACAAGGCTGATCACAAAACCAACAGCCAATGAATAAAGACCGGTCACGCTTCCCAGTGTCTGACCACCGACAAGTGGGATGTAGTCCCACAGAATGACGGTAAGCGCACCGGAAGCAATTCCGGCAACAGCTCCCTGGAAGTTTGTGCGCTTCCAATAAAGGGAAAGTAATACTGTAGGTCCAAATGCTGCGCCAAGTCCTGCCCATGCATTGGAAACCAGTCCCATGATCGAACTGGAAGGATCCAGCGCGATCAGATAAGCCAGGATTGCAATTACCACAACAGTGATCTTACTGATTTTAAATATGGTTTCTTCCTTGGCATCCTTCTTTACGATTCCCTTCACAATATCCTCTGCCACGCTGGAAGCACTGACAAGAAGCTGGGAATCTGCTGTAGACATGATCGCTGCAAGCACACCGCACAGGAAAAGCCCTGCAATGATCGGTGCCTTCATATCCGTTGTAAACACCTTAATGATCATATTGATAAAGACCTTTTCCTCTTCACCACCGCTTAAAACCTCCGGCATCAGATAAGCACGTCCCACAATTCCGATCACCCATGCCAGAATCAGGGAAAGAAATACCCATACGATTGCAACACCCTTGGATTTATTTAATTCCTTCTCATTCTTTACAGCCATGAAGCGAACCAGGATGTGAGGCATACCGCAATAGCCAAGTCCCCATGCAAGACCGGATATGATATCCACGGCGCGATAAGGCTCACCTCCGTTTGAGAAAAGACTCATAAATGCTTCCGATCCTCCTGCCACGCCGCTCTGCTCAATTGCCGGCATGACATTGGCAGGACCCATAATGGCAAGTGCTGCGATCGGCACTGCCAGAAGCGCCACCAGCATCAGCATACCCTGAATAAAATCGGTGGTACACACTGCAAGAAAGCCTCCCAGAAAGGTATATGCGAGAATAACGATCGCACCAATCGTCAGGGCAATTCGATAATCGATTCCGAACACGGATGTAAAAAGCTTTCCGCCGGCTGCCAGTGCAGATGCGGTATATACCAGGAAAAATACCACAATTGTTACAGAAGAGATAAAAAGAAGAACTCTCTTCTTATCATGAAATCTATTTTCAAAATAGGTAGGAAGTGTCAGCGCATTGTTAGCACGAATCGTATATCTGCGAAGACGCCCTGCAATGAATATCCAGTTCAAAACCGTACCGATAAAAAGTCCGATAGCGATCCATGCCTGACCGGTTCCCAATGCATAAATGGAACCCGGAAGTCCCATCAAAAGCCAGCCGCTCATATCGGATGCCTGAGCTGACAGTGCAGCCACCCAGCCGCCAAGCTTTCTTCCTCCCAAAAAATAATCCTCTGTACTGTTATTTGACTTTGCACATATTGCACCAATCACAATCATCAGCAGAAGATATAATCCAAATGCTACGATGATCCATCCAATTGAATTGCTCATTTTTCTCCTCCCGTATCTTCATTACCATTTTCTATATACTATATATGACTTCCCCCCGGTGAGTCAATAAAAATTTATCAGAGTATTGCGATAAAGTGAGAAGCATTGACACCCACCCCAGAGTCAACGTATAATCAACTACAGAAAAGCTGCCGCTTTTTATCATATAATAAATTAACGGAGGAATCACTATGCCTAAAGTCACACCATTTCGAAGCATTCGTCCCAATCCGGCGCTGGCGCACCGCATTGCCGCCCTTCCCTATGATGTATATAACCGCAAGGAAGCCCTGGCAGAGGTGCAAAAGGAACCCCTTTCTTTCCTAAAGATAGATCGGGCTGAAACCCAGTTTCCCGATCATGTAGACACCTACGACCCAAGAGTTTATGAGAAAGCGAAAGAAACTCTGGATTCCATGATTGCAGACGGTTCCTTTATTATAGAAGAAACTCCCTGCTACTATATCTACGAGCTGACGATGAATGGACGTTCCCAGTCCGGTATTGTGGCCTGCTCTTCCATTGATGATTACCAAAATCAGATCATAAAGAAACATGAAAACACCCGGGAAGATAAAGAATTAGACCGCATCCGTCATGTGGATGTGACAGATACACACACCGGTCCTATTTTCCTTGTTTACCGCTCCAAGCAGGAAATCAACAAGATTGTGGAGGCTGCCAAGCAGAAGACTCCCGTCTATGATTTCACTTCTTCTGACGGCATCACTCATCGGGCTTGGTGTATCTCGGACAACAATCAAATTTCTGAAATTCAGGCTGCTTTCGACCGAATTCCGTGCACCTACATAGCCGATGGCCACCACCGCTGTGCTTCTGCAGTAAAGGTTGGCTTAAAGCGCCGCGCGAAACATCCCGATTATACTGGTGAGGAGGAATTCAACCGCTTTTTATCTGTTCTTTTCCCGGATGATCAGCTTGAAATCATGCCATACAACCGAGTTGTCAGGGATTTAAACGGCTTGTCCGTGGATGCTTTCCTGAAGGCCCTTTCGGACGCCGGCTTCTCTGTTACCTGTAACGGAAACATGCCTGTTTCCCCCGATAAAAAGGGAACCTTCGGTATGTATCTTAATGAGAACTGGTATCTTCTGACCGCAGATAGAAAGATGCTCTCCCAAGATCCCGTAAAAGGTCTGGATGTTTCCATCCTTCAGGATTATCTTTTAAAACCCATCCTGAATATCCAGGATCCCCGTATCGATAAACGGATCGATTTCGTTGGCGGTATCCGGGGACTTGGTGAACTGGAGCGCCGGGTCCGCGAGGATATGACAGTTGCCTTTTCCATGTACCCTACTTCCATCGAAGAGCTTCTGTCAGTTGCTGATGCCGGTCTTCTGATGCCTCCAAAATCCACGTGGTTTGAGCCCAAGTTAAGAAGCGGGCTGTTTCTTCACAGCTTAAGTAAATTTCAATAAAGAGAAACTGTTACATAAATCAATTTTCTAGATCAAGGACATGTAACCTTTCACAGTAAGCTGATAAATGATTTCGATGGATTGGGCAGAAATAACCAGTACAATAATAACACTGTCCGGATGACTATTCGAGAAGCCGGTGGTAGTATCTATGTGGTCGTCACTCGTAAGACAGGGCAAGAAAAATCTACTCCGCACCATGAAAAAGAAGACACCCCTCAGACTTTAAACTTGCTTCGCTTCGAACAGGTAAAGTCTGAGGGGGTTCTTTTTCATGGCGCAGAGTGATTTTTTACGCCCCGCTTCCGAATTGTTCCTTGCACATAGATACTACCACTGGTTCTGCATTTCATTAGGATAAGCTG
>JAHAYJ010000056.1 GCA_018384375.1 Lachnospiraceae bacterium
TGCGTTCGTTATCACCGGTCAGCATCACCACATGAATGCCCATATCCTGCATTTCTTTCACTGCCCGGGGGCTATCCTCCTTGATCGTATCTGCAACAGCAATAATACCGATAAGCTTGCCATCACAAGCAAAAAGCAACGGCGTTTTCCCTTCTTCCGAGAGCTGATCGGACTTTACTTTTATCTCATCAGGCACTTGAATTTGTTCACTGATAAATTTATAACTGCCACCATACAAAGCTGTGCCACTTAGCATTGCTCGTATTCCATTTCCGGGCAATGCATGGAAATTCTCAACCTCATCTGCCGACAGCCCGTCCTGCTCAGCGCGATGAGTGATTGCTCTCGCCAGAGGATGTTCGCTTTTTTTCTCCAGTGTATAAGCGATTGTCAAAAGCTCCGTCTCACTCCTGCCGTTTAACGGAATCATATCCGTAACCTTAGGTTCTCCCTGTGTAATCGTTCCGGTTTTATCCAGTGCCACAATCTGTGTTTTTCCGGTTTCCTCCAAAGATACAGCCGTCTTAAAGAGAATACCGTTTTTGGCTCCCATTCCGTTGCCCACCATGATGGCGACAGGTGTAGCAAGACCAAGTGCACAAGGACAACTAATCACTAACACAGAAATTCCTCTTGCCAAAGCAAAACCTATTGTATGACCGGTGACAAGCCATGTGATAACGGTTATCACCGCAATTATGATAACAGCAGGAACAAATACACCGGAAACCTTGTCAGCAACTTTTGCAATCGGTGCTTTTGTTGCAGCAGCATCACTTACCATCTGAATAATCTGAGAAAGAGTAGTGTCCTCACCGACTCTTGTAGCTTCACAACGAATAAAGCCTGCCTGATTCAGCGTTCCTGCGGAAACTGTGCTTCCTGCTGCTTTGTCAACCGGAATACTTTCGCCCGTCAGAGTAGATTCATCTACTGAGCTGTTTCCCTCTAAGACGGTTCCGTCCACAGGGATATTTTCACCGGGACGAACGACAAAAATATCACCTTTTGCCACCTGCTCAATGGATACAGTCATTTCTGCACCATCCCGCAAGACCGTGGCAGTCTTTGGGGCAAGCTTCATCAGCCCCTTTAGTGCATCGGTTGTTTTTCCTTTTGAATGTGCCTCAAGCATTTTGCCTAAAGTTATCAGCGTCAGAATCGTGGCAGCAGATTCAAAGTAAAACTCGTGCATGTATGCCATCACCGCATCTGTATTGCCTATAACCTGTGCATCTGTCATAGCAAACAGTGCAACCGTACTATAGACAAAAGCTGCCGCAGAACCTAATGCAACCAATGCATCCATATTCGGAGCATGGTGCCACAAGCTCTTAAAGCCGCTGATAAAGAACTTCTGATTAATGACCATAATTACAATTGTTAACAACAGCTGCAAAAGCCCCATTGCCACATGGTTGCCATCAAAAAACGGCGGCAACGGCCATCCCCACATCATATGCCCCATGGAAACATACATAAGTACTATCCAAAAGCCGAGAGAAGCGATTAATCTTTTTTTTAACACAGGAGTTTCCCTGTCCTTCAATGCTTCCTCGTCAGAGGATAAACGTGTGGTTTGATCTTTATTTCCATTTTTCAGAGCTGCTTCATATCCTGCATCACGAACCGCCGCTATGATTTCCTCTTCAGATGCTGTTCCCTCCACGCCCATGGAATTGGTCAACAGGCTTACCGAACAGGAAGTAACTCCTTTCACACCTGATACCGCTTTTTCCACCCGGGCAGTGCAGGCAGCGCAGCTCATACCGGTTACTGTATATTGTTCCATAATTGAT
>JAHAYJ010000064.1 GCA_018384375.1 Lachnospiraceae bacterium
AAGCCTGGAATAGTTAACGCCGGAGGATAAGAGCTGGCTGTCAATAAGACCGTGATAATACCGGATGCGCTTGGGAAGGGACTCTTTTTCATAGGTATTGTTTGGTTCGATGTCATAAATATCAGGAGCAGAAGCTGCCCTGAAAGATAGTGATTTGAAAAAAGACTATCTGAGATATAGATTTACCATAACGTATTTGCTATAATAAAGCAAGTAAAAATTGGGGAATTTTAGTGCATGGCAGGATGCGGGAGGAACATTTATGAAAATAAATCATTTGGCAATGTATGTTACTAATCTGGAGGACAGCCGGGAATTTTATACAAAATATTTCGGGGCGGTGTCTAATTCTAAATATCATAATGCCAAAACCGGATTGCAGACCTACTTCTTGACCTTTGAAGGAGAGGTGAGGCTGGAAATCATGCAAAGACCGGACTTAAGGGAGGGCGTAAAGGAGGATCTGCGGACAGGCTTTACCCATCTGGCATTCAGTGTGGGAAGCAGAGAAGAAGTGGACCGCCTGACAGAGCTTCTGAATGCAGATGGCTATCCTGTTATCGGTAAACCCAGAGTTACGGGAGATGGATATTATGAAAGCGTTGTGCTGGATAATGACGGAAACCGAATTGAAATTACAGAATAAACAGGGAAAGTAGGGAAGAGTCCGCACGGAGAGTCCGATGGCGGACTCTTTCTTGGCATTTGACACATGGAAAGCGGCAACTTACGTGTCTTGCTGTTGTTTCCGTGAAAAGGATATGGTATCTTCGGAAAAGAAGAGAGGTGGGAATTTGAAGATTGAAATTAATGTTAGTCCGGAAATATCGGATACACAGATCACTGTTGCGTGCAAGCAGCTGACACCTGAAATTGAGAAGCTGATGGCAACCCTGCGCATGATGGATAAAAAGCTGACGGCCAGCAGGGACGGGGAAATTTATCTGCTTGATATAGCGGGAATTATTTATATAGAGACGATTGACCGGAAAACCTTTGTCTATACCAAAGGCGAGGTTTATGAGAGTAGTCTGAAGTTGTATGAGCTGGAGCAGCAGCTTTGTGATTACGGTTTTTTCCGTGCAGGAAAATCCAGTCTGGTGCAACTGAAATACATTAAATCCCTGAAGATGGACATCAACAGAAGAATTAAGGTGACGTTGGAGAACGGGGAACAGCTTATGGTATCAAGACAGTATGCAGATGAATTAAAGAAGAGATTGGGAGTGAAGTAGATGGAAGAGAGAAAAACAATTTTTGACTATTTGGGAGAGGTATTTTTAATCTATGGAATTATGACAGTCATTATGAATATCTTTTGTGTATGGATTGGTGAGGAGGCGAAGGAACTTTCGTCCATGTTTTCGCTGGGAGGTGCCGGAATTGCCAAAGAAACGATGGCGCAATTTTTCCTGGTTGCAGTGAGTATCGTTTTCATCCGCTTTTTGTTTTTTACAGATACTATCATTAGGAAAATGACAGTTGTGATGCGAACGGTACTGATGGTGATTTCCATCATCGGAATGATGGCTATCTTCATTTTCGCGTGTGACTGGTTTCCCACAGACATGCCGGAGCCATGGCTGATGTTTCTCCTATGCTTTTTTATTTGCTTTGTAATCAGTTTGGGCGTGATGGTTTTGAAGGAACGTATAGAAAACAGAAGGATGGAAGAGGCGCTGAACCGGATTAAGCAGAAACAAAATGAGATGGAGAAGAAAAGAAATGAATAGATTAAAACACATTGTTACGTTAAAGAATATCAGACAGAGCTTCGGAACAAAGGAGGTACTTAAGGGAATTGATCTGAAGGTTTACAGCGGAGAAATTTTCGGTCTGCTTGGTCCTTCCGGTGCAGGAAAAACGACCTTGATTAAGATCGTGACAGGGCAGCTTAAGCCAACCGGCGGGGAAGCCGAATTCCTTGGGAAAAACACGACGAAGTTAAGCAGCGCTGACTATAAGCGGATGGGAATGATGCTGGATAATCTGGGACTATATGAGCGGTTATCCTGCTATGATAATCTGCAGTTGTTTGCGGAAATCTGCGGTATGAGCAGAAAGAGAATTGAAGAGGTATTGCGCGGAGTAGGACTTTGGGAATCCAGGAGGATTGCCGTATCCGGACTGTCAAAAGGGATGCGTGGACGGCTGGCATTTGCAAGAGCAATCTTAAGTGAACCACAGATGCTGTTTTTGGATGAACCGACAAGCGGGCTTGATCCGGCAACCGCAGAAGGGATTCACCAGCTTATTCTTGAGGAAAAAGAGAAAGGAACCACAATTTTTCTGACGACTCACAACATGTTTGAAGCGCAGAAGCTCTGCGACCATGTGGCGCTATTACATGAGGGCAGCATTGTGGAGTATGGGGAGCCGGGGGAAATCTGCCGCAGACATAATCATGAAAACCGGTTACAGATACGCCTCACAAATGGGGAAAGGATGGAACTGATGAACGGAGAGGCCTCTGCCAGACAGGTCATGGAATTATTACAGAAGGGTGAAATTGAGACCATACACTCCACAGAGCCAAACATGGAGATGGTTTTCATGGAGCTCACAGGAAGGAGATTAATTTAGAATGACGAATATATTGGCAATTTTAAAAAAGCAGATGAAGGACACCTTCAAGAATAAGGAAATACTGATCCAGTTTATTCTGTTTCCTGTGATCGCAATCATCATGGAAAATGCCATCAACATTGAAGGAATGCCGGAACGCTTTTTTGTAACGCTGTTTGCAACCATGTATATCGGCATGGCACCGCTTACCAGCATGGCAGCAATCATTGCAGAAGAAAAGGAAAAGAATACCCTGCGGGTGCTCATGCTTTCAAATGTAAAGCCTGCAGAGTATCTGATGGGAACAGGCAGCTACATCTGGCTGATCTGCATGCTGGGAGCAGTTGTGTTTGCTGTAACGGGAAAATATGAGGGAAAGGCATTCTGGGTATTCCTTGCGATAATGGCAGTGGGAATTCTGGCATCCCTGCTGATCGGAGCGATGGTCGGCACCTTCAGCAGAAACCAGATGATGGCAACCTCCATTACAGTTCCTGTCATGATGGTGTTTGCATTTCTTCCCATGCTGTCCATGTTTAATGAAACCATTGCAAAGGTTGCAAAATTTACCTATTCCCAGCAGATCAGTCTTTTGATCAGTCAGGTGGAGAACCTGAAGCTTGAGAGCATGAATGTGGTGGTAATTGCTTTCAATGTTATAGTGGCAGCCGTACTGTTTGGCTATGCATATAAAAGGAGTGGTCTGGCTTAATATATTTGTTACCGCCTGGAAAGAAAAAGGATCCCCGCAATTGCCAAAATGGTCTGAACCGCAGGAATGGTGTACCAGACGCCGTCAAGTCCCCAAAACTGTGGAAGGATAACGATAAAAAGCAGTGTCAGCACAATTTCACCGTATACCAGTATAGTGGAGCGGACTACTTTATGGGTGGCATAAAGATAGGAAACGGTTGGCTTTGTCAGACCGTAAAGAGCCATTACAAGGGCAAAGAAGGGAGTTGCATATTCGATATACTCAGCTGCCCGGGCAGAGGTTCCGTAAAAGGAAGGAATCCTGTTTTTTACAAGAGAAAAAAGTAAAGCACCTGAAATCCCGAATACAATTCCGAGGGTGAAGGTCCATTTGGCATAAGTGTGCAGAGACTTTCGGTCTCCTTTTCCCTGACTGAGGGAAAGCAACGGCTGACTTCCGTCGCCGATTCCCTGTACGAGCAGTTCCATAAAGGAAATGATATATGCAAGAACGGCGTAAGCACTGACGGCTTCCTCCCCGCCGTATTTCAAGGTCTGCAGATTCATCAAAATGATGGTGACGGACGGAAGATAGGTCAATCCAAAGGGAGATAGGGCTACCCGGAGAATTGAGCCGATGAGTGTACGGTCAGGGCAAAAACAGGACCGCGGAATCCTGTTCTTCTTTTTCAGATAAAAAAAGATACAAAAAAGCAATGTGAGAATCTGACCCAATACAGTTGCAAGGGCGGCTCCTTTTAATTCCAGATGAAAAAGCATAATGAAGAAGTAATCCAGGAGAATATTTGTGATACAGCCGGAGGCCATGGCACACATGGCGTAGAATGCAGCTCCGTGATTTCGAAGAAGCGGAATCAGACCGGTGGAAAATACCTGGACGATTCCACCAAGAAGGATATAGTGAAGATAGGTGCATGCAGGTGTGAATAATTCATCCTTTGCACCTAAGAGTGTCAGCAGCTGCGGACCAAACAGATACAATCCCAGAACCAGAAGAAGAGACCCTGAGAGCAGAAGGAAAAAAGCATTTCCTTCTGCCTTTTTCGCCTTTTCATGATTTCCGGCGCCGGTGTTTAAGGACATGATCACGGAGGCACCGATACCGATTCCGGTTCCGAGAGAAGTGATCAGCGCCACAAGAGGCCAGGCAATATTGATAGCGGCAAGACCCGGATCACCCAGGGCTCTGCCAACAAAAATTCCGTCTACGATGGAATAAATCCCGGTTAAGAGGAAGGACAGCATGGAAGGAAAAATGTATCCCATGTATTTCTTTTTCATTAGTACCTCCATTCTCCTGTAACTGCTTTTGGGGTTACATAATCAGTATTATACTGATTTGATCACAAATATGCAAATTCAGTCAGGAAGGTCAGGCATGAAGGTATTTTTGCAGCAGAAACAAGGCAGCCACATTGGGAAGGATCATGAGGGCATTGATCAGATCCGTGCATTCCCATACCAGGTTGAGAGGCATAACAGCACCAATGTAGATCATCACAATATAGACGACCTTGTAAAAAAAGAGACCACGGTTTCCGGTGATATAGCAATAAGCCTGTTCTCCAAGATAGGACCATCCGATCAAAGTGGTAATGGCGAAAGCTACAAGACAGATGGACAGAAATGCATTGCCCATTACCGGAAGATAGGAGAAGGCGGCATCGGTAAGACCGGCTTCATTGACACCGGCTATGGAGTCCGGATGAAGCAGCATATTGGTTATGATCACGAGACCGCTTAGCAGGCACATCACAACGGTATCCCAGAAAACAGCAGTCATGGAAACATAAGCCTGTTTGCAGGGATCTTTTGCTTCGGAAGCAGCAGCCGTAATTGCGGCAGTGCCGATCCCTGCTTCATTTGTAAACAGCCCTCTGGCGATGCCATAGCGCGCCGTGAGAATTAAGGAGGAACCGGCAGCACCGCCAATAGCTGCACGCGGCGCCAATGCGTGAGTGAGAATGAGACGGATAGCAGGAAGAAGTGCTTCCCGATTCAAAAAGAGTAAAAGGATACAGCTTCCGGTGTAAAGAAATGCAAGAACCGGAACCAGCTTCATACAAACCTTTCCGATAGAACGAATGCCGCCGACAATCACAAGACCGGCAAGAAACGCAGCCAGGATTCCGGCAACATGTGGATTCAGGCCAAAGCTGACGGAGGTGGTCTGAGTGATGGAATTTGCCTGTGTGGTACAGCCTACGCCGAAGGCGGCAATCAGGGTGAGCAGTCCGTACAGCTTGCCAATGAAAGAGTTATGTAAACCAATCTGCCATACATACATGGGACCTCCCTGATAGGCTCCCTTTTCGCTTTGACTGCGGAAACGCACACTTAAGAAGCACTCTGCATAGGCGGTTGCCATTCCCAGAATACCGGTGATCCAGCACCAGAAGATGGCACCCGGACCGCCCAGAGCAATTGCAGTGGAAACCCCGATAATATTTCCGGTTCCCAAAGTGGCGGCAAGGGTCGTGGAAAGCGTAGCAAAGACGGAAAGATTTGTGTCAGCTTCCGAATCCTGTGGGGTCACCGATAACCGGATCGCATGAAAAATATTTTTCTGCGGAAAATGAAGTTTCATGGTAAAATAGAGATGCGTACCCATTAGCAGAAATAAAAGGGGACCGCTCCACAAAAATTGATTGATTGACTGAATGAGAGTAAGAACAGGCTGCATACTTCTCCTGACCAGGTCTGAACCTTAAGACACTTTACTATCAATATAGTAGAGGAGAAAGTCGGTTATGAGTGGTTTGTATGCAAAAGCAGGAGTAGATACTTGAAGAAATGGAAACAAATGATACCGGCAGCACTGATCGTCCTGTCGGTACTGCTTAATATCATAGCAAGATTGAGCAGAACGTTCAGTGATTGTTATGTAAACCAAATATTTCCTTTATGGGTGGAGACCTACGGAAGGCTTACAGGTCTGTTCCCTTTTTCTGTGGGCGAATGGATGCTTTATCTGGCAGTGCTCCTGGTAGCGCTGCTGTTGCTTGGGGGATTGGCTTCTTTGCTGTTATGGAGATGCTCTCCCAAAAGCGATTTTTTCACCAGGTGGAGAAAAGGATACAAAAAATATGTATTTTTCCTATACTGGGTATTTGGTGTTGTCTGCGTGATCATGACATTGAACTGTTTTCTTCTGTATCAGGCATCGCCGATTACGGAGAGATTCAAGATCGGAGCAGAATCTAAGGAAGCTTACGGTACACAGGAGCTTACCATATTACGAGACTATGTAGTAGAGCAGGCAAATGCACTTTCGAAAGAGTTTGAAAGAGATGAAAACGGCTATATTTTATATCAGGGAGATATGAAGGCGGAGGCGGTGAACCGGATGCAGAAGCTGGGAGAAGAGATCCCCAATCTGGCTGGCTATTATCCTATGCCGAAGGAACTGTTCGCATCCGGCTTTTACAGCCAGCAGTACATCATGGGATATTACTTTCCTTTTTCCATGGAGGCAAATTATAACAGGCAGATGTATGTAACTAATATGCCGGTAACCATGTGCCATGAATTGTCCCACCTGAAGGGCTTTATACTGGAGGATGAAGCCAATTTTATCGGTTATCTTGCCTGTGTGGATTCGGAAGATCCCTTTTTCCGCTATAGTGCCTACTTAAGTGTGATCGGGTACCTGGATCGGGACTTTATCAAGGCAATCGGAGAGGACGCCGACATTTATCTGGCACATCCGGTCATCAGTGAACTGACAGCGGAGGATAAAAAGTTCTTAACCGAGGAAGCCTGGCAGCAGGTGGAAGAGAAGGCGGTGGTCAGTACGGAGACGGTAAAACAGGCAGCGGATACCTTCCTGAATACCACCCTGACCTTAAATGGTGTTGCAGACGGAACAGTCAGCTATAGCCGAGTGGTGAAGCTTCTGCTGCAGTACTATGATGGGATATTGTATTAGTGGATGGAGTGTAAAATGGAAAACATCATTGATTATGTAAAAGAATGGGGAAAATACAGTTTTGCTGAAAAGCCTTTTAATGAGGTGGATAGTCTGGCACTTTGTCAGATGATGTATTTTAATTATGAAGAGTTTGTACCCGGATTGGAAGAGAGAAACGTTCCTGTCGGCATTCAAAGCATTTATGTGCATCCGGATCGGGATCGAATCCTGGATGATTACTGGTATCGGGAGAACAACAAGGAGCTTTTTGCATCAGTAGCCCAGTCCAGACGCTTCGGCAATCTGAAAATGAACTACTATGTGAATATCATCAATGAGGAGACACAGACGCAGTTTTCGGCCATGACCTATATTCTGGAGGATAAAAATGCTTACATTGCCTACAGGGGGACAGATGCAACGATAATAGGCTGGAAGGAGGATTTAAATCTGGCATTCTCTAAGCCTCTTCACAGCCAGCAGCTTGCAGTGGAGTATATGGACCGGGTTGCCGGATATATCGGAGGCAGCTTTTATACCGGAGGACATTCCAAAGGAGGAAACCTTGCAGTCTATGCGGCAATGAATTGTACACCGGAAACCAGAGAAGGATTGATCCGCGTATTTAACAATGACGGACCGGGATTCCGGCCGGAGATCAGGGAGCTTGGACATTATGAGGAAATTGCAGACAGAGTGATTAAATTTATTCCCAGGTCTTCCCTGGTGGGAACGATCCTGGAGGACCAGGATGATTATGAGATTGTCGAGAGCAGAGGGGTCGGCATGCTCCAGCATAATGCCTATAGCTGGAAAATTGAGAACGGAGCTTTTCTTCGTGCAAAGAATATGACAAATGGAAAGCTTTTACGGGATGCCGCTTTAAATGAGTGGATCCTATCCCTCTCCGATTCGGAAATTCACGCATTCGTGGATACCTTATATGATGTGGTGGCTGCATCGGAAGCTTCCAATGTATTTGAATTTGGCGCTGACTGGAAAAAGTGCACACAGAATATTTTAGAGGCGGCAAAGGGGCTGGATGAGACTACCAGAAAGGCCATTTCCAAGATCTTTCATTCCCTTTTTGAGATCAGTCGGGAGCTTGCAACGGCAGAGCTTCAGGAGAAGGGAAGAGAGCTTCAGAAAGAGGTTCAATCAAGAAAACAACGTAAAAAGATCGAAAAGTCAGAAAAATCAAAAAAGTAAAAAAATAACTTCAAAACTGTTGACAGAAGAAGAAAAAGAAGATAAAATAGCATTTGTTCGCAGGAATGGCGGAATTGGCAGACGCGCACGGTTCAGGTCCGTGTGGTAGCAATACCATGAGAGTTCAAGTCTCTTTTCCTGCACGAAAAAACCCTTGATTTTTCAAGGGTTTTTTGTTTTCTATAGCGAAAAAGGTTTCAAAAAGGGTTTCAAACTATCAAGCGGAAAGGTTCACAACCCATTTTTCTCTTTTCAATTCGTATTGCGCAATTGCTACCTTACCGAAATCAAGCATTTTCACCAAAAGATACATTGCCATAGGGCTGAAAGCCGTATAATGAGCAAGAAGAAGCAGATACGGAATTACAATGATGGATACAATTCCGTCTACTAACATACAGACCTTCGTATCACCACCTGCTTTTGTGATCGATAACTGTGTATTTATGTAAATCCAGACAGGCATCAATACAGAAATCACAATAAGCATGCTCCTGCAGATCCCTTGTGAAGCGAAGCTTAATTGTTTGTAAACAATCGGAACCAATGCTGTTGTTGCAAATCCGACAAAGGTCATTAATGTGCCAAATATCAGTGCAGCAGAAAGCATCCAGGTCTTTTCGTTCCTGGCCTGTTCCAGCTTGCCGGCCCCCAAAGACTTTCCTATGACAACGCTTGTTGCAGTGTTAATGCCGCTAAAGGATATGAAAAACAGATTGGCGATAGAAAAGCTTGCTGCCATACCGGATACGACGTCAGCTCCTCCTCTGCCATTATAGATTGCAGTGGTAACACTCTCTGATGCTACCCATAAAAGCTGTGAAATAATCAACAAGGAACCCTTTTTCAAAATCTCACCAAAAAGCTTCCAATCAATATTCCGAAATACTGACAAACCGATAAAGTCCGGTTTATCTATCATGGTATAAATAACAAATAATATCATTTCAACAGTTCTAGCAATAATTGTGGCATATGCAGCACCTCTGATTTCCAATCTTGGCATTCCTAAATTTCCATAGATTAATACCCAATTCAAAAAAGTATTTATGACAGCAGCAAACACTGTGATGATCAGTGGTACCTTCACCTTTCCGATTTCTCTGTAGGAAGATGCAATAATATAGGAAATGACCGTCTGAATTCCGACAAATCCCATCAAAAACATATATTCCTGTCCCTGATCTAAAATCATCTCTGCCTGTGAATTACCAATTACCATTAACGAAAGAATTTCTCTATTGAATACAAAAGTTACCAAAAAATAAAGAAATATCATAGAAAAGCTGATAACAACCTTAAATGCAAAAGACTGCTGCATTCCTTTTTTGTCTTTCGCACCAAAATACTGTGTCATATAGATTCCGCCGGAAGTACAAACAGCGGTTTGAAGTACCATGAAAATATATAGTATCTGTCCCGAAATATTGACCCCGGCCATTTTAACATCCCCAAGTCCGGCAACCATAAAGCTGTCAATCAAAGACACCAGACTCTGCAATAATGCCTGAACCATAACCGGTACTCCGATTAAAATTGCTGATTTGTAAAAATCTCTGCTGCCAAAATAACGATTCTTTTTTATTCTTTCCATAATATCCCTCGTTTCGTTTTATAAAGTTAAATAGAACACTTGAAAACGGTTTTGATTTTCAATATAATAATATCGTATTTATAATTGGCTTAATACATATTTAACGCTTAAAAATATCAAAATATAGTATAAAAGGAATATATTATGATAGAATCAAAAGATATTATAGCAAAACGTCACGATGGTTCTCAGGTTGTGGAATACAACAATCCTTTTTTTCCATGTTTTGCCTCAAACCCATATTTCGCGGCAGACAAAACGTTTTATGCCACCGAACACTGGCATGAGGATTTAGAGTATTTATATGTACTTGATGGAGAATTGGAGTACTCCGTTAATGGAGAGAATATTATCCTTCACTCGGGCGAAGGAATTCTTGTCAATTCAAAACGGATTCATTCCAACCGTTCTGTCCCGGGAGTCCATTGTGCATTCTACTGTGCCATTACGCACCCATCGTTGCTTTGTCCATCCAAGTATATGGAACAGACCTATCTGAATCCTTTGATTGATTCACATTCTTTTGACTATCTTTTGTTAAAAAATGATGACTGGACTGTTTCTATCATAGAAGAATTGAAAAGACTATTTGATTACCGGGATCCAAAGACCGTAGAATTGGAGATTTTTGAAGCTTCCGTGCGAATCTGTAAAATTATCTATAAACATATGCAGATAAATTCACCCACTACCGAAGCCCCTTCTTTCAATGTGGGAACGTTCAAGACAATGATGATTTTTATACAGGATCATTATATGGAGAAAATATCTTTAGAAGATATCGCCAGAGCAGGAAATGTGGGAAAGACACTTTGTGCAAAGCTTTTCAAGAAATATGTTTCCAAAACGCCGGGGGAATACCTGATTTTCTATCGCATTCAAAAAAGCATAGAATTGCTTACGGATACTAATATGAGTACCACTGAGATCAGCTATGCCACCGGATTTTCAAGTGCTAGCCATTACACCAAAACATTCCGCGAATTAATGGGATGCACACCTTTAAAATATCGTAAAGGGAATCCTAAATATGAGCATGAATACTGTCTGATTCCTGCTGCGCATTAGGTCACAGGGAAAGACAACGTCCGAGTTTAGAGTTCAGCCTCTTTTCCTGCACGCTAATGCTCAAGGGTATCATAATATCGTGATCTTTCTTAACAAGAAGTGGGGGGTGGGTTTAAAGAATGGCCCCCGAATAATAAAAAATTTTTTTTT
>JAHAYJ010000066.1 GCA_018384375.1 Lachnospiraceae bacterium
ATAGTATATAATAATAAAATAAGAAATATAGAATGGACAAGCAGTTGCAATGAAGTTAGAAAACAAATCTTTGAATAGGGCTTTTTCGGTGTGTCTGTTTTTAGGGTATCTCTTTTTTAATGGATTACTTTTTTTTCTCCATGAGCCTTGGCGGGATGAAGCTAATGTATGGCTGATTGCAAGAGAACTGTCACCGCTAGAACTTCTCCGCGAAATAAAGTATCAAGGACATCCATGCCTGTGGTACTTTATTGTTATGCCTTTTGCTAAAATAGGACTCCCCTTTAGGACTATAGAGGTTCTCAGCTTTTTTGTTATGGCAATTACCGCTGCTTTATTTTTGCGTTATGGACAGATTCATATGATCGTGAAAGCAGTTTGCTTATTTAGTCCGGTGTTTACCTACTTTTATCCGGTTGTTGCGAGAAACTATTGCCTGATAGCCTTGTTACTTGTGATCCTGGCATGGCTGTTCCCGCAGCGTAATGAAAAATGTGTTTGGTATGGCTTACTGCTGGGGCTTTTGGTTCAGGCTGACACGATTGCGATTCCTGAGGCAGGGACGCTTTCCCTCATGTGGCTATGCGAAAATGCATGGTGTAGTATCAGAACGAAAAAACTGAATGGAATGAAAAAGGTAATAAAGGGAATCTGGATTCCGGCGGTCAGTTTACTTTTGTGGATATTTCAGTTTTATGAAGTTTCAGATAGCCCGCAGTTTAATACAAGAAATATGGGCTTTTCGGAAATGCTAAATGAAATAAAGGTTTTTGCCTATGGTATTTTTATCCGGATAACGGGCTGGGAACAAAAAACAATTATTGCATTCTTAGTGCTTGGAATGGTGACCTTGTTACTACTGTCTGTGAGATTGAGGAACGGATGGGCCATGAGTGTACTTGCAGTCTCCTTTCTTTTTCAGGCAGCGTTCAGTGCGCTTGTGTATCAGTTACATATTTGGCACTATATCTCTCTGTGTTTTGTATTTATCTGGGCTCTCTGGGTCTTAAAGGAACAGCTGAGAGAAAAACAGAAAACAGATCAATGGGGAAGAGGTCTGATAGGTGCGGTGGAGTGCCTGCTTGTGGTGTTATGCATAGGTATGACGTTACATTGGAACTCGGAAGCAGAAATTTCCAGTCTGGGCGTTGCGATGAACGGTTTATATTCTGATGCAGAAGGGGCAGCAGGATATATTCAAAACAATCTATCAGAAGAAGATATCATTGTTACTGCTAATATACCTATGGCTTCCACAGTAGTGGCATATCTCCCCGAATATGATTTCTACTTTGCAGGGAATGGACAAAAATCAAGTTATGCGGACTGGAGTGAGGAACAGAGTGTGACAATTACCTTGCAGGAATTAATAGAATGGGGAAGAGAAAAATTCTCAGATAAAAAAGAAATGTATATATTATGGACAGAGGATGCCTGCATAGAGGAAGCAGACGAATTGGAAAGCTATGAGAGGCTTTACCGGACAGAGGAAAAGACGGTGCGGGGAGAGGAATACACAATATACAAAATTCCGCTATGTGAAACATGAAATAGACACATTTGATTGGGGATACAGGAGAGAGGAATGGCAGCACAAAAATATGATAAGATAATCATTGGAGCAGGCCTATACGGTCTGTATGCCGCAAGGTTTTGTGCATTAAGAGGACAGCATGTATTAGTGCTTGAATATGATGCTGAGCCCTTTCAACGGGCGACCTACATTAATCAGGCCAGAGTACATATGGGATATCATTATCCCAGAAGTCTTACTACGGCAGTGAAATCGGCAGGGTATTTCAGAAGATTTGTGGAGGATTTTGGCTTTTGCATCCATGATCGGTTTGAGCAGATTTATGCAACCTCGGATCAGTTCTCCTGGACCAATGCAAAGCAGTTTATGGAATTCTGCCGGGCGGCGGACATCAAATGTGAAGAGGTAGCTGCTTCCAAATACTTTAAGCCGGGTATGTGTGACGGTGCTTTCCTGACAGAGGAATACACTTACGATGCCAAGATTTTACAGAAGTTCTATGAGGAGGAACTGGTGCAGAATCCAAATGTGGAGATGAGGTTCGGTGCCCGTATTGAGAAAATTGTGAGGAGCAATAAGGTCTTTAGCGTGCAGGTGGGGGATGGCTCCTGTTTTGAAGCACCCTTCGTGCTGAATGCGACTTATGCGTCTGTAAATCAGGTCATTGACAGGGTGGAAGGAATCGATAAGGAATTATTTGACATTAAGTACGAGTTGTGTGAGATTATTTTGTGTGAGCCTTCAGCGAATCTGAAGAATACAGGGATTACGGTTATGGATGGACCATTCTTTTCCATCATGCCTTTTGGAAAGACGGGCATGCATTCCCTGACTGCCGTTACGTTTACGCCGCATATTACAAGCTATGAAGCAAAGCCTGTCTTTTCCTGTCAGGAAAGTCAGAGCAAGGAAAGATTCGGGTGTTCACCGGAGAGCCTTGGTAATTGCAATGAGTGTCCCAATAAACCGGATTCAGCATGGCCCTATATGTCACACCTTGCCGACAAGTATCTGAAGGAGGAATATGGATATACTTATGTAAAGTCTCTATATTCCATGAAGCCGATCCTGAAAAGCTCCGAGGTAGATGACTCCAGACCTACGGCAATACGGGTATTGAGTAAGGAGCCGGTGTTTATTAGTGTCCTGTCAGGTAAGATCAATACAGTTTATGATTTAGACGACTATTTACAGGAGTAAGAGTATGGAGAACGGACAAAAAGAAAAAAAATTTATATCGCTGGTGGTCTATTTGCATAATGTTGAGGCTTATGTGAAATATTTCCTGAATGCAGTCATTCCAATTTGTGAGAAGCATTTTCAGGAATTTGAAATTGTATGTGTGGATGATGGCTGCAGCGATGGGACGATTGAAGTGCTCAAAGACTACCTTGAGGAGAATAAGGTCAGAGCAATGGTGAATGTGATCCATATGAGTTTTTTCCACGGTCTGGAAAGTGCCATGAATGCCGGGCGGGATATTGCCATTGGGGATTTTGTGTTTGAATTCGATGATATTTTTGTGGACTATGATCCGGATATGATTCTGAAAACATATGAAAAGCTTATGGAGGGCTATGATATTGTGGCGGCAAGAAGCAAGGGGAAGGTACGTCTTTCTTCCAGAGTCTTCTATGCCCTATACAACAGCACCAGCCGGACGAAAGGAAAGATTGGCCCGGAAACCTTCCGGGTGGTATCCCGCAGGGCGATTAACCGGATCAAATCTATGGGGCAGTACATTCCCTATAGGAAGGCTGTTTATATGAATTGCGGACTAAAGACAGCCACATTGGAATATGAGAGCAGGGATAGAGAAGCGAGAGTTAAAAATAAGATAGTAACGTCGGAGAGGACATCCTTGGCATTGGATTCCTTTATCTACTTTACCAATGTATTAGAGCGTGTTTCCATGATACTATGCGGAGTCTTTCTGGTCTTTTCCGTAGGAATGGGAGTTTACTTGATTATTGATGCCTTTAACGGACAGAAGCTGGTGGAGGGCTGGCTCTCAACCATGGGCTTTCTGGCTCTTGGCTTTTTCGGGGTATTTGCCCTGCTTACAATTATTTTAAAGTATTTATCTGTTATTTTGAATTTGATTTTTAAACAGCAAAGATATCTGATCGCAGATATAGAAAAGGTGGTAAAACGTTGAGCAAAGAAGGAAACGGGGAAGCAGTCAGCATCAATCTTTTATTCCCGGTGCTGAACGAAAGATTAAGGTTAAGAAACGGAATTGAGCGCTCTCTTGCTTATTTAAGGGAAAATGTGACCATACCCTATCAGCTTACCATTCTGGACAATGGTTCCGAGGATGAAACACCACAGATTGGAAAAGAACTTGCCGAAAAATATCCTGAAGTCACTTATGTCCGGGTGGGAGAACGGGGAGTCGGTGTTGCCTTCCGAAAGGGAATTGAACTGAATGAATGCTCCCTAGTCGGCTATATGGATATTGATCTGTCCACAGATTTGAAGTATTTGGGACAGACGATTGAGCTGTTTCAGGATAGACCTAAGCTTGAATATGTAAACGGAAGCCGGTTTAGTAAGGAGTCTGATACCAGAGGCAGAAAGTGGTACCGGAAGATCACCTCGATGGGGCTTGTCTTTTTGCTGAAAACCGTATTCCATATGAAGGCAACGGATGCGGTATGCGGATTTACGTTCCTAAGAAAAGAAACCGCTGAAAGGCTTGTAGAGGCCTGCGGAAATGACAACGGCTGGTTTTATACCATTGAATTTCTGCTGCGTGCAGAAAGGATGGGAGTAGTGATCTATGATATGCCTGTGGAGTGGCAGGAGGACTATAACACTACTGTGAAGGTATGGAAGACGATCAAGAATTATCTGGTACAGATGCATAGACTGCGCAAAACCTTTAAGCAAGAGGAGAAGGCTGCCGGGCAGCAGAAAAGAGGTTAGTATGTTAAAAAGAATCGATCTGACAAGAGATTATCAGAAGCATAAAAAAGAGTACCTGGAAGCCATAGAAGCTGTCTGTGAGGAAACTGCTTTTTCCGGCGGGAAATTTGCAGATCAGTTTGATCGGGAATTTGCCGCATTTTGCAAGGTTCCCTATGCTGCAGGTGTGAACAATGGCACTTCTGCGTTGCATTGTGCCATGATGGCGCTGGGTATCGGACCGGGAGATGAGGTGATCGTGCCTGCGAATACCTACATAGCGACTGCCTGGGGCGTGACCTACACAGGGGCCACACCGGTATTTGTGGATTGTACGGCAGATACCTGGGAGATTGATCCGTCCAGGATTGAAGAGAAGATTACGGACAAAACAAAGGCAATTATCGGTGTACATCTCTATGGACAGCCCTTTGAATTTAATCGGGTAAAAGAAATTGCCGACAAACATGGATTATTTGTCGTTGAGGACTGTGCACAGGCGCATGGGGCAGGCTATGAAGGGCGTCTGGCAGGCAGCCTTGGAGAATTAGGATGCTTCAGTTTTTATCCGGGCAAGAATCTGTATGCCTTTGGAGAGGGAGGCAGTGTGACCTGCTCCAAAAAGGAATATTATGATGCCATCACGACATTTAAGAATCAGGGCTGTCAGGTGCGGTATTATCATGATGTGATCGGATATAACTATCGTCTGGAAGGGCTGCAGGGCGCAGTGTTAAGCGTCAGTTTGAAATATCTGCCGGAATGGACGGCCAGAAGAAGAGAGATTGGAAGAAAGTATCTGAAGGAGATTACCAATCCGCTTCTTACCATGCAGGCCCATCCGGAGAATACAGATCCGGTATTCCACTTATTTGTTATTACTGTGGATGAGCCTGATGATTTTATTGCTTATATGGACAAGAAGGGGATGGAATGTAACAAGCATTATCCGGTACCCTGTCATTTGCAGAAGGCTTATCAGTCCCTGGGATATCAGGAGGGAGACTGTCCCAATGCGGAATATCTTGCAAGTCACTGTGTGACGCTGCCGTTATTCCCGGAAATGACGGAGGAAGAAGTGAATCTGGTGATAAAGGCATGTAATGCATATTGCGGAAAGGCATAACAGGAGCAGTCATGAATAATTCATTTGAGAGCAAAATGAGGCAATCCGGGGAAAAATGGATAAAAAGAATTCAGAAGCTGCTTACGCCGAAAAGGCTTGCTGTTTTTTTGACTGTAGTTTATGTAGTCAGTCTGGTGCCGTTATTATGGATTGCCAAATATAATTATCCCAGCGCGGATGATTATACCAATGGCAGCAGATGTCATCAGATATGGGAGATGGGTGGTTCTGTTTTCCGTGTAATCGGGGAAGCTCTGCTCAGAACCGTGGATGAATGGTTTACCTGGCGGGGGTGCTATACTTCGAGCTTCCTTTCGGCACTGCCTCCAAATATATGGGGAGATAACCTTTATTTCTTAACTCCATGGTTGGTACTGCTAATGCTTTCTGGTTCTATGCTGTTTTTGCTCCATGAAATTTTGGTGAAAGTAATGAAGTCGGATCAATATACAAGCCACAGCATTTCCATGCTGGTACTGCTGATTACAGTACAGTGTTTGTATGAGCAGGGCAGAGTAGAGGCTTTTTACTGGTATAGTGGGGCCATTAACTATACTTTCGTTTATGGATTATCGCTCTTATTCTATGGATTACTGATTTCGGCAGGATATGCCAAAGGGAAAAAAAGAACGGTAAGATTGATCCTGGCTTCCGTGCTAGGATTCCTGACAGCCGGTGGAAATCAAATGACAATGCTCAATGCAGCCATTGTGCTGCTGGTTATGATTGGAATTATGACTTACCGCAAAAAGTGGCAGGAACACTTGGGATTATTGTTGCCCATCGGCTCGTTTTTTATCGGTTTTGTTCTTGCAGTCATCGCTCCCGGAAATTTTGTGAGAGCCGGTGCTGCGCAGGGCATGAATCCGATTAAGGCAATACTGGTGTCACTTTATGGTTGCCTCGACCTTGCTGTTGATGAATGGACAAGCTGGCCGCTGATTGTGATTGTGATCGCTATGGTTCCCTTGTTCTGGCATATTGCAGAGAAATCGGATTTCACCTTCCGATATCCGATGGTTGTGGTGTTTTTTGGTTATGGTCTGGTGTCAGCGATGCTTACCCCTCCCCTGTTTGCTCTTGGCAATATAGAAGCAGGGAGAATACAAGCCCTGCTCTATTTTATGTATGTGCTGGTGCTTACTTTGTGTGTGGGATATATCACCGGCTGGGCACAGAAAAAATACCATCCATGTAGTGAGATAAATGAAAAAGTAGGAATCTGGTGTCTTCTCGGATGTTTTGCTTTTCTTCTCTTCGGATCCTTGATTACGGTCATACCGGAGCCCCATTATTACTCTGCTACGTCTGCAATGACGGATCTTTTGAATGGCAGTGCAGGCGTATATGGAGCAGAACAAAGGGGAAGAACGGAGCTTTATCACGACAGAAATAACGATATGGTGGAAGTTGACGACTTCTCTGCGAAACCGTCCTTATTATTCTTTTCGGATATTACTGCAGATGAGAATGATTGGACAAACAAAGGTGTTGCCAGATTTTATGATTTGGGAGCAGTGGTAATCAAAAAGAATGAATAAAGGAAAACCAATGAAAAAGACAATTATCGTAATGCCGGTTGCCAATGAAGAGAGTACAATGGGGCAGATTCTGGATGAAATTCTGGAGCTGCCCTATGACAATTTATACATATATCCGGTGGTAGACAGTTATTCCAAGGACCGTACTGAGGAGATCATCCGGGAAAAGGAAAAGAGCAGTAATAAGGTGAAATGTATTTTTTATAGGGAATCTACAGGGGTAATCAGCTGCTATCTTGAGGGCTTTCGGCAGGCGCTTGCAGACGGGGCGGAGAGAATTTTGGAGATGGATGGCGGTGGAAGCCACCTGCCCGCAGAAATTCCTCAGTTTCTTGAAAAAATGGAGGAAGGCTACGAATGCGTGTGGGGCTCCCGCTTCATGGAGGGTGGCTCCATGAAGGAACAGCCTTTATACAGAAGAATTTTAAGCCAGGGGGGAACCTATCTTTCCAATTTTGTGCTTGGGACGCGGTTGAAGGATATGACCAGTGGGTTCGAGGGCTTTCAAAGGGAAGTGCTGGAGAGCATGAATCTGGATAGGTTTTTATCAACCGGACATATGTATCAGACGGAAATGCGCTATTATTGTAGAAATCTGAAGACCATTGAGGTGCCGATTCATTATGTGGGAACTGCTTCCAGTCTGAAGGGAAGCTCGGTAACAGAAGCACTGAAACTGTTGTTTCAATTGAAAAGGAATGAAACGTTAATATGGAAAAAGTAAAGTATCTGATTTTAGGGGCCGGTCCTGCCGGCCTTACGTTTGCCAATATGCTGAAGCAAAGAGGAGAGGAATCCTTTTTGGTTCTTGAGAGGGAAACTGAGGCAGGGGGGCTGTGCCGGTCTGTGATGGTAGACGGAAGTCCCTTTGACATCGGCGGTGGACATTTCCTGGATGTAAGGAGACCGAAAGTGAATGAATTCCTGTTCCGGTTTATGCCCAAGGAGGAATGGAAGCTGTTTGAAAGAGACAGCAGGATCGTGATCGGCACGCAGGAGATCGGGCATCCGCTGGAGGCGAATATCTGGCAGCTGGAGCTGGAAAGCCAGGTCAGGGTACTTTCTTCCATTGCCAAGGCCGGGTGTAACAGTGGAGTTCCTATGCCGGAAAAGTTTCGGGACTGGATCATCTGGAAGCTTGGTGACCGGATTGCGGAAATGTATATGCTGCCTTACAATCGTAAGATGTTTGCGGATGAGCTGGATGAGCTTGGAACCTACTGGCTTGAAAAGCTTCCCAATGTCAGTTTTGAGGATACCCTGCGTTCCTGCCTGACCCATAAGGCCTATGGACAACAACCGGGACATGCATCCTTCTATTATCCGGAGAAGTATGGCTACGGGGAGCTCTGGCTGCGTATGGCAGATGCGGTTGCCACGAAGGTGTTATATGATGTGAAGGCGACGGGGCTTGACTGCGACAGAAGGCAGATCAGCACAGAGGATGGAAGACGTTTTGAAGCGGAAACGATTATTACCACAATTCCCTGGAATTGCTTTGAGAATCTATCCGGAATGCCGGAGGACATTCAGGCATCTATACGGCAGTTAAAAACCAGTGCCATAGAGACGAGATATGTACCGGAGCAGTTGGATACCCATGCACAGTGGCTTTACATACCGGATGAAGAAAAGCCGTATCACAGAATTCTGGTACGACATAATTTCTGTCAGGAAAGCAGGGGCTATTGGCTGGAAACCCGAAAGGAACGAGTTCCGCTGTTTAAGGGAAAAGCGGAATATTGCTATATGAATGAATATGCGTATCCTTTAAATACAATCGGGAAACCTGAAATTATGAAAAGGCTGCTTATCTTTTGTGCAGATAAAGGAATTTACGGTCTGGGACGTTGGGGAGAGCATTGCCACTACAATTCAGACCTGGTAGTGGAGCTTGCCATGAACCTTGCGCAGAGACTGAATGGATGATCGAAGTAATGGGGAGATCAAAAAATGAATAGGAAAATTGGTAAAAAGATAATCTATATTTTGCCCGTACTGGCAGTCTTTCTGGCAGCAATGCTGGTGCTTACCCATACGGCCCAGAACGGTGTGGAAACAACGGAGATCTTGCCGACGATCAATCCGGATCCGGTCTATGTAGTGTGCGAAAGCGGTAAGCCGCTGGAGGTAACGCTGCGTGCAAAGGAGGATTTCAGTATCAGTGGATTTCAGATTCTGGTGGTGAATGTTTCGGAGGAAAGCAGGGGAACTCTGCGTATGGCTTTGACGGACAGCAATTCCGACATGCTGATGAATCAAGTGCTTCCGGTAGAGAATCTGACACCCGGTAAATGGATTGCGGTTTCAGAAAGCATTGCATTTGCGGCAGGACAGGAATATCAGTTGTCCCTGCTGGCAGACGGGAGTGAACCGTATTTCATGCAGGTGCCGGAGGGCTGGGGAGATAAATTGCCCTTTGAGGAAACAGTCCTGGCCGATGGGGAAGCACTTCCCTATGGCATTTCTATCGGTATCAATCGGGTAGAGCCCACCAGGGTTATCTATGGAGATATTTTTTATTATTCCATACCGGCCTGCATTTTAATAACCTTCGCGTTGATCGTCTGCATTTTGTTCGGCACCCGGAGAGTGATGGAAACACTTCGAAGGATCCCTGTGTGGAAATGGATTTGTAGATACGGAAATGAGTTGTTTCTGGTGCTGCTGTTTGTGGCAGTCTGCATCAGTATCTATTCCAGAGCCTATTTGAACGGCATTTTTATTTCCGCAGACTCTACGGGATATATGAGAGAGGCAATCAATCTGGTAAACGGCAATGGTTTTCGGTATGATGGGCTGGCAGGATACAGCTCCTGGTTCGCAAACTGGCCGATCCTTTATCCTGCAATGATTGCATTAATGATGCTGGTGACGAAGGTCAATGCGTATCTTGCTTCCAAGCTGGTTGCTATGCTGATCGTGGGGATCATGTTGGTAATACTGCGGATCTGCTTTAAAAAGGATGCGTGGGTGTATGCGTTGTGCCTGACTAATATTGGTTTTTTGAATCTGTGCTATTATACTTGGAGCGAGATTCCATTTATGCTGTTTCAATTAGGATTTGCCCTGGTGCTTGCACGAATTCTGCAGAATGAGAAGTCTGCAGGCAAGTGGTATGTGCTGCTTGGGACGATGGGGCTTTGCTGCTTCCTGACCAGGTACTACGGAATCTATGTGTGGATCGTAACCGGCCTCTACATATTGGCATTGTTTGTGGTATTCAGGCAAAAGAAGGATAAGGCATTTTTAGATAAGTCCGTGAAACTGACAATCACTGCTTTTGTTTCCGGTGTTTTAAGTCTGGCATACCTAATGATGAATAAGCTGATGAACGGTATGGCATCGGGGGTGAGCCGCACCATGTGGTGGGATGACTACAGGGCGTTGACGGATGATTTGATCGAAAGTCTGTTAACAGAGTTTTTCAATATCTTTTCCCTGCAGATACCGGAGCTTCTTGAAAACTTCCCATATAACCTGAAGGTGTTTGCAGTGCTGATTATTCTGGTTGGCCTTGGCTGGTTTGTGATTAAGAACTGTAGGCGCTTTACAAGGGAATCCGTGCTGATCACCATGGCAGTCATGTATTATCTGATCTTTATCTGTATCCGGTATGTGTCCTCCATGGACAGCTTTTATTTCCGGTTCTTTGAACCCGGAACCTTTTTGCTCTGCATTGGTGTGATCGGACTTTTGCTTCCCTATCTTCATGGGAAAAAAGCATTCCGGTATTTTGGAGGGGCTGTCACGGCACTTGTGCTTCTTGCTGTGGTTTCCGTATGGCAAAACGGCGGTTTGGATGATTCAGATAACTATTATGAAGCTGTCACGAAGCAGTGGGAGGAAGCCTATACAGAGATACCCGAAAGATCCGTGATCATTTTCAATGATATTGACTTCCGGTCCTCCTGGTATCGTTCTGATGTGGTAGACGGAACGATAACTCCGGCAGATACGCTGGATAGTCTCCGGGAGACCTATTACGGATCGGAGTTTCTGTGTATCCGGGCAGAATTTGTGGAAACGATGTTAGAATTAGGTGAATATGAGGAAAGCGTGCATAACTGGCTGGAAGAGGGCTTGCATGCAATTGGGGAGAAGGCAGAATTTGTTGTTCTTCCACTAAACATAATGAAGTAAAGTAGATAAATAGTTTGGCTAAAGGAGGTGTCAGAGGAAGCGAATGAGATTATTGAATGATTCAAAGGCGTTGCGCATTGCTATGGTAACCGGTTCTCTTCTGGCACTTATATTGATTCTTATAGTTTCCTATGGGAGAACAGATCATGAGAGGGAATTTCTGGAACACTTGACCTTTCAAGGTGAGATAGATGGGCAATGCATGGAACTGAAGCTTTGGAAGGATGAATTACAGGACTGTTATTATTTGTTCCTGCCCTCCTGCTTTGGTGGAGAAAACCTTAGTCTGACTGTATGCTATGACGGAAGCATGGGAAAGATCAGTATAAATAATGTGCCTTTTCGGAATGGAGCTGTTCTTGATAATATAAATAATGAGAGTCTTTATCAGTTTCAGCTCAGTGGACCGTTGGGAGTGATTTATGCCGATAAATCAATGCAGATTCTCATCTCTGAAAACCTGCCGGCCATGATGATTACGGCGGAAGCAGAGGAATTGCTTGCACTGGAGGATTTTGAAAACAAAAAATATGTGGAGACCGGTGATTTAGTGATTCTGGATGAAAAGACCGGTATCATCTGTACCGAGGAATTGAAGAAGTTTAAGGTAAGAGGAAATCTGACGGCAACTCTGGATAAAAAGCCGTATAAAATTTCATTTAACCGACCTGTGGAATTGCTGGGAATGGCACCTGCAGTAAATTGGACGCTTCTTGCAAATGCAACTGATGGTTCTTATATCAGAAATAAGCTTGTTCTTGATCTGGCAAACAGTGCCACAGATGATTATGAGCCGGATGGTGAATTCGTGGAATTGTATCTGAACGGAAGCTATCAGGGACTGTACCTCTTGACAGAAGCAGTGGAAATGGGAGAGAACAGATTAAACATATCGGCAGAAGATCATTATCTTCTGGAAATGGAATTGGACTTTCGACAGGAAGAAAATTCCACATACCTGACGACGGAAAGAGGACAGCTTTTTGAAATTGAGTTGGAAGGAAAGGTTTCAGAGAAAGAAGAGGAACAGGTTCGGGGATTCCTCAATGATATAGAAAGTGCATTGTTTAGTGAGGATGGGATAAGCGAAATAAGCGGTAAGCCGTTGGAGGAACTGATTGATTTTGATTCGTGGGCGGTATTCTGGCTGGTAAATGAAATATCGGGTGATCATGATACCGGAATCGCCAGTCAGTTTGCATACACATCACTTGATCCGGAGGAAATGAAGCTTTATGCAGGCCCTGTATGGGATTTCGATGGTACTATGGGGAATGTGAATACGCCTTTATTTGGTAATCCTCAAGCACTTATTGCTTCGATTGAGCAGAGCAGGCCGGAGGGAAATGCCAATCAGAACCGCTGGCTTGCTGCTATGTACCGGAATGAAAAATTCCGTCAAAAATTGGAAGAAAAGTATACACAGATCTTTGATAAACAATTGCAGGCTGTACTTAATACAAATATTGACGGGTATGTGGAAACCATACGCCGCAGCGCTTGCTTGGATGCACTTAGATGGCATGAAGAAAGGCTGTCCTGGCAGTTTGTGCTTCCTCCAGGATTATCGATTCAGGAACAAGGTGATTACCATAAATATGATACTCTGGATGAGAATGTGGCTATGGTGAAAGAGTTCCTTTCAGCCAAAAGAGAATTTTTATATGGCCTGTTTGCAGAACACAGGGATTATTGTGTTGTGGAGGTTCGAAATGATGCTCCCTTCTTAAATCAGGATTATAACCAGACAATTTATTACTGGGTAGAAAAAGGAACCGCAATTGAAGGACTGCCATTGATACAGGAGGACGGATATGAATTTTATGGCTATACAGATTGTAGCAGCGGGGAAAAGGTGGAAAATGGAACCATTATCGATAAGGATTGTGTGGTAGAGGGAAACTGGATGAAAAACGAGTAAGAATAAAGGGAGTCATGTCCGACCGGGACATGACTCCCTGCTTTATCTTATGAATGCTTCCTTTTTATTTGATATACTTGGTAAACAGTAAGAACAAGGAAGGTAATAAGAGATAGAATCTCGGCCACTCTCCAATACCAGGGCTCAGAATAGGAAAGGCTGATATTGCCCTCAAAGTTAGCCGGTACAATTACACGAAGACGCTGATTCTGTCCGTAGGTGGACTGTAGTTCTCCGGTTTCGCATAGGGCATGGTAGCCTTTATAGAGAATTACGGGAAATTCAACGTATGCCTCACTGTCCTGATGATTGTTCAGGGAAATACGGTATTTTAGTTTCCCTGCTTCCAGTAAATTCCATTCCACAGTGGAAGGATCGGAAACAGTGATTTCGCGGATGGTTTCTGTCTCTTCAAAGCCATCCGGGAAGTACTGCCCGTTGTAAACAGCACCTACCGTTAAGTCTCTGAAATCAGCTTCATGCTCAAAGGGGATCATGGAATCATTATATTGAAAAAGGTAGCTTGTCCCCTGCCATACAAATAAAAGAGTAATAATTCCACCGAACGCTAATACATTTTGAGTGGGAAGCTTGGTTTTCAGCAAGGAAAGAAACAGGATAAGGAGTACAGGCAAGAGCGCTGTGGCAATTGCTTGAAAACGCCATGCAAATTCAAACTTCATAAACAGGTAGAAAAGTGCAGGGACATATTCTTCCAGCCATTTGTAAGGAAATAAATTCGTGGAAAGCCACAGCGCCAGGAGAAGCAGCGCAAATGGCTTGAAAAGGAGGTGCACAGCTTTTTTATCCTTATAGAGGAAGACATAGACAATGCAGCATAGCAGGAGCACCAGAGCGGCTGGTCCGA
>JAHAYJ010000069.1 GCA_018384375.1 Lachnospiraceae bacterium
ACGGACGCTAAGTCCAAGAAAGGAAGACGACATACCGATTGCTCCATCATTATACAGCTAAGCAACAAGATGGATAATTCCTTACTGGCTGTAAGGTTTATTAACCATAAATATATTGTAGTAGAAAGGAGAAACAGATATGGAAGGAATTTTAAAGGTAACACCGGAGAAGCTGATTCAGTCTTCCGGAGAATTCGCGGATATGGGAGGACAAATGAAAAATCTGACCGGTGAAATGATGTCACTGGTGCAGGGAATGAAGGGAATCTGGCAGGGAGAAGCTGCTTCTGCTTACAGCGGAAAGTTTAGTTCTCTCCAGACAGATATGGACAAGCTGTGCCGGATGGTACAGGAGCATGCGGCAGATTTACAGGAAATGGCCGGACACTACCAGAGTGCAGAAACCGGAAATGCAGAGCAGGGAGGCAGTCTGCAGGCCAATGTCATTTCCTAGTAAGCTTTTGCTGACAGGAGTGCTTGTCATAGGTCTTCTTTTGGTCATAGAAGGGAGAAGGATGAGAGAAATGGAAAGAATGATCAGCTACATGGAAGAAAAATATGGAGAAGCCTTCTCCCCGGTACAGCCGTTTGGCGGGCAGCTTGGAAAGAACCTGGATGCGTTGGAACTGAAAAGTGAAAAGTTCAAAGGAGGCGGAATTCTGGTTCGGAGAATATACCTGAAAGAACAGGAAGTTATGCAGGACAATTACCTTGCCTTTCTTTTGGAAAGGGAAATCACCTGCCGGATTGCTGCAGCAGCGGAGCAGGCATTTGGAGAGAGCAGTGTAGTTTATCAAATCCCGGAGCTGGTGTTTCCTGCAGACTTTCCGGCTAAAATGTCTGCAGAAGAATTTCTGAGAAATCCCTGGTCAATGGTGAAGGTGACAATTATGCCTGCAGCTGCAGAAGATCGTCCGGCAGAAAAGGCAGATATTTTTTTTTCGATCCTGAAAGAGAAAGGCTATATCATTGGAGGAACTGTCCTTTTTTCTTCCGGGCAGAGACTGATCTTTTCAATGGGTGAGGAGGGAACGATCAGATATCTGGAATGGAGGGAGAGAGAAGGATGGGGTCTGAAAGACAGCTGTCTGAAGCGGAAATAAGTATGGTGCTGGACACCTTTATGTATCTTGATTACAGAGAGGCACAGGAGGGAACCAGTTTGAGAAATATTGTGAAGGATTTGGAGCATCACCCTGATTATGGCGCTGGAGGAATTCATTATGGAGAATACCGGATCTTATGTGAAGCTGTAGAAAATGATGCCGTAGGGAATCTGATCATTGGCTGTCAGAGTAGGGCGATGGGGTATCATTCCGGTACGGCAGCCTGCACCTTTTCTTCCCCGGATCAGGAGAACATCTATGTGGTGTTCCGTGGAACAGGAGATGGAGAATGGCCGGATAACGGGGTGGGAATGACCCAGAGTGTCACACCGCAGCAACAGGAGGCATTGCAATATTTTGAAGAAGTGATAGAAAAAATGAATATCGATGAAGGGCAGCATCTGGTGGTTACAGGCCATTCCAAGGGAGGAAATAAGGCGCAGTTTGTGACAATGGAGACGAAGTGGGAGACGCTGATCGATGTCTGTTATTCTGTAGATGGACAAGGCTTTTCGGAAAAAGCAATTATCAGGTGGAAGGATAAGTACGGAGAGGAGGGGTATCAGGAGCGTACCGGGAAATTGAGAGGAATCCATGGTGAAAATGATTATGTCAGTGTTTTGGGCAATTCCATTATTTCCAAAGAAAATATCCGGTATGTAAAGACACCGGTGGATAAGAGTAATTTCGCAGGGTATCACGATATTAAATATATGTTTGCAACCAGGGAATATAATGCGGCAACGAAAAGCTATATTACACAGTTTCATGGAAGGAAAAACGAAGATGCGATGGGACAGGGAGAACTTGGAAAATATGCTGCGGCTCTTTCACAGGATGTAATGGAGCTTGCGCCTGAGAAGCGGGACGGTTGTGCTGCGGTAGTCATGCAGATGATGGAGTCCTGTGCCGGAGTAAAGGAGGGAATCAACGGGGAAAAGCTGACTCTTTCTGACATTACCGATTTCACTTTTATGGGTATTCCGCTTATTGCAGGGAGCCTGTTAAAGGGAGAGGAGGGAAAAGGCCTGCTCCGGGCGGTTCAAAACAAAGAAACATTTACCGGTGCTTTGAGCGGAAATATAATTCTGCAGGTAAATGAGCGGGAACTGAGAGAATGTGGGAAGGAGCTGGAACAGCTTGCATCACAGTTCAGGGCTCTGGAGCTGCGGTTGCACGAAGCAGCAAAAAAGGTTCCTCTTTATATGAAAGGGAGTGCCGTTTTGTATCACAGGATAGAGCTTTCAGCAGACAGAGTGAAGGATCTGGGAGAAAAGCTTCTGGAAGCGGCAATTCTGCAGGAACAGATCGGGAATGCCTATTTACGGTGGCAGGATTGATTTTTTATGGGAAATTCAGTAAGATAAGGGAGTCGGTAAAACCGATAGAAATTCCGCACAGGAGGAGAAAAGCATGGAGGTAAAAAACCCCGGAAAATCGGATCAGATCACCCGAGATTATCTGGATTCTCTGCTTCTTGAGATGCGACATCTTGACAGCAAAAAACCGGATACCACCTTAAGGCTTTACGGAGAGGTGTTTGACACCCCCATTATGATGGCCGCCTTATCCCATTTGAACAATATTCATGAGCATGGTATGGCAGAAATGGCAAAGGGAGCAGTACTCGCCAATGCGGTAAACTGGGCCGGGATGGGTGAGAAGGAAGAACTTGAGGAAATTGTGGGAACGGGAGCCAGGACCATTAAGATCATAAAGCCCTATGCGGATAATGACATCATCTTTGACAGAATGGCACATGCAGAAAAATGCGGAGTTCTGGCAGTTGGGATGGATATTGACCATGCATTTAACGGAAAAGGGGAATATGACAAGGTTCTGGGCTATGAGATGGCGCCTAAGAGCCTTGAGGAGATCAGAGGCTTTGTAAAGGCAACGAAGCTTCCCTTTGTTGTAAAAGGGGTACTCAGCAAACAGGATGCCTACAAATGTGTGGAAGCAGGCGTAAAGGGAATTGTGGTTTCTCATCATCATGGAATTATGGATTATGCAATACCACCTCTTATGGCACTGCCGGAAATCGTGAAAGCGGTAAACGGACAGATACCGATTTTTGTGGACTGCGGAATTCAAAGCGGTATGGATGCATTTAAGGCACTTGCACTGGGAGCAACGGCAGTATCTGTGGGACGCGGAATCATGCCCCAGCTTGGCGGAAAGGGCGCAGAGGGAGTAAGGGAAAGAATCATTGAGATGAATGAAGAACTAAAGGGCGTTATGGCAAGAACAGGCTGCTGTGACCTTGCGCACATGGATACTTCTGTCATATGGAACACAAATAGGTGATATAAGTGACTAAATGGTCATCATATCAAAAGAATTGCTTGTGGGATCCTGCTTCAGGTTCTTCTTAAACTCACTGGGAGTACACTTCAAGTACTGTTTAAAAACCTTATTGAAATAACTAGCGTTATTAAAACCGACGGAGAATGCCAGCTCTGATATGGAATGAGAAATGGGATCGTCGCTCTGGATCATGCTTGCTGCCCTGAAAATGCGGTACTTCATCAGGTATTCGATAGGAGTGAGCTCCAGAGTCCGTTTAAAGCAGCGGCAGCACTCACTTTTGCTGATGTGAATGGAGGAAGCGAGTTCATCCAGTGTTATGTGCTCTGCATAATGACTTTCGATATAGAGAATGGCCTCCTTCACACGGGATTCATCCAGTGAAAGACTGCCGTTTTTATAGGTTTTAACATTTTGAGGGATCACATTTTCAAGTAAAGTAACCCACAGCTGACATAAGTAGGACTTTGTTACCAGCTCATAGCCGTATTTTTTGGTCATGTTGACGGCAATCACCGAATTGATCGCATCCAGAATTTTTTCGGCTACAGGATCCTGTTCATCCAGAAGCATCGTCCGGAAGACAGGGGAACTGAGTATGGGAGACAAATATTTTCCGGACATAACGGTATTTCCATAACCGAACAAAAAAGAGGGATGGAAAATCGTTGAATACAGATTGCAGCTGGCGTCCGGATCAGCAGACTGAATCGAGTGCATGGTATTCTGATTGATCAGAATGCCCTGCCCTGCCTTCAGTCTTATTTTTTTGTCATCGGTGAAAAAATCAGCCTCGCCATGATTGACAATAATAACCTCAAATTCCGGGTGCCAATGCCAGCGGATGCGCTGCATATACATCTTAGCCAGCTCAATAAAATAAACATGAACAGGATACCCGATTTCGGTATCGGTAAGCGTTCTGTTCGTGTAATAATTTGGGTCGGGATTGGAAGGTGTTGAAGGTGGCTGCATGAAGGTCTCCTTGTTTCGTGATCATTACTGGGTTTTAATAGCTTTCAGCTATATTCTAAGCCAATTCAGATTGATGTTCAATATGGGAAAATGAATTTGTAAGAAAAATTTCTGCTTTCACTGTTTGGGATCAAGCTGCATAAAATATACAGGAATGAGCAGGAAGGCAGGGAGAAAAATGGCAAATCAGAAGCTGGAAAATCTGCTCAACCTGGCACTGGAGCTTGAGGAAAATACGAGGGCAAGATCGGAGCAGCTGGATGTTGGCTTTACGAAGGCAACAAAAAGCTGGGAGCTGATCGTGAAGTATAACGGAGATATCAGCAGACTTAAGAGCAATGTGATCCGAGTGGAGGAGCTGATCGCCGGATATGCGATCGTAACCATACCGGAGGAACTGATAGAGACCTTTACCCTGCTTGATGAGGTGGAATATGTAGAAAAACCGAAAAGGCTGTATGCATCCACCCTTTTGGGAAGGCAGGCTTCCTGTATCTTTCCGGTGACAGTAAGAGAGCCGTTTTTGACAGGCAGAGGAACACTCATTGCGGTAATCGATTCCGGAATTGACTTTGAGAGCCCGGAGTTCAGGGATAATCAGGGAAGAACCAGAATTCAATATCTCTGGGATCAAACGCTGACACCGGAGCGTGTGAATGCACAGCTCCCGCAGGGATATGAGGAGTTTGACGGTATGGCAGCTCCGCCGGAAGGCTTTCAGACAGGCGTGGAGTTTTCCAAATACCGGATCGATGCAGCACTTGAAAGTCCCGTGCCGAAGAGAATCGTTCCCAGCACAGACACCTCCGGGCACGGAACGGCAGTTGCCGCTATTGCAGCAGCAGGAGGCAGACTTAAGGAGGGGCGTTATCAGGGCATTGCGCCTGAGAGCGAACTGCTTATCATTAAGATGGGAACACCGGCACCGGATTCCTTCCCCAGAACCACAGAACTGTTGCGCTCGCTTACCTATGCGGTAAAGAAAGCGGTAGAATTGGGAAAGCCGCTGGCTGTGAATTTAAGCTTTGGAAATACCTACGGCTCCCATGACGGCACCTCACTGGTGGAGCGGTTTCTTGACAATGTGGCGGAGATCGGGAGAACCGTTGTCTGTGTGGGAAGCGGAAATGAAGGCGCGGCGGGCGGTCATGTGGCAGGAAGCTTTGGGATGCAGGAGTCAGGAGGAGCCGCAAGAAGAATAGAGCTGAGCATCGGAAATTATCAGACAGCTGTCAGTGTACAGTTGTGGAAAGACTACGCTGATCTTTTTGTAATAGAAGTGCTTTCTCCCGGAGGGGAGCGGGTGTTGATCAATGATCGCCAGATCGGTGGCAGGCAGTTTACCCTGGAAAATACAGAACTTCTTTTGTATATCGGGGAGCCTTCCCCCTATTCTGTCAATCAGGAAATTTATTTTGATTTTCTACCTATTGAGAATTATGTAAACCAGGGTGTGTGGACATTTCAGATTAAGCCGGTGAAAACGGTTCTGGGAAATTATGATTTCTATCTGCCAAGCAATGCTGTGTTAAATGCAGGCACCCGCTTTTTTACACCGACACCTGAAAAAACACTCACCATACCCTCCACTGCGTCCAAGGTTATTACGGTGGGAGCCTATGACGTTTTCTACGAGTCGTATGCTGATTTTTCGGGAAGAGGCTATCCTCTTGAAAGCATCAGTGCCGGTAGAATTTCACAGGGAGATATCAAGCCGGACCTGGCCGCTCCCGGAACGGATATTGCGACGATCGGACCGGAAAACACCTATGTGGTGGTATCGGGTACCTCCTTTGCAGCCCCCTTTGTCACGGGGAGTGCAGCCCTTTTGATGGAGTGGGGCATTGTCCGTGGGAATGACCGGTTTTTGTATGGAGAGAAGGTAAAGGCCTATTTCAGAAAAGGAGCAGGACAGCTTCGGGGCGAAAGCAGATATCCCAATGATAAGGTAGGCTTTGGAAAGCTATGCCTGTCGGAGAGTCTGCCGGGGTAAAAGACCGACCACTACTTAGCCAATTCGACAAGCTGCTGCATTTTATCGGAAATCCTTGTCAGAATCTCTTTGTTTTCGATTTCTGAATGCATGGTTTGCGTTGCATGAGCGGATACTTCTTCGGAAACAGCAGAAATCGTCTGAACAGATTCGGCAATAACCTGGTTTGCAGCCTTCAGATCATCAATATCGCATATGAGCTGTTCCACGCTGCTGCGGATGGAGAAGGTGTTATCCTGAATAGCAACGAAGCTGTCAGAGGCAACACCTGCAGCCTCCTTTTCATCCTTGATTCCGGAAATCATATGTTCAATGATATTAATTACTTCGCTAATGGCAGCAGTTACATTCTGGATCAGTGCTGTGATGTGGGTAGTAGCATCCTTCGTTCTGGTAGCCATTCCGGTAATTTCTGTTGCAACAACAGCAAATCCTTTTCCGGCTTCTCCCGCACGTGCAGCTTCAATACTGGCATTCAGAGCCAGCATACTGGTCTGCGTGGTAATACCGTTAATCAGCTCTACAATGGAATGCATTTCCTCCATATGGTTAGTCAAAGCATTCAGCTTTTCCGCAACATTTTTACTGTTGGAAACGGAGAGTTCCACTTTTTCTGTAAGGGTCTCAATATGATGTCTGCCAAGCTCCAGGGCGGTTATGGTCTGCTTCATATTGTCGGTCATATCGGAAGCAGCATAGCTTACCGTATCAACTTTTTTCTGGATGGCTTCTGTCTGCTGCAGCTGCTCCTGTACAGTCTGTGCGGTGTCAGTAGCACCGGCGGTCACCTCCTGCATAGCAGCTTTGGTGGCAGCGGCAGCCTGATCTAAATGTTCAAGGTCATGATAGATTTCTTCAATGCCGGCTTTTAACTGCGCTGAGAGGTGTGAGATATCGGAGAGCACAGCTTCTGTCTGATTCTGTGCCTGGGCTACATGTGCAAGCTTCTGTGCCGTATTTTGATTGAGTGTTTTTGCGGTGAAATAAGAATAATACCGATCAGTATCATTGCAACGACTTGAATGACGGCGAAATCCCTGCCGGAATAAGCAAATTTTCCCGTTGTTGCACCTAAGATGCTGATCAGAATGCTCTCAAAGACGGTTCCGGTATTGATCATGATCATGTAGCGTGGATCGTTATAGATAGAAACAATGAGGATCATGGGAATTACAAAAATGAACATCAGACTATGATGAGAAGTAAACAAAATCAAAGTATAAAACACAGCAAAACCGATTGCTACCAGATGCTTGATGGCAGGAGTTTCCTGATTGATCCGAAAGAAGCAATACTCAGCAATTACCGGAGCAAGTCCGACAGCGGACACAAGTGCAACATAGCCCCAGCTGAGCGTCCCCTCCTGTGCCTGAAGAAGGCAGAATAGCAATATGACTGCTACATTGATCAGATGGGTGATCATTGCGATCCGATTGTTACGCATAAGGTCAGATAGCTCTTTTTTATTCATAGATGGCCTCCATAGATAATCGTGGTAGTAAATAATGGTTACTAGCATAAATATTGTACTATAGGAGGCTGGTTTTTACAAGAATTACCATGTTAACCAACTGTTTTTCCGGTACGTTTGGCTATGACATTGGGAATGGAGGATTTGACTGTAAGTATCAGGTATTCTATCATTTCATCCTCACTTCTTGCGTCTGTGCCCTGAAACCAGTCGATCAACATACCGGAAAGCGCATTGGTATAGAAATCACAGAGAAAATCCTTAAAGCTTTTATCAAGTACAGTATCCATGCGAATCTCGATCTCCGTGATGAGTTTACTGATGACTCCGATAAGGTCAGGCGCAAGAAGAAGCTTCATGCCCTCCCTGCCAATGGCGTCATAAGCACAATTAATGATAAGCTTGTTCTGCTTGACATAGTCAAAGGTAAAACGCAGTACCTCATCATAATCATTGATCAAATCGGACTTTTTGACAATTTCCACAGCCTCCCTGTCAAGCATCCAGCGCAGAAGTGCGTAGATGTCCTGAAAGTGGTAATAAAAGGTCTTGCGGTTGATGCCGCAGTCAGTGCAGATCTCACTGATCGTGATCCTTGAAAGCGGTTTGTTTTCCATGTGCCTTTTCAGGGAGGCAGCCATTGCCTGCATGGTTTTCAGCGATGCTTCCGAATGCTTCATATCTGATACCTCATCAAAAAGAAAAGTAACAGAAAAAGCATAGCGGGTTTTTAAGGAAAAATCAACTGTTTTGTTTTGTCTTTCGATAACGTTTTTTGTTGTGCAGGATGTAGATCATAACCAAAATCAACAGTACTGCCAGAAAGCAGAGCGCAACGATTATGCCGATGGGCAGCGTGGAAGGACGGCTCACACAGCTGAAGATAAATTCAGAATCCTCAATTGTAAACACATAATAGCTTCCATCTCTTTGGGCATCAATGGTATTCCAGGTTTGATTCTGATAGAGCTCCAGTGTCGGATTTTCCATTCCCTCCGGAATCAGAAAACGTATGGTATAGGGGCCGGTACAGGAGCCTGATATCGTCACTTTCAGACAGACAGCCTGGGTTTGTGCATCTGCCGGATATGCATCTACCTGGGTAACGGTCAAATGATCTTCTGCGGTAAAAATTCCTTCTGCCAGAAGCAGAGGACGGTTACCGGTGGTCTGGGCGCTCTCAATGGTAGTAATGTAGTTATCATAGACAGCTTCAATGGTCTGATCAAAGGTAATGTCAGTACGGTCAAACGCTTCCCAGGTTCCGACCTTCCCATTTTTTTCGGGAACGGCAGGGATTGCGGAAGCAGGCAGGCTTTCTCCGTAATTAAGAGCAATTGTGGATACAGGCTGGCCGTCAGCTTCAAATTTCAAATACAGTTTTTCAAATATTTCGGGTGTCTCTTCCAGACACATAAATTCTTCATAAGATAGACTCTCTGCGTGTGAGCTGTAGCTGATGCCGTCAATCCCGGCAGCTTCTCCTTCCACAAAGTAGCAGCCGGTTACCTCTTCTATGGAGTCCACAGTTCCGGCAATGGAACCCAGATAATTTTCTCCGTCTTCAATCTTGATCATGCTCCGGCAGTCTGTAATCGTGGTTCCGAAGCCCGCAATGCCACCGATTTTGTCTGCTCCGGAAAGCGTGCATTTGGAGCTGCTTGAACGGATGGAGGAAGAGGAGGAGCCGGCGATACCGCCAATCTTGCTGCCATCGCTCCTGATGTCTCCGGAGTTTAGGCATTCCATAATACTTCCGAGACTCATTTCACCGGCAATCCCTCCAATACAATCCTTCTTGCCGTTAATACTGCCTTGGTTTTGACACTGGCGCACAACAATTCTTTCTTTATATCGGAAATTCAGAGTAGAATTGTCATTAAAATGCAGGTCGTCCTCCGGGTCCAGATCATTTTCACGGGAGAGGGAACCGGAGATGCCGCCCACATTTAAGTCACCGTTTATCGTTCCACTGTTTATGCAGTTCATGACCTTTCCGGTAATATCATTCAGTGTGTCTTCATCAGACACATCGGTTACAACCTCATCAGGATCGGTAGTCTGGGGATTTGTCAACAGATCGGTGATCACATTCAGTTCATCATTAATTGCCTGCATGTCATCCAGAATCAGCTGGCTTTCATCATCCACCAGGGAATTCAACAGTCTGGTATTGTCGATAATGCTGGAAAAACTGCTGTTCAGGGAGCTTTGTGCGGAAAAGATCCGCTCACTGATCCTGGAGGTCTGGTCCCTGGCAGCTCTTTGCAAAGTTTCCAGAAGGTCAGAAGCATCCTCATAAACATTCTGCTGTGCGTCATTCAGACTTTTCTCAACCTCGGTCCGGTCGATATTGTATTGATAGTCATCAAGGTCAAATCCGGTGGGAGTAGGCCAGCTTTCCCATCCCGTAGGGAGAGGATATCCCGGCGAGGCAGTAGGAATTGCCGTCGGGGAAGGAGATGGTGTCGGGGTAGGAGATGAGCTTGGTAATTCTCCCGGATTCCCGGCAAATACCCGGACTGTCCGGATGACAGGTGGCATCTGCATCAGTCTTTCGGAGACAAAGACTTCTGTTTCCTTTTGAAATTGAGTCTGGTCAATGATTTCCACACGCGCTGAATGTCCAGTAGTCCCGGTTGGCGCAGGAGAAGGTGAACCCTCCGGCGTAGGGGAAGGTGAACTCTCCGGCGTGGGGTAAGGTGTACTTCCCGGCGTGGGAGAAGGTGTACCCTCCGGTGTAGGAGAGGGCGTGCCCTCCGGTGAGGCAGAGGGGGTTCCCTCCGGTGTAGTGCTTGGTGTGGGGATAGAATCCAGGAAATCCAGGGAGATCGGTTGGGGAGAGGACAAGGTCAGTGAGTCCAAATCCGTTAACTGCGAAAAATCATCCCCTGCCTGAACCAGAATGGAATCCACTGCCCGTTGTGCATTTTCCACAGCATCAAGCAGCTTGTCGGTCTGATCGGAAATGTTTGAGGATGCAGCGCCGGCATCGGAATCGAGCTTGGTGAGAAGATCGTGGAGCTTATCAAATTCCTGATCCAGCTTTTGAAGGGTATCCTCTGTGTATTCCAGCTCGCTGCTGGGTTCCATCTGTCCCGCAATACCGCCGATGTCCTTACGACCGTTCAGTGTGCCATAATTAACACAGCCTTCAATGTAGCCGGTCTGACTTCCTGCAATGCCGCCGATGTTATAGCCAACATGCTGATAGCCCACGTTCCCTTCGTTGATACAGGCGCGGATCATACCGGAGTTTTCCCCTGCAATGCCGCCGATATCGGTGACAAATGCAGCGTTTTCGGTGGTGAGAATATTGGTCAGTGTAGCATCCAGATTAATGGAGGTAAGATCAATACTGTTATCCGATGGAGTGGTGTTGACACTGCAGTGGCTGGTGCAGTTTTTGATGCTGCCTTTATTGGAGCCTGTAATGCCGCCCGTCAGGTGGCTGCCATATACGGTTCCCTCGGAAATGCAATCCGAGATAATGCCGCTTACTTCATTTACGCCTGCAATACCACCTACCTGACTAGAGCCACTGACACTGCCGGAAACATGGCATCCGCTGATCAGACCATAATTGCAGCCGGCAAGGAGAGCAAGCCCGGAATGATCCTCATCAGAAACTGCTCTGCCGGATACGGATAACTGGTAGATCTCACCGCTTTCCTGCACATAGCGGAACAGTCCGGCAAAGTTGCTGCCGGCGTCAAGTGTGAAACCGCTGATCGTATGTCCCTGTCCCAGGAAAATACCGCCAAAGGTTGGGATGGGCGAAAAGTCGGTGCCACGAAGATCAATGTCATTATCCAGGATGAAAAGCTTATCTTGCGACCAGGTATCTGTGGTACAGTTTGCGGCAAAGGTAAGAAGATCCTGTGCTGTGGATATATGAATGGCATTTTCTGTATCGACGAAAGAGGCTTCCGGGGAAGCATAAGCGTTCAATCTGGTAAGACAGGGCAGAGCACAGAGAAGAAGGGCGAGTATGGCTGCTGCCGTCTGTTTCTTTTTAAAATGGATCAATCGGTTATTCATCTTGTTGTTCTCCTTCCTGATCTGCGGCCTCAAGCAGAACTGCTTTCCCGGAGGTGACGGTGGCTTCCATATCCCCTTTGATCACGCCGGAAAAGGTACCTTCCAGAGTTCCGTTTACCTTACCGCGAAGATAGCCATGGACACGAACGGTTCCCGTATAGGATTTAGGGGAAAGGTTGATCCGGTTCAATTCAAAGCTGGTGCGTTCAATAATATTGTCTCCAAGTACCAGGATCTGTGGCAGTACGCCAAGTACCAGAAAGATGGAGATGATGGTACCTCTGCTTAAACAATCCCCGATGGCGGCAATAATCGGATTGGTAGTCATCTGTCCGATCAGAGCACCGGCGACAGCCAGAATGGAGCCGGAGGTAAAGATGGTAGGAAAGGCTTCGTTCAGAGCTTCGACAATTGCCTCCTTCGGATGCATTTCCTGCTTCAGATCTTTATAGTGGCTTGATATTACAATTGCATAGTCAATATTTGCTCCCATCTGAATGGAGTTGACGATCAGATAGCTCAGGAAATAGAGCGGCTCCTCATAGAGAGTAGGGAAGGAAAAGTTGATCCAGATACTTCCCTGAATTACCAGGATCAGCAGAACAGGCAGCCCTGCCGATTTAAAGGTAAACAGCAGGATTACTATAACAAACAGGGCAGAGAGAACACTGATCAGAATATTATCCTCTGCAAAAGAGGAGGACAGATCATAGTCACTGGTGGAATTGCCCACTACATAAACATCGCTGTCATAGTATCTTGCCGCTTCCTGATGAATGACCTTCAGAAAATCAAAGGTTTCCTGGCTTTCCTCCGGAAGATTCAGATAAACTACAAGTCGGGTATATTCATCAGTCTTTAGCTGCAGTTTTGCTTTTTCCAGCTGGTCGAACAGCTCATCCAGAGAAGCCTGAATGTCACCCTTCAGAGTGATATTGCCTGCTTCCATTTGATCCTTCATAAACAGGAACATATCAAACAGAGGAACCTCGTATTGATCCAGGCCGTTTAAAAACTGACCGTATTGATCATCATTTACGGCATAGGCAGAATAGAGCAGCTTGGAAAGCTCATATTCAATGCCTGCCAGTTCGGAAAATTCCCTTGGATTCAGGGCTGAGGTCAGCATATAGCCGTCCATGGCCTCCGTGTTGGCAAGTCCGGTTGCAGATTTTACTTCCGGATAGCCCTCCAGGGTATTCAAAAGAGCGCCCTCTGACCGATAATCTCCGGAAGGAATGATAACGGCTACCATGTTACTGGTGCCGAAGGTATTCTTAATTTTCTGATAGGCGATCTGGCTTTCATTCTGCTTTGTGGTAGTCAGATCGGTAAAGCTATAGCAGTAAGGACATTTCCCGGAAAGAACAGCAGCGATGACAAGAACAACCACAAAGATAGGAGGGATGATAAAGCGCGTCCCTACAGCCAGCTTTCCTACTGCAGTGATGGAAGGAAGAATCTTGCGATGCTTGGTCTTGTCGATCAGATTGCTGAACAGCATAAGCAGTCCGGGCATTAACGTAAATACCGATAAAAGGCTTAATAGAATTGCCTTGATCAATACGGTGGCAAGATCGATACCGATGCGGAAATGCATGAAGGCAAGAGCAGCCAGACCGGAAATCGTGGTAAGAGAGGAGGAGGAAATTTCCGGGATCGCTTTGCTAAGGGCAGCAATACAGGCCTCTCTGGATGGCAGGGTCTCGTGCTCATCACTGAAGCGATGGCAGAGGATAATGGCATAGTCGATTGCCAGAGCAAGCTGCAGAACAACTGTCACGGAGTTAGAGATAAAGGAAATGGTTCCGCATAAAAAATTGGTTCCCATATTTAATATGGCAGCTACACCGAAGGTAGCGATCAGAACGGGAACCTCTGCATAAGCGCGAGAGGTGATGGTCAGGACGATCACGATGATGATAGCGGCTATAACGATAATGACCTGCATTTCCTCCTGCAGACTGGCGGCGTCATCAGCACCCACTTCCGTGTCTATATAGGTATCGTAACCTGCAAGCAGTTCCTCAACGCGATGCAGTGCAAGGATACTGATCTGCTCGTCGCTTGTCCCGTCAAAGGTGATATCAAACAGAGCGGAAGAGTTGATATAGTGATCTTCCGTATCATCAAAGGTGATGCCGGAAACCCCTTCGATCTTTTCCATATCCTCCTTCAATTGTTCTGCGGTTTCATAGGTGATATTGGATACCATGACCCTTGCGGAACCGTAGGTGACAAACTCATCATTCATCAGGGTAAGGCCCTGCCTGGTTTCTGTCTCTTCCGGAAGATAGGTGGTAATGTCATTTTCAACATTTACCCAGCCTGTGGAAAAGAAGCAGAATACAATGGCAAATATGTATAAAAGAAAAAACAGGTTACGTTTATCTACGATAAAGGTAGCCAGCTTTTCCATAGGGGTTGCCTTATTTTTCTCCATGTAAATTCATTCCTTTCATCTGAGCAATTGGTACAGAGTATCTTTGCTTTCACAAAATTATAGAGCAGAAAGAAAAAATATCAATACCCAAAATGGGACATTTGTCCGGTATTTTCCCTATATTATTCTGTGGAAAAAATACGAGGAATCTGTTATTTTAGAAGAGAAAAGAAGGATGAAAGAGGAGAGACGATGCTGCCCGAACAATTTAGGAACAGGATGAAGCAAATGTTAAAGGAGGAATATCCTGCGTTTGAGAACAGTTATGCAAAGCCGAGCTGTCAGTCCCTCAGGATCAATGAACTGAAGGGGGATGTAAATAAGGTCTGCGGAAAGACAGACTTTCTTGAGGACAGGGTTCCCTGGGCAGAGGACGGCTATTATTATAAAGAGGAAGGAAGACCGGGAAAGCATCCCTTCCATGAGGCGGGGGTTTACTATATCCAGGAAGCAAGCGCTATGGCGCCGGTTATGGCTCTACAGCCAAAGGCAGGGGAAAAAATACTGGATCTTTGTGCAGCTCCGGGTGGAAAGAGTACCCAGATTGCAGCAGCCATGAAAGGACAGGGGCTTCTGGTCTGTAATGAAATTCATTCTCAGAGGGCAAAGATCCTGTCAGAAAATATTGAGAGAATGGGAGTGGTGAATGCGCTTGTCACCAATCATGAGCCGGCTGTTCTGGAGACCCATTTTCAGGAATATTTTGACAGAATTCTGGTAGATGCTCCCTGCTCCGGGGAAGGAATGTTCCGTAAAAATGAGGAAGCGGTGAAGGAATGGAGTCCGGAAAATGTTTCCATGTGTGCAGGAAGGCAGCTGGATATTTTAGAAAGTGCAGCCGGGATGCTGCGCCCCGGCGGGACAATGGTTTATTCTACCTGTACCTTTGCACCTTCGGAGGATGAAGGAACGATCAACAGCTTTCTTGCAGAGCATCTTGAATTCAGCCTGGTGGAAATTCCGCAATTTGCCGGGATGGAACCGGGGAATCCCGCATATCTTAAGAACAGCTGCGATAGGGATACTATCACGGAAGAAAGCAGGAAAATACGAAACGAGCTTACGAAGACAGTGAGGCTTTGGCCGCATAAGCTTAAGGGAGAAGGACATTTTATGGCATGCCTGAGAAAGGAGGGTGTCCTGACCGGAGAGACCTTCAGCACCGGAGGAGTCCAGAAAGGATTTCCCGAGGGAGAATGCAGGGAATGGCTGGAATTTGAAAAGCAGTATCTACGGAAAGAGCTTGCAGGGCAATATCTGAAATTTGGAGACCAGCTGTACCTGATGCCTGAGAATATGCCTTCTCTGAAAGGGCTTAAGGTGCTGCGTGCAGGACTTCATCTTGGAACGATTAAGAAGGATCGTTTTGAACCTTCCCATGCCCTGGCACTCAGCTTAAGACCCGAGGAGGCAGTCCTCACACACGATTTGACCGTTAAGGAGGCAGAAGAATATCTCTCCGGACAGACCTTTCAGGCAGAAGGAGAAAAGGGCTGGTATCTGATCTCAGTGGAAGGATATAGCCTCGGATGGGGAAAACTGGCAGGTGGTATCATGAAAAATCATTATCCCAAAGGACTACGAAAATGAGTTGAAAAAAACGAAACAGAAAGTATAATGATAATAAAGGCACTTTTAAGAGGAAGATTGTGGAGAACATGAATGAAGAATAAACGGATTTGGGCAGCAGCTGTAGCAATATCTGTAATTCTGCTTTCCGGCTGCAAAGCAGCGGGAAAGAATGAAAATCTGAATGCAGGTATGGAGCAGATCGCTGCATTGGAATATGACAATGCCCTTGCAAGCTTCGAGGCGGCAAGAGCCGCAGGAGAAAATGAGCGACTGATCAGCAGGGGAGAGGGACTTGCCTACATGGGAAAGACCATGTACGACGAAGCGGCGCAGGCGTTTGAGGAGGCTCTTGCGGGAAGTGATGGAAGAATCGGTGACCTTGATTATGATATCAACTATTATCTGGCAACTGCATATTACAAGCAGGGAGACGGGGAAAAGGCGATTGCAGTTTATGATGCCATCACAGCGCTGAGGGAGGATGAGAAGGACGCCTATTATCTGCGTGGTGTACTTTATACCGAACAGGGAAATCTGGATCAGGCAAAGGAGGATTTTGACAGGACGATTGCTTTAGATTCGGCGGATTATGACAGACTGATTGAAATTTACGGAGTTCTTGATGCAGGTGGCTATAAGGAAACCGGACAGGAATATCTGCAGGCAGCGATGGATGCAGGAACCAAGGGAATGACCAATTATGAAAAGGGAAGGATCTGCTATTATCTTGAGGACTACGAGAATGCCAGAACCTATCTGGAGAAGGCAAGAGATGAGAGTGGTTATGAGGCGGTCCTATTTCTCGGAAAGACCTATGAAACGCTTGGAGATAACAATTATGCCATCAGTGTTTACAACACTTATCTGGAAAGCGGGGAAGCAAATCCTCAAGTATTGAACCAGCTGGGACTCTGTAAGATGCAGACGGGAGACTATGAAGGCGCTCTTGCTGCTTTCCAGTCGGCAATGAAAATTGAAGACAACGGTATGATGCAGATTCTTAAGATGAATGAAATTATTGCCTATGAACGGCTTTGCGATTACAAGAAGGCTACCGTTCTGATGGAAAGCTACCTGAAAACCTATCCGGATGACGAAGCGGCACAGCGGGAATACATCTTTTTACAGACCCGGTAATTAACGGAAAATCAACACAACATATTATGTTAATTATTTTATGTTAACACAATATGTTGTGTTTTTTGTTGACTTTTATTTCCTGAAATGCTACACTTTTAATAAGCGGTGTTTTTATTGTTATGTAAACCGTATGGGGTTGCAAGAAGCATTGCATGAAGTAATTTAGGTAAATGGAGGGGACTTTTTGATGTTTCAGGTTATCAAAAGAGAAGGAGAACTGGCAGATTTTACTTTGACAAAGATCAGTGATGCGATCATGAAAGCATTTAATGCCACGGATGTGCAGTACAATAATGACGTGGTAGATCTGCTTGCACTTCGCGTTACGGCAGACTTTCAGGGAAAGGTAAAGGACGAGTGTATTCACGTTGAGGATATTCAGGACAGCGTGGAGAAGGTCCTGGAGCAGGCTGGCTATACCGAGGCTGCAAAGGCATATATTCTGTACCGCAAGCAGCGGGAGAAAATGCGTACCATGAAGTCTACCATTCTTGACTATAAAGAGGTTGTGAACAGCTATGTAAAGGTGGAGGACTGGAGAGTAAAGGAGAATTCCACTGTCACCTATTCGGTAGGAGGTTTGATCTTAAGCAACTCAGGGGCAGTGACTGCAAACTACTGGTTGTCAGAAATCTATGATGAAGAAATTGCAGAGGCACACAGAAATGCGGATATCCATATTCATGATCTGTCTATGCTGACTGGGTACTGTGCGGGCTGGTCCTTAAAGCAGCTGATCACAGAGGGGCTTGGAGGCATTACCGGCAAAATCACATCAGCACCCGCCGCACACCTTTCCGTGCTTTGCAATCAGATGGTAAATTTCCTTGGAATTATGCAGAATGAGTGGGCAGGTGCTCAGGCATTCTCCTCCTTTGATACCTATCTGGCACCTTTTGTAAAGGTGGACAACCTGTCCTATAAGGAAGTGAAAAAATGCATTGAGGCGTTTATTTATGGTGTGAATACGCCCAGCCGCTGGGGAACACAGGCACCTTTTTCCAATATTACGCTTGACTGGACGGTTCCTGCTGACCTTGCGGAGCTTCCGGCGATCGTAGGCGGAAAGGAAATGGATTTTAAGTATAAAGACTGCAAGAAGGAAATGGATATGATCAACAAGGCCTTTATTGAGACCATGATCGAGGGGGATGCCAACGGGAGAGGCTTCCAGTATCCGATTCCTACTTATTCCATCACCAGAGATTTTGACTGGTCGGATACAGAAAATAACCGTCTCCTCTTTGAAATGACAGCAAAATACGGAACACCGTATTTCTCAAACTATATCAATTCCGATATGGAGCCCAGTGATGTGAGAAGTATGTGCTGCAGACTCCGCCTGGATCTCCGCGAGCTTCGCAAGAAGACAGGAGGCTATTTTGGATCCGGAGAAAGTACCGGAAGCGTGGGTGTTGTTACCATCAATATGCCCAGGATTGCATATTTGTCAACAAGCAAGGATGACTTTTATAAGCGTCTGAATAAGATGATGGATATTGCAGCAAGATCTCTGAAGATGAAGCGTGGTGTTATCACAAAGCTTCTGGATGAAGGCTTGTATCCTTATACCAAGCGTTATCTTGGTTCCTTTGACAATCATTTTTCTACCATAGGTGTAATCGGTATGAATGAGGTTGGTTTAAATGCGAACTGGCTGCGCGCGGATATGACAGATGTAAGAACGCAGGAATTTACCAAAGAGGTACTGAATCATATGAGAAATCGCCTTTCTGATTATCAGGAGCAGTATGGCGACTTATATAATCTGGAGGCAACTCCGGCAGAAAGCACGACCTATCGTCTTGCAAAACATGACAAAAAGAGATGGCCTGCCATCAAGACGGCAGGAAAGCTTGGTGATACGCCTTATTACACCAATTCCTCACATCTTCCTGTTGATTATTCGGAGGACATTTTTGACGCGTTGGACATTCAGGATGAACTGCAGACACTGTATACCTCGGGAACCGTATTCCATGCATTCCTGGGAGAGAAGCTTCCTGACTGGAAGGCAGCAGCAGATCTGATCAGAACCATTGCGGAAAATTATAAATTGCCTTATTACACGCTTTCACCCACCTATTCCATCTGCAGAGAGCATGGATATCTTGCAGGAGAGCAGATGAAGTGCCCGATCTGTGGAAAGGTGACTGAGGTTTACAGCCGTATCACCGGCTACTACAGACCGGTGCAGAACTGGAATGACGGCAAGCTACAGGAATATGCAAACCGTAAAACCTACAACATCGCAAAATCTGTTTTAAAGAGACCTGTGACAAGTGTTGTCACCTTGTCAGGCTATGAGGATGAGAAGGTGAGTGTGTCCGTGGAGGCACCGGAGCAGATTGCCTATCTGTTTACTACAAAAACCTGTCCCAACTGCAAGCTGGCAAAGGAATATCTGAAGGATTTTAAGTATATTTTAATTGATGCGGAAGAAAATATGGAATTAGCAAACAAATATGGCATCATGCAGGCACCTACCTTAGTCATTGTAGATGGCGACAAGGTGAAAAAATATGTCAATGCATCCCGTATCAAGCAGTTTGCGGACAGTCAGAAGGAAGTACTCGTTTAGAGCAGGAGACCGGATATGATTAACAAGTTGGTTGAGAAAATTAAGAAAACAGGTGCGCCTATCGTGGTTGGTTTGGACCCCATGATGAAATTTGTTCCGGAGCATATTCAGAAAAAGGCATTTGCGGAATACGGAGAGACCTTAGAGGGGGCTGCGGAAGCAATCTGGCAGTACAATAAAGAGATCGTTGATCATATTTATGATCTCATTCCGGCGGTGAAACCCCAGATTGCCATGTATGAGCAGTTTGGTATCCCGGGAATGATCGCCTTTAAGAAAACAGTGGATTACTGTAAGGAAAAGGATCTGGTAGTGATCGGTGACATCAAGAGAGGAGATATCGGTTCCACATCAGAGGCCTATGCAGTAGGCCATTTGGGAAAAGTGGCTGTGGGCAGTAAATCCTATTACGGATTTGATGAAGACTTTGCCACTGTGAACCCCTATCTTGGCTCAGACGGTGTCAATCCCTTTATCAAGGTATGTAAGGAGGAGAAAAAGGGATTGTTCATTCTGGTCAAGACCTCCAATCCAAGCAGCGGAGAGTTTCAGGACAGGCTTCTTTCGGATGAGGACAACAGACCGCTTTATGAAATTGTTGGTGAGCAGGTCGCAAAATGGGGACAGGAGCATATGGGAGATTCCTATAGCTATATCGGTGCAGTAGTGGGTGCTACTTATCCGGAGCAGGGAAAAATTCTCCGCAAGATCATGCCGAAAAGCTTCATTCTGGTGCCGGGGTACGGTGCACAGGGGGGAAAGGGTGCTGATCTGGTTCATTTCTTTAACGAGGACGGTCTGGGTGCCATTGTAAATTCCTCCAGAGGCATCATTGCCGCTTACCAGCAGGAGAAATATGCAGACTTTGGGGCAGAGCATTTTGCCGAAGCCTCCAGGGCAGCGGTGGAGGATATGAAAGCGGATATTGCAGGAGCACTTGCAAACCGCTAGGTATGAATGAGTTTGAATAATGAAAGCAACTCAAAGAATGCCGTATTTATGCGGTTTCTGAGGCTTTTCAATAACGATTTGATAACAAAATGATAACACTGTGATAAATTGCATTATTGATAAATAGTGCAAATGGTTAACAGGTGTGGTTTCAGATAAGACAATAAAAGGTCTTGTCGAGCTAATGAAAAATTAGCTTGGCAAGGCCTTTTTCTTTGCCTGAAAGTAAGCCGGTTGAAACGATTCGAAGAGCATTATTTCTTCTTGTTTTCAGATTGGTCGATTTTTTTGCCCTCAGCAATAAGCATGTCGCTGAGTTCCTGAGGGATGACTTTTGCGAAATGAGTATGTGTTGTCTGACCAACAACTGGATAGTGATAGCGCCACTGGTCATATTCATCCTGGGTGATCTGCTTAGACTCCAGTGCCTCTGCTTTATCCATCCAGTCCATCATCATATCATAGAGCTGGCTGCTGTCAGGAAAATGCTTTAAATCGAGATAAAGACGAGGCTGTCCGTCCTCTGCTTTCTCTATTTTAAGACCATAGCGGTCTTCAAGGGTAAAAAGAGTATGCATAAGACCAACATAGGAATCAATATCCGGTACTTTCAGTGCTTCCGGATTTACATCAAATGTATCTGCAAGTGCCTTAATAAGATTGTCTTTTGGAACACGGGTTTCTTTTTCATATTGAGCCATACGGACATCGGCGGATTTTTCATCAAAGCCAATCTGTCCTCCTACATATTTTTGAGTCATCCCGCGTTTGGTGCGGAAGAAATGGATTCTTTCTCCTATTGCCATGGTAATTGCTCCTTCCATTATGAAAAAATGCCGGATGTTTCATAATCTGTTAGCATTCGGCTCATCCCAAACATTCGCAAAACCGCATGATAAATCATCGTGCTTTCTCACTGCCATATTGCTAATTTTGCTTATTTTGGGGAGGTGGCTCTATTCGAGTCACCATACGAATAGATAATATGTATTTTATCATATTTGTTTAGGACACTCAAGGATAAATTAAACAAAAAAGTTTAATTATTCGCTTGACTTTAACATAATTGTTTAGTATAATGCATTTTAACTACTTAAACAAATATGTTTAACATAAAAATTGAATGATCGTCTGAGAAATGATTATGACTCCAAAAAGTATGCGAAGATCGAACGGGAGCGTGCGGAGGGAGTGAAAACGGCGCAGTCCAAAACAGTCAACTTGGCTAACGAAACCAGAGGTTACCCGTCAGGAAAGTGTCAAAGGGAAACGGCAAGTGTTACAAAAACAAATTAAGGAAAAGAGGTAAAACAATAATGGAAAAAATGTTTTTAAGAGTATCCGATGTGGAAGAAATTTTGGATGTATCAGAAAGTTATGCGTATAAGTTAATTCGAAAACTTAATAAGGAAATGAAAGCTATGGGATTCCAGACAATTCCGGGAAGAATTGATACAAAATTCTTCTATGAACATTTTTATCAGACAAAGAATTTTGAAAGGGGAGATGCATAAGTGCCAGTTTATAAAAATGAGAAGAACGGTACCTGGTATGCAATGGTTCGATACAAGGATTGGACAGGTAAGAATAAGCAGAAATGTCAAAGAGGATTTGCGACAAAACGCGAGGCTTTGAATTGGGAAGCACAGTTCAAATTGCAGAAGTCATCGGATATTGATATGACGTTAGATTCTTTCTATGAATTATATGAGAAAGATGTCAGACCACGTTTGAAAGAGAATACGTGGATGACGAAGCAGGTGATTATTGAAAAGAAAATCCTTCCTTATTTAGGAAAAAGAAAAATGTCTGAAATTACGTCGAAAGATGTGATTGATTGGCAGAATGAAATGATGACATTGAAGAAACCAAATGGAGAATCACTCTCGCAGTGTTATTTGAAAACAGTTCATGCAGAACTTAGTGCATTGTTCAATCATGCAGCAAAATATTATCAGTTGTATCTTCAATGCCATCATATAAAGGAGTGCATATGTTAGCAGATATTGGAAATGGTACGATGAATACGCTTGTAATGACAAATGGTAGAGCAATGTCGGATCGCATGTATACGGATAAACTTGGTGTTCATCAGTGTGTGAAACGTATTTATAATGCGGTTCAGGCTGAATGTGGCAAGCTGCCGGATGAGAGCCTGATTGAAGATTTTATTCGAAATGGAAATGTTGATATATCCAATCGTATCTTATCAGTGATGAGGATTGAGGCTGAAAAGTATGCAGCTGAAATCTTTGATAAACTTAGCGAATATGAATATGATCCTGAATTGGTTAAGCTCCACATCATCGGTGGTGGTGGATGCCTAATTAGAAATTTTGGAGCGTATGAGATGGGCACTGTAGAAATTATTCCAGATATTTGTGCAACGGCAAAGGGATATGAGAGTTTGTATATGACTCAGGCAAGAGCAAGAAAGGGAGCGTAAGCTCTCTTTTTTTGGTGGGGTAGATAGGGATGAAAGATAAGAGAATAAGCCTGAGATTCAGGGCTGAAAATGAACGGGATATGCAGGCATGGAAATTGCTTGAAGAAATGACACAGAAAGCAAATTTGTCGAAAAACTCAATTGTCATAGAACTGATTTTATCGAGTTCAAAGCAGCAGAATGATGCTGAGAGAATTGCTGAGTATATTGCGGAATTGGTTGCAGACAAGTTAGAGAATCGACTGATAGTATCGACAACCAGCGATGGAATGAAGAAGGCGATTGTTTCAAAGGATGAAAGAGGATTTCATCACGATGAACCAGAGCTAGTGTCAGATGAGCCAGAGTTTCTTGGTGAGGATGTACTCGATTTCCTTGACCTGTTTGGATAGGCATCACAATGATGCCAGACGGATAGCTGTGGCATCATTGTGATGCCACATTTCAAGGAAATCAAGGCAGATCATATCATGTCGAAGCGGATGTACTTCTGCAAGATATGACCTGTATACCTGCCAATAGTTGTTATTGTTGGCAGATAGCTCTCCGCAGGAGTCCCTCGGAAGAGCGCCTACCTTTGATACACAGTGTCAAAGGTAATAAGGCGTTACTTTTGACAAAAGTAACAAAACTCCGGCGAATACGTCGGAACCCGCTTAGGCGGGCGGTACGAAAGAAAATCATTTTAGAAGGGAGAAATGCCTATGGGTAAAACAATTTCATTTGTAAAAGGAAAAGGGAGTATATCCCATAATAATAGAGATTTTATTGCAGAGAATGTTGACCGACAAAGAACTGAATGGAATGTGGAGTATATTAAGCAGCCAATCAGAGAAGCTTATGATCAGCTCTTTGGTGAAGCGATAGCAGAATATAATGCAAAGCAGAAACGAAAGGACCGGCAGGTTGCAGATTATTTGAAAGACATAAAAAACTCCGGCAATGGAGAGAAACAATTCTATGAGATTGTTGTTCAAATTGGAAAGAAGGATGATACTGGTGTCCTGGATTCAGAGGGGAATCTATCTGTAGACGCAAAAGCAGCAAGTGAAATATTGGATGAATATGCCAGAAGTTTTCAGGAACGCAATCCGAATCTGTATTTGTTTAATGCGGTTCTTCATATGGATGAAGCGACACCTCATTTGCATTTGGATTATATTCCTGTAGCACATGGATATAAAACAAAGATGCATACAAGAAATAGTCTTACAAAGGCTTTACAGGAAATGGGGATTGCTCCGGCTGTTTCAAAGACAGATAATGAAACAACTCATTGGCAGGAAAGAGAACGCTCTTGTAGTTATTTGGATAAATAAATATAATTATATGTGTGGGCAAGGAGGAAGAGGTCATGAAACCGAGAAGAGAACCTGGAGAAAAGACAAATGATGATGTGATACGGAAGATAATGCGGGAATATTCAAGCAGAGAGAATACGCTTGGCAATACTGCGATATCGAGATATGCCAAAGAAATGGGTTATAGTATCGGAAGAAATGCCATTGAGGGCTTTATGGCAAAAATGATGGTTAAACCATACGCAACCGAGGAAGAGTGCGATGAACTAATACGGGAATGCTCTGCGGATGAACGAGAATTTTATTTTTGCAAGACCAATCTAGATGGTCGGCGTACCAAAGGCTATTGGATGATGGAAGCTTTATCTGATAGTGAATGGATGTATCTTGTTGATTCTGTATTATATAGCAAAATATTGACTAAAAAAGAAGCTGACAACCTGGCTAAAAGAATAACGCTTTTGGCTGGCAAGCAGTTATCTGACCTTACAAAATATCGTCATCGTATGGAAAACCAACCGTACTTTGTTGGAGATGAGGGTATAGACGAGAAAGTGGGACATATTGAAAGCAATGTTCTAAAGCAGGTGCATCTGATAAGGACGGCAATAAAACAGAAGAAAAAGGTAAAATTTAATTTATGTGTCTATGACTATGGAAATCAGCAGGTGAGACTTGTTCCCTATGGAAAACATGGAAAAGTGCTTCCAGAGACTCCGGAGAAGTATAAGGAAGATGTTCATAGAATATGTTCTCCGTTTGATGTCATATTTTCTAATGGACGCTATTATATGCTGGGAGCTGATCTTGAAACGGAAAGGAGAGCTGATTTAAAGTATAAATTGTACCGCATTGATCTTATGACAGACGTATCCATAAATAGGGCAACTGCTATTACTAAAGAAGAGGCAGGGATTCAGGAACTGGAGGATTTATTTAAATATAGAATCGAAAATCCATATATGTTTACGGGGAAAGTGGAAAAGGTTAGAATCCGTGTGGATGCAGATCAATTCACACAGATTGTAGATTGGTTTTCTGATCGATTTGAGGTAGTAGGTTACGATGCAGATGAAAGTAAGTACTATGATATTGAAGTGAAGGTAAATCTTAACAGTTTTACATACTGGGTTTTGCAATATAGCGGATGTGTTGAGGTACTTGATACTGGAAAGAAAGGGGACGATTCTTATAGAGGTCGCATTAAGGAGGCACTTGAAAAAGCATTAGAAAAGTATGTGGAGGATTAGTAATGAAGGTAGTTACGTGGAATATTAATAGATTTGATGGAGTGTGGGATTGGTATAAGGAAAAAAGAGATTTGCCAATGCCTCAACGGAAAGAATGTGCAAATAAAATTACTGAAAAGCTTTCTGAATTATTAACAACTATGGAAGATATTGCGATTCTTCAAGAAGTCCCATATCGTGGTGCCGATTGGGAAGATGAATGGAATGAACATTGGAAGTCATTTTTGAATGAGAGGTTCAAAGTTATGCTATGGTTTGATAATGAGCCTAAAAGGAAAGATTTCAATTATAGTTCTTCAAAGAACGTTACAATAGCTATCACAAAAAAAGGCAGTAACTGGGCTATTAGATCATATGAATCAAGAGCCGTAAAATTTGGAAAGACAAATGGATATAGTGATTATGTTAACAGATACATTGAACTTGTTAACGGGAATATGTCTCTTTTAGGATTTCATTTATCTTCAGATAAAGATGGTGAGGAACAGTGGAAGCAAATTCATTCAGTTTCTGATAGTTCAATGTTTTCTTTTATAGTTGGTGATTTTAATGTAAACGATTTTCTATATCCGTTACAGGATGATTTACGTCGATTAGAAAAAAACTATGATCGTATGATTGATAAGGATGTAATAACGCAAAATCAAACATTAGCATCTTTGGATAATATCTTTGTTAAAAAGGGGTTTTGTTCGAATACAAAGATATCCATTTTAGATTATTGCTACATTCCCAAATGTGATGGGTTTGGAGATTCTGTTCGCAAAATGAGATGTTCTGATCATCATGCATGTATATGTGAAATATATTAAATCTATTGAAAAAGAGAGCCCACCGGCTCCCTTTTTTTGTCAAAAAAACTGAACTTTCTTGTTTGTGAAGGTTTATAAACAGGTTAAAGGTGTATTTATATTGTGTAATCAATTAGAAGGAAAGGAGTTAATCCCAAATGAAAACATACAAATTTACACAAGAGCATTTTCAAAGTCTCGGTGACCGTTATGTGAAAAGCATTGAATACGCATTTGATGCGTTTGAAAAAGTTCAGAATTTATCTATGAGGAAATGATAATTAAGTTGGAGAAATCGCAAAAGAAGATGAGGCTATAAATATGGTGGAGAATGAGATTCTGCTGAAAGGAGGCAAGGCGTGAAATACAACAAAAATAAGAATATACAGGTATCTTTTACCATAAGGGAACGTCTGTATTTTAAGTTCAAGACGTTTTGTAAAGCGGAAAAGAAAATGCCGGCAACGGTGTTAAAAGGATTCATTAAAAGCTATGTTGATGACAGAGAAAAAGAAAATGATAAATGAGGAGGATATTAGCTATGCTTAGGGTGGTATTGATGATCTATCTTGGGATGCAGATAGGTGTTCCTGTTTGGTATTACATCATATGTGGGTTGATTTTATTTATTGACGCAATAAAGATTGGAGTACAGATACAAAAGAATAGAGAATGATGCCAATTCGCAATAAGGAAAAAATAGTAGTTTGGTATAGTGTGTTGGAAAAGCGTACACAAGATGTAATCGAGATGGAACGAAAGAAGAGTATAGAGGTACTGCAGAAGATAAAGTCTGAATGACACAAAGAAAGGATATAAAAATGAGAAAAAGAATAATGGCTATTAATGCAAATGATATGGGTGGAAAAACTGGGCATCTCATGAGTCACCGGTATTTTAACAATCGGGATAGAAGATATCATATTGATTGGAGATATTGGGCAAAGCAGGTAGATAAAACTGAGACTTGGAACAGCCTGAAAAAATATATTTTGAAAAAGAGTCCGGATATATTGGTTGTTGAAGAGATGCTGGTCAGCAGTTATGAGAATATTGATTTTATAGGTGAACTGGCAGAAATGGGGTATTCATATGTGGAAGAGTGTCTTCCGGAGAGAGGCAATTATTCGTTGACTATGACATTCTTCCGTGAAGGCAATCCTGAGTATGTCAGCTCGCCCGGAAATTATCGGGAGAACAGGAGTGTAATCTGCAAAGATGACGAATTACTTATATGCGGTAGTCATTTTCCCAGTGAATCCGATGAGGTGTTTTTGAAACATATGGGAGATTTTGTGGTAGCACATTTGGGGGAAGACTTCCTGCTTATTGGAGATCTGAATGCAAACGATCCAACTAGAGGAAATAAGCAAATGGTCAACAAGCTGCTGAATGAGGGGGCTGTGGATCTTTGGACGGCGGCAGGTAATGATGAACATACGCCGACAGAGGCACAGTATCAGGGCAGGTTGGACTATGCCATAGCATCCCCGTCTCTTGCTAAGAAGGTAGAGAATATTGAGATTGATCCGTTCTTAATGGATGCAGGCATTACGGATCACGCAGCGGTTATAGTAGATATAGTAAACTAACGGTTTACTGACAGTGTATTTGTGATAGTTCATAATAAGGAGATACTCATGGATAGAAGTCGGATCATAGCGGTAGATTTTGATGGCACGTTGTGCTTTTCTGCCTGGCCTGATGTCGGGGAACCAAATCATCTGCTTATTGACTATTTGAAGAAACAGAAAAAGTTAGGAAATAAGCTAATCCTCTGGACGTGTCGATCAGGGGTGGCTTTAGAAAAGGCGGTTTCCTGGTGCAGAGAAGTGGCACATCTTGAATTTGACGCGGTAAATGACAATGTACCGGAGGTGATTGATTACTACGGAAACAATTCGCGAAAGATTTCCTGTGACATTTATATTGATGATAAAGCCTGTGTGCCGGATGATTTTTGTGTCATACAAGACGAATAAATCTCAACAACGGCTTTTGTGTACATTTATAAACAGGTCTGAAAGTATAATCAAACATGAAAATGAAGGGCTGACTTGTACAGTTATAATAGTATCAAGAAGGAGTGAAACAATATGAGTTTTGTAGTGTTTCTTGATGTGGATGGAGTTTTGAACACCAGAACGACCTGTGAGCGTGCACCATCAGAAATGTACAAAGGTATTGATGAAGCAAGAATTAAGATTCTGGCAAATGCAAGATATCTTATGCCGACACTTACAACTGTAAAGGTATGTATAGCGTCCTCAAGTGATTGAGGGCATATTTGAAGGCTTAATAGAATTATAGCGACATTTTTTTGAAGATAGATTTTGCCTTTGGACAGATTGGAGAGGATAAAGAGTGAGATACTATGAATTTGCAATTAGAGGAGTTGCGAAAGATATAAAGGAGCTGCTACAGAATAAGGAGTGTCTTAGAGAGCATAGATATGGGAGTCCAATTTTTGCTGTTAACAGTTATATGTATCGCAATTTAAAAAATAACGTTGGTTTTTTAGCCTATAGGCAAGAAACGGATGATAAGATTTTAGCAGTTTTGTTTTTGGATGAAAAGAGAGAGACTCTGGAAAATGCGTATGACTATATTATCGAAGTATTAGAAGGTGTATTTGAAATTAAAAGGATACAATTGATACCAAGTGAAATCACCATGTATGAATTTTTGGACTGTTACAGAGAGGCCAAAAGAAGAGATTATGATAATCATGGAAATAGATTTATAGAGTTGTCAAACTTATTTATATATGAATATTATATGGATAATTCAAAATCATATCATTTTAAATTTGAGGAAAAGATCATACCTGAAATCAAAACTGAAATAAATGCAATTTATGATAAAGAATTTATTGAAGAACTTTCAAATATAGAACTGCATTCGAACAATACTGAATACCAAGGAAACTTGGTTCATTACATAATTTCAAGTAGGAGTGTCGAAGCGGCATGTGATATGACGGAGATACTTGCTCATAATTTGATAAAAGCAAATCGCATAAGTAGCAGACGAATGGAAGTCATTAGTGAAATTGAACCAGACTTATACAAGGTAAATAATCGTTTGGAAGAGATTATAGAGAATAACTATGGGGGCGTAATTGTATTTGATTTATTAGAGAAGTTTGGATGCGATCCTGTGGAGTATCAGATGAATTGCAAATATATCGAAAAGCTTGTGAAAAGATATAAGAATGATTGTCTATTTGTATTTACATACAATATGGACAATCCGGGATTTTCGTATTATCTTCTGCCTCAATTAAGAAGATATGTGCTTCCGGTTATGCTTCGAGAAGGTACCGGTGACAGAAAAGCGGCTGCAAGTTATTTGAAAGAATTGATAAAAAAATCTGAATATGCAAAGTATGCTAAACAGGCTAATGAGTTCATGAAATTATTTCCAGGAACTAAGTTTACTCAAACGGATGTATTAACAGCCTATGAGCAGTTTGAATCTTGGTGTCTAAATAAGAATGTGTTACAAGCTTATGATTACAACATTGCGGAAGATTTCATGTTAGATAGGGATGAAAACGTGGAATCTTCCTCAGAGAAACTGGATAAAATGATTGGCTTGGGAATTGTGAAAGAGCAGATAAAAGCTATTTTGGCAAGGAATGTTGTAGAAAAGGAGAGAAAAAAGAGACTAGGAAACAGTTATAAGTCAGGTACAATGCACATGATATTTGGAGGGAATCCTGGCACTGCCAAAACCACAGTTGCAAAACTGTTTGCCGGAATTGCAAAAGAAAAGGGGATTCTGAAAAGCGGAGCCTTTGTGGAGCGCGGAGGAATGGATTTGAGTGGTTTGGGATGTGTCGAGGCTATCAGAGAAGCATTTCTTGCTGCAAAGGGTGGTGTTTTGTTCATTGACGAAGCGTATTCTATGGTGTGCGACACTGCCGTAACAGTTTTTATTCAAGAGATGGAAAACAGAAGAGATGATGTGATTGTTATCCTGGCAGGCTATAATGAGCGAATGCACGAGTTTATGAAAATCAACGAAGGCTTAAAAAGCAGGATACCGCATTGGATTGATTTTCCTGACTATACTGCAGATGAACTTACGGACATCTTCAAATTGATGACACAGGAACGGGGCTTCCGTGTTACAGATGAGGCTATAAAAGAAGCGCATTATATTTTTGAGAAGGTAAGAAGTACTGATAACTTCGGCAATGGAAGATATGTAAGAAATCTGATTGATAGAGCATCGCAGAATCAGGCGGTAAGATTGCTTTCGGATGGAAAGGATGCAAGTGATTTAAAGAAGGGCGAACTTTTTCTGATAACAAAAAATGATATAAGTATGCTGGAAGAAGGAATGAAGAAAGAACGGGAAGCAGGAACTGCAAGAAAAGAACTTGATAACATGATAGGACTTGCTTCCGTGAAAGAGATTATTCATAAGGCAATTGCTCATTACAAGCTGAATAAGCTCTGCATTGATAAAGGGATTGCAAGAGAAAAGGCATCTTTACATATGGTTTTTACCGGCAACCCCGGTACAGCAAAGACCTCTGTAGCAAGGTTATTTGCAGAGATTATGAAGGATGAAAAGGTTCTGTCTACAGGAGTTTTTGTGGAAGTGGGGCGAGCGGATCTTGTCGGTGACCATGTGGGATCTACAGCTCCGCTGGTCAAGAAAAAGTTTAAAGAAGCACAAGGAGGTGTTCTATTTATAGACGAAGCGTATTCGCTTTGTGATAGCTATGAAAATGGTTTTGGAGATGAAGCGATCAATACTCTTGTGCAGGAAATGGAGAACCATAGAGATGATGTGATTGTAATCTTTGCCGGATATACTGAGCCGATGCGTCGGTTCCTTGATAGAAATCCGGGAATGCTTTCAAGAATTGCTTTTCAAGTAGAATTTGAGGATTATTCTACTGATGAATTATGTGACATTACCAGACTTATGGTATCCCAAAAGCAGATGATCATTACGGATGAAGCTATGAACAAATTGAGGAAAAACTTCGATATGATACGAGAGGATAGCGATTATGGAAACGGCCGATTTGTGCGCAAGACTTTGGAGGAAGCAGAGATGAATTTGGCAGAAAGGATATTGCAGTTTAAGGAGTCGGAGATTACGGCAGAGCTAATCACCACCATTGAAGAGTGCGACATTCCGGATCTGAGTACCAGAAAGAAGACAATCAAGAGGATGGGGTTTGCATGCTAATGTATAGAAGAAATCGGTATCTTGATGAATTAGGAATACCGCGCAGCTTATACTGCGGAAATTTTGTTCGGGAGAAAAAGTTTTATAGGCTGCTTCAGCGGTATCGCTATGGATTTGATTATCGTGATATTTTTAATATGGATGCATCCTTTGCCGAATGGTTATATTCACATATGCGGATGTATAAAGAAAATAGTGTCCACGATGATACTATGCACAGTGTCGTCTTTGACGAGAACGAATACACCATCGAGGAGGTAGTGGATTGGATTATTGAAAAGACAGGAGCGTTTCTAAAGTATAGTTATTACATGGATGCGCATTTTGATTACAAAACAAATCATCCGATTATTGGAAAATTAATAGGTAAGTTTAATCCATCTGTCAGAGAATATTTGGAGGAGTACGATTGGTCTGAAGGTAATGAATACCAAATTGAAGAAGATTACATTAAGGCTGGTAGATTATTTTTAGAGATAATGGGATATTGCTGGATGTAGGAAGGGTGGAATGTATGATGATGGATATTCCGTGTCGGATATACATGGATTTTTAGAAGCTTTTAGAGGTGAAATTTTATGATAGATGCAATGGATAAAAAAATATATTTTCCAAGAACATTCAATGAACAGATGGCTTGGATTGCTGAAGAAGTTGAGCATATTATCAAATATAATGCTGAGCACAATATTAAAAAAAATATACAAGAAGAAGGGGTAGGTGCATACGGCCAAGCTGGTTATACGCATGCAATTAATCGTTTATTCGAAATTATCGAATCCGATCCTAAAAACAAAGCACTTTTGCAAGAAGTGTGTAAAGCGAAAAAGGAACTTATGGCATTTTTTTACGATGAACCTGGTGCACTGTCTGAAAAGCAAATATATGAATATTGGAATGCTTATTTACAATCATATATAGCGGAAATGGAATCGCATCCGATGCATTATGTTTTGATAAAGGGAATAGATGTAAGACAAGATGAAGAAGAGCAAAACAATAAGTTTCTTGGAATTTATGATGGTCTGGCAAGGCTAGAGGACGCTTATGTAGTGGCAGTGCAGAAATTAGAAGAACAACATAAGAATATGACAGGTTTGCTGGGTGATAAGGTTGATTATATTGTAAAGCATGAAAAAATAATGATTAATGTTTTTGACGAGTTTACAGGGCGGTGGCATTATAATGTAAAACCGGAGCAGTTGTTTTGGCGAAAAAATGCCGATACAGATAATTATAAGATGGTAGAGTGCGTGTTTGATAATCCGTATATGTATGAGGTTAAACTTGATAAGATAAAAAGAACTTTATCAGGGGAAAGGTGTAGCGGTATGAGATTGGTTATCGATATGGATGATTCAGAGATTATTTATAAGGAGAGTGGTGAACTTCCGGAGCAATTCAGCGCATACGTTTTTGTTTATAGTAACTTTGATAATTCATACAGCACGATAGTTGGTTTTTATCATCCTTATTATGACAATAACAAAGGTGGTGTCTTTGATGGAATTGGAGCTTACATGGAATGGGACCAAATTGTTGCGTGGAAATGCTTAGAGGGAATACGGGTAAATTGCATCTCAGAGGATGATACAAGGCAAAGATTTAATGATAGTAAATAGAGAATAAAATGGATTCCGGTAACAGATAGATGTCCGGAAGAGTCTGGATTCGGATTGCGTCACGCAAATGTAATGGAGGATAATATGGATACATACTATGTTTTTAAGGTCGGTATTGATGATATTGGAAGAGCAGTGGATGCCAATTCGTTTGTAGAGGCATTTGAAAAGGGCTTTCCGGGGTATGTTTTAAGTAGAGAAGTGAGTGAGAAAGAGTTTCCGGATATTATGATACAAGGAAGTAATGACACGAAGTATTATAGCCTAAGATTCGGATGAAAATTTGCATAAATAAAAGGAAATTGCATTGATGTGCCGAATACTATTAATACACATGTTTAATCATTTTTTCTTATATATCAATATTTGAGGCGTTGCCCCGGTACATGTAACATTTCATAAATATCAACTGTATTAATCCATTTGACAAATTTAATATTGTATGCTTCAGAGGAGGGGGACGTATGACATTATCAAAGTTAAAGGTTCTTATCATTGATGACAGTGTTTATAAAGCAATGGACATTACACGAGCACTGGAGTTTTCTGGTGTGCGTGATATCACCCGTGTACGAAATCAAGAATCTGCATTTGAGATTCTATATCAAAGTGTTGAGGATAAAATGCCGTTTAATCTAATCGTGACCGATATGCACTATCCATTAGCAAAAGGAATGGAAGCAGATTATGATGCTGGTTTCATTTTGATAGAGCGGTTAAAGGAAGAAGAAATAAATATTCCCGTTATCATTTGTTCAAGTCGGAATTATAATGCCCCGGAGATTTTGGGAACTGTCTGGTATAACGAATTATGTGACTTGAACAGGGCTTTTAAAGAACTACTAAATAGCTTAGTGGAGGAAACTTAGGATGACAGAAGAACAGTGGTATCGTAAAAGTATTAATTGGCAAATGGCTAATATAGGAAACGAAGTGCGCCGTGCAATTCAGTGGGCGAGGAATGAGATGAAAGCAGGGAATGCAGAATTAGATGGTTATGACTGCCAACATATAAAAGTTGCTCAGAAGTTATTTGAATACACCAAAAGGGACCCAAAGAACGTAGGACTTATTCGAGAAGTGGAAAATGCGGAGGCAGATATGGATTTATTGATGGCTTATCCGGGTTGCCCGAATGAAGAGGAATGGAATCTAGAAGCAGAAGAGGTCTTAGATTACTGGCAGCAGTTTATGTATGCATATGAGGCAGAAATGATGCATTCTGAAAGTGTGGAGGAGAAATGATTTGCGGAATTAACTTATTGATAGAGAAATTAATGGAGGAGGTTAAGCCGGTTGGATTAACCTTGGTTGCGGGACCCGAAAAGTCGGGAAAAACAGATTTGCTGGTTGAGATGGCTAAATATGTAGCAAAGGAGGAGAAACAAAAGGTTCTTTTCTTTTCCTTGGAACATGAGAAAGAAGAGCTGATTAACAAATACATAGGAAGTGATGTGCCGTTTGATATAGATGATACTCCAGGAATATCTATGTCTGAAGTAGAGAATAAGTGTAGAACTTACACACAAAATCATGGACTCAAAATGGTATTTATAGATTATTTCTTGCTTATGGAACCTGCGGTAAAAAGATGTTCCAGGGTAGAGGAAATAGAAACAAACATAAAAGATTTAAAGACATTAGCAAAAGATTTGAATATCGCAATAACAGTTATTGCGCCATTGATGCACTATGGTGCGTGTCGAAAGCCTGTAGTCTCTGATTTTAGAGAATATGGATTTCCTATTGAAAATATGGTGGATTCAATCTTTTTTATTTGGAGAGAAAACTGGACATATGAAATTACTGTCTGGAGTCCGGAAGTTGCTGCAAAAGAAGCTGTTGCGTATAGATTCAAGGATGAATGGGGAGAAGTACTCGAACTGGATAGAAGAATGGAAGAACGCAAGAGAGCTCCTTTATTTGCCGAATGGGAAAAAGAAACCAAAAACATAATGTCAAATCTGGAGTTGTCGTTGGAGTTCGAAAAGTATGAGAGAGAGTTGCAGATAGCGTTAGACAAAGCAATATTACTCGCTGCAAAATATCATTCCGGTCAGAGGGACAAGCAGGGAGAAAGTTATATCTTACACCCGCTTCGGGTAATGTTACATACAACAGACTCTTTGAGTAGAATGACAGCTGTCTTGCATGATATTTTAGAGGATACAGAATGTACGGAGGATATCCTTAGAGAGGAAGGGATTCCGGAGAGTGTGATTGAAAATCTGCAATGTCTTTCTAGATGCAAGGATGAGGATTATTTTGCCTATATAAACAGAGTAAATCAAGATTACTTTTGTAAATGTATCAAGCAAAAAGATATTGAGGATAATCTGCGGGAGGGGTGTCCAGAATCCTTGGAAAAGAGATACAGAAGAGCATTGGAGATACTGAAAGAAAGAGGACCATACTACTTCCGCAAAGTGATAAAAGGCAATATAGATTTAGCATATTCTGTTCCCAAAGAGGATGGTAATGTATATGTGTACTGTGAACAACCGGATGAGACATACTTTTTCAAAACAGCAATGATACGCAAGAACGATTTGGAGATTATAGGACACTATGGTTTTTCACAAGAGGAATTGCAGGAGATTGTGGAAGAAATATAGGATAATTATTAGGAATATAGCGGAATGAGTAGAAGCTATAAGAAAACGCCGGTTGTTAAAGATGGGCAAGACAATGCAGGTTCGCGAAAGTGGTGGAAGAGACAAGCAAATAAAAAATCAGACGCGGTAAGTGGATTCAGAGAAAAAAATCAAAAGATTTTAGAAAAAGCGGAATAGATTCTTGGGCTATTTGTGATTATAGAACATATTGGCAGCGTAGCTGTGATATGGAATCAGATGATTTAGAGTTTTGGAAAAACTTTATTTTAGAAAGTGATATTATGAAATTTAAGGAATTACAAAAATATATATCTGTGATATCTAATTTTGCATAAAAGATGCGCAAGGTGGAGCATATATGATGCGTTTCAGTTATGGAGGTGAAAATGTTGGATGTAAAAAACTATCAATTGGGATATGTATTAAGTCGAGGCAAAAGAGAACTAACGAGGTGCAAAGAAAGATTACATATAGTGGAAGGTATTATTTTTGCTATTGAGCATCCGATTGATATTCTTGAAATAATGTTGGTTAGTGCAGATGGGAAGTCGAGTAAACAGAAGATGTGCGATGCTTTTGGTTTGTCCGGGCAGCAAGCGCAGGCTATAATTGATATGAGAATGCGGGCTTATCTCAAGACAGAGAAGAAAAAGCTAATAGAAGAATATCAAAAACTGTTGCAAGAACGTGTGGCAATGGCACACAATGTAGCGTGCAGAGAGGTGATATAAGATGCGACAAGTAATAGGATTGAAAGATATTTGGGAGTTAGAAAATCTGGTAGAACAAGTTGTTGTAGATATGCGAGCTACGGGATATTTATACACAAGTGACGGTGATAGTATTTCGTTGGAATTAAGTGTTGAAGACAGATGTAGGATGCTGGATGAACATATTGCATCTCTATCAGCAGATGTCTTCAACTTTGTATCAAATCCTACGTTGACCCAAATTACATTCAAAGAAGCTGTTGAGATGGAAGTGGAAGATATATATCAATTGTATTTGTCTCCGGAGATATTGCTGAAAGTAAGAGGGATATTAAGAAAAGATCCAAGATTATGCTATAGCCAAATCGTTGCGGATGAAGTCACTGATGAGATGTTGAATCAGTATATAGCTGTCAGATGGAAGGAGAATCTGAAAATCTGGACACTTCAGCGTGAGGCTTCCCAAAGTCTGTTATCAGCAAAAGGTAGCGAATTGACAGAAAATAGAAAAGAATGGTTATCAGAATTAGCAAGGGTTGCAGAGTCTGATATTGCGTATGGAAATACCGTGTATCCTAAATTAGTTTGTTCGGAGCGGGATGGAATTGTCGAAAGAGATTACTACTTTTGGCATCATGAAATAGGAAATATTCAGACTCTTACATATCAGTATTTACCTCAAAATAAATTAATATATCGATATTCCCAGAACCATGATGTGAAAAGTTGCAGAAGCATTGATGAGGTATTGGAAGTGGTTGCAACAAATCCCGATAGTTTTAGTTTGGCGGGTTATGAGAGTGATTATAGCAAACAGGAAATAGCATTTATAAACAAATACCTGACAAATATGAAAAATGCAGTGAAAATTCTTCAGATAGAGCGTACGGAATGTTACGCAGTATTAGAATTGGATTATTCGAAATTTTTGGGACATACCCAAGTGGGAGAAGTTGTTTTAATAGAAAAACAAGGTGATACCTCCATAGTGGCATGTGGCTGGGATGATTATGTTACAAAACTACAATTTACAAATGAAGGCTTTACGGTGTTAGAAACAAATTTGGAAAGTGCACAGCTATATTATACAGAGGCGATAATAAAAGATTTGTATAGAAGCCTATGGAAGAAGATTAGTGAATAGTGGTTGAAGAAGGAGAGCAAATAAGATGTTCATAGCGGATAGAAGAACTCAAAATATCGAGATTTTTAAGGATACAGAAAAATTATGTAAGACTAATCCCAAATTGAAAAATGCAATTACAGAATCTACTACTAGGCAATATATTGTGAAAGAAGGAGAGTTGTAGATGAGGTGAAACGAGGATAAAGATTATGCATTATGTGATGGGAGACATACATAATGAAGTGGATAAACTTCAAAGTGTGTTGAAACAAATAGATATTACTAAAGATGATGAATTAATAATACTGGGTGATGTGTTTGACAGAGGTGGAGCTAATCCGGATCCTGTCGGAGTTTATTTTACCCTTTCCGGTCTGCAAGGAAAGGTGACTTGGATTAGAGGCAATCATGATGAGTGGCTTGCTAAATACATATATGATTATTTTTCAAAATCAGAAAGAAAGCAGAAAAAAATGTGGCCTTACTCTTATAATTCTTTCGATTTGATGCTTTCGCGGCTTACCAGGGTAGATATGCTAGATATTGCCGATATTATTATGAAACTGCCTGTACAAAAAGATATGGTAATAGATAATAAGCGTTATTTGTTTGCACATGCAATGACATCATATCCATCAGTATCTGAATCAAGTGAATATCATCTAATGGGGAACTATGATTATGACTACTTCTTGCTTGATGGCATAGAAGGATATATCTCTATGTGTGGGCATACTCCAACAGGGAATATCTTATGGAATAAAGATCGAAATCTGTATATGGATGAATATCAGAAATCAATATGGCACAACACGAAAGAGAATGTTTATTTACTTGATTGTGGATGCGGTCTTCCAGGAGGACGACTCGCATGCATTTGTCTGGAAACGGGAGAGAGATTTTATGCATAAGGAGGCGATTCTTTATGGCTACATATGTTATTTCAGATATTCACGGACAATATGACATGTTTATGGAATTACTTGATAAGATTAAGCTTAAGGAAAAAGACACGCTTTATATTTTAGGAGATGTGATTGATCGCGGACCACATCCAATAAAGACACTCATGAAGCTCATGGAAATGCCAAACGTTATATGTATGGTTGGAAACCATGAGCTTATGGCATTAGAATGTCTGGAATTTCTTAGTAAGGAAATTACGGATATGTCCATAGAGGAACTGGATGAAAAGATGCTGGATAATCTTGTGACATGGCAATATAATGGCAGTAAATCAACTATTGATGAATTTAGAAAACTGGATGCGGATACAAAACAAGAGGTGATAGAATTTATAAAAGAGTTACTGATATATGAAGAGATATCGGTTAATAACAAAAACTATCTTCTAATCCACGCAGGCTTAGGAAACTATTCACAGGAAAAGGATATAGAAGATTATTCACTCCATGAACTGATATGGATGAGGGCTGATTATAGTTTGAAATATTTCGAAGACACATTTGTTATAACAGGTCATACTCCGACACAGACAATCAAAGACAATCCTAATCCCGGCTTTGTTTACAGGCATAATAATCATATAGCTATCGATTGCGGAGCGCATTATCCGGGTGGCAGGCTTGCAGCCATATGTCTGGACACAGGAGAAGAGTATTATTCGTCGCCTAATGGAGAGGAGAAATTGAAACATGATATATGCAATGAGTGACATACATGGGTGTATAGAGGAACTTCAAAAGCAGATGGACCAGGTAGATCTTAGTGGAGATAATCGCATTGTATTTCTTGGAGATTATATAGATTACGGTGATAGCTCCTATCAGGTTTTGCAATATATTTGGGAGTTGCAGAAGAAGTACGGTGATAAAAAAGTCGTTGTTCTAAAAGGGAATCATGAGCAAATGTTTTTAGATTGGATTGATGATTATAGAAATATATATTCTGACGGTTCGGAAGACTATATGACCTTCAATGATTGGCTGCGGACGGATTTCGAGCAAGGTGCAAAGACAATAAGTACTTTTATTTCGAGTAGGCAGATGGAGTTTTTGAATCAGATATCAAGAACCTGTTCCATGGAAACAATCAACAGAGAAGCGGTACAGATGATTCTTTCTAGGCATGAGAATTTGATTCAGTGGATTAAAAATATGCCTTTGTATTATGAATCGGAAAAGCAGATCTTTGTTCATGCTGGGGTAGATGAAGATGCGGGAGAGTATTGGATGTGGGGAACATCCGAAAATACTCTCCTTGGTAAATTTCCTGCGACGAAAGGAAAGTTCTATAAAACGATAATAGCAGGGCATGTCGGAACCGGCTCCAGGGATCTTGCTGATGATTGTAATTATCATGATGTTTATTTCGACGGAGAGAGTCACTACTTTGTTGACGGATCAGTATATAAAGGTGGAAAACTGATTTTGTTAGCTTATGATGAGGATGAAGACAAGTATTATCAAATTGAGAATGGAAGGAAGATACCGGTCAAAAAATTCTTTAAATATTCTTAAGGAGGATCAAGGGAATGAGCTTTGTTATTTCTGGAGATATTCATGGGACTTTAGATATTGGAAAGTTAATAAAGTTTTTCGGGGAACGTGAAGGTAAATACTCAAAAGAGGATTATTTAATTATTTGCGGAGATGTAGGGGTATGTGGTTTCTCTGCTCAAAATGAAGCTGAAACAAGAAAGATATTACGAAATTTGCCGGTTACCATTTTATTTATTGATGGAAATCATGAAAATTTTGAACAGTTAAATTCCTATGCAGTAGAAGAATGGAATGGAGGAAAAGTTCATTTTATTGAAAGTGATATTATTCATCTGATGCGTGGACAGGTTTATAATATTGATGGAACAACATTCTTTACTTTTGGTGGGGCATATAGCATTGATAAGTTGTATAGAACGGAAGGCATTTCATGGTTTCCTGAGGAAATGCCAACAAGAGAAGAATATGAGGAAGGTTTTAACAATCTGGAAAAAGTTGATTTCAAAGTAGATTATATTTTTAGTCATACTGCTCCCAGAGAAGTTGCAGCATCAATGGGTTATGGAGAGATGTCCGATGATGAAATAGAACTGAGGCAATATCTTCAACGTGTTGCGGACTTCACAGAATTTGATGCATGGTATTTCGGACATTTCCACGAAGATACTGGAGTGGAAGATATGTTTTATTGTCTGTATGATGATGTGGTTGTATTATAACGCGAGGAGGAAAAAGGATGTCATTTGCAGTATTTTTAGATGTTGACGGAGTGCTGAATTCGAGAACTACTTGTGAACGGACTCCGGATTATCATGTTGGTATTGATGATTTAAGAGTCGCTGTTCTTGCCGGAGCAATTAAAAAGTATGGACCAACAGAGATAGTTTTATCATCTGATTGGAAAGAACTTAGACCGGAAGCAGATGATTATGTTTATTTAATTTCTAAGCTTGCAAAATATGGTTTGGAATTGGCTGGGAAGACAACAGATCATTACAATAACAGAGGAGAAGGGATTCAATATTATTTGGAATCTCATCCGGAAATAGATGAATATGTAGTTCTAGATGATAATGAATTTGATTTTCGTGATTATCCTAATATATGGGAGAGACTGCTTCTTACAAATGGAATTGAAAGAGTAAAATTTGCGTCTAAAACGCCTGCAATTGAGGCAATTCTTTTTATGGATTATATAAAGGAAGTTTCGTAGAGGGAACCGTATAGAAATTGATATTATTTAGAAAGGGTGTAAACGAAATGAATACAGAAATAGAGAAGTATTTTAAACCCAATATAACAGCCACGTTTATAAATTCGAATGGAAAGAGACAATTGGTTTCAGCATATGATGATATACGTATAGAAGTAGCAAAGTGTCAATACAAAGAAAAGCCGATGTATATTGCTAGTATTATATCTTACGTAAGTGGATTTCTTAATATGATAAGTGATGATGATGTCAATAATAAGCCGAAACTGAACAGTATAAGATTAGGAGGAAGTCATCATGCTGTACTTGACAGAGCAATAATTATTAATGGTTGTGAATGGCAACCTCCAATATATGATGTAAATAAAAAGTGCTATACTTTTTGGGATGATAAGTATGATGTGATAAAAGAATGTTTTGACTTGAATTATGCAAGTGACATAGTTTGGATGAAGTTTACAGAAGATGGTTATTTAGGTGTAGTAGCAGATGGCTTTGATGTTAATTTTAGCTATGATAATTCGTCAGGCAGATTAATAAGGGTACTAGATAAGACAAAAAAGTGGAATGACTCTTGTGTTATTGTGTTTCCAATTACAAAAGAATTATTAGAGCTTAAATCAAGAAAGGAAATAGAAACAGGAATTGGAAATTATTTAATTGCGAAAGGTGTCCCTATAATAGATTATTATTCGCATAATAATTTTCTGTAATACTCGATGAGCTTAGCGAGTATGGTGAGTGATAAATTCTTTGACTATATTTCTTCCGATGAAAAAAGTAGGTTCACATTTACGTTCACATTACGATTTTGTCCACACTTCTATATTGAGAATTTCAAAATAGAATTGAATAATTCAAAAGCGTTTGATATAATTTATTTGCACTGGTAATACGTATATTTGGTGGAAAGGCAATGCTATGAAAGTGAATTATAATAAATTATGGAAGTTACTAATTGACTTAAATATGAGTAAATCACAACTGAGAGAAAAGGCAGGAGTAACGACAAATGTGATTGCAAAAATGGGAAAAAATGACAATGTTTCTACGGAAGCATTATGTAAGATTTGTAAAGCACTTGATTGTCGGCTTGATGATATTATGGAATTGGTAGATGAAGTTAGTGCGTAAGGAATAAAAAATGAAAGATAGGATGAAAAAATGTACACATCAATAGAGCTATTTGCAGGAGCCGGTGGACTGGCATTAGGAGTTGAAAAGGCAGGATTCGATACAATTGGATTAATAGAATTTGATAAAGATGCGGCTGACACTTTAAAGAAAAATCGCCCGAATTGGAATGTTATTCATGATGATATTGCAAATATTTCGTCACAAGACTTAGAAGAGTATTTTGGAATTAAGTCTGGTGAATTAGACTTGTTATCCGGAGGAGCACCTTGCCAGGCATTTTCTTATGCGGGAAAGAGATTAGGTCTTGAAGATGCAAGAGGAACATTGTTTTATCACTATGCGTTATTTTTAGAAAAGTTACAGCCCAAGATGTTTCTGTTTGAAAATGTAAGAGGATTGTTGACTCATGATAGGGGAAAAACATATGCTACAATGCTCGAAATTTTTGCTAACGCAGGTTATACAATTGTTAAGCAAGTTCTGAATGCTTGGGATTATGGTGCACCGCAGAAAAGAGAACGATTGATTACAATCGGAATTAGAAATGATTTGGTAGATAAGACAGAGTATCAATTCCCTAAGCCACATGAATATAAACCGGTATTAAGAGATGTTTTATTGGATTGTCCCGAAGGTCCAGGCGTTCCATATGGAGAGAAGAAGCGTAAGATTTTTGAACTTGTTCCCCCGGGAGGATATTGGAGAGATATTGACCCGGAAGTGGCAAAAGAATATATGAAGAGTTGTTGGGAAATGGAAGGTGGAAGAACCGGAATCTTAAGAAGGATGAGTTTGGACGAGCCGTCGCTGACAGTCCTTACATCGCCATCACAGAAGCAAACAGAAAGATGTCATCCGCTTGAAGCAAGACCTTTTACAGTAAGGGAAAATGCAAGATGTCAAATGTTCCCGGATGAGTGGGAGTTTTGTGGAAATGTTTCGTCACAGTATAAGCAAGTGGGGAATGCAGTACCGGTGAGTTTGGCATATGAAGTAGCAAGAGAAATTTATAATTCATTACAATTACTTGAAAAAAACGAAAGGACTAAAAAGGCTATATGAAATCATGGGGATTAAGTTTTATTACGGAAGACAACTTTAAGAAGCATGTTGCAGCAACTATAGAAAAGTATGGGGAAAAGCTGGAGTCATTTGATATAAAAAGATTCAACAAGAATATTGTTGACCCGATTAAATTGATTTTTGATAAAACTGTTTACCAGACTTCTTGGAAGGAAATGGTGGGTAATGAAATTTTTAGACAGAGAGATAAATCCAATAATAATGACATTGGATATTTTCATCAGAGAATATTCCAGTACATTGATAAGTGCCATGTTCCAGAGAACGGCAAAGAAGGTGGTTGGGATGTAATATATCAAAATCCGGACGGGATAGTGTTGCCGGATGGCGATGTGGTACATACAGTATATGTGGAGATGAAGAATAAGCATAATACTATGAATTCTGCATCTTCCGGAAAAACATATATTAAGATGCAGAGTCAGTTGTTGGATGACGATGATTGTGCATGCTTTTTAGTTGAGGCTATTGCACAAAGAAGCCAGAATATCAAATGGGAAACAACTGTAGACCAGAAGAGGGTATCGCACAGAAGAATTCGTCGAGTTAGCTTAGACCAGTTCTATGCATTAGTTACCGGGGAGCAAGATGCATTTTATCAAATGTGTATGATTCTTCCGGAAGTTATTAGTGATGTGGTAACTAATAGTGAATCTAAGGTGCCTCATGATACCGTTTTGGAGGAACTGAAGAATATTGCAAATTCGATGGGTGAGACGGATGAAGATGTTGCAATGGCGATTGCAATATATCTGTTAGGTTTCAATTCTTACAATGGATTTGCGAAGCTCATTCAGGATAAAGGGGAGCCTGATGAAAATATGTTGAAGCGAATTTATGCGTATGCGAAAGGAATTGGGAAGATATAGTTTGAGTGGAAAGGATGAGGAATATGTTTTATTCTCCATTACGATATCCAGGTGGCAAAGGAAAACTTGAACCATTTATGGAAATGTTGATCGAACAAACGGGACATACAGGTGGAATTTATATTGAGCCATTTGCAGGCGGAGCTGGCATAGCATTGGAATTATTGGAAAAGAATGTGGTAAGTGAGATAGTTATTAATGATTTGGATAAGGGAATTTATTCGTTTTGGAGAGCTATGCTGACAGAAACGGATAGGTTTGTTAATGATATCTTGAATGCCAAATTCAGTATAGAGGAATGGAATAGACAGCGAGTTTTTATAAACAATAGCGACAAGTATAGTTACGAACTTGGCTTTGCAACTTTTTATTTAAATCGAACAAATCGCTCGGGAATTATAAAAGGTGGAGTGATTGGTGGGATTGAACAGAGTGGAAATTGGAAAATGGATGCACGTTTTAATAAACAAGCGCTAGTTGAACGTATTGTTAAGATTGCAAAGAGAAGGGATAGTATTCATTTATATAATAAAGATGTTACTTCCTTTATTAGACATTATTTACCTAAATATGAAGAAAATGCTTTTGTTTATTTTGATCCACCGTATTTTGGAAAAGGAAAGCAACTATATCTGAATTTCTTTTCGTACAAGGATCATGTTAGAATTGAAAAAATGATAAATGAACATGTGCATTGCGATTGGGTTATCACATACGATGATGTGCAGGAAATTGCAGATATATATCACGAGCATACATTGAGGCGGTTTGATTTGAATTACAGTGCCGCTGTAAAAAGGAAGGCAAGCGAAATAATTATATTTAGAAGAGGTGATATGGTGCCTACAATTGAACAACTTACAGAAAGAAAAATTTGCGTAAATTTGCGGTAGGAGAAAAGTATGTATAGCTTATTAAAAATCAATAATTTTAGGCAATTTAATGATACGGAAATAGTGTTGGGGAAGAGATTAACAGTTATTGCAGGGAAGAACTCAACGGGAAAATCAACGATTCTTGGAATTCTGGCCAATAGTGGAGAGCTGAAAAAGAAAGATGGAATGACTTATGCGAATGGGCAATTTAGAGCTGAATTTGGTGAAATATTTCATGGTAGCAAGAAATTTGATGCTTCTGGCTCTGACAGAATTCATATAGATGTTGTGGATGACAATGGAAATAAGATTGATTATAGAAAATTTCGTACCGCTTGGCAGAATGATAATGGTAAAGAACGTTTTAGAGTAATACCATTGAAACTATTTGAAGATGGTAAAAAGACAGAAGCAAAGATGCAGATACCAGTGATATATTTGGGGTTGTCCAGATTATTTCCAATAGGTGAAGCGAATGAAGATAATATCACAACGAAAAGAATAAATTTTGTTGATGATAGTCAGAATGAATGGTTTGTTGAGGCATATGCGAAGATATTATCTATATAT
>JAHAYJ010000070.1 GCA_018384375.1 Lachnospiraceae bacterium
TTACTGGAAGACGTGGCGCAGCGGAATATCCCGCTCTCGCATAAAAAACTGCGCAGGGCGCTGAAGGCCATCACCCGTTCAGAAAGCTATCTGTGTGCCATGAAAGCCGGTGCCTGCCGGTATGACACGGAAGGGTATGTGACGGAGCATATTTCTCAGGAGGAAGAAGTGTATGCGGCAGAGCGTCTGGATAAAATCCGCCGCCAGAACCGGATAAAGGCAGAACTTCAGGCCGTGCTTGATGAACAATAAAAAAGCCTCCTTCACACTAAAGGAGGCGGAAAAATAAGGCTTCTCTGAAACCTTCTTCCATACCCGGCAGAAGAAGGTTATAAAAATTTATAACACATTCACCGGCCTGGATTAAAGGGGGAAGGAAAATGAACGGAACAGGGCGTGATTCGCAAAACTCCGGGGTATGGCGCTACCGGCAGGTCGGACGCCGGGCTGTCCGGCTGGAAGTCAGGGGGGACTGGCCGGGAGCCGCTGAGGCATGGCTACGGGCTGCGCAGTCTGCTCCCCGGACAGACTGGCAGCAGTTTGCCCGAAAAAGGGCTGAACACTGCCACCGGCGCTGCCGGGGAAGGGTGTAACGAAAAAGCAGCCTTCATTACTCCAGGGATTCAGAAGGCTGAATAATGCATGAGATTTGCTTTTTTTAATATCCGGTCGGGAAGTATGACCGGACAGTTCTGAGTAGCACAGAGTTTTTTCCGTATTAAGTCGTGATTTTATATTTTGTGATTAATTTCACAAAATAAGGTGTTATTCAGTGTGTGCTGCGATATTCAGGATTACCTGAAATACAGGTGCCATTTATCTGATATGGAGAATAACATGAGGAAATATATTCCACTGGTATTATTTATCTTTTCATGGCCGGTATTGTGTGCAGATATTCATGGACGGGTTGTTCGTGTACTGGACGGTGATACCATCGAGGTCATGGACTCACGGAAGGCAGTGCGGATCAGGCTGATAAATATTGATGCACCGGAAAAGAAACAGGATTATGGCCGGTGGTCAACGGAAATGATGAAATCACTGGTTGCAGGAAAAACGGTTACCGTCACATATTTTCAGCGAGATCGTTATGGTCGTATTCTCGGGCAGGTTTATGCACCAGACGGAATGAATGTTAATCAGTTTATGGTCCGGGCCGGGGCTGCCTGGGTATATGAGCAGTACAACACAGATCCCGTGCTGCCTGTCCTTCAGAACGAAGCCAGACAACAAAAACGTGGGCTCTGGTCAGATGCTGATCCGGTTCCCCCCTGGATATGGAGACACCGTAAATAAAGCGATGGCAATCTTATCATTCATCTGTTCTCAGCGGGAATAAAAATGGCAAAAACAAAACAGGAATGGCTGTATCAGTTACGGCGATGTTCATCAGTCAATACGCTGGAAAAAATCATTCATAAAAACAGAGACAGTTTATCGACCAGTGAACGTGAATCATTTAATTCAGCAGCAGACCACCGGTTAGCGGAATTAATCACCGGAAAGTTATATGGCAGGATACCAAAAGAGATATGGAAATATGTAAGGTAATAATTCAGCAATAATTAATTACCAGGAGCAGATAAACAATGAAGCTGATTATTTTTATTCTCATTGTTCTGATTATTGCAGCGTTACTTATCCGGATTATCCTCAGAAGTGTAAATCAGCATTCTCCTTTGCTGATGCAATTGCATGCGGCAGGTATACGGACCGGTGATGCAGAGCGAATACTGTCCGGCGGTGAATACTGGCAACGTCAGAAGACGCTGCTGACAGAAAGGGAAGTCAGTTTTATGAAAGGACTGTTCAGAATTGTGGATATGAAGCGGTGGTATCTGTGTCCGCAGGTACGGGTCGCAGATATCGTCCAGCTGAACGGGAATATCCGGCCACGATCACGCCAGTGGTGGCAGTTATTCAGGATGGTGTCTCAGTGGCATGTTGATGTGGTTATCGTTGAGCGGCGTTCGTTCAGTATTGTTGCAGCAGTAGAGCTGGATGATGCCAGCCATTTACGACCTGAACGCAGACGCCGGGATATTCTTCTGGAAGAGGTTCTGAGGCAGGCTGGTATTCCGTTGCTCAGAAGCCACGATGCCAGAAAACTGCTGCAGATGACCGGAGAATGGCTGAATACAACAGGGGCTGC
>JAHAYJ010000073.1 GCA_018384375.1 Lachnospiraceae bacterium
GATTGACGGATTCAGCTCCTTTCTCTAGCAACGCAAAACCAAATTTTCTCGCCAATCTGGCAGGAATCATTTCCTTGAAGAATATCCAAAGATGCGCACCGCGTCCCGACCTTGATCGTTCCACCACAGCGTCCACATCCAGATTCTTACAAATGCGCCGCAAAGCATTTATTTCTTCTTTCCACCTATCATCAGTATTCGCATAATCTTCCTGTTCTGCACCCTTTGCATGATTATCAAAGTCAAATACAAGCAGCTGGCAAAGATTGTTTTCAAGCATCGGATATATCGCCACGACATCATTGCCATTTGGATCTGTCCCATTCATATGCGCCTTTATCAAAGGCAAGGTGACCGGCTTATACGCCCTTAATTCGCAATCCTTACAACGAACTCCATCCTTTTTCTGTATATGGCACCCACGATCCCAGCGGTTAAAGCACTGCGTATAATACCCGTTCTTCCCCGTTTTTGGATTCGTATAGCGAAGATCATACAAATCCTTCCTTCCGCGGCAGAACATCATAAAGAAATCACTTGCAATCTTATCCGTAACATCAAATTTCTTTATACGAGCACCCTGATCCGGGTCATACAATTCCACAACTCCTTCAGCGTCGCCAGACACAATATCCGCATACGAAACACCGGCTTCATCCAAACGCTCTTTCAAAAGTCGGTTTTCATCCTCCAATGCGTGTATCCTGGATTGTAATGAATTAATTAAATCTGAATATTGCTGTGTAGGTTCCTTCATCCTCATCACACTCCCTGTTTCCCCATAACTGCTGTCTTCTCATATTTCCCTGTTTCCGAATCAATAACAATCATCGCCGACTCTCCAATCTGTCTTCCGTCTCTATAGGTAGAGAACACATCTGTGGATATGATGCCGTCTTTTTCAAATATCTTCTCCACCGGAGTATGCCCTACCACCTGTTTGTAGGTATCTGCTCTGAATATCTCTCTGGTCTCATACTGTGGTCTGAGCCATAACGGTGATTTATCATTCCAGAGATAATCATGGGAAGCATCGTTCACCGCTGCAATAACATCATCTATATCAGCAAACAGCAGATCCGCGTTTAGCCATTTCAGAAAATCAGCTGTAAGCCCTCCATGTGAGAAAAGCACATTGTCAATCCGATGGATTATGTTGATCTGTGCCGGACTCTTAAGGCTGTTCTCAAGTTCTTCTATCTTTGACATAACCGTCCTCACAGCATAAGGAGAATATCCGGACTCAAGTCTTCCCCATGTTTCACTTTCACAGGGTTATTTCTGGGACAGTCTATCTGACTGCCTCAGATAACCCTTTTTCTTTTGCCTCACGTTCCGCCTTTTCACGCTCATATTTGCGACGCATATAAGTACGGTTCCATGCACGCTTACGGCGTTTGCGGTCTTCTTCTTTTATCTGTTCAGGTGTAAGCTCCGGCATCGGAACATCCAGCTTACCCACATACTTGAGATAAATATCAATCTGCTGAATTCTGTCACCGGTTGATTTGTCTGCTTCGTGTACCACGATTTTATCAACAAACTCATGAATCATAGGAGTAGTAAGTTCTGTGAAATCTGTGTATCGGTGTACAAGTTCAATAAACTTATCTACATTATCAGCATTCTCCTGATAGTCATTAAAAGTCTTTTCTAAAGCATCTACTGATAATTCCAATTCATTTTGTTCCGTTTCGTAGTCAGCCAAAAGCATTTCAAACCGCTTGTCACTTAGCTTCCCATTTACATTGTCCTCATAGATTTTCTTAATGAGGGTATTTAATTCTTTGATACGTTTCTGCTCTCTGGAAAGACGTTTTTTCAGTGCTTTGGCTTCGCTTTCCTGTTGAAGCTCCGTAGCACTGCGAACCTTTTCGATAAACTCGGATTCATGCTCCATCACATAAGTGCTGGTAGCTTTAATAACTTCCAAAAGCAAATCCCTGATAACATCCGTGCGGACATGATGCTGTGTGCATCTGTTTTCAAACTTGCTCTTTGCCTTACTGTAGGTGGAGCAGGTGTAATTGTCCTGTGCATTGGTGTACTTTCCGGTAGGATTACCATCCTTATCCCTCTTTTCATAACCGCCGGTGCGGTGGTTGAACATCTTAGCACCGCAGTCAGCACAATATACCAGTCCGGTCAGAGGATTGATGTCACCTTTCTTGGTGGGACGGTGCTTGGTTTCACGGATTTTCTGAACAGTAAGCCATGTTTCTTCGTCCACAATCGCTTCCTGAGTATTCTCAAAGATAACCCAGTCCTCCGGTGAATTATGCACAGAATGTTTATCCTTGTAGGATTCCTTTTTGGTACGGAAATTTACTGTATGCCCCATATATTCAGGTTTTCTTACAAGGTCTGAAATCGTAGAAGCAGTCCAAGTGAATGGTCTGTTCATGTCACAGCTTCCCCGACAGGTTCCAAGTCCCTGCTTTGCAAGATAATAGGAAGGTCTTTCAACCTTTTCATCCTTCAGAATCCTTGCCACCTGCATCGGTCCGTTTCCCTCAATGATAAGCTGATAAATACGTCTTACCACTGTGGCAGCCTCTTCATCAATAATCCAATGGTCTGGGTCATCAGGGTCTTTCTTGTACCCGTAAATTGCGTTGCTTGTCAGATGTTTTCCATCCATTCCCTTATTATGAAGTACGGATTTGATTTTCCGGCTGGTATCACGTACATACCACTCATTCATAATGTTAAGAAATGGGGCAAATTCGTTACTGCCATCGTTTAGAGCACTGTCCACATTGTTGGAAATGGCAATAAATCGCACATTTTTCTTTCGAAACAGCACTTCCGTATAAAAGCCTACTTCAAGGTAATTACGTCCGATACGGCTCATATCCTTTACGATAACGCATCCTACAGTGCCATCTTCAATATCCGCAAGCATACGCTTCCAGTCAGGTCTGTCAAAATTGGTTCCCGACCAGCCATCATCCGTATAGTGACGTAGGTTGACAAATCCCTGCTCGGTTGCAAATTTCTCCAACATTTTCTTCTGATTTATAATACTGTTGCTGTCACCACTCAGTTCATCATCACGGGATAATCTCTCGTAGAGTGCAGTGATTTTGTTAAGTTCCGGTTGTTTTGTTTTCATAAGATTCTCCTTTCAAAACAAACAACCAGCTTATCTGTGGTTTTATTCTACCACGAATAAGCTGGTTTGTGTAAAAATAATTATTGTCTCACTAATAGGAGAAATCCGAAAGAAAATCGGAACTGTTTTGTAAAACTTATAAATTTTAATTCCCCCGAATTCGGGGGAATTAGAAAAATGCAATTGAATTACTTCAATACCTTTGGATTTTGTTCTTCCAAAATGGACATTTGATGTATGGCAATCTTATTTAATTTTATCAGACGTTCTTTCTGACTTAATCCGTCTTCAATCAAAACTGCATTGATATTTTCCATGTTGGAAAGACAAATCAATTCATTAATGCTAGCATAATCTCTGATATTCCCCTTTTTGTCAGGATGTTCTTCACGCCACTGCTTGGCAGTCATACCAAACAATGCCATATTTAATACATCTGCTTCGGATGCATAGATTACAGAGGTCTGCTGTGGTGTAAGCTCAGCTGGAATCAGATTTGTTTTTATGGCATCTGTATGTATTCGGTAATTGATTTTTGCCAGCTCTCTTTTCGCACTCCAGCCAAGTAAAGCTTGTTCTTTCTTTTTTAACCGTTCAAATTCCTTAATCAGATACAGCTTAAACTGAGGAGATACCCAACTTGCAAACTCAAATGCAATATCCTTGTATGCGTATGTTCCACCATATCGTCCAGCTTTAGCTATGATACCTTTTGAATTGGTTCTGGTTACCCATTGCTTAACCGACATAATGAAACGATTCAGACCAGCTTCCTGCATAATTTCTTCATATGCATGGATATCAAAATCTTCGTTATACATTTCTTCCCATATACCAAGAAATTCTATTGTATTTTTATTACGAAGCCACTTCTCAATCAATGCCGGTCCGTTATCAATTTTTCGCACCATATCTGTTAAAGAAATATAATCATCTTCTTCAATCTGTAATACCTGTATTTCAGTACCATCGACATTGAGTTTTTCCATAAATCAGCCGTCCTTTCTTTATTCTTTATCCTTCGCCCGGCTCTTATACACATTATACTGGTTCTTGCATTTGCCGCTGCAGAATACGCTGTTTGGTCTGTTGGCAATAAAAGCATTGCCACAATGCTTACATACCCGGAGTGTGGATTTTTCATCGGTAAGCATAAAGGAAAACATCATCTGCACACCAAGTAAGAGGGAGTGGAAATCCCAGACAATGGTAGGTCGGTCAAGCAGCTCTATGTGATAGGTTGGTGCAATACCGCCAAATGCCGCCATGCCCTGACGGTAAAGCTGTTTTTGCATATCATCCAGCATGTCAAAGTCCTGATAGTAGAGAAAGCTTGACATAAAGGTAAATGCCCAGTCTTTAAATAAAGTCACAAGCCAGTCATACCGTTCTGCATATTCTTTCTGGAAACTCATCATTACTGCCTGCGATTTGTTTTTCATGGTCATAATCAGTGCCATCATCTGCACATCGTCCGTACTCCATGAAGATTCCATCCCTTTTTTTACAAAATCAATCTTATCAAAGGGAAAGAAGTAAGAAAGATATTTTTCCGTAGTCATGCTTTCCTCTTTGATGAAATGGTTCTTCGGCAAATATACCGCATGGTAGGTAATAAAGTCCGGTGTGGTAGGAAGTGCTGTCATAAATCCAAGCAGTCCGTAACAGGTAACAAAATCCATAATGGCACTCTGCAAACGTTCCTGTGTATTATTTTTGTCCATGCACATCAATCCAAGGTTTACCGCCTTTAATACAATCTGCTCCGAATCCTTTAGCGGATTATAAAGAGACACTTTCGCATCCGGTGAAGGTGTGATGTACAACGTACCTTCTTTATCTTCCTTCCATTCATATTTGTCATAACGTGCCCAGTTGGAGCTGGTTCTCTTAAATAGGTTACTCATAAAAGCCTCCAATCTGTCTGCTCTAAAATGTAATCTGTATCATTGGAAAATATATTACTATCATACCAAGCATGTCCTACAAGGTCAAATGGTATTTGTGATTTCTTTCGTTTTCTTATTCTTTTTATCCGTAATCAGTGACCGATAGGTATCATAAAAAATCTGCTCCGTCTTCGTAAGGGAAATGTGATTATCCACTCTGTTTTGTAGTGCCTGCATAAAGGATTTACGAAGCTTTTTTAACATGGTGTCACGGATTTTTCGGATATTTCTGTCGGTCTGCTCTCTACATGCTGCAATTAACTGGCAGGAGTATCCCTTAATGGCAAGCTGATATAAAAGCTCCTTCTGTACATCTTTTAACGCAAAGATTGCTTTAGAAATATCCTCGTCTGTTACCAGCTCATGTATTTCAAAGGGGCAGTCATAAATGGCATCAAGGAAATCCCCTTTCAGTATCTGCTTCCAGAAAACATGCCGGATGGGAGCAGGAATTACAATCTCATCCGGTGACATTCCCCATTCAAGGGGAACATCCGATCTTCCTATTTCATGGTAGCGTTCCTTACGTTCCCGGTTGGCATCAAACCTGTTCCACCATGTAACCACATTTGCAAATTCCTCCTCGGTTCTGGCAGAATCCTCAAGACGTGTCAGTGCTTCCTGTTCCAGTTCACGTTTCAGCTTGTTTCTTGTTGATGCTTCCGGTATCCCTGATACTTTCGGCTCATTTTCCATCTCAAGTTCTATTTCAAGAATAGCGGCATTCTCCCGTTCAAGGGCATCCGTCAGGTCATCTTCCGGCATGTCTTCTTCAAAATAATCATTTGTACATTCCTTCAACAGGGATTCACCACCTTTCAAAAAATATTTTCAAAACTTTTATAAAAAACAGTTCCGTTTTGGGACTGCATTTCTCCTATAGGTGAGGAAGTAATCTTATTTATCGAAAAAAGATTACTTAATACCATAAGAAAGGAGCCGGATTTTATGAAGATTTGTCTTATCCGTTGTCGCAGTCCGTCAAAGATACTTTGATTATAGCAAACATATGTTCACATTTCAAGGAGGAGGTGAAATAATTATGGAGCAGACAGCAAGTAAAGAGCAGGCGATGTCCTCTTTTACCAAAAGAAAAGGACAGACCACCTATAAGGTAAATGTGTTTTTCGCAGAGAATACTACAGCTACCTTTGAGGATAAGCTTTTGCATCTGATGGCAAATGATATTGCCAACCGGAAGCAGGGTATACCGGATGCAGAGTAATTGTTGCACAAATCAATTGTTTTTAAGCTGATATTTCATCAGCAGGAAGGAGTTTTGTATGGGTAAATCAACCAAAACCTATGAAGAAAGAATCCAGGAGAAGGATTTAAGGATCGAGAAGCTGGCACAGGAACTGAAGCGTTATGAGGCACAAAAGAAGCAGCTGGAGAAACGAAAGAAGGAGGAAGAACGGAAAATCCGTACCCACCGTCTGATTGAAATTGGTGCGGCGGTGGAGTCAGTTCTTGGAAGATGTATTGAGCTGGAAGAAATCCCTAAGCTGATTGCATTTCTAAATAAGCAGGAAGCCAACGGGAAATTTTTCTCCAAAGCAATGCAAAAAGGTCCGGATACAGATATGAAAAAAGAGGAAGTTGGGGAGTCAGGAGTTTCCTGATTCCCTTCTCTTTTTAGGGAGAAGGGCGCACTTATAGACAGGCAGAGCCTGTCTATTGCGCGCGCTCTGCGAGGCTTATGGGAAGCATCTGGGTTTTAAAAGATAAACTTTCGGAACGGTCTGCTTCCCATAGGAAGAACCCCTCCGGCGTTCTTCCACATAAGAATATGCACTTTTAACGAAGGAGGATATGCACTATGTCAATTTATCATTGCAGTATCAAAATCATTAGCAGGAGTGATGGAAAATCGGCAGTTGCTTCTTCTGCCTACCGCTCCGGCGAAAAGCTCATGGATGACCGCACAGGTCTTGTTCATGACTTTACGAAAAAGCGTGGAGTTGTATTTACAGAAGTTGCACTTCCGGCACATGCTCCGCCGGAATATGCTGACCGGAATGTATTATGGAATGCGGTGGAAAAGGCAGAAAAGAAATCCAACGCACAGCTTGCGAGAGAGATAGAAGTGGCACTTCCAAAGGAGCTTTCAAGGGAATGTCAGATTGAAATTGTAAGAAGGTATGTGCAGGATAATTTTGTTTCCGTTGGCATGTGTGCCGACTGGGCATTGCATGATAAGGGTGATGGCAACCCCCATGCTCACATTATGCTGACCATGCGTGGCATCAAACCCGATGGCACATGGGCACAGAAGGAAAAGAAGATTTATGCCCTTGATGAAGACGGAAACCGCATTCCACTCATTGACCCTGCTACCGGAGAGCAGAAGCTTGGTAAACGGAATGAAAAGCTTTGGAAACGCATTACTGTAGAACCAAATGACTGGAACGAACACAGTAAAGCAGAAATCTGGAGAAAATCATGGGCAGATATCTGTAACGAATATCTGTCTTTGGAACAGCAGATTGACCACAGAAGTTACAAACGGCAGGAGCTGGATTTAGAGCCTACCATCCACGAAGGGTATCGTGCCCGCAAGATGGAGAAGGCAGGCTTTGTTTCTAATCGGTGCGAATACAACCGGATTGTAAAAGCTATCAATTCACTTAAGACAAAATGGTTACAGACAGTCCGTGAATTACAACAGACCATTATAGAGAAAGGACGTTTTTTATATGAACGAATTGCAGGATACCTTGGAGGAAATCATGAAGATTTTTTCCTCACAGGAAGAGATGCTGGACATCATGGAGGAACAGCAGAAGGAGTTGGATTTTCTTCGGAATACGATTCAGAAGCAGGACGAATTGCTGAAGAAATTGAACGAAGAGAATGCCAAGCTGTCGGCAGAGAATCAGGAATTAGCCGGACAGAATCTGCGATTGCAAACACAGAATCAGCAATTGCAGAAATTATGCAAAGAGTAAAAGAGAAAGCGAGGGAACGAGATGAACGAATCAGAAAACTTAAAGAACGAAGACGACTTGTTGAGTCTGTCGGAGACACTTATGGAGGAGAACGAAACTTACCGTCATCGGATAAATCGTATCAGGTAAATAACTCGCCTGCCTGAAAAAGCATCGCCACCTGATAGAGGTGGCGAGTCATAATTATCTCTTCAGTTGTTTACAACAATCGGGAAGTATTTCCGACCAAGGCATTAGTTCTGCCA
>JAHAYJ010000074.1 GCA_018384375.1 Lachnospiraceae bacterium
CCGATAGGCTGGGAAGCCTTGTACATCTTTACATACTCATCTGACATATACTGGAAGTTGATCATCCAGTTATACAGTAAGTTCTCTTCTCCTTCCGGAATCAGAAGGTGTGCCTTACACATAAATTCAGGATCAAGACCTACGAAACACTCTGCATGATACATGGTTTTCCAACGTGTCTCATAAATAGCATCCATAACAACTTTATCAAGCTTAGCCTCATCAACGCCGGGCTCGCCCTTAATGCGGCGTGCTGCAGCATAACGTCCTGTTACTGCACCATCGTTGAACAGAAGAACCTTTGCATCCTTCTCAAGACCAAATGTTTCACCGTCCTTGATCGGCATGTCCGTTACGATCGTTCCGGGTGAATTCTTTGCTAATTCATAAGCTTCCTTCAATGTGTTTACTTTTACTACATTGTTTCCGTAGAAAGCAGCTTCGATGATGGAACGGGTCTTTGAAAAACCAACTTTACCAGCACCAATTTCGGAAATCGGATAATAAGCTTTTGTTGACATATGATGTCCTCCTTAATTTGTTGTATATTTTCCACCCCGGTTCCGGCCTTGAAACCTCTGCCAAAACCGTGGTTCCTTACCTCGCATGTACCTTCCCGGCACACCTATTGTATTATCTCAAACATGTTTTTAAAAGTCAATATTAATGAAGTGCAAATTTCTGAATGAATTCTAAAATATTTGTTAACAGTTCAATTTTTACTTGTTTGAAGTGCGTTTGCATGTTATTATTGTTTTATCATTTTTTCTGAAATGTTCTTTCATTTCTTAAATATTAACTGACAAAAGCTATGGATTCCCACATACTAACCATACAATTTTTTAGGAAAGGAGTATTACATGGATCATAATGAATTTTCTGAAATCACACCCGAAATTGTCCGCCTTGCCAGAATGAGCGAGCAGGCAGATATCATTGATACAGAACTTTTTACCAAATATGAGGTCAAAAGAGGACTTCGAGATTTAAACGGAAAGGGCGTTCTTGCAGGTCTGACTAATATTTCCGATGTCCGTGCCACGCAAATCGTGAACGGTGTAGAGGTCCCTGCCCATGGTCGTCTGTTTTACCGTGGTTACGATGTGAAAGACCTGGTAGAAGGCTTTACGAAGGATGGGCGTTTCGGTTTTGAGGAGATCACCTATCTTCTGCTTTTTTCCAAGCTTCCTACAGAAAAGGAGCTTGCCGATTTCAAAGCACTCCTTTCCAAATACAGAAGTCTTCCAACCAGCTTTGTACGGGATATTATCATGAAAGCACCCAGCCGTGACATGATGAATACGCTTGCAAGAAGCGTCCTTACCCTGTACTCCTATGATGACAGAGCCGATGATGTATCGCTTCCCAACGTATTGAGACAGTGTCTGCAGCTGATCAGTCTGTTTCCGCTTTTATCCATATATGGCTATCAGGCCTACGGACATTACCATGACGGAAAGAGTCTTTTCATCCATCCTTCTGACCCGACTCTTTCCGCGGCAGAAAATATTTTACATATCCTACGTCCGGACAGTTCCTACACTCCGCTTGAAGCAAGACTGTTAGACATTGCTCTTGTCCTGCACATGGAGCACGGCGGCGGTAATAACTCCACCTTTACCACGCATGTTGTCACCTCCTCCCTGACAGATACCTATTCTGTCATCGCAGCTGCCATCGGTTCCTTAAAGGGTCCCAGACACGGTGGTGCCAATATCAAAGTGGTTCAGATGTTTGAAGATATGAAGAAGGAAGTCAAGGATTGGGCGGATGAGGAGGAAGTTTCCGATTATCTGAAAAGACTCCTTCACAAGGATGCCTTCGATCATGCCGGACTTATCTATGGCGTAGGACACGCGATCTACTCAAAGTCCGATCCCCGTGCCGTGATCTTCAAATCCTTCGTAGAAAAGCTGTCTGTGGAAAAGGGTCTGGAAAAGGAATTCGGACTCTATTCCCTGGTTGAAAAGCTGGCACCGCAGATCATCTCTAAGGAGCGCCAGATGTATAAGGGGGTCAGCATTAATGTAGACTTTTACTCCGGTTTTGTTTATCACATGCTTGATCTTCCGCTTGAGCTGTACACACCTATTTTTGCCATGGCGCGAATTTCCGGCTGGAGTGCCCACCGCATGGAGGAGCTTGCAAATAACGGCAAGATCATCCGGCCTGCCTACAAGCCCATCGGACCCGACCGCGATTATATCGATATCCGCGACCGTAAATAAAAGCAAAAGGCTGCATAATTCGGATAACCGAATCATGCAGCTTCCTTTTTACTCTTCTTTTTTTCCAACACTTACCATTTCGTAGCCAAGCGTCAACCGGCCATCTCCGGAGAGTTCACTGAATTTTTTCTGAATCCTCTTTACCACAAGCGTTCCGTTTTCCTCAGAGGCATTCATCAGAATGGCTACATACTGCGTATTTCCGCATCTTGTTGCCACATCCCCTCTTCTTAAGGATTTAGATACTGCCTCCTCCAGAATTTCAATCGGCGGTTTCTCGTTTTCTCCCTCTATATGTTCCTGTTCCTGAATGGTAAAGAGTACCAGCTGTACATCCTGACTTTTTCTCTCCATACATCGGGAGACAAAATGATAAATTCTTTTGAATCCGTCATACTCCACACGGTATGCTCCGCTCTGCTCGCTTTTTTCCTGGATCAGGCGCTGAAGCTGCAAAAGATCGATCAGATTATTGTCCTCGTCAAGCTCCTTCTCTTTTCCTTCCTCGGTATGGTAAAAGTAACAGCCCCTCTTCCCATTCTGCTTCACATAATACAAGGCCTTATCGGCGGCAGCATACAGCTCCGCAAAATGACTTCCATCTTCCGGTTTTTCTGCTATTCCAATGGAAACAGACAGCTTAAAATCACAGGTATCCAGAAGCAGGTCATTTACCTCGAATTCAATTCCGGCAATCATTCTTCTTGCAATACTTTTAATCTTGCTCTTCTCATAGGTCCCCGGAATGAATATAGCAAATTCATCCCCACCGATCCGGCAGATAGCGTCCTCAGGTGAAGCCTCCTCCTCCATAACTCTCGCAAATTTGATCAATACCTGGTCGCCGATCACGTGTCCAAAGGTGTCATTGACCTGCTTGAAATTATCCAGGTCAAGCAGCAGGAAAAATCCGTTTTCCTTTCCCTCCTCCGGCTGATCCAATATCTTTTCAAAGCATCTGCGGTTAAGAAGATTGGTAAGGCTGTCTCTGCCCGCAATATTCTGCAGTTCCTTCGTCTGCTCCGTCATCTGCAGGATTTTCTCGATCCTGCTCCGCATAATATCCGGTTCAAACGGCTTCTTAATGAAGTCCATGGCTCCCATCTTAAGCCCGGTAACCTCATTTTCCTTATCTGCCTCCGCTGTCAGAAAGATAACCGGAATATCCCGGGTAACGGGATCCTCCTTAATTCTTTCCATCACCTCAAAGCCGTTCATCTCCGGCATGTTCACATCAAGCATGATCAGATCCGGCTGTATTTCGCGCAGAATCTGCAATGCCGCTTTGCCGGATTTCGCCGTTGTAACATCATAAGTATCCTTCAGTACCTCTGCTGCACACTTCAAATTCGTTGTAACATCATCTACAATTAAAATGTGTTTCATACGCTTCTGCTCCCCCTGTTCTGAACAGCCCGGTCAACACTTTACTCTTATTTCAAACTAAATTCCAAGGAAATCCTTTACAGTCTGCTTCATTTGCGTCTTATCACATACATGATCATGCAGAACCGGAGCCGTCCTGATTTCCTCGATTGCCCTTGGAACATCCACGCCTGAAATTTCAGAAAGTCTGTCAACCAGTTCGAAGTCTCCCATTGCATCATATTTGCTGTCAATCGCATTCATGACACTTCTTGTAAATTTATACGGGCTTGCTGTGGAAGCGATCACAGTAACCTTGTCATCCTTTGTTGCTTCTTTATACTTTTGATAAACACAGGATGCAACTGCTGTATGTGTGTCGATCACATACCCGGTACTCTCATATAAATCATGAATTGTCTGTGCGGTCTCCAGCTCACTTGCATAATTACCGTAAAAATCTCTGAGCTGTTCCCTCATCTCCTCTGTAATGGTATAGGAACCGCCTTGTGAAAGTGCCGCCATCAATTCTTTATTCTTTGCAGGATCATTTCCCGCAATTCGATAAATCAGTCTCTCCAGATTGCTGGAAATCAGAATATCCATAGAGGGCGACGAGGTAAGTACAAATTCCCTGTTCCGGTCATAGGTTCCCGATGTAAAGAAATCATAGAGAACCTTGTTTTCGTTGGATGCACAAATCAGTCTGTCGATCGGTAATCCCATCTGTTTTGCATAAAATGCCGCCAGAATATTGCCAAAGTTTCCTGTCGGAACTACTACGTTAATCTTTTCACCGCTTACAATCTGCTCTTCCTTCAACAGCTTTACATAAGCATATACATAATAAACGATCTGGGGAACCAGACGTCCGATATTGATGGAGTTTGCAGATGAGAACTGAAAGCCCTTTTCATCCATGTAAGCTGCCAACTCTTTATCCCCGAATATCTGCTTTACCCCGGTCTGTGCATCATCAAAGTTTCCGTGAATACCTACCACATATGTATTTTTCCCCTTCTGGGTTACCATCTGCTTTTCCTGGATCGGACTGACACCGTTTTTCGGATAGAAAACAATGATCCTCGTACCTTCTACATCCGCAAAGCCTGAAAGTGCTGCCTTTCCGGTATCCCCGGAGGTAGCTGTCAAAATCACGATCTCATTTTTCACCTGATTCTTCTTGGCTGATGTCGTGAGCAGATGTGGCAGGATCGACAATGCCATATCCTTAAAGGCAATGGTTGCCCCATGGAACAACTCCAGATAATAAGCGTCCCCCGCTTCCACAAGCGGCGCAATCTCTTCCGTATCAAATTTTTCGTCATAGGCCCGTCTGATGCAGTCCTTCAATTCTTCTTCCGTGAAATCTGTGAGGAACAGCTTCATAACTTCATACGCAACCTGTCCATAGGTCATATCTGCCAACTCTTCCAAAGTTTTATCCAAAACCGGAATTTTCTCCGGCACATATAAGCCTCCGTCCTCCGACAGTCCCTTCAGTATTGCTTCCGATGCTTTGACCGGATTCCCTTTACTTCTTGTACTATGATATAAAATCTCCATCGTAATACTCCCTTTCCCCAGGTTCTTTTGCAAAATTGTTTTTATATTTTATCATAAAAAAAGCGTTTTTTCAACGACAGACTTAACCATTGGTAAAAAACTCATGTCCGCCATGCTCAAACAGCCTCACCAGAGCACAGTCGAACCATTTCATCTTTTCCGGGTCCGCATATTTTCTTGCAGCAAAATACAGTGCTCCCTGGGTGATATCCTCCCCGCAAAGCACTCTCTCCACTGCATCTATGGTATCCTGTGTCGCTTTTGCCTTAAAGTAGCTTCCATTCGCAACCGGGGAGAACTGATATACCCCCTCCTCCTGCTGCATCACTACCTGAACAACCGTATCCGGAAACTTGTCGCTTTGTACGCGGTTCAGTACAACTCCTGCCACCAGCATTTTCCCTTCCTCATCCTCATTTCCGGCCTCTGCCTGTACAATTTTCAGCAATGCTTCGTAATCCTCCTCGGACAGTTCATACTTATATTCCCTTTCAAGCACCGTATAATCTACAACTCTCTGGCCCGATGCCGCCCGCTTCAGCATTCCAAAAAATCGATCTGCTCTGGGTTGCTCCGGAGCCGTTTCGTAATCCTTTATAAGACTCAGCTTAAATGCCGGAGTCGAAGCAAGCTGGGTGATCTGTGTTCCTTTTGCACAAAACCAACCTGTAATCAGCAGCATATTACATAAGAACAGCTGCATGATAAATTTTTTATACATGCCAATATCCGCATCCTTTCTTTTCGCAGCTTTTGCATCCTTTTGTTTGTCCGACTGTCACACTTATGTAACAGTTCCTTAATATTTTATACAGTTACTGCCAAAAATATTTCTAAAATTTTCTTTATGGCCTTTTTTGTGGTAAAATAACCTATATATTTTGCGAAAGAAGGGATTTGGGTCTATGGAGAAAAACCTCCCCGGTGTGTTTACCGCACAAAAAAAGGACGGCAGTACCTACTACCGTTCCTCCATTACTTTTCAAAAAAAACACATCAGTTTGGGCAGCTATCCTTCTGCCTACATGGCCTATGCTGCCTATCTGGAGGGCTCCTCGTTGCTCAATGATGCCTCCCTTACCCTTGCAGATTATTCCCCGCACCGTATCCTTCCATACCCCAAATGGGTCTGTCTGCTGAATTTTCGCGACAATCAGATCTATTTTTCCACACCCATCTACATGAAGAAAAACTATTTTGAATACCATCTTTCCTCCAGTGAGCTGCTGAAATTCGATTTTGATGATCTGTTTTATTATTCCTCCCATAAGATCATGCGACGGGGAAGGCATTTTTTTGTAGCCGATTACGGAATGCAGGTCAACATCCTGAACCGCTACGGAATCAAAAATTATGCTGTGCCGGAAAAGGATTACCGCTTTGTAAACGGAGATAATATGGATTTCCGTTATGAAAACATAGAAATTTTCAACATCTATCACGGTGTCTCCAGAAGAGAAACAAAAAAAGGTCCCCGCTACATCGCCAAAATCCACATAAACGGAAATTATACGATTGGAACCTATCAAAGTGATATCGAGGCAGCCATTGCCTACAATAAAGCCATTGATATCCTGAAAAAAGCCGGCGTGAGCAAGGGATTTTCACCAAATTATATTGAGAACCTGTCTCCTTCTGCCTACGCCGACATCTATTCAAAATTACATATCTCCTCCAAAATAGAAGGCTATCACCCTTAGCCCGTATTTCCCGGCATCAGCTATTTACGGGTATAGTCCACAAAGCTGATGAGGTAGGCTGCGGGGTTTTCCACTCCGTCAATTTCCTGATTAGTCGCATATTTCCACATACGGAACTGATAGGGATAGTCCGGGATCGAAGACTGATCCGACAGAAGGACATCATATTCAGGAAGCAGAACCTCAGGCAACAGCTCCGTTAACAGCCAGCTCTTGTTCCCGTAAAGAAGCGTGCGATAGCCTTCCCTCTCAACTGTAGACAGAAATGCCTCTGCGATCTCCGTCTTATCCTCCTCCTTCAAGATATCAATTCTGGAATCATCATTGGTAATATATTCCATATCATACACAACCGGATAATGGATCTGGTAAGGGACCAGATTGCTGACTACAAAATTAGCCTCATCTACTGCCTCCTGCACAGTAACTGCCTGTGAAAAGAAGGAAACCCCCACTTCAAGTCCCGCATTCTGCGCAGCTGTGATATTGGCCACGAAATTTTCATCCAAAGTAACAACTCCGCTCTCATATCCGCGGCTTCCCAGTCGCAGGATCACGAAATCAATCCCGTTTTCCTTCAGAAGCTTAAAGTCTACTTTTCCGCTGTTTTTTGACAGATCAACACCCAGCCAGGAGCACTTTTCCCCATCCTGATAATACGCCATCTTTCCATTGGTTATTTTCAGATTCGTAATATCATAGGTGTGCAGGGGAATCTTACTTACTATCTCGATCCACTCCTGTGTTCCATCCTTATAGGTAACTAACGTGTGTTTTCCATCCTTTTCCTTCTCCTCATCTGTAGGCTCATGAGAAGGAGTAGGGGAAGGACTTGTTGTAGGTTCTGCTTCCACAAAGGTCGTATCATCCTGGTACATATTCCAGAAATCAAGATCCTCCGCGCGAAGCTTATTCTCTCTGTAAAGTGTTTCAATATCCTCCTGCCCCTCGGCGAACGATACCTCTGTCGTAGGAGTCGGCGATGCAGTCGGTTTCACTGACTGATTTTTCGCGCTGCCGGATCCTCTTTTGTCTGAGTTACTGGCAAAAACAACAGCAAGAATAATCAGCACGAAGGCCGACACAGCAACTATTGTATAAATTACCGGCATTCCCATGCCTCTTTCATCTTCCTCACCGGGTAAACGCATCGATTTCTTCTCCGTTATCCTTTTCAAATCTTTCTCAAAATTATATAATAACTATACATGAAATGAAAATCTATTACAATTGGAATTCATTCCAAAATTGATTCGTTTTTCAGAGGTACTTTTATGCACGTTCTCTCTTCTGTTTTCCAAATAAAATGTTCCGGGTTAAAGTGTTTGATCCTTGCCGCATTTCTTTTTCCCACAATCCTGCTTTCAGGCTGCGGCAGACAGAGCACTCCGGTTTCCGACACCGGTTTTTATTTCGATACCGTAATTACCATTACCCTCTATGAGGAAGACAACAAATCCCTTCTTGATGAATGTATGGCACTTGCAGGACACTATGAGGCACTCCTGAGCCCTACCGTTGAAGGAAGCGATGTCTGGAAGATCAATGCCAATCCCGGAACCTTTATCACCGTGGATAAAGATACGCTCTCACTCCTTCAGGAAGCACTTTCCTACGCGGAGGTATCAGACGGCATGGTAACACCTTCCATCGGTGCCCTTTCTTCTCTCTGGAACTTCGGTTCTGATTGCCCACAGATGGTTCCTGAAAGTCAGGCGATTCAAAACGCCCTTGCTCATATCGACTATCATTCCATTGAGATTCAGGGCAGCCGGGTTCGTCTGAACGACCCGGAAGCCGTTATTGATCTGGGGTTTATTGCCAAAGGTTTTATCGCCGATAAAATGAAAGAGTTTCTTCTCTCAAAGGGTGTCACTTCCGCTTTGATCAATCTTGGCGGCAACCTGGTGGCGGTAGGTTCCAAACCCGACGGAACTCCCTTTAAAATTGGGATTCAAAAGCCGTTTGCATCCTCCGGCACAGCTGCGCTTACACTTGATCTCACCGATATCAGCGTTGTTTCCTCCGGAAACTATGAGCGTTATTTTGAGAAGGACGGAAGGCTCTACCATCATATTCTCTCTGCCGAAACCGGATATCCCGTTGAAAACGAACTTTCACAGGTCACTATATTGTCTCCGGATTCCACACAGGCAGATGCCCTCTCCACATTATGTTTTATTCTCGGATACGAAAAGGCCGTCCGACTGCTTGAAAATTACCCTGATGTACAGGCAGTCTTCATCACAGAGGACGGTCAGATTCTTTATTATCACTTTTAAACGTTTATTCCGTCACGGAAACCTCTCCCGCCAGTACTCTCTTGTAATCTTCCAGATTTTTAGCAAGAAGATTGGGGGTATCCAGTCCATAAGGGCATTTGCTCTTACACTGATTACAGTGCAGACAGTTTTCAATTTTCATCATTTTTTCCTGGGCCTCTTTTGTCAGCTGTAACCTGGAGGGTGATCTTCGAAGCAACAGGGACATTCTGGCACAATTATTGATCTCTATCCCTACAGGGCACGGCATACAGTAACCGCAGCCACGGCAGAAATCGCCGGAAAGTTCTTCCTTATCCTTTTCGATCAGATGCTGTATTTCCTCACTCATTTCAGGTGGATTCTGAATATAGGATAAAAATTCCTCCAATTCCTTTTCCCTCTGAACCCCCCAGATGGGCAATACATTTTCATACTGTGCCGCATGGGCATAGGCAGCTGCCGAATTGGTAATCAGTCCTCCCGATAAAGCCTTCATGGCAATGAACCCCATGTCTGCCTTTTTGCAAGCCTCTACCAACTCCTCCTCCTTTTCTGTAGCAAGATAGCAAAAAGGAAACTGTAAGGTCTCATACAGTCCGCTGGCGATTGCTTCTCTGGCAACCCCCAGCCTGTGATTGGTAATGCCGATATGACGGATTTTTCCCGCCTTTTTTGCTTCCATTGCCGCGTCATACAATCCACTCTTATCTCCCGGCTTTGGGCAGAACTCCGGATTATGGAACTGATATATATCAATATAGTCTGTCTTCAGATTGGCAAGACTCTGCTCCAAATCCTTTTTCATCTCTTCTCCCGTCTTTGCCCCGGATTTGGTCGCAATATACAGAGATTCCCTGATTCCCTCAAAGGCAAGCCCAAGCTTATGTTCACTATCACTGTAAGCTCTGGCCGTATCAAAAAAGCGAATTCCACCTTCGTAAGCCTTTCGCAGCAGATGGACTGCCGCCTCATCACTGATCCTCTGGATCGGCAAAGCGCCAAAGCCGTTTTTATTCACAACGATTCCCGTACTTCCCAATCTGACATTTACGCTGTTTTCTCTCATCTCAAGCTCCGTTCCTGTTTTCTCAATGCATTACAATTGACTTTCTGGGGCATTTTTCCACGCAGATGCCACAGCCTTCACACTTCTCATAATCAATGGTCGCATTAAAGTCTGTCACCTCCACTGCCTGTGCAGGACAGTTTTTCTTGCACAACTGACAGCCGATACAGCCCACAGTACAATCCTTCATCGTAACCGGCCCCTTATCCTTGGAGCTGCATGCCACTGCATATTTGGAATCATACGGGATCAGCGCAATCAGATGCTTGGGACAGACATCCACGCACTTTCCGCAAGCCTTACATTTTTCCTTATCCACCACTGCCACACCATTTACAACATGAATTGCATCAAAGGGGCATACCTGCACACAGGTTCCAAATCCCAGGCAGCCGTAATTACAGCTCTTCGCCCCTCCGTTTGGCACAAAGGAAAGCATACGGCAATCCTCAATCCCTGTATAATCATAGTCAAGGGTTGTCTTTTCACAGTCACCCTGACACTGCACAAAAGCAGTCATTCTGGTGGTTTCTCCAGCTTCTACGCCCATAATTCCGGCAATGACCTTGCCTACAGGCTCTCCGCCCACCGGGCAGGCATTTACCGGTGCCTCTCCCTTTGAGATGGCAGCTGCAAGACCGCTGCAGCCGGGGAATCCGCATCCACCACAATTGTTTCCCGGAAGCGCTGCAAGAACAGCCTCCTCCTTTTCATCAACCTCTACCTTAAATTTAATGGCGGCAATTCCAAGAAACAGACCGATAAACAGCCCCACACCTCCCACAACGGCAACCGCAAGTAAAACTCCTGTTATATTCATATCTGCTCACCCCCTACAGCAATCCTGAAAATCCGCAGAAGGCAATTGCCATAAGTCCCGCTGTTACGAGAACGATCGGCATTCCCCTGAAGGATTCCGGAATATCATTATATTCCATTTTTTCCCTGATTCCTGCCAGGATCACAATGGAAATGGTAAAGCCTACTGCCGTGGCAAATCCGTTTACAATACCGGCAAGAATTCCATAATTCTTCTGCACATTGGTAAGTGCAACGCCAAGCACTGCACAGTTTGTCGTGATCAGCGGTAAATAAACACCCAGCGCCTGATACAGTGCTTTCATAAATTTCTTAAGGAACATTTCCACGAACTGTACTAATGCTGCAATCACCAAAATAAAAACAATTGTCTGTAAATAAGTCAGATCAAAGGGAACCAGAATAAACTTGTATATCACTCCCGCAACCGCAGATGCCAGTGTGATGACAAAGATAACCGCTGTTCCCATTCCTGCCGCCGTATTGGTTTTCTTAGACACACCAAGGAAAGGGCATAATCCCAAAAACTGACTCAGAACGACATTGCTGACCAGTGAGGATGAAATTAATATAATAAGCAGATCCTTAATCATTCTTTTCTTCCTCCTTTTCTATCACTGTCTCTTCTTTCGTCTCTTCCGGTTCTTCCGCCTTTGCATTCTCATCATAAAAGCGTTTGCTGCAGCCGGCTTCTGAACAATTCATACAATCTGAGTTGCAGCCGGAACCGATCTTCGACATATCCTTACCCTTTCTTTCTCCCGCAAGTTTCACCTTATTCTGGATAGCTGTGAGTACGGCAAGCACAAAGAAGGCTCCGGGAGCCAGCACAAAGATACTGCAGGGAACATAGCTTTCCGGCATGACAGCATAACCAAATACTTCACCTGCACCCAGCAGTTCTCTCACAGCACCAATGATCGTAAGTGCCAGCGTAAAGCCAAGGCCCATACCGATTCCGTCAAACAGTGAGGGAATCACACCGTTTTTGGAGGCATAGGCTTCCGCACGTCCGAGGATGATACAGTTTACAACGATCAGCGGAATATAAAGTCCCAACGCATCATAAAGGAATGGAATATATGCCTTTAAGAGCAGCTCCACTACCGTTACAAAGGATGCAATGATCACGATAAACGCAGGGATACGCACCTTATCGGGTATCACCTTGCGGAGCAGGGAAATAAACATATTGCTGAGAGCCAGCACCACCATAGTGGTAAGCCCCATTCCCATACCATTGATTGCCGATGTGGTAACTGCCAGCGTCGGACACATTCCCAGCATCAGTACAAAAGTCGGATTTTCTTTGATCAGTCCGTTCACCAGACGTTCTGACACACTATTTTGCTTCATAGCTGCTACCTCCTAACTGTGTCTGGAAATAATACAGACCGCCGTTGACTGCGGTCGTAACCGCGTTGGTCGTAATTGTTGCACCACTGATAGCATCGATCTGATTGTCTGATGTAGCTCCCGATTTGGTATAAGTAAAGCTGGGAAAATTCTTATTCGCAAATTGGGGTTTTAAGACCTCCTCTGCCTTCATTCCAAGACCGGCAGTTTCTGAAATACTCAAAATGGAAATACCATTTAAGGTTCCGTCTGTACAAATTCCCATAGTAAAGGTAATATCTCCGCCATACCCCTCATGGCTGGTTACCGTCAATACATAGCCAAGCAGGGTTTCATTCTGGTCCAGTGCCTCAAGAACATTTTCAACCTCAACCATCTCAAAGCCGGATTCCGTCCAGGCGCTCTGCCACTTTGCATCCTCCGGCATTCCTTCCGTAATCAGGGAAAAATCCGATGCTGCCGGAAATACCTCCGCATAAGCTTCTTTGGCTGCTTTTTCCTCAGCCAGAGCAATCGGCTCCTTGGTAACCTGGTAAACTGCTCCCAGGATCAGGCCGGCAAACAAGGTGATCACAAAAAGGATGGCCGCATCTTTTAACATACTCTTCATGCTCTTTCCCCTCCTTTTCCAAATGCCTTCGGCATAGTGATCTTCTCAATCAACGGCACCAGAAGATTGCCCAGAATGATTGCATAGGACACGCCTTCCGCAGAGGGTCCGAAAATTCGGAAAATTCCGGTAAGCAGTCCCAAAATAATTCCATATAAATATTGTCCTCTCTTCGTCACAGGTCTGGTCACATAATCTGTTGCCATAAAGAAAGCACCCAGCATCAATCCACCGCCGGCAAGATGCGCACTGATAAACGCAGGATCAAATCCATGTCCGCCAAACAAGATAATAAAAATAACAAAGGTCACAATGTAGCTTCCCGGCACCTTTAAATCAATGACACCAAGCAGAATCAGGAAGCAAGCCCCGATCACGATCGCAATCATGGAGGTCTCACCGATAGTTCCTGCCGTCTTACCGATCACCATATCCAATATGTTCACACTCTCTCCTGCCTTCAAGCTGGCAAGAGGTGTTGGTCCCGTATAGGCATCACATTCAAAGTTGCACATGATGGAAGTATAGGAGATCAGCAGAAAACATCTTGCACCAAGTGCAGGATTCATAAAGTTCTGTCCCAGCCCCCCAAATAACATCTTTACAACCAATATTGCAAACACACCGCCCACTACACCAATCCACCAGGGCGCTGAAGGAGGAAGGTTAAGCGCCAGCAAAAGCCCGGTAACCACTGCCGAGAAATCGCCGATCGTCACCTTTTTGTGCATCAGTATTTCGTATATCAACTCTGTCAGCACTGTAGTTGCTACAGTAACCAGTATTAAAATCAGTGCATTTAATCCAAAATTATAGATACCAAAGCCAGCCGCAGGAAGCAGTGCAATCACTACCGCAAGCATAATGCTGCTGGTAGTAACCCTCGACCTGATATGGGGATTAGATGACACTTTCATCAAATCGCTCATGAACGTTCTCCTCCTACTTTTTCTTCTTCGCAAGCTGCATCTTTCGCATGGACTTGATCACCTGGGTAAGCGGACGCTTTGCCGGACACACATAGCTACAGCAGCCACATTCACAGCATTCCATGCCGTTGTTCTTCACAAAGGCTTCCTCATCATAGTGTTCTGCATAGTCTGCAAGCTTTCTGGGAACAACTCTGCCCGGACATACCTCTACACACTTTCCGCAATTGATGCAGGCACTGGGTTCCATGGCAGACACCTCATCCTTTGTCATGCAAAGCAGGGCTGAGGAAGTTTTAGTTGCCGGGACATCCAAATCAAAAATTCCGAATCCCATCATAGGACCTCCGGATACAATTTTCACCGGTGGTTCCTTAAACCCGCCTGCCTCCTCCACCAGTTCATGATAATTGGTTCCGATTCTCACTTTAAAATTCTGTGGGTTGGCAATGGCATCTCCCGTAACCGTTACGATCCTGTACATCAGGGGTTTTCCCTCCATTACCGCATTGTAAATTGCAATCACGGTATCCACATTATTCACAACGCACCCCGCATCTGCCGGAAGCATGGAGGAATTGATCGCCCGCCCCGTTGTCGCGTAGATCAGCTGTCTCTCGGAGCCTTGCGGATATTTGGTTTTCAGTGCCTTTACCGTGATCTTATTCTCATTTCTGGTCAAATATTTTAATCTGGTGATACAGTCCGGCTTATTGTCCTCCACTGCCAGAATTCCTCTGGCATTTTCAAAAAGACTTAAGGCAACCTTGAGTCCACCGATCAGTTTTTCCGGCTCTTCAAGCATCTTCCGGTAATCTGAGGTTAAGTAAGGCTCACACTCTGCACAGTTTACTATCACATATTCTATCTTTTCGGGTTCCTTGGGAGAAAGCTTCACAGCTGTGGGGAATCCGGCACCGCCCATACCTACGATCCCAGCCTCCCTGATCATTTCAATCTTCTCTTCCCTGGTAAGCTCCTCAAGGGGTTTTACCGGCTGCCACTCCACTTCCTCATAAAGACCGTCATTCTCTATGACAATACTCATCACATTATCTCCGGTGACAACCCTTCTCGGTTCAATTGCTTTCACAGTTCCTGAAACCGTTGCATAAATAGGTGCCGACACAAAGCCGCCTGCTTCTGCAATCTTCTGACCTGTTAACACCTTGTCACCTTTCTTCACGATCGGCTGTGCCGGAGCACCGATGTGCTGCGACAACGGATAAATCAGGTCACCCTTCGGGAAGACTTCCCTGATTGGCTTATCCTTCGATAATTCTTTTCCATCGTAAGGATGTATGCCTCCCGCAAACGTTAATCTTGCCATTATCTACCCTTCTTTCCACATATTGATTTTCAGTCGTATTCTGATAATTTTCATCCTCTTAAATATACTATTTTTTTGTCGAAAATACTACAGTATTTTTGAAAAATATGCTACACTAATCAATGAGAAATTTATTACTCGATTTCAATCGGAGGATTTTATGAAGACAGAAGAAGTCATACTTGGAAATTTCAAACTGGAATATCCTCTGGAGCGTCTTGCTCCTCTTGATCAGGTATTGTTTTTAGATATAGAAACAACCGGCTTTCTGGCAGCCAACTCTTCCCTTTACTTAATTGGCTGTGCATTTTATACAGAAGGGAATTGGGTCATTCGCCAGTGGTTTGCCCAGACCTCTGAGGAAGAGCCTGAGCTTCTAAAGGCTTTTCTTGATTTTGCACACAATTTCAGTTATCTGATTCATTATAACGGAAACACCTTTGATCTGCCCTACCTGAAAAACAAAGCAAAAAAATACGGAATCGAATGTGATTTTGATCAGCTCGAAGGGCTTGATATTTATCGCCGCGTTGCCCCTTACAAAAACTTTTTAAAGCTTCCGAACTGCAAGCTGAAAACTGTGGAAGAATTTCTCGGCATCAGACGTGAGGACGGATACACAGGTGGGGAGCTGATCCAGGTATATCATGACTATACTGCTTCCTACGATTATAATCTCTATCGCACGCTGTTGTTACACAATTCAGATGATATGAAGGGAATGCTGGAGGTTCTTCCTATCCTTTCCTACTACGATCTGTTTAATTGTAATCTCAAGGCGCGAAAGGTTCAGGCTAATTATTATAATGATATCCACGGCATTCCGCGCAAGGAGCTGGTTCTGCAGCTGGTATTTTCCTCCCCGCTTCCGGTTCCCATAAGCTTTATGGGAAGAGGCTGCCATTTTAAAGGGGAAGGCTATGAGGGAACCCTGATCGTTCCAATCTATGAAGAGGAACTCAAATACTTCTATGCCAACCACAAGAACTACTACTATCTTCCCACAGAGGATATGGCGATCCATAAATCAATTTCTTCCTTTGTCGACAAGGATTACAGGCAGCAGGCAACCGCAGAGAACTGCTATACCCGTAAATTCTCTCTTTATCTTCCCCAGTGGGAGGTTCTTGTTGAGCCATTTTTCAAGCGGGAATACAAGAGCAAGGATTTATTCTTTGAGCTTACCGATGACATTAAAAAGGACAGAGATTTATTTTCCAGGTACGCAAGCCATATACTGAATGCGATGGCGCTGCAGCAATAGAATATAATTAATTCAAAAAAGAGACATCTTCACGATGTCTCTTTCACTATTTTTTCGGACGTTCATAATAGAATGAATTTTTTCTCTCATATCCCATATCCCTATGATTGATAATCTGCTCGGTACTTCCGATAAACAGAATCCCTCCAGGTGCCAGCGACTGATAAAATTTTCTGAACACCTCATCCTTAGCCTCTTCCGTAAAATAAATCAATACGTTTCGGCAGACAATCATATGATAATCCTTCGGGTAATTACTCTCAAGCAGATTATGCTCTCTAAATTCCACCCGCGATTTAATTTCATCAGAGATCTGATAAGAAAGTCCTATCTTGGTAAAATACTTCTTTTTGAAGTCTTCCGGAACGGCTGCTATACTCTTTTCACTATATAGACCAACCTTCGCCTTCGCAATCACCTGCTTGTCCAGATCCGTTGCCATAATGCGGATCTGATTCAGCGGTATATGTCTGGATAATGCCATAACAAGGGAGTACGGCTCATCCCCCGTGGAGCAGGCTGCACTCCAAATTTTAAGGTTCTTACCGAATTTACTGATCAACTCCGGTATAATCTCCTTATCCATCACCTGCCATTGTTCAGGATTTCTGTAAAACTCAGAAACATTGATGGTAAGATAATTGACAAATTCCTCAAATTTGGACTTGTCCTTCTTTAATACCTGCACATATGCATCGTAGCCCACAATTCCGTTTTTCGCTATAAGAGCATCAATTCTTCTTTTCATCTGACGCTCTTTATATGCATTTAGATCTATTCCGGTAAGCTGCATTACAGCTCCCTTAAAGTATTCATAATCGTAAGCCATAGCAAACCGCCTGAGATTTATAGTCTATTTTTCTGATTCCTCTGTTTCCTCAGTTGCTTCCTCAGCTGCAATAACAGCATCGATATCAACAGAGACTACATCTGCATCTGCTTCCTCTTTCACTTCTTCGGCAGGTGCTTCTTCCGGTTCAGGAGCCAGCAGTGCCTTGATGCTGAGACTGATCTTCTTATCTTCGCTGTTGAAATCTACTACCTTAGCGGTAACCTCATCGCCAACCTTCAAAACATCTGCAGGCTTTTCAATATGCTCTTTAGAAATCTGTGAAACATGAAGCAGTGCGTCTACGCCCGGCTCAAGCTCAACAAAAGCACCGAAATCTGTCATTCTTGCAACCTTACCGGTCACTTCATTGCCGACTGCATACTTAACTGCGGCATCCTTCCAGGGATTTTCATCCTCAAACTTCAAACTGAGAGCAATCTTAGTCCCTGTGATCTCCTTGATAAAGGTCTTAACGGTATCTCCTACCTTAAATACCTTCTTCGGATTCTCCACACGTCCCCAGGACATTTCAGAAATATGAAGAAGTCCGTCTGCACCGCCGATATCAATAAATGCGCCAAAGTCCGTCACATTTTTAACAGTACCCTCAACCACATCACCAACATGGATGCTCTCCAGCAGTTTCTTCTGCATCTCTGCCTTTTCAGCTACCAGCAGCTGCTTGCGGTCACCGATATATCTTCTTCTCTTTGGATTATACTCACTGATTACGAACTGAATTTCCTGACCGGCATACTTGGAAAGGTCCTTTTCATACACATCTGATACAAGACTTGCAGGAATAAAGATTCTGACCTCATCCACAATCACACTTAAGCCTCCGTCAAGAACCTGTGAAACCTTTGCAGTAAGCACTTCCTTATTGTTGAAGGCTTCTTCAATTCTCTTGTTGCCACGGTCAGCTGCCAGTCTCTTGTAGGTCAGGATAACCTGTCCTTCACCGTCGTTTACCTTAAGTACTTTTACTTCCATGGTATCGCCCGGCTTAGCTACAGTTGTCAAATCCACATTGGGTTCATTGGTGTATTCATTTCTGGTAAGAACACCATCGGATTTATAGCCGATGTTAAGGATGATCTCTTCAGGCTTAACATCAATGACTGTACCTTCAACTACCTCTCCTGTATGTATTGTCTTTAATGATTCTTCCAACATCTGTTCAAAAGTTAATTCTGACATAATTTTGAACCTCCTCGATAATATTGTTAGGGGTGGAAGCCCCTGCAGTAATACCCACCAGAGCAGCAGTTTTAGGTAATTCTAAATGCAAATCTTCCAGTGTCTGTATAAAAAATGTGGCCGCACACTTCTCACGACAGATTTCATAAAGCTTCTGTGTATTGGAGCTGTGCCTGCCACCTATTACAATCATCGCATCGACCTTCGCCGCGATCTCCCCAGCTTCCTTCTGTCGTTCCTCTGTTGCATTACAGATAGTATTTACAACATTAACATTGTAACCTCTTTTCTGAAAAATTTCAACTAATTCTTGAAATTTGTTGTAGTTAAATGTCGTCTGAGACACAACACACAGTGGTGCCTGTTCATCCACCACCAGGCTTTCAGCCTCCTGTCTGGATTCAATTACCTCCGCCGGAGTTTGGGACCATCCCATGATTCCTTCAACCTCAGGATGTCCCGGATTCCCGATAATAACAATTTTCTTTCCCTCCGAGCTCTCCTTCTCCACAATATTGTGGATCCGCTTCACAAAGGGACATGTGGCATCAATACAATCCAATCCGTTTTTTTCAATCAGTTCGTAGATTCTTTTTGGCACACCATGAGAACGAATCACTACAGCGCCTTCCTTTAATTCCTTCAGCGCATCTTCCCCTTCAATCACCTGCACGCCATGCTTTTCCAGGTCCTTAACCACTTCCTCATTGTGTATGATCGGGCCGTAGGTATAAATCTTCTGTTCTTTTTGAATCTGTTCATAAACCTTTTCCACTGCACGTTTTACGCCAAAACAAAACCCGGCACTTTTCGCCAGTAATACTTCCATACTTTCCTTCTCCCCTATCTGCAAAGCGCAAGAATAGCTGTCACGACCTCGTCGATTGTCATGTTGGAGGAATCCACCAGTGTTGCATCCTCGGCCTGACGAAGTGGTGCGATCTCGCGATTCATATCCTGCTCATCTCTTTTCACAATATCTTCTTCAATCTTCTTAATATCACAGAGTTCGCCTTTGGCAGTCAGCTCATCATATCTTCTTTTTGCACGGACAGCTGCACTGGCAGTAAGGTAAACCTTAACATCCGCATGGGGAAGAACCACTGTTCCGATATCCCTTCCATCCATGACAACATCATTCGTTCTTGCCAGTTCCTTCTGCAGCATAGTCAGACGCTCCCTCACTCTGGGATGCTTACTGCTGCAGGATGCCATATTTCCTACCTCTTCCGTACGGATGACACCATTCACATTCTGACCGTTCAGGAGCACTACCTGCTCCCCGTTTTCATACCGGATCGTAATTTCAGCGCCCTCACATTTCTCTCCGATCGCTTTCTCATCATCCTTACTGATGCCGCAGGAAATCAGGTAATACGCCATAGCACGGTACATGGCTCCCGTGTCCACGTAAATATATCCCTTTTCCTTTGCTACTTTTTTCGCTATTGTGCTCTTACCTGCTCCCGCAGGCCCGTCTATTGCTATCTGAAAGCTCATTTGTTCTCTTCTCCTTTTCCTTCATGATTCTGCGCTGCAGAGATTCCCGCCAGGCATCCGGTGGACCATGCAATCTGTAGATTAAAGCCTCCGGTCACCGCATCAAGATCCAATATCTCTCCGGCAAAATAAAGACCATTTATCAGTTTCGATTCCATGTTGGAAGGATTAACCTCCTTCACATTCACACCGCCCTGTGTTATGATGGCTTCCGCAAAGCCACGTGTACCGGTGACAGTCATCTTCATTCCCTTTAAGAGATCCATCAGCCTTCCGCGTTCTTCCCTGGTTACTTCATTCACCTTTTTCTCCGGCATAATTCCCGATAAAGTAATCACCACCGGAATCATCTTAGCCGGTAGCAGGCCGTCCAGTGCATTCCGGAATTGCTTGTTCTTATTCTCATCAAAATCACGCAAAAGTCGCTTATCCAACTGTTCCCGCGAAAGTGCAGGCTTCAGGTCAATGATCAGTTCCACCGGAATCCCTGCATACTTTTTCACATAAAAGCTGCTGGCGCTCAAGATCAATGGGCCACTCACACCAAAATGCGTGAACAGCATTTCTCCGAAGCCCTCATAAATTTTCCTTTTATCTTTTTTCAGGGTAACTGCAACATTTTTCAGGGAAAGTCCCTGCATCTGTCTGCACCACTCTTCTTCCACAATAAAAGGAACCAGCGCCGGTCTTGTCTCCTTGACCGTATGCCCAAGACTTTCTGCAAAGCGATAACCGTCTCCCGTAGAGCCGGTTGACTCATAAGATCTTCCTCCCGTTGCCAGAATCACAGCATCTGCTTTCAGCACCTTTCCATTTGACAGTCTCACCCCTGCTACATGGGAATTTTCTGCTGTTTCCACCTTTACTATCTCTGAAACGCAGGTGTCCAGTAATACCTTGACGCCTTCCCTTTCCAGCTCTCTGTTCATTGCCTGTATCACATCGGAGGAATGATCCGAAACAGGAAATATCCTTGCCCCTCTTTCCTCCTTTAAATGACAGCCTGCCTTTTCAAAGAAATCCATGACTGCCCGGTTATCCATCTTTGCAAAGGCACTGTAGAGAAACTTTCCGTTGCTGATGATATTCCCCAAAAAATCCTCAGCGTCACAGGCATTGGTCAGGTTACATCTTCCTTTGCCTGTGATATAGATCTTTTTGCCTGTTTTTTCATTTTTCTCAACTAAGGTCACCTGTCCGCCATTTCTTGCCGCAAAGACTGCAGCCATCATACCGGCCGCGCCTCCGCCTACAACTATGATCTGCTTCATGACTTATCTTCTTTCTGAACGAGAGGGTAATTCAGCATTGGCTCCTCGTCAATAAAGTTAATTTCATCATTCAGATATACCTGATAATTATTCCACACATCCTCCAAGGTCTCCAGATTTTTCTTTACTTCTTCGGGCTGTCTCAGGCAGAGTGCCACCACAAGCGCATTGATCACGCTAAGCGGAGCTACCAGGGAATCCACAATAGAAACCATATCACTTCTTGCAAGTAAATTACATGAGGAATATAGATTCATGGGGGAATGAATACTGTCCGTAATGGTAATGACCTTGGCGTTCCTGTCATTGGCAAACTCCATTGCTTTCAAAGTCCGCATGGAGTATCTTGGGAAGCTGATGCCGATAATGGCATCACGCTCTCCGATCCGGATCATCTGCTCAAACATTTCTGTAACACTGGTTGTTTTTACAAGCACAACATTACCGCGAATCATATTCAGGTAAAAATGAAGAAAATCCGCAAGCGGTTCACAGCTTCTGACTCCTACCAGATAAATCGTCTTTGCTTTGAGAATGATGTCTACTGCTGCTTCAAAGGCTGCCGCATCCAAATTTACCAGCGTGTCCTGAATTTTTTCAATATCCGCATTCAACACGGAATGCAAAATTTCCGACTGAGTACTGTTTCCGTATTTGGCACCGATCTTCTGCACGGTATTCAGCTTATCCGTCACCCAGCTTTCCAGCGCCTTCTGAAACTCCGGATATCCGTCATATCCGAGTCCTGTAGCAAACCGCACCACAGTGGATTCGCTGACGCCTACCGTCTCCCCCAGCTTAGCCGCCGTCATGAAAACTGCCTGATCATAATGATCAGAAATATAGGAAGCAATTGCCTTATGCCCTTTACTCATCTTCATGAACTTTTCATTCATTCTGGTTATAATATCATGTTCCTGTTGCTCCATCTCTCACTCTCCATCTCCCCGGCTTCCGTTTTCTTCCTATTTAAATGCCTGATAGGAATCCTTCAGAAGCTGGATTGTCTCACTTTCCGACAGGTCATAATCTCCGGTCAGGGACATACAGGCTGCCCCGTGAATAAAAATCCACATCTTCATAAACAGTTCGCTGGCATTCCGGCACCCCTGCGCAGCAGCTGTCTGGATCTCTTTGCTGACATTCCCTGCATTTCCGTTCACAAGATCATACATGCTTCTGCCGAAACGATTCTGTGACAAAAAAACAAATTCAAACAGTTTCTGATACGCACCGGCAAACTTTATGTAAGCATAGCCGAGATTGACAAAGGGTGTCACCGTCTGCCTCGGAAACTGAGCGTAATATTCCTGAAAGAATTCACATGCTTTTCCGAACAATTCCTCTGTCAGTTCCTCCATATTCTTATAGACACGAAAGATGGGCTGGGTTGAACAGTTTGCCTTTGCGGCAAGCTTCCTTGCCGTCACCTGTTCAATTCCCTCTTCCTGTAAAATCTCAAACGCTGCCTGCATGATATCTTCTTTTGTGATAGTCTCTTTTCTTGCCATACCAGTCATCCCTTCTTCTGTAAAAATGTTTGTAATGTCCCTTCATCTGATTCTCCGAGCAATAACATACGTTATTATTTTACACTGGAATTAATGTTATGTCAACAAGAGTATTGTAAAAAAGGCAGCGACTTAAGCCGCTGCCTCATCTTCTCCCAATATATATTCTCTTAGATCCTGAATGAACTGTTCCCAGGCAGCTTCATTTTCTACATAGTACAGCGGACATTTCTTCCCACCTTCGTCATAATGCCTTCTCATATCCTCCGGCGTCAGCTTATATTCCTTAAGCAGCCATGCCGAAAGCTTTATCAGAGACTGATAGGTTTCCTCTGTAAATTTTCCATCCTCCCTTAAGTAACAGCATTCAATCGATATGGAATCATCGTTTCTCTTTTTCACTGCATATCCGATCTCATCAAGAGGAATACATTGCACGATTTCCCCCTCATAGCCGATTATGAAGTGTGCACTGGCTGAGGTTTCGCCCGTAACGCCCAGATTTTCAAAATAACTGCGATTCTGGGCAGCGCTCGTTCCCGGGTTTGCGGTATAGTGCACAAAAATATTATTTACCCTTTTCAGTTCCGTTCCCGGACGTGAATAGGGGTTGACCGTAAGATAATCCTCCGTGATGGCGGGCTTTTGTGATTCATTTGCCTGAATCATCTGCCTCCGCTCGGAATAGAGAACACTTGCCAGTGCTCCTTTACCGGAAAAGCCTCTGATCAACAGATAAAGCAGTACACAGAAGAGAATAATCAACACAAGCTCGCATAGCAGAATCATTCCTTTCAGCCTTTTATTCCGTTTCATCCTTCTGCGTCTTCTCTTCCGGCTTTTTTTATATTTTACCGCTTTTCTTTTCTCCTCCGGTCTTTTCCCGCTTTCCGGCTTTGTAATATCAATCAGTTCCAGTTCCATCCCGCCTCATCCTTCGTATGGACTTATTGAAAGGCTACTTATCATCTGCCATTCTATCCAGAATGATTATAGCAGAATGCCATATGGTTTTAATTAACAAATCATAAAGATTTCCTTAAATTCAATTCTGAAATTTACTTCTGCTTTTCTCTTGCCCGTTTTCTGTCATTTTTGTCCTGATACAGTTCCACATTTCCCAATCCCTGGACAAATTTGGAAAACTGGCTGTATCCGAAATCCTTCACATTAAAGTGATTGTATTTATTATAGACGCGATTGCTCAACTCGCTGATCCCTATCCCCTTTGTTCCGGACTTTTGAATGATCTCCCTGACATAACTGCAGATTTCCTCACGGGATTTTTCATTGTTAAGCAGTGATATGGTGATCACATTCTGGTTCTTTTCCAGATGGAACATTCCCGCATCCTCAACAAATTTGGATAGCAGGCTGTATCCGTAGTTTCTCACATCGAAATCCGGATACATATTGACAAGTCGATTGCCCACAGCTGCAAGCTCCAGACTTTTTCCCTTGTTCTCATTTTCGTTGACAATGTTTGTAATCGCATTATATATGACTTCTCTGCCGATGGTATTATCCTTATCATCCTTGCTCGCAGTATCCTCATCCTGATTACTCAGATTTTCCAGATTGACAAAGCGTGTGCAGGCCACGCGGAAGGAACGGGGTGTCTTCTCCTCCCCCATCCCGATAACCTCCATACCGGATTCTCGAAGCCGGCTGGCAAGACGGGTAAAATCACTGTCACTGGAAACAATGCAGAAGCCATCCACATTTCCGGTATACAAAATATCCATGGCATCAATGATCAATGTGGAATCCGTAGCATTTTTCCCTACCGTATTGCTGAACTGTTGAATGGGAATGACCGAATTTTCCAGCAGTTCTCCCTTCCATTTGTTTGCCTGCGTACTTGTCCAGTCCCCATAGATTCTTTTGTAGGTAGTGATCCCGTATGTGGAAAGTTCCTCCAAAATCACACTGATGTATTTTGCGGAAATATTATCCGCATCAATCAGTAATGCGAAACGCTTATTTTCCATCCTCCGTCTCCCCTTTCTCTGATAATTACTGCACAGCAGTCTGCTTATCTGCTCATGACACTCTGCTTCTCCGATAAATATCCACTCACCACGTGGATTCCCCTTCGATAGTCTGTTTTGCTGATCTTCTTCAGCAGAATACTGATACCGGTAAGAGCCATCTGCTCCATATCCACTCCGTAGGAAGTAATATCCACATTGCAGAGCCCCGGATACAGATAGTCATCATAGCCCACCACAGAAATATCTTCGGGGACACGCCTTCCTGTCTCCTGAAGCAGTTTGATCAGCTTGCTGGCCGTCAGATCACAGTTACACACAAATGCCGTTGGCATTTCAGAAGGAAGGGTAAGCGAATCGTAAGACTCTCTTTCTCCGACACGATCGGGAATAATCCATTCCTCTCTGACTTTTTGTCCATGCTCGATCATGGCCTTCTCGTACCCAAGATAGCGATCTGTAATGCTCTTAGTACTAAACAGGGTCCCAACAAATGCAATTTCGTGATGTCCCTTATGAAACAGATAATTTGTAATTTCATAGGTCCCATAAAAGCTGTTGGATATAACACTGTCTTCAAAGATATCATTCACGTAGAAATCCATATAGACAACCGGAACGGGAACCCGTTCATGAAGCATTTTCAGATAACCACTGTCCATGCAGCCCAGTACCATAAGTCCATCCACCTTGTTCTCCCGGATCAGCTTAGGCACTTCCTGGTTATTTTCCTCCTCTTCTCCGATAATTTCAAGAAGTACAAAACAGTTTTGCTCAACCGCCCTTGTATTAATCTCCTGATACATCTTCCAGTAAAAGGTGGCCCACTTTTCTGTATAGTATTTGGCTAAAATCACGCCGATATTATAGCTTTTTTTCATTCCCTCCCTGATTTCTCCGGAAGGGATGTAACCCATTTCAAAGGCAAGCGTTTTTATTTTTTCCCGCATTACCTCACTGACTCCCGGTTTTCCGGACAAAGCTTTTGAAACTGTCATTGTACTGACATTCAGTCTTTGTGCAATATCCTTCATTTTGACTGCTTTTGCCATTTTACACCTCAATCTTCCTGTTCGGTTCCCTTCTTCAATCCCTCCAGGATCAAAGGATATTTCCATTCACAGGTTTCTCTGTTGATTAGTCCGAATAGTTCTCCATTTCCCTCAAAGGCTCCATTATCCCACCAGATACAGGGAATGCCTTTCTCGGCTGCCCGACTTACATAGTACTGAACCCACGCAGCCCGCTCACTTTCATTTCCCTCTGTATTTTTGTACATAGCACCAAATTCACCGATGATTACCGGAATCCCTTTGGAAATGAAAAGTTCATCCAATTTCTGCATAATCGTGTCAATGTTTTCCGTATCCTGATCCCAGGTGCCACGCCCCTGTACATTAAGTGCAAAGTCATAGGGTTCATATGCATGCACAGAGACAATAATCTTATCATCCTCCGGCACCTGAATATGCTCTAACGCAGCCCAGGCATTTGCAGCATATCCGGGAATCATTAAGATTCGGTCAGGATTATTGCCTCCGCTCTCCCTGATCGTTCTGACAAAGACAGCATTCAATGCATTTACCACGTCCCAGCCTTCCTGGTCACCGCCGTTCCATTCCACGTCAGTACCTTTCTTTCTGGGTTCATTCAGTCCTTCAAAAATCAAATGCTCATCATAATCCTGGAATCGCTCCGCGATCTGGCTCCATACTGCTGCAAGAATCTTTTCGGAACGCTCCTGTCTGTCATAATATGTTTCATACCAGCTTTTGATGTAGGAATCCGGTGTGCAGTCTCCCCACCAGAACCAACCGCCGCTGGCCTCATGAAGCGGTCTGAAAAGAACCGGGACACCTGCCCTCTGCAGCTTCTGCAGTTCTTTTGCAATAACATCCATATCAGAAATAAGCGCCTGATAGCCTTCTTCATCTTCCCCATTCATGATCTTATCAAGATCAATATTGGTACTATCTGTGTAAAACCCGCTGTACCAGTTTCCGGTAAGATATTGCTCCGGTGCATTCCAATGCCAACAAATCGTTACAATTGCCCCTTCTTCCCAAGCCTGCATCGCATACGTAATACTTTTTCCCTCACTGCCATGGGCAGTTCTTGACGGCGAATATTCTATCATATCCAGTCCAACCATCGCCGGAAATTCACCTGTCTCTTTCCAGATACAGGCCATTTCATGACCATACAGGCCACCATCACAATACTGCCCTGATATGATGTTCGTTCCATAGTTATCTACAAGATAACTCATGAGGCGTTTCGCGCAATCATCTGCATTTTCATTGCAAAGCTTTGCCGAAACCTGATAATAATCCTCCTCCAGTTCCTTACTCTGAAGGACTGTAAGCTTATCCAATGCAATATACCCCCAATATTTGGAAACCGTAATCTCATGTTCTCCAGCTTCTAAATAATTCCGTTTCATGCGCTCTTCGGTAAAAAAGCCTTCCGGGCTCGCAATGGTTCCTGCGGAAACGCCGTCCAGCAAAACAAAGTTCTCTTTATAACCGCCAATATTTGCTATTGTAAATTGGAAATCATAGAAGCCAGTCTCCTCGATGGTAATTCGAAAGGTACATTCATCTCCTTCTGCTTCAAATCCCTCCGCATAGCCTGTTCCCGAAAAGCCGCTCATTTCTTTTTTTACAGAGAGATTGGGAGAAAGCTGTGCATCTTCTGCCTCATAAACTCCGATCACATTCTTCTCCTCCTCAGATTCCCGTTGGCTATCAGCACAGCCAACCAAAATCATTACCCCCAGTATACAGGCCGTCAATACTTCTACCGTTTTCCCATTCATCTGCTTTATTTTTAACCTTGATAATTTTAATATTTCTCGTTTTATAACCTTATATCATTTAAAGTATACCTTTTGTCACCTTACGCAACACCATTTTATGTTGCGATAAATATATCATTATTGCATTATTTGTGAATTTTGTATAATTAGACAAAATGAGCATGTTACAAATATCTATTTTGCACAAATATCGTTTTGTAACTTTTTTAAGTTTAATAAAGTTATTATAACTTTATTTTAGATTGCATCTATTTTTGATATTTTCTGCCAAAAAAAATCCCCATACAAGAGCTTGTACGGGGATCCTCTATTTTCTATTTTCTGATATATCGTTCCAAATATTACACAGGATATGCTGCATTCTTGGTATCAGCCTGGGTCATATCTACCTTTTCCTGCTGTGCCTGACGATACTTGAAGAAGTCTGTTGCCACCTGAGGGAACAATGCATAGGACAGTACATCCTCGTCCTGCTGCTTCCATTCCTTCATTTCTGACTCCAGCTTATCCATCTCGTTCTCAATCAGATCAGCGGGACGGCAGGTAATTCTCTCTTCACCCGGAATAACCTTGTCAATTACCTCCTGGCTCATAGGCTTCACTGTCTGGCCATATTCACCACGAAGCACTGCCTTGGTTTCCTTGGTTGCCATCTTATATCTTTCACCCATCAGCACATTAAATACAGCCTGTGTACCAACGATCTGTGAAGAAGGTGTAACCAAAGGAGGCTCACCTAAGTCCTTACGAACCTGAGGGATTTCCTTCAGCACATCATAGTACTTATCCTCTGCATTCTGTTCCTTGAGCTGGCTAACCATATTGGAAAGCATACCGCCGGGAACCTGATATAACAGAGTCTTAATATCAACACCCATAACCTTGGGATTCAAAAGTCCGCTTGCAAGGCACTCGTCTCTGTAAGGTCTGAAGTAATCAGCAATTTCAGCAAGAAGATTCTGATCATAGCCTGTATCGTAGGGAGTTCCCTTGAAGGTTTCAACCATAACCTCAGTTGCAGGCTGTGACGTGCCCATAGCAAAAGGTGAAATTGCACAGTCGATCACATCTACCCCTGCTTCTACTGCTTTCAGGTAAGTCATGCTGGCAACACCGGATGTATAATGCGTATGTAACTGGATCGGGAGCTTGGTTGCTTCCTTCATTGCCTTAATCAATTCAGCAGCCTTGTAAGGAACCAGAAGGCCTGCCATATCCTTGATACAGATGGAATCTGCTCCCATCTCCTCAATCTTCTTAGCCATATCTACCCAGTATTCCAGAGTATAAGCATCACCCAAGGTATAGGAAAGCGCGATCTGTGCATGACCTCTTCCTTCCTGTGCCTTGATCTTATTGGTTGCATTAACTGCTTCCTGAAGGTTTCTCAAGTCATTCAGGCAGTCGAAGATACGGATAATATCAATACCGTTTGCAATAGACTTCTCAACAAAGCTGTCTACCACATCATCTGCATAAGGTCTGTAACCTAAAATATTCTGCCCTCTGAACAGCATCTGAAGCTTGGTATTCTTAAATCCATCTCTTAATTTTCTAAGTCTCTCCCATGGATCTTCCTTTAAGAAACGAAGGGAAGCATCGAATGTTGCACCACCCCAACACTCTACTGCATGATAACCAACTTTATCCATTTTATCTACGATTGGAAGCATCATGTCGGTAGGCATTCTCGTTGCGATCAGTGACTGGTGCGCATCACGAAGAACGGTCTCCATAATTCCAACCGGTTTTTTAACCTGTTCTGCCATTGTTTAATCCTCCTATATTTATTTAAATGATTAGAATACACCAAATACTGCCATGAAGGTACCGGCTGCTACAGCAGTACCGATAACCCCTGCCACATTAGGTCCCATAGCATGCATCAGCAGGAAGTTAGTAGGATCAGCTTCCGCACCAACCTTCTGGGAAACTCTTGCTGCCATAGGAACCGCGGATACACCGGCAGAACCGATCAACGGATTTACCTTGCCCTTGGTAGCAATACACATCAGCTTGCCGAACAGTACACCCGCTGCAGTACCGAACGCGAATGCAATCAGACCCAGAATGACGATTTTGATCGTATCCCAGTTCAAAAATGCCTCTGCGCTGGTAGTTGCTCCTACAGAAGTACCAAGCAGGATAACCACGATATACATCAGCGCATTGGAAGCTGTGTCTGTCAGCTGTCTTACCACGCCGGATTCTCTGAACAGATTACCCAGCATCAGCATACCAACAAGGGGAGCTGTTGTAGGCAGAATCAGACATACCACAATTGTAACAATGATCGGGAAAAGAATCTTCTCAAGCTTGGATACCGGACGAAGCTGACCCATTTTGATCTTTCTTTCCTTCTCGGTTGTCAACAGTTTCATAATAGGCGGCTGGATAATCGGCACCAGTGACATATAAGAATATGCCGCTACTGCGATTGGTCCGAGCAAGGCAGTCTGTCCCAGCTTTCCGGCAAGGAAAATGGAGGTAGGACCGTCTGCACCACCGATGATAGAGATTGCTGCCGCTGCTTTATCATTAAAGCCCAGTGCAATCGCTCCAAAATATGCTGCAAAAATACCAAACTGTGCTGCAGCACCAAGTAAGAAGCTCTTAGGATTGGCAATCAGAGGTCCAAAGTCCGTCATGGCACCAACCCCCATAAAAATCAGGGAAGGTAAAATTGCCCATTCATCTAAGAGATAAAAATAGTACAGTAAGCCGCCAACTCCGTTAGGTGATTCTTTAATCGACATCATAATGTCCGGATAAATGTTAACAAGCAGCATACCAAATGCGATAGGTGTCAAAAGCAATGGTTCAAAGCCTTTGGCAATCGCAAGATAGAGAAATACACAGGCAACAAGGATCATCAGATAATTTCCCCATGTCAGATTGAAGAAAGCAGTCTGATGGATCAGATTGTCCAGTGTAGTTACTATATAATCCATTTCTTTTACCTCCTGTTGTTTTAATCAGCACACGCAATACTCAATATTAGTTCAGAGTTGCCAGTAATGCGCCTGCTTCAACAGGATCACCAACAGCTACATCAATGCTTGCCACAGTACCATCCTGAGGTGCCACAACAGGGATTTCCATCTTCATTGCTTCCAGAATCACTACTGTATCGCCGGCCTTAAGAGCCTGACCAACACTTGCTTCAACCTTGAATACCTTACCTGCTGCACCGGCTTCTACTCTTACACTGCCTGCTGCGCCGGCTGCTGCCTTAGGTGCTGCTGCCGGTGCTGCCTTGGGTGCTGCTTTCGGTGCTGCTTTCGGTGCTACCGGTGCAGGTGCTCCGGTGGATGCTCCTTCTTCTACTACTACATCATATACGTTTCCGTTTACGGTAATTGTATAATTTTTCATTACTTAAATCCTCCTGTGATTTTATTCAACTATCTTCTTAATTAGGCTTTCTGCCATTTACTTCCCACACGTCTGATACTTCTCACAACAAATCCATCTGTAGACGAAGCACCTTCGCTTGCCGCAATTGCTGCGGCAATAACAGCTACCAGTTCAAGATCATCGGTAAGTTCTTCCTTCTCAATGATCTGTGCAATCGTGTTATCTACTGCTGCACTCTTAGCTTCCTGCTTTGCCGATTTCTTTGAAAACTTAGCCTGAAGCTTAGGAATCAAACTGAAGCAGCTGATAATTCCACTGATCAGAATCAGAACCACAAATACGGTTCCCATACCAAGAAGCGTATTTAATGCTGCCTTCTCCATCTTTTCACCAAAGGAGTAAATAACATTGGTTGTGACACTGACCGGCATACCGTCTTCAAACACAACCTCTATTGTAGCATTCCGTTTGTCACATTTTATCTCAGCCGTAAGTACACCCTCTTCCGGATACCTCGTACCTTGATATTCCTCAACAACTACGGAATTATTGGTGACCTTAACCACTTCTACATAATTACCCATATCTTCGGAAGCACTCTTCCAGCTTGCAAAGGCATTTTCAAACACTGTGCCATCCACGCCATTTTGTTCAACCATGGCAATGTAGCTTTCCTCGCCCTGCTGGTTTACCACCTGACTGACAACAGTAGCAACGCTTTCCACATAATCCCTTGCTTCCTGATCTGACATCAGATCGTCTGCCTCTTTATTCTGCTGGCCGCATGCTGTAAGTCCAAGCATACAGGTAATCATACCTAATATTAATAACCATTTTTTCATATTAAGTAATTATCCTTTCTAGACTGTACCATGTTTCTTTGCAGGACGGTCTTCCCTCTTTGTGAACAGCATCTCAAATGCACCGATCACATACTTTCTGGTAGCTGCAGGTTCGATGATCTGATCAACATATCCTCTCTTTGCTGCACCAGATGCACTTGTCTGCAGTGCTGCATACTCTTTTGCACAGGCATCGATCGCATCTGCGCCCTGACCATCACAGATGATCTTAGCTGCAAGTTTTGCATCCATTGTACCGATCTGCGCATCAGGCCATGCCATCGTAATATCTGCTCCGATTGCCTTAGAATTCATTGCAACATAAGCGCTTCCGAATGCCTGACCGATAATTACGTTCACTTTAGGAACGGTTGCATTTGCAAATGCATATGTAAGCTTAGCTGCCGCCTTGGCGATCTTCTTCTCTGCACACTTGTCAGCCTTAAAGCCCTTGACATTCGTCAGTGTCAGAACAGGGATATTGAATGCATCACAGAAATTTACGAAATCTGCTGCTTTATCGCAGCCTGCAGGAGTCAGAACAGTATCAAATTTATCTGTTACATTTCCGTCCTCTCCGTATACCTCACTGCGGTTTGCAACAGCACCCACGGTTACACCATTTAATTTGATCAGTGCCGTTACCATTTCCTTGGCAAAATTTCCCTTCACTTCAAAGACAGCACCATCATCGGCAATCTGGGATAATGCAATAGAAGTATCTCCAACGCAACCGGCGATTTCTGCACATGCACGGTTCAGGTCGTCTGTGCACTCTTCAAATGACATGTCATCTTCATTATTAGCCGGAAGCAGACATACCAGTTCTCTGATCTTTGCAAGAATGGAAGCCTCATCTGCAACCACATCAACGATTCCTGCCTCTTCGCTCTGAAAAGCAGCTGCTGAAGTGTCACATTTGCTGATCTCATTTCCATCTAATGCATTGGGAGCATTCACAAACAGCTTTGCTTTCTTTTCTTCCATAAAAGTAAAGTCTGTCAAAGTAGGGATCAATGCAAGACCGCCGCCGCAGGAACCAAAGATTGCTGTAATCTGTGGAATGATACCTGAGCTGATCACCTGCTTTTTGTAGATCTCACCGAAGCCGTTCAGTGCGTCTGTTGCTTCCTGTAATCTAAGTCCGGCAGACTCGATCAGTCCAATCACGGGTGCCCCTGTTTTCAGTGCCAGATCATAGAGGTTTGCAATTTTCTTTGCATGCATTTCACCGACACTGCCGTTTAATACGGAAGCGTCCTGGCTGTATACATACACAAGGTTGCCACCAATCACTCCGTAACCGGTGATAACACCGTCAGAAGGAGTTTCTGTCTGTTTCAGATTGAAATCAGTGCTTCTTGCTGTGATCTGCGCACCAATCTCAACGAAACTGTTTTCATCGAGTAAAGCGGTAATTCTTTGACTCGCTTGTGAAGTAGTACTCATGTTTTTCAGCCCTCCATTTTTATATTAAAAAAATAATAACTTGATTCACGGGGACAGACTTATCCCCATAATTTCACCTCTAGAAGTATAACATAAATGTTTGCAAACGCATAGAGATAAATTTTTGTTTTTTACAAAATTTTTACGAATAAACCGTTATCAGTCATTTCGCAATCGCTATATCATTCTGTTTCAGCGGACGGCAGGCTTTCAAAATAGAAATTTTCGTCCATCCTATCCCTTAGCGTCCCCTGCCCCAGATTATACAGAAGCAGCAATTTTGTATAGGCGGCCTCTAAAGATATATTCTTCATGGGAATGATCCCCCTCTCCATCATCTTCTCTGTGGTTGCATAAAATCTGCCTTCCGTACATTTATAGGAAGCCGTATAGACAGGAATTCCCTGTTCCGTACAGAAATCTAAAAATTTGAGAAAAGAATAGTTCTCCTCCACCGTGCATGCAGTTGCTGAATGATATAGATAATGAAGGATTGCTGCCGGCTTCTCCTGAAGGCTGATAAAGCGATAATCCAATCCCGGATAGGGACGGATCAGCATAATCTTATTGGAGAAGGACGGACTTTCCCACGGAAGCAGACTACCTGCCTGATGGAGCTTGGCGATCGTTGGATTTCTCTTGTCTCTGTAAAGAATCAGCTGTCCCTTCTCCATCTTTCCAAACGGTATTCCTCCAAAGCCTCTGAACTGATCCTCGTAGGCATCTGCCTCTGTCAGACGAGTAGCTACGTAAACAGGCATTTCCCCGGTATTGCTCTGGTATACCGCGAACACGCCCTCCACCATGCCGCATCGAATCAATTCCACTGCGCTTCTGAAATTTACAAGTCCGTTACTTCTTGCATCTTCAAGCGGATAGTTGGCTGCTGTCAGCACTACAGGCACCGGCACATGGCCCAGATACATTCCAAGAAGTGCCGCAGTATAGGACAAAGTATCGGATCCATGGGCAATGATCACCCCCTGATAATTCTCATAGGGAATTTCCTTCATACAACTGCAGAGCCTGCCTAATATCCCCGGTGTCATATTTTCACTGAGCACAGAAACCGGCTGCTTTACCTCAAATTCCTCTTCCCGTCCATACTTCTTCTGATAGAGAGAAAGCAATTGACCGGCAGATTTTTCCGTCACATTCATGCTTTTTCCCTGAACAGTACTTCCAATCGTTCCGCCCGTCAGTAGCACTAAAATCTTTTTCATTCTCATCACCCTTTTTCCTCTGCCAGTGGCAGAATAGTTATTCATCGTCCTGAACCTTCGCTGAATAGTTATTCTGTTCCGTACATATATAATAGGAAAAGGAAACTATTGAGGAATTTCATGAAACATCGAAAGTATTGCTCCTTCCTTCTGCTTGGCTGGCTGCTCATTCTGATTCTTTGTCCTTCCTTATCACTTTTTGCCGCATCCGGTTCTGAAGCGGAATCTTCCGATCTCAAGCTGTATGCCCAATCCGCAGTACTAATGGATGCAGAATCCGGACGGATCCTATATGAAAAAGATGGAGAGCATGTTTTGCCCATGGCAAGCACCACAAAGATTATGACCTGTATTCTTGCTCTTGAATGCGGAAATCCTGAAGACTATGCGGAAGCCTCCTCCTATGCATCCAGCATGCCTAAGGTCAAGCTTTATGTGAAATCCGGTGAATACTTCAAGCTGAAGGATCTTCTCTATTCTCTTATGCTGGAATCCCACAATGACTCTGCGGTTGTAATTGCGGAGCATATTGCCGGCAGTACAGAAGCCTTTGCAGATATGATGAACCAGAAAGCAAGAGACATCGGCTGTTTTGACACCTTCTTTATTACACCTAACGGGCTGGATGCCACAGTGACCGGTTCTGACGGTCAGGTCCGGGCTCATTCCACCACCGCCGCAGATTTGGCGCGGATTATGTCCTATTGTATCACGGATTCCCCAAAGCGGGAAGAATTTCTTAAAATCACGGAAACAACATCCTATTCCTTCGGAAGCTATCAAAAAAAAGAGGACAGCTTCGTCCCCAGCGGGAGAACCTTTTCCTGCAATAACCACAATGCCTTTCTTTCCATGATGGACGGTGCGTTGTCCGGGAAAACCGGATTCACCGGCAATGCCGGTTATTGCTATGTAGGTGCGCTGAAAAGAGATAACCGTACCTTTGTGGTGGCACTGCTTGCCTGCGGATGGCCAAACAATAAATCCTACAAATGGAGCGACACAAAGCAACTGATGAATTTTGGACTGGAAAACTTTGAATACCACAGTCTTTCAGAGGTTCTTTATGACGAATCCACCCTCTCCCCCATACCTGTGCAGAACGGTCAGACGAGTCGCCTTGGAGAATCAGCGTATACCAATGTGAAAATTGATCGTTCTGATGAGAAGAGAAAAACCTCCTCCGGATCAGATCCGGGAGAAGGAATTCTTCTGAAAAAGGGCGAACAGTTTCAGGTAAAACTGGAAATAAAAAAGGAGCTTAAAGCTCCTGTAGATGCCGGTACCGAAGTAGGCACCGTGAAATATCTTGTGGGGGATGATATTTATAAGATAGAGTATGTCCTGACCTGTGACACCATTCCTGCCATCAGCTATCTCTGGTGCCTGCATCAAATGCTGCTCCGCTACTGCACGTTCTAAATATCAAGCTGAAGACTTGCTTCCTGCTCTGCCTGCACCTTAAACTCTTCTATCTGTACCGCGGAAAGCTCCGGCAGCTCCTCCAGTGATTTTACGCCAAAGCTGCGCAGAAATTCTTCTGTCGTTCCAAACAGAAGGGGACGCCCCGGAGCATCCATTCTACCCACCTCCGCAATCAGACCAAATTCCACCAGTCTGTTTACCGCATGATCACAGCTGACTCCCCTGATCTTCTCTATCTCCGCCCTGGTGATCGGCTGCTTATAGGCAATGATGGAGAGTGTTTCCAAAAGCGTGTCCGTGAGCACATACTTACGTGGTGTCTTGGCGATCTTGATCAGGTATTCATACATCTCTGCACGGGTACACATCTGGAAAGAGTCCTCCAGTTCTATCAACGTGATCCCGCCGCTCTTCTGATCATATTCTTCCTTCATCTCCATCAGCAGCTGCCTGGTTGTATTCTTGTCTTCTTCTATCACTGCAGCCAGTCTTTCTATCTCCACAGACTCTCCCATCGTAAAGAGAATCGCTTCTAAAATCGCCTTTTCTTCCTGCCTGTCCAAATTCTGCTCCCCCTTATCCTTCGTTTGAAGTAATGATGATATCATCAAAGGTATTTTCCTGTACAATTGAAATCCGCCCTACCTTCATCATCTCCAGCATTACAAGGAAGGTAACGATAATTTCCATTTTGCTTCTCTGCTTCTCCAAAAGTTCTCTGAAGCTGAAGGTCTTATGTGTATGGATATACTGCTCTATGTAAGCCGTTTTGGCATCCATATCCACTTCATCCTTTTCAATCTGTCCAAAGGTACTTCTCACAGGATCAATTTTGTCTTCCTGTCTGCGCATGACCATCTTGAACAGTTCCTGAAGCTTTCCCAGATTGGCGTCTCCCAAAAGCTCTTCCATATTAACAGGCGGTCTGTAGTCCTCGATTTCCTTTGGAAGCGTCTTCTCTTTAAACAGCGTCCTGGCGGCATCCACCTGTCTGTCCTTCAGCTCATAAGACATATATTTATACATCTTATATTCCAACAGCTTCTGTACCAGTTCTGCTCTGGGATCTTCCTCTTCCCCTTCCTCATTTACTTCCTTGGGAAGAAGCATTCTGCATTTAATATCAAGCAGAGTCGCCGCCATGACCAGAAACTCACTCATGACATTCATATCCTCAGTTTCCATGGCTTTAATATAGTCCAGATACTGCTCCGTAATCTCCACAATCGGGATATCGTAAATATCTACCTTATTCTTTTCAATCAGATGCAGCAGAAGATCCAGTGGGCCTTCAAACGCCTCCAGTTTCACAGATAACGCCATTGATCCGGCTCCTTTACTTACAGATTGCTATCGTGGCACTGGTTCCCAGTCTGCTTGCCCCGGCCTTTAACATACTCTCTGCGGTTTCTTTATCCCTGATACCGCCGGAAGCCTTCACACCCATATCACTGCCAACTGTTTTCCGCATCAATGCCACATCCTCTGCCTTTGCGCCCCCCGTTGAGAAGCCGGTGGATGTCTTTACAAAATCAGCTCCTGCTTCCTTTGCGAGCTCACATGCCTTCACTTTTTCTTCGTCCGTCAACAGGCAGGTCTCGATAATAACCTTGAGCAGCGCATTCCCACATGCTTTTTTAACCTCCCTGATATCGGAAAGAACCACATCATAAAGCTTGTCCTTTAAGGCACCAACATTAATCACCATATCAATTTCCTGCGCTCCGTCCTCCACTGCGATCGCAGTTTCAGCAGCCTTTGCTCTGGTGGACATCTGACCTAACGGGAAGCCCACTACTGTACAGACCTTTACATCCGTCCCCTTCAACTGCTGTGCCACATAAGCGGTGTAATAGCTGTTCACGCACACCGACATAAAATCATATTCCTTTGCTTCCTCACAGATCTTTTTAACTGCTTCCAGGCCCGCATCAGCCTTCAATATTGTGTGATCAAATAATTTGGCATCCATTTTCTTCTCTCCTTTTGCAATTTTTTATTTTATCATGCTTCTATTTTTCAGTCAAACGACCACTTTCCAGATGAATCACCACCAACTCTCCCGGATTAAAAATGCGGATAGGCAGGGTATGCGTTCCCAGACCTCTGCTCAAAATCATAGTTGCCGTTCCTTCCCTAAATTCACCCCCATCATATTTGGGAAAAAGCTTAAATGCCGGAGAAAGAACCCCTCCCAGAATCGGAAGTCTCATCAAACCGCCGTGGACATGGCCGGATACCACAAGATCCGCTCCCCATTCCGCATAGTTTTGAAAATAATCAGGATTATGTGCAATCAGCACGGAAAAGCAGTCCCGATCCGGCTTTCCCAATGTCTCCTCAAGGTAAGTCGTTTCCATGGAAACCTTTTTAAACTTTCCGTAATAATCCCTTGCGATTTCACTTCCGTAGATATCCATATTGTAATCCGGCAGGCTGCTTTTTTCATTGACAAGATACCGCACGCCTGCTTTCTTTAGATTTTGCCGGTAAGCCTCATACATCTTACCATAGATTTCCGGATGAATTCTGGTCTTATGCTCATGGTTTCCGTTTCCGTAATATACCGGATAGCGGTCTGAGAGCCCGGTAACCAGTTGCTGCGCTGTCTTTATATCACCGCCTTTCACGGATGTATACATATCGCCTGCGATCAGAATCATATCCGGATGAAGCTCATCAATTTTTTTGATCAACCTTTCATTGTTATTTCCAAAAGACTTTCCATGCAGATCCGTAAGAAGGACGAGCACAGCGTCCTTCTTCAGCTTTTCTGCCTTGCACTTGTATTCTTTTACAACAAAACGGTTACAGTCAATTGCCATAACCATCAGAAAAAAGAGGGCAAGCAATATCACTGCAATGATCAAAATCTTCATTGCGCATTTCCTTCCTTAAAAATCTGTACTCTAACATCTTACCACAAGTTTTATAAACTACAAAACAGTTTCCAGACTTTTATCAGATAATCTCTGTAGACAGCTTTTGCAATCGTCACATCCGAAAGAATGGAAACACTTCCGATCCTCTTCCCATCCATTGTGTAAACTGCTTCTCCCACAGCATCTCCCCGACTGATCGGTGCCTCCACTTCAGACGGTAGTGAAATGGTCTTTTGAATGCTGCCAAGATCACTTCCCTGAATGTCCAGATACCGGAATGGTCCCTGATAGATCAGTGCTGCCTCATCCTGTACGCCTCCCTTTACCGGAAGCAGGGGAAGCGTCTCCTCGTTTTTGTCCTCATAAAGGGCACTGACACTGTACCCGTAATTCAGGAGTGCCATGGCATCCTGAAAACGGGTTTTATTGCTGGGAGACCCCATCACCACACCGATCAGATCAATACTATCTTTGCTGGCTGTTGCCGAGAGGCAGTATAATGCCTTGCTGGTAGAACCGGTCTTGAGCCCGGTAGTCCACTCGTACATTTTTAAAAGCTTATTGGTACTGGACAGGGTAAAATTGGAGGTTCCCTGCTGTGTTGCATGGATAATATCCTCCATCCAGATTTTTGTATAATTCAATATCTGGGGATATTTTGTAATCAGTTCCTTCGACATAATCGCCACATCCTTTGCCGAGGTGTAATGATTATCCGATTCGCTGAGACCACAGCAATCTTCGAAATGAGTGTTTAAAAGACCAAGCTCCTCCGCTCTTTTGTTCATCAAATTCACAAATTCTGCTTCACTGCCCGCTATGAATTCGGCTGCAGCCACACTGGCATCATTTCCGGAGGCTACCGCAATACACTTGATAATCGTCTCAAGCGTCTGTACCTCTCCCTCTTCCAGGAAAACCTGGGATCCACCCATAGATTTTGCATAAGCGCTGGTCATAACCTCACTGTCAAGCCTTACTCTTCCTGTCCCCAGGTGGTCAAAAATCACCAAAAGAGTCATAATCTTGGTAATACTGGCGGGGCTGCGCCTCACATCGGCATCCTTTTCACAAATAATCTGACCTGTAGAAGCCTCCATCAGAATATAGGACGGTGCCTCTATCTGTGGCAGCGCTAATACCTCCATCGGAAGCATCAGAAAAAAAACAAAACATATCACATAGCACAGGGTGATTTTAAAAAATCGATTCATGTAATTGCTCTCCCCTTATGTATTCTACTACTATGGATATGTTTTATATTGATTGATAATGCACATAAAAGTTAATACTGTTTAATACCATCTTGCCCGAAAAGAATGATATGCGTCAACCAGCTTGTCCTTCTTCTCCTTCAGACTTACATGAAAAATATTCATCAGCTTAATCACATAATCCACCGTCACAAGTATCATGACTGTCTTACAGGCTCTGATTCCCCATTCCATACTGTACTTATCCACAAAGCCAAGGATTCTGGAATGCAGAAAGGTAATGATTATGATCGCATAAAACCCCCAGGCAATTGTGCTTTCAAGGCAGATAATTCCCTGGTAATTACATGGTTTTTCATTGTAATCCCACCACACTTCGCCAAACAGTTTCAGCATTAATCTTCCCACCAGATACTCAAAGACGGTGGCCAGCACAGCGCCTGCGAAGTAAAGCGCCACCAGATTACTGCTCAAAGGATGTAGAATTAAATATCCCACGACACCGCCAAATCCATAAATCGGGCAGAAAGGTCCCCTTCCAAATCCACGATTTGTCAGTTTTCTGTTGCAGAAGGACATGTAGATGGATTCCACTGCCCATCCTGCAACGCTATAGATAATAAATGCAGAGACGAGATGATATACATCCGTCCCGAAAAATTCCCTTGTCCACATTTTTCCAAGCCCCTCATTTGTATATGCACATCCTGCACGGTGTGCTTCTTGTTTCCTAAAAAGCCGCAGTCCACGAACAATTTCCCATTACAGAAACAAGAAAGTCCTTGGAATCATTCAAGGACTTTCGTTGCACGTTATAATTAGTTGTATTTACGTTTTCTTGCTGCTTCAGATTTCTTTTTGCGTCTTACGCTTGGCTTTTCGTAATGTTCTCTCTTACGAATCTCCTGCTGAATACCAGCCTTCGCGCAACTTCTCTTAAAACGACGTAAAGCGCTATCTAAAGTCTCGTTCTCTTTTACGATTACGTTTGACATCTTACACCCTAACCTCCCTTCAGTCCCTTCCTCGTAACATCGACTGATTGGGTTTCTATTTGCATACTCTGTACATCATGTACTCATATACACACGTATGATTATACCACAAATTTTGTCTGCGTCAATCATTAATTTTATTTTTTATCCAAGCTGGCTCTCTAATACCTTGGAGGCCTCCGCAATTGCTGCATCAATTCCTGCCGGGTTCTTTCCGCCTGCCTGCGCCATATTAGGGCGCCCGCCGCCACCACCGCCGACTAATGCGGCAATGCCTTTGATCAGGTTCCCTGCATGAGCACCCTTACTTATCGCTTCTTCCGTTGCCATGGCTACCATATTCACCTTGCCATCACAGTCGGAAATCAAAACAATGACGCCCTCACCGATCTTAGTCTTTAACTGATCTCCCAAGTCGCGAAGTCCATTCATGTCAACACCGGCTACCGAAGCAGAAAGGAATTTTACACCCTTAACTTCCTTCACCTGATTTGATACATCCCCAAGAGCATTCTTCGCCGCCTTACTCTTTAAGGATTCATTCTCACTCTGCAGTGCCTTCATTTCCGCCATCAAATGTTCCGCACGCTCTACCAGAGAAGCCGGAGAAGTCTTCAAGGTTCTTGCTACCACATTCAGCTTTTCTTCCATGTCCTGATAATAAGCTGTTACATTTCTGCCCGTAATTGCCTCAATACGGCGGATACCGGCAGCCACACCTGACTCGGAAAGGATCTTAAAGGAAGCGATCTCACCCGTATGTCCCACATGCGTACCGCCACACAATTCCTTCGAGAAATCGCCAATCATTACTACCCGGACGGTATCACCATACTTTTCGCCAAAGAGTGCCATAGCTCCTGTCTTTTTAGCCTCATCAAGACTCATTATCTTTGTTTCCACGATCAGATCCTCTGCAATCTTATCGTTCACGATCTCTTCGACCTTCCTAATCTCTTCCGCAGTCATTGCCTGTCCATGGCTAAAGTCAAAACGCGTTCTCTCTCCATCCTGATAAGAACCGGACTGCTCTACATGATCTCCCAGCACCTCCCGGAGTGCTTCCTGCAGCAGATGAGTTGCCGTATGGTTCTTACAGGTATTGCCACGATTCAATGCCGAGACAGAAAGAGAAGCATTTTCACCCTTGTTCATGACTCCGGACACCACTTTCCCAATATGTCCGATTCTGCCTCCCGGCAATTTGATCGTATCCTGAACCTCAAAGACACCCTGCCCGGTACGTATCACACCAAAGTCACCTTTCTGACCACCCATTGTTGCATAAAAGGGTGTTTGAAGGGTTATTATGGTTCCCTCTTCTCCTTCAAGCAAGGAATCCTTCCATTCGCTTCCTGTGTTCATCGCTGCAATGCTGCTTTCTGCCGTCAGGGTATCATAACCGACAAACTCACTGACAACGGAAGCATCCAGGCTCTCATAAAGCCCCGCATTTTCAACAGCAAGCTTTGCTGAGAAATTCTGATTATCTCTTGCCTTCTGCTTCTGTTCCTCCATAGCTTCCGCAAAGCCGTTCTCATCCACCTGAAGTCCCTCTTCCTGTGCCAGTTCCACAGTCAGCTCAATGGGGAATCCAAAGGTATCATATAAATAGAATGCAGATTTACCGTCAATTTCAGTGTTTCCGGCCTTCTTTTTCTGTTCCAGAATCTTTCGGAATTCCTTCATGCCGTTCTCCACAGTACTCTCAAAACGATTGATTTCCTTTTGTAGCTCTGTGATCACGAACTCCTTGTTTGCTTTCAAAAGCGGATAGCTCTCCGCATAAATATCATCAATATAAATTTCTGCAATTTTCAGTAGATTTTCCGCATTCAGATTCAATACACGTCCATGTCTTACCGCGCGGCGGATCAGACGGCGGAGTACATATCCGGCTCCCGCATTTGATGGAAGAAGCTTTGCCTCGTCCCCAATCAGCATCACGCTGGTACGGATATGATCTGCAAGGATTCTCATAGACCTGGTCAGTTTTTCGTCCTGCTCATATTTTGTTCCTGAAGCTTTCTCAATATAAGCAATCACAGGGGCGAACAGATCAATCTGGTAAACATCCCTGGTTCCGTTTAAGAATGCCAGGATACGTTCAAGTCCCCAGCCGGTATCAACATTTTTCTGCTTCAGAGGAGTCAGACTTCCATCATGATGCTTCTCATACTGCATAAAAACATCATTTCCCAATTCGGTGTATTTCCCACAATGGCATCCCGGTCCGCAATTCGGTCCACAATCCGGTCTGTCAGCAACATAAAACATTTCACTGTCAGGTCCGCAGGGGCCGTACTCTAACCCCCACCAGTTATCCTCTGCCGGCAGATAATAGATATTTTCCTTCTTAAAGCCGGAAGCGATCCGGTACTGCGCCCCTTCCTCATCTCTGGGCGCATTCTCATCTCCCGCAAATACTGTTGCAGCGAGATGATCGGCATCAAAGCCAAACACCTGTGTCAAAAGCTCAAAGCTCCACTGACAGCGCTCCTTTTTGAAATAATCTCCAAGGCTCCAGCTTCCCATCATTTCAAAGAAGGTCACATGGCTTTTGTCACCTACAGAATCAATATCATTGGTACGAACGCACCCCTGCACATTACAAAGTCTTGTTCCCAAAGGATGCTTCTGTCCTAATAAATACGGCATCAGAGGCTGCATTCCCGCCACATTAAAGAGTACCCCTGTGGAACCGTCAGATACAAGGGAAACAGCCCCTACATCCACATGTCCACGTTCTATATAAAATTGTTTCCAGGTCCGTCTCAGTTCATCTGAAGTGAATTGTCTCATATATTTCCTCTCCTCATTTTCCTCATCAGCAATCTGCCTCTTAGAATGCAAGCTTCTCTGCGAAATAAGCATCAAGATCCGCAATTGCTACTCTCTCCTGCTCCATGGAATCCCGGAATCTCACAGTTACACATCCGTCGGTCTCGGAATCAAAGTCATAGGTTACACAGAAAGGTGTGCCGATCTCATCCTGACGGCGATATCTCTTACCAATGTTGCCTCTGTCATCAAATTCACAGTTATACTTTTTGGAGAGCTGTGTGAAAATTTTCTCTGCCCCCTCATTCAACTTCTTGGATAAGGGCAGAACACCGATCTTGACCGGTGCAAGTGCCGGATGGAAATGAAGCACGGTACGCACATCGCCTTCCCCGATCTCTTCCTCGTCATAAGCCGCACAAAGAAAAGCAAGTACCACACGGTCTGCTCCCAGTGAAGGCTCGATGACGTAAGGAACATATCTCCAGTTCTTCTGATCATCAAAATAGGTTAAGTCCTCACCGGATACATTCTGATGCTGTGTCAGATCATAGTCGGTTCTGTCCGCAATGCCCCAAAGCTCACCCCAACCGAAGGGGAACAGGAATTCAATATCGGTTGTTGCTTTCGAATAGAAGGACAATTCTTCCTTATCGTGGTCACGCACGCGCATCTCCTCGTCCTTCATGCCAAGACTCTTTAACCAGTCAATGCAGAACTGCTTCCAGTATGCAAACCATTCAAGATCTGTCTCCGGCTCACAGAAAAATTCCAGTTCCATCTGTTCAAACTCTCTGGTACGGAAGGTAAAATTCCCGGGTGTAATTTCATTACGGAAGGATTTACCAATCTGTCCGATACCGAAAGGAATCTTCTTGCGGGAAGTTCTCTGTACATTCTTAAAATTCACAAAGATACCCTGTGCTGTTTCAGGTCTTAAATATACCGTGTTCTTCGCATCTTCCGTTACCCCCTGGAAGGTCTTGAACATCAGGTTAAACTGGCGAATATCCGTAAAATTGTGTTTTCCACAGGAAGGACAGGGAATTTTATGTTCTTCGATGAAATTTTTCATCTTCTCCTGACTCCAGCCGTCTACAGAACCATCCAATTCAATTTTATTTTCTGCTGCGAAATCCTCAATGATCTTGTCTGCACGAAAACGCTCATGGCATTCCTTACAATCCATCAGAGGATCAGAAAAGCTTCCAAGATGCCCGGATGCCACCCATGTCTGCGGATTCATGAGAATCGCACAGTCAACGCCGACATTATAGGGATTTTCCGTGATGAACTTCTGCCACCATGCCTTTTTGACATTATTCTTCAGTTCCACGCCCAGATTACCATAATCCCAGGTGTTGGCAAGGCCTCCGTAAATTTCAGATCCGGGATATACAAATCCTCTTGCCTTTGCCAAAGCAACAATTTTCTCCATCGTCTTTTCCATAACACACATACCTTTCGTTCATTATATTTAATAAATTACTTTACTTATACAAAATATACGCCAGACCTTCCGCATCTTCCGTTCGATTCACTTTTTTACAATTATCGGATACCGTCACATTTTCACTGATAAACTGCGCTTTTCCGTTGAGAATCACTGTTGCATCAAGAGTGATCGTTTCTCCCTGAATCTCCTTTTTACTGACATCCATAATCAGCAGTCTGTAATCCTCCATCGAAAGGATATCCGCCTGCCCTATGGTTTCAAGGGAATCCTTGACACTGCTTAAAACCACATTCAGATCAAAACCCGCATCCTTTGCCTCCCCGGGTGTGCCGTTAAAAAATACGATATGATTAAATTCGGCAAAATCCAGCGCCTTCTGATAGGTCATCTCTACCGTGGCAATCTGATTTTCCACTTCAACCTTCTCAACCGTAACACAGCCGCTGCCCGCTTCCCGGTTATAGTCGGCTGCTTCCCGCAGGATCATCTGTTGCAATTCATCCTTATCATAATAGCTCTGTGCAAAGCTTTCTTCTATATGGGAACGTACAATTCCGTCCTTTTCTATGGAAATCGTGGTCGTTTCTCCCTCGCTGCCAAAGCCGCAGGAAGCCAGCGCCAGCATTCCCGTTATCATCAGTATCATATACATCCATCCGGGTGTCCGATTCAAAATGTTCTTCATGCCATTTCCCTGTACAAACAGTTTCCCTTTTCGCGATTTACCAATCCATTATATATGAGTTACCCCTGTTTTTCAACATCAATTTGATTTCATCTGTGACAGAATTTCAAGACTTTTAAATTTTCTGTCAACAAAACGTTTTCTGTAATAATCCGCAATCATTTTAAGCTCTGAAAGCACTTCCGGCTTTACGGTAAAGGTATAGAGCTTTTCCACACCGGTATTTACGATATAGGACATTGCATACACAGTGGAATCCAAATAGCTTTTACCATTCTCCGGAAGTCCCGGGTATTCACCGTTTTGCGCCAGTGCTTTGATTTCAAATATGTACCTCACCAGTTCATTAGACAGACTTTCATGCTGCAATGCACGCAGGGATTGATACAGTAGTCCCAGCATCTTTGTTTCATCACTGTTTTCTCTTGTATAGTAATCCATAACCTCCAAAAAATACATCCCGTAGCATGCCAGTTCAAAATCATCGCGAAGACCTTCAAAATAATTGCTGATCACTGCCTCAGCTATGCTGTATGCGGTTCTTCCTTCATAAATGCGAAATTGTCCAAAGCAAAAGGGATTGGTGGAAGCTAACAGCCTGCTGCCCTGCTTTCTGGCACCTCTGGCAAAGGCTGCTATCTTTCCCCTCTCCCTTGTAAGTATGACTACCCGCCTGTCATATTCCCCGACCGGCTCTGCTTTCAATATGATCCCTGTAACACTGACCTGTTCCTGCATAAGGTCCTGCTCCCTCATCCTTATCCTGCCTGCCGGTTTCCGTTCTTTCTTCCCTGTAGGCCAGATAGTCCTCAATCTTCCCTGTGTTTAAGAATTGTTCCCAGTAATTTATCGTCCTCATCTTGTGCCCCCTATTATCAAAAAGTATGATATTAGGGTTTACGTTTTTGGTCCTAACTATTCGTTCTCTCCGGAATCATATCCAAAATTTTTAAGAAGGAATTCACTGTCTCGCCAATCCTTTTTCACCTTTACCCAAAGCTGTAGATTCACCTTGCTCTCCAGTAGATCCTCCACATCTTTTCTGGCATTCATGCCAATTTTTTTCAGCATAGCGCCCTGCTTTCCGATAATGATTCCCTTGTGGGATTCCCTTTCACAGATAATTGTGGCATCAATGTCCACGATCTGTCCCCGCCACTTCATCCGTTCGATCGTAACAGCAATCCCATGCGGGATTTCTTCATTCAAGCTCCGCAGCGCCTTTTCCCTGATCAGTTCAGCCACGATCTGGCGCTGGGGCTGATCCGTCACCGTATCCTCATCGTAAAAAGCCGGTCCATAGGGCAGATATTTCATGATGCAGCGGATGAGTTCGTCCGTATTGTCATTCTTAAGTGCCGATACCGGAACAATCTCGGCAAAATCCATTTCCTTCCGGTAAACATCAATGAACCCAAACAGTTCCTCCTTCTTTACGGTATCAATTTTGTTGATCACCAGGATCACCGGTGTATTGATCTTCCGAAGCTGGCTCAGGATCTGCTGTTCACCAGCACCGATATAGTCGGTAGGCTCCACCAGAAAAAGCACCACATCCACTTCCTTCAGACTCCGCTGGGCAACATTCACCATATAATCTCCCAAGCGGTTCTTCGCCTTGTGAATTCCGGGTGTGTCAACAAATACAATCTGTCCCTCCTCGGAGGTATAAACCGTCTGGATGCGGTTTCTTGTTGTCTGTGGTTTCTTTGAAGTGATTGCGATTTTCTGTCCGATCAAATGATTCATCAAAGTGGACTTTCCCACATTGGGCCTGCCGATCAATGCTGCAAATCCGGACTTAAACTGTTCCTTTTTCATTCCTGATTTCTTTTCCTTATGCTTCCTCTATTTTTGCTCATCCTGCCTGGATTCCTGTTTTTCCCGTTTCTTTTCTGCTTTTTCCTGTTTCTTTTCTGCTTTTTTCTGTTGCTTTTCCAGTCTCTTCTGTTTTCTTTTTTCCCTGCCCCTGACAAATGCCCGAATGGCCAGAATCACTGCTGCCAGGATCAATCCCCAAAGAATAAGGTACGGAAGATTAATGATAAAGCCGATCACAAAATCTGCAAGCCCGTTACCTACCCCGCACAGGCTGTTAACAAAGCCGGTGGAAATCTTTTCCCAGGTACTTTGTTCCTCTACCGGTGTCAGTTTTTCAACCTCATCGATATACAGATATACTGTGCTGTAGGAAACCTGATTATCCATCGTCCGCAGCTGGGATTCCATGCTTTCCAGCTGATAGCGGACCTCTGACAGACGGCTCTCGATGGTAATAATATCCTCTACCGTCTCTGCCTGCTCCATGAGCTCCAAAAGCCGATCCTGTTCGGTAACCAGCGCTTCCTTGTGACTCTCCATATCCACATACTGCAATGTCACATCTGTAACATTTTCATTACGGCTGATCACATTGGATACTTCCGCAATGGAAGATAAAAAGGCACTCAGATTTTCTGCCGGAATACGGATCGTCAGACTGGCATTTCTCGTACCTCTTCCGTAATAGCTGCTGCCATTATAGGTATAGCTTTGTTCTATGTAGCCGGAAAGACGCTCCGTCTTTTCCTCCACCGTCAAAAGCAGTTCATCAAAGGTTTCCGTTTCAACCTCCAGATTCACATTCCGGATCAACTTCCGTCCGATGTCCTGAACCTCCGGTGTCTGTGCGGTACTGCCGCTCTCTTCCACAGCAGCCTCTTCTGCTTCTGTCTGTGTTGTTTCCGACTTGTAACCATTGTAGCTGTAAATATCATCGGAAAGATAGCCGTTTCCTCCATCATAAGCTGATGCGGCTGTCTCCATTGCCCCTGATGCAGTATCATAGGACTTACTGCTTCCTCCGCAGCCTGTCAGCAGAAGTCCTGACACGATCATCAAGGATAATACTTTAAGGCTCACTTTTCTTTTTTTCATAATACAATTCCTCCCTATAAACTTTGAAGTTTTCACTATAAGTTATAGAAGATACGTTTCCCCTAATTCGAATTTATGGATTTTTAAAAAAGCTGATCAATATTTTGAAAAAGCTGCTGATTTTCTTTAATTTTCTCTCCGTTTCCGACAACGCACAGACAATTCTCCTCCATAAATGCCTGTACATAACGGTAGAGTCCGTTCAGTTCCTCCCCTGTAGTTGCAAGGAGTTCCTCTCTTTCCTTCTGTACCCGTTCCATGGAAAGCCCTGTCAGATAACCGCCGAGAGAATAGCTGCCTCTTGTTGCCGGTGTCATAGGTGTATCCAGTTCGCTGATTGCACCGATAATAAACTGTGTCACAGTGCGTTCATCCAGCTTTGCATTTTTAATATAGTCTGCTGCCTTCTCATAGACCTCAATCGTTTTAGTCAGATTCGGATCCCGATAGGATACAAAATATCCGTCACCGTTCTTGTAAAAGCTGCACATACAGCCATATGCACCGCCCTTGACCCTCACCTGATTCCAAAGATAATCATATCCCATCATCACCTTGAGTACCTTCAAAGACCCGGTATAGGGCAGCCCCTTCTCAATGAAATTACCGGCACGACAGACAAACTGTACCTGTCCCGCTGTCATGAAGCCTTCATTTCTTTTTGTAAGGACAGGGGTATAGCCTGTTTCTTCTATCGGCTCTGTAATCAGTGCTGACTTAAATTCTCTGACAGCCTCATCAAGTCCTTCCCAGCTTTCCTTCGATGCCGTATAATCCACAAGCAAATTTTCCGGTCGGAAAATGCATACAGTCAGTTCCTTCAGGTTTGAAATCAGCTCCTCCTTTTTTGCCTCAAAATTCTTATCCAGTTCCTCCAACAGACGATACTGCGGAATTCCGCTGATCTCCTCGGATACTGCTGCTGTAGGCGAAAAATAGGAAAGTGCACGAAGTGCCGCCGTGGAATGCCCTGCACTTGTCATCGCTGCCTGAAGCCTTGATTTTGCTTCTGCGATCACCTCATGAAGTCGCTTGCCGTCATCAAATCTGGAGGTAAGAATAATCTCCTTCATCAATTCCAGTGCCTTATCTCTCTTTTCATATAATGCTCTGGAACGGATTTCCAGCATCACACGGTATTTCCTCATCTCATTGGCATTGGTATAGGTATTCACCACTGCCTTGATCCCGCCGGTATGAATATTGACTTCATTCGGCAGTTCCCCGTAGCTGAAATGCTCCGTATCCACCATCATAAGCACTGTCTTCAAAATTCCCAGATAAGGAAACAGTCTCTCCGGTACCTGTTTCAAATCAAAAAGCAAATTTAAGTAACCGATTCCATTTGTGAAAATATCATGAAACACAAAGGTTGTTCCATCTATCTGCCTCACTTCATTCACATAGGCTGTTGCTTCCTTTTTCATATCCTCTCTGGTGAGCAGCGGAATGGTCTTAAGTGCCTCCTCGGAGCTTTCCTCCTCCTGATACGCCCGAAGGGCTCTGGTCTGATCCACGATCTCCTGCTTTTCAGCCTGACTTAAGGTTTCCTTGTAGCTCTGAAGCCTTTTCTGAAGCTGCTGATCCTTCTTTGTGGTAAGTCCGGGAACCGGCTTTACCACCAGAATTGTTTTATGCGTATTTTTCAGGAAATATTTTTCGATCAGTCCTTCAAAATAATCTGTGCCGATAGCTTCTCTCAACTCCCGGAAGGTCTCATTGGCCTCAATGTGCAGGAATGGTTTCGTCTCGTCATAAAGCCAGCTTTCCATTGCCTGCAGTCCCAGAATCAATCCCTTGGGATAGGAACCGAAATCTGCTTCTCTGTACTTAAACTCATAATAGTTGATTGCAGCAGCCAATGCTTTTTGATTTAGTCCATCCGTCACAAGCTTTGTCAGCACCTCTTCAATGGTTTCCACGAAGGCTTCCTTCTGTGCTTCCTCTGCGTTCTTTGCGATCACAGAAAAATATGGCTGATAAATACCGTTTTCCATACTGCTGTAAACATCCTTACCGATTCCACGATCAAGCAATGCCTGCTTTACCGGAGCTCCGGGTACCTGACAGAGAACATAGTCCAGGATGTCCATTGCCACATAAAGCTTTCTGTCAAGACTGGTTCCCATGGAAACATTATAGGTCAGGTAGGTATTTTCAAAAACCGGCTCATCCTCCATCACGGAATATTCTCTGATAAGCTCGTTTGTCTTTTCGAAAGGTTTTTGCAGTCCAATTTCAGAATCTACCTTCCGTTCCTCGTATCCGGAAAGATATTCTTCATCTATAAAAGTAAGATATTCTACGGCATCCAGATTCCCATAAAGATAAATGTAGCTGTTAGAAGGGTGATAAAACTTTCTGTGGAAGGCAAGGAATTCCTCATAGCTAAGCTCCGGAATCACCTCCGGATCACCCCCGGATTCAAGCCCATAGGTGGTATCCGGATAAAGCGAATTCATAATTTCCCGTTCCACCACATCATCCGGAGAAGAAAAAGCTCCCTTCATTTCGTTATAGACAACACCATTGATGGTCAGCTCGTCCTCCGTATTCTCCATCTCATAGTGCCATCCCTCCTGCTTGAAGATCTTATCCTCCTTGTAGATATTGGGATAGAACACCGCATCCAGATAAACATGAACCAGGTTCCTAAAGTCCTTATCATTGCAGCTCGCAACCGGATAGACTGTTTTATCCGGATAGGTCATGGCATTCAAAAAAGTATTTAAGGATCCCTTTGCCAATTCGATAAACGGATCCTTTACCGGGAAATGCTTAGAGCCACAGAGAACGGAATGCTCCAGAATATGGGCAACTCCAGTGCTGTCCTTGGGTGGTGTGCGAAACCCGATATAAAACACTTTATTTTCGTCATCATTTAGTAAAAGGGTAATGTTTGCCCCCGTTTTTTTATGCTTTAAAATGTACCCCTCTGAATTCAGATCAGTAATCCTTCTTCTCTCTATTACAGTGAATGCGCTTAAATCCTCTATCTGCTTTTTCATATATGCTCCTGTCCTTTTCCTCTCATTTTCAGCTCTGTTTAAACACTGAAGGTCATCATGCCGAGCTTTGACAGAATGATTTCCGTGATCAAAAGTCCGGAGGCCTTTTTTCTGGTAAGATTCATTTCCGTCAGTTCCTTTAACGTCAGGATTTTCTCCTGATACTCCATCCGTTTCTTCCCAAACAGGCTCTTTTTCTCCACCTGTACCTGTACCTTCACCCTGACCTTCAGCTGCTTCCAGGTCTCATATAGGAACGTCCCCGGTTCCAGGTAATAGAATTCGCTTTCCAGCGTTGTCTGCGGCGATGCCTCTTTTAAAATATAATGTGTCAGAATCGCTTTCAGTTTGAACGGAACCGCTTCCGCCTCAAGAAGCTCCTCATAGGCATATTTTGCTCCCACATAGATGCTTCCGGTGTCCTGCATGACATATTTAAAGTCCTCGTACTGTGTGACATTTCCCTTTATCATTCTGCATTATCCTTCCAGATCCTCAATTGCAAAGCCACTCATCCGCATCGCATCCTCGATAGCCTTTTGGGAAATCCCCGTTTCCTGCGCCAGTTCTTCAACAGTCACCTTTCGGTGCAGTTCTTCTGCCAATTCCCTTGCCTTTTCTGCGACCTTATTCACCCGGTCAAGCACCTTTTTATCCTTTTCCGCCTCCTGAAGGTTATCTGCTATACACTCCTCCATTGCGTCCATAACCATTTTTATCAGCATTCCTTCCGCTTCCTTTGCGTGTTCCAGACAGCCGAGCATGGTAACTCCCATGGCAAGTGCTACATTGCCCTCTCCAATCAAATCCTCCAGGAAAACGCCTTGACCGGAATACAGCTTTGATATTTCAACCACCTGGGGCAGATAGGCCTGAATCAGCCTTCGCTGGGCATCCACTTCTCCAGCCATGGCGGAAAGTGTCACTGCTTCCTTTTCCCCGTCACTCAATTTCTCCAGCAACTGCATCTCCTTTTTGTATTCTTCCAGATAGTCAATCTCTTCCTCTGTGAGATACTCTTCCGGTTCAATCGATTCGCCAATCCCAATTTTATGTTTTTTCAGGTAATCAAATACCATTTCCAGCTGCTCCTGCGAAAGTGCCAATTCCGCAAAAGCATCTCTTACCTGTTGCTCCTCTATACAGTTTCCCTGTTCCCTTGCCTGTTTCCTGACCTTCTCCAGTGTCTTTGCAAACAGCAGCTCTCTATTTTCTGCCATACGCCCTCTCAATCTGCCGCATCAGCGGCTTTTTATCAATTGCTCATTGATGTTTTATATGAGTATGTGTAAACAAGTGGTCCTGGCAATACTCATAATTTCCATCACATTTGGAGCAGAACCGGAATTCCAGTTCCGGGTTCGTCTCCTCCGTCCTGCCGCAGATAGCGCATTTGTGCCTTGTAATCTTTGTGCTTTTCTTTACCTCACGCTTATACTCCTGTCTGCGTTTTACCTGCCTGGGAGTCATATGGACCTTCCCCCTGCCGGTCAGGAAAAACACAATAAAATTCATCAGGGAAGCGGCAATCACAAAGCGGTTGGCCACCGTAAGCATCTCAAGTCCCGTTCCATAACCTACAATAAACTGATAAATCAGCATTACTCCGTAAATAATACCCAGAACCTTCACCTTGAGAGGAATGAAGAAGAAAAGAAGCACCTGCATATTCGGAAAAGTTGCTGCAAAAGCAAGGAATATAGACATATTCACATAATAGGTGCTGAACATGGACGAAATAATCGTATAATAGTCTGCTCCCAGCGCTGCGACCACATCCTTCTGAAAAATCATGGAATATCCCAGAAGCAGAAAGGCTCCCGCTATCGTAAATAATGCCCCGGAAAAAATATAGACATTATAGCGGTAGGTCCCCCATGTCCGTTCCAGTGTGGTACCGATAGAATAATAAAAATATAGCATTAACAGCGTAAAAAAATCAAACTTGGACGGCGGCACAATCAGCCAGGTCACCAATCTCCAGATCTGCCCATGAAAAACAATCTCATAAGGATTCAGATACAGATACTTCAGAAATTCCGGATAGATCCACTGAAAAAGGTATCCAAAGGCATAACAGATAATCAGCATCAATGACAGATTCTTAATTGCATATTTTCCAAATTTTCTCTCAAAGTTTCCCCGGGATTTCATCTCTAACCTCCATCCAGCTACCTTTTTATCATGACTTAAAATATTAAATTCATGATACACCATAAAACTTCATATATTCTATCATTCCCCAATCCAATTGTAAATAAAGCCTTTTCTTTTTTAGAAATATGATATTTTTTCTTTACAAATTGTTTATTTTCCTGCGTTGCAATTTACATGTCGGTGTCGTATAATTACAGAGCATGTCAAATTTTGCGACTTTACATAATAAATAGGAAATTATTCCAACAGAAAGGCGGTAAATTATGGACAATCAGTACTATACTCTGGGTATCGACATTGGTTCCACCACTGTCAAAATTGCTATCCTGGATCATGCTCATAACATTCTGTTTTCTGATTATAAAAGACATTTTGCCAACATCAGGGAAACGCTCTCTGACTTATTGACAGAAGCATATCATCAGCTTGGAAATATCCGGATTCATCCGATGATCACCGGTTCGGGAGGGCTTACCCTTGCCAATCACCTGAAGGTTCCCTTTGTTCAGGAGGTCATCTGCGTTGCCACAGCCTTAAAGGAGCTGGCTCCCAAGACCGATGTTGCTATCGAGCTGGGCGGAGAGGATGCAAAGATCATTTATTTTGAAGGCGGTAATGTTGAGCAGCGTATGAACGGTATCTGTGCCGGCGGCACAGGCTCTTTTATCGACCAGATGGCATCTCTGATCCAGACCGATGCTTCCGGGTTGAACGAATATGCCAAAAACTATAAATCCCTCTATACAATTGCGGCAAGATGCGGCGTATTTGCCAAGTCCGATATTCAGCCCCTGATCAACGAGGGCGCTACCAAAGAGGATCTTTCCGCCTCCATTTTTCAGGCCGTTGTCAACCAGACGATCAGCGGGCTTGCCTGTGGGAAACCTATCCGCGGACATGTTGCCTTTTTAGGTGGTCCTCTCCACTTTTTATCCGAATTGAAGGCTGCTTTTATCCGTACCCTGAAGCTGGATGAAGAGCATGTGATTGAAACCGCACATTCCCATCTCTTTGCTGCCATAGGTTCTGCCATGAATGCAAAGGAAGAGGTTTCTTATTCCATGGAGGAAATGGTTGCAAAGCTTTCCACAGATATCAAAATGGAATTTGAAGTGGAACGTATGGAGCCCTTGTTCTCCTCCACCGCAGAATATGAAAGTTTCCGTACCCGTCACGGAAAGCATCATGTACAGACGGCTGACCTTGCCACCTACAAGGGCAACTGTTATCTGGGTATTGATGCCGGAAGTACCACTACCAAGGTTGCTCTTGTAGGGGAAGACGGTTCGCTTCTATATTCCTTTTACAGTAACAACGACGGCAGCCCCCTAAAAACTGCCATCCGTTCTATCCGGGAAATCTATGCTCTCCTTCCGGAGGATGCACAGATCGTCCGCTCCTGCTCCACCGGTTACGGTGAAGCTCTGATGAAGGCTGCTTTTCTTTTAGATGACGGTGAAGTGGAAACGGTTGCCCACTACTATGCCGCTGCCTTTTTCAATCCGGAAGTAGACTGCATCCTTGATATCGGCGGTCAGGATATGAAATGCATTAAAATCAAAAATCAGACCGTTGACAGCGTTCAGCTGAATGAAGCCTGCTCTTCAGGCTGCGGGTCTTTTATCGAAACCTTTGCAAAATCATTAAACTACAGCGTTGAAGATTTTGCTCATGCCGCACTCTTTGCCGAGCATCCCATTGATCTTGGCACCAGATGTACCGTATTCATGAATTCCAAGGTAAAGCAGGCGCAGAAGGAGGGGGCTTCCGTTCCCGATATCTCTGCCGGCCTTGCCTATTCTGTCATCAAAAATGCCCTCTTTAAAGTAATCAAGGTTTCCGATGCCGCTTCCCTCGGAAAAAACATTGTCGTCCAGGGCGGTACCTTCTACAATGATGCTGTTCTTCGAAGCTTTGAAAAAATAGCGGGCTGCGAAGCCATTCGCCCGGACATTGCAGGAATCATGGGTGCCTTTGGAGCCGCCCTGATTGCAAGGGAGCATTACAGTGAAGGCTATGAAACCACTATGCTGCCCTTCGATAAGATCGATACCCTTCAATTTGAAACAAGTATGGCAAAGTGTAAAGGCTGTACGAACAGCTGCCGTCTGACGATCAACAGGTTTTCCGGAGGGCGCCAGTATATCTCCGGTAACCGCTGCGAACGCGGACTTGGAAAGCAGAAGAATGCCAACGGCGTTCCTAACTTATTTGACTATAAGTTAAAGCGGATTTTTGACTATGAGCCGCTTCCTGCTGACGAAGCAAAGCGTGGGACAGTCGGTATTCCAAGAGTCCTTAATATGTATGAAAACTATCCCTTCTGGTTCACCTTCTTTACAAAGCTTGGTTACCAGGTGGTTCTTTCTCCCCTGTCAAACAGGAAGATTTACGAGCTTGGAATCGAATCCATTCCAAGTGAGTCCGAATGCTATCCCGCCAAGCTGGCACACGGCCATGTAAGCTGGCTGATCAACCAGAAGGTAGACTTTATCTTCTATCCTGCACTTTTTTATGAGCGAAATGAATTTGGTGAGGCAAATAACCATTACAACTGCCCCATTGTTACTTCCTACTCAGAAAATATAAAAAATAATGTAGAGGAAATCAGCCGGGGGGAAGTCATCCTGCGCAATCCTTTCCTGTCCTTCCGGGATCTGAAAACCGTTTCCGAGGCCCTGGTTAAAGAATTTAAAGAGCTTCCCGTTGAGGAGGTCATGGAAGCTGCCCGACTAGGCTGGGAAGAACTTGCCCACGCCAGAAGGGATATGCAGACAAAGGGTGAGGAGGTTCTTGCTTATCTGAAGGAAACCGGGAAACGAGGGATCGTGCTTGCCGGTCGTCCTTATCATATTGATCCGGAAATCAACCACGGTATTCCTGAACTGATCACCCCCTACGACATTGCAGTCCTTACCGAGGATTCCATCTCCCACCTGGGCAATCCGGAGCGTCCTCTGATCGTTTCCGATCAGTGGATGTATCACTCCAGGCTCTATGCTGCGGCAAGCTATGTAAAGACCGTAGAAAACCTGGATTTAATTCAGTTAAACTCCTTTGGCTGCGGTCTGGATGCCGTTACAACAGATCAGGTGTGTGATATTCTCACAGGCTCTGACAAGATTTACACCTGTTTGAAAATTGATGAGGTAAATAATCTCGGTGCCGCAAGAATCCGTATCCGCTCGCTTCTTTCCGCCATCCGTGTCCGTGAAAAGCAGAACAAACAGCGTACCATCCGCTCCAGTGCCATCAATAAAGTGAAGTTTACAGAGGAAATGAGGAGGGATTATACTATCCTTTGTCCTCAGATGTCCCCGATTCATTTTGACATATTAGAGCCTGCTTTCAACGCTTGCGGTTATCATTTTGAAGTATTGTCCAATGATAACAGACATGCCGTTGATGTAGGACTTAAGTTTGTAAACAACGATGCCTGCTATCCATCCCTCATGGTAGTCGGACAAATTATGGATGCTCTTCTTTCCGGCAAATATGACCTTGACAAGACTGCAGTCATCATGACCCAGACCGGTGGCGGATGTCGTGCCACCAATTACATCGGTTTTATCCGGAGAGCTCTCGAAAAGGCCGGCATGCCACAGATTCCCGTCATCTCTTTAAACATGGGCGGAATCGAATCAAATCCGGGTTTCCACTTAAATCTGGAGCTATTAATGCGTGCTGCATACGGCGCTGTATTCGGAGATATTTTTATGCGCTGTGTTTACCGCATGCGCCCCTACGAGAAGGAAGCTGGAAGCGTGGAAGCCGTTCATCAAAAGTGGCTAAAAAAATGTCAGTCCTTTGTGTCAGCAAAGCACATGAATTTTTTCACCTTCCAAAAAATGTGCCGTCAAATAATAGCAGATTTTGATGCTATTCCGGTTACCGGTGAAGTCAAGCCGAGAGTCGGAATCGTGGGAGAAATCCTTGTAAAATTTGCCCCTGCCGCTAACAATCATCTTGTCGATCTTCTGGAAGCCGAAGGTGCTGAAGCAGTTGTCCCGGATCTACTGGACTTCATGCTCTACTGCTTCTATAACCAGATCTATAAGGCTGACGAGCTTGGTATGAGCAAAAAAACAGCACTTATTTCAAGATTGGGAATTCATGCATTGGAATTTTTACGCGGCAGTGCCTCCAAAGCTTTTGCAAAAAGCAAGAACTTTACACCGCCTACCAGCATCTTCCAGACGGTTGAATATGCAAAACCTATTGTTTCTATCGGCAATCAGACCGGAGAAGGCTGGTTCCTGACCGGAGAAATGGTAGAACTGATCCACAGCGGCGTGAACAATATTGTCTGTACGCAGCCCTTTGCCTGCCTGCCAAATCACGTGGTCGGAAAAGGTGTGATCAAGGCTCTGCGAAAGCAATATCCATTAAGTAACATCGTGGCGATCGACTACGATCCCGGTGCCAGTGAAGTCAACCAGCTCAACCGCATCAAGCTGATGCTCTCCACTGCTCAGAAAAATCTGGAAAAGGAAAGGAATTCTCATTCATGATCAAAGCAGAAATTAATGAAATCAAGAGGCTCTATACTCCCAGTAACTGCTCTATTACAAGGATTTGCGGCTGCTATGTGGACGGCGAAAAAAATAAAAAGACTGAATTCAAAGAGGCATTCCTCTCTCTTCCTGAGGAGGAAATCTTCAAATATTTCGAATTGCTTCGAAAAACACTCTCCGGTACCTTGGGAAAAAATATGTTGAACCTGGAGTTTCCTCTTGTCAGCGAGGAAGCTGGTAGTACCCAGGAGTTTCTCCTTCGCCTGCGCGATAGCAAGCTGAAGGATGATTCGTTACTTGACGAATTCTATAACAGGGTCATCGGTTCCTATGAATATGTGGGAAATTATCTGATTTTACTGGTACACGATGCCTATGATGTCCCCGGCAAAACCTCTGACGGTCTTACCATGGATGACGCTTCCGATACCGTATTTGAATATATCCTCTGCTGCATTTGCCCGGTGAACCTTTCCAAACCGGGACTCTCCTATGATGCACAGGCAAATGAGTTTCATAACCGTATCCGTGACTGGATCGTTGAAATGCCTGATACAGGCTTTCTGTTTCCCAGTTTTAATGACAGATGCACTGATATCCACAGTGCTCTCTATTATACGAAGAATCCCGAGGAGGCACACCCCGAGTTTGTGGATGGTATTTTAGGTGCAGTTCTTCCCCTTTCCGCCGGAAGTCAGAAAGAAACCTTCCAGGCACTGATTGAGGAAACCCTGGGGGAAGATGCCGAATATGAGATTGTCAAAAACATACATGAAAATCTGACAGAGATGATGGAAGAACATAAAGAAATTCCGGAACCTCTCACACTGGACAAGCATCAGGTCAGAAATCTTTTTGAAAAAAGCGGTGTAGAAGAAGAAAAGCTGACAGATTTCGAAATGCTCTATGACGCTGCTGCCGGTGAAAATACCTCCCTTATGGTATCTAACGTGGCAAACACCAGAACCTTTGAAGTGAAAACTCCCGATGTGATTGTCAAGGTCAATCCTGAACGTGCTGATCTCGTTAACACGATGCTGGTGGAGGGCAGGCGTTGTCTTGTCATTGAATTAAGCGACCATGTGGAGGTCAACGGCATCAGTATCCGAACCGGGAACACCTCTTCCGATGAGGAATCTACTATATAAATGTAGGAAGAAAACTTAAACCGCACAAAAAAACAGCCCACAGACTTTACCTACCTTCTTTCGAACAGATAAAGTCTGTGGGCCTTATTAATCAGATCCTTTATTCTTCCATTGCGTGCTTCTGGCTCATTTTTCGGACAGACTGCTGAATATCAGAGGCTGCTACACTGATCTCCTTATATATTCCTGCCGACTGGGTTGCCAGTTCTCCCATCTGCTTAGCCACCACTGCAAATCCGGCACCTGCAACACCGGCTCTTGCAGATTCAATGGAAGCATTTAAGGATAAAATATTCTGCTTGGTTGCAATTCCCTCCAGTTCCTTTGTCTTTTTGTTAATCTCGATCACCGTTGAAATTGCATTATCCAATTCCTCATCGAAAATGTTGAGCCGCTTGTTATTGCGGTATTTCATATATTCCAGATTTACCACACGATTCATCACATCAGCAAGCAGCGAAGCCGCCGCTCTGATGGATTTCTCCGAGCGGATCGGCACCTTACGAAGTGCCTGAATATACGCTTCCGGATCAATATCAAGTTCAGCTGCTATACTCCTGAATTTTTCCTCATCGGGCTGTGCCGGAAGAACCTGCCCGCCGATAATAGCCCCAACCTTTTCCCCTTCTACCACAATATCTGCTGCGAAGTCCATCAAGCCCGCGTGGCAGAAATAGGTCCCAGTACATTCCGTATCGCATTTTACACACCGTCTCATACCTTCCTTGGAGTTTCTGGTATATTTCATACAGAAGTCCGTAAAATTACTGCCCTCCGTAATATAATTTCCGTCTGCATCTACTGCAATAGCGGCCAGACCTGTAGCATCAGAAAATGATCCTGAATGCTCTGCAACTGCTTTAAATCCATAAAATCACTAATCTTCATCTAAACGTACCCTCCAAAAATTTACTCTGCAAACAGATCCCGATACCACGTCAGGGAACTTAAGTAGGCTTCATTTACCTGTTCCATATCAATTTCTTTCAGGATCATGAGCCTTGAAACCTCCTGCCAGTTTGCACATTCATATTGTGTAATAAAATCCATGACAGGTGCAAATTTTCCCTTATGATCAACCAACGCTTCCCGAATTTCCTTAGATACTTGAACCATTTTAAGTGCCTCATCCATCGGTTTACTCAAAATCAGATCAAGCACTGAGAAAAGCCCCATCAGGAACAGTTCAGGTGCCTGTGCTGCCAGTTCAAATGACGTTGCCAGATTCTCTGCAAATTTTGCACGTAAAAGTGATAATCTGGTAATTTCATTAGGTTTATCCGCATAGAGCTTATTTGCCACCGCGGTATTGATCCATTTCTTCAATTCCTTCTGTCCAAGCATCGCTGCCGCATGTCTGATCGAAGTAATTTCTGAATTAACCGACATCCGGTTTACCATCTTAAGCAGCGAGATTACAAGTGCTGTATCCCGGCCGATAATATCCGCTGCCCTCGTCAGTTCAAAATCGTCACCATTCACTATATTTAACAACTCTATGTAATTGATTTTTAGGGGTGTGACCTCTGTCTCCCCTTTGGTAACGGGAACACGGTAAAATTCGCCCTCAAACAATTCATAACCGCCGTCTTCCTTCAGCACATCATAAATTTCCTGCGTCTGGATATTCCCTGCACACAGCTTGACATTAGGATAAATACTGGAAAAATAGATTTTTGCCTTTGTAATATCGATCTTCTTATGATCTAACAACACATAATCCATCAAAAGAAGAATTTCCCGATAAGCCTCAAACTGGGAAACTGCAAGCTTACGAATAGCAAATTTGTATCCTTTTCCTTTTAATTCCCTGATCCTGTCCACATACATCGGCTCCGGCTTAACAGAATTATCCACCAGGAGCACGATTCTCTCATGAGGTGCATTGCACTGACTGTCTATATCAGTAAAAATAGAAATATTGTTGATGGCAACAAACACTTCCTTATCTGCAGAAAGTGTTTCTATTCCCATGCTTTCAATCACCTCAAGTCCCGGTATGTAAGCTGCTCCATCATAGCTCCCTGTCCCCTGAAGAATGGGATTTAAAAAATAATTGTTTTTCTGGGTAAATAATGAATACGCCCGCACGCTCATTTCCTTATCAAATAAAGGGATCAATGTAACAAGCATACTTTTCCTCCAATACGTAAATTAATAGTCAACATTTATATTAATAGTTTACACTATTTATTTAATATACACAATATTTATCTAGAATTCCATGGAATTTTTGTGGTTTTCAATATATTCCTGCAGAATCCCAGATGCCTCCTTGAGATTAAGCCCCGAATCCTCAAGCAGCTGGTTCAGTTCCTCCAGCTCCCTGTCTCTTTTCTCCTTGCATAACGCATCAAGCTCGTTCTGTTCTGCTTTTAGCCGTACCTTCAGTGCACCGACCAGTTCTTCCTTTTCCCTGATTTTTTCCTCAATTGTCTTTCTTTGACCTCTTGCCATATTCTACCTCATTTCCGCGCAAGCAAAGCGCATTATTTCATCATGAATTACTATAGTATATGGACAAGGTACCCTGTTTATACCATTGCTTTTCTACCAGAACCACTTTCTGCTCCACATATCTTCTGATCTCTAAATCCACATTGCCGGGCTGATCTCATCCAAATCATACGGGGTTACCTGGTATACGTAATAATTGAGCCAGTTGCTGTAAAGGTTGTTACTGTGGGATCTCCACTGCAGGGGTGGCTTTTTCGTGTCATCATCCTCCGGATAATAATTCTTCGGCATTTGGATGGGAAGCCCCTTCTCCTTATCTCTTATGTACTCATTATGCAATGTATATCTATCATATTCCGGATGCCCCATAATAAAAATCTGTTTGCCACCCTCCGTCATGCAAAGAAGGACTCCCGCCTCCTCCGATTCGGCAAGCACCGTCAATTCCTTGCAATTATGGATATCTTTGGACCTCACTGCAGTATGCCTGCTGTGTGGGATCATAAAGTAATCATCAAAGCCCCGTACTAACGGGATTTTTCTGTTCATCACTTTATGCTCAAACACACCAAACAGTTTCTCTTTAAGCAGGATTTTCTCAATTCCGAAATGATAATAAAGTCCCGCTTGAGCGCCCCAGCAGATATGTAATGTGGAGGTCACATGCCCCTTAGTCCATTCCATGATTTCACAAAGTTCTCCCCAGTAATCAACCTCCTCAAACGGAATCTGCTCTACAGGAGCCCCTGTAATTATCAAACCATCAAATTTTTTGTCCTTCAGTTCGTCAAAGGTATTATAAAACCGGTTTAGATGCTGAATCGGGGTATTAATGGAAATATGACTGTTCATTTTCATAAAAGTCACTTCAATATGAAGCGGCGTATTGGACAATGCCCTCAAGAGCTGAAGCTCCGTATCCTGCTTAACCGGCATTAAATTCAGGATGCAAATCTGCAGGGGACGAATATCCTGATGCATCGCACGGTACTCGTCCATCACAAATATATTTTCATTTTCCAGAATTTCTTTAGCGGGCAGATCACTTTGTACTTTTATAGGCATAGTTTTGAGTTCCTTCCTCTAAGCACCGAACCGTTCCACGAATTCCTCCTCCGAAATAATGGGGATTCCCAGTTCCTGTGCTTTACGATTTTTTGATGAAGTCGACCGGACGTCATTATTCACAAGGAAGTTCGTTTTGGAGGTGACACTTCCGGTCACCTTTCCGCCAGCCGCCTCCACATAAGCTTTGAATTCATCCCGGTTCTTGTAGTGATGTACATCTCCCGTAATAACAAAGGTAAGTCCCTCACACTTTCCTCCCTCTGTCACCCGGAAATTTACCTTTACTATTGTAACCTCTTTTAATAATGCTTTCAAGGATGACTTGTTCTTCTCGTCCTCATACCATTCCATCACGGAATTTGATTTTTCCGGTCCGATTCCGTCAATGTCCTCAAAGCCTTCTTTCCTTTCCAATCGATCCAGGAATCCATCAAAACCGCAAGATGCAACTATTTTCTTCCCCGCATCCAGACCGATCATCGGAATACAGAGCGCATATAAAAAGTTCACCGGATGTACCTGCCTGCTCCTTTCAATTGCCTTCAACATATTTTCACAGGACTTTTCTCCAAAGCCTTCCATATGTCTGATGGTGTCCGCATGCTTCGCCAGCTGATAAATATCTGCGAACTCACTGATAAATCCAGCATTCATAAAGCGCAGCATAGTCTGGATCGATAATCCGTCGATATCCATACCGGATTTACTCACGAATCTGGTAAATTTCTTTACATGCTTTGCACTGCAATCCGGATTCGTACAATGAAGCGTCTTTGTCCTGCTTTTGGGACTGATTCTGATCTGTGTCCCGGCACCGCATACCGGACACTTTGAGGGAATTTCAAAGCTTCCCGAGGAATCTGTGACCGCTATGCATTTGGGAATGATCTTATTTGCCTTTATCACCTCCAGCCCGCACCCTTCTCCGATGCCAAGCCGTTCCATTTCGCTGATATTACATAAGGAAGCCCTGGAAACCGTAGTTCCCTCAAGCTGCACCGGTTCAAAAACGGCTACCGGTGAAATAGTTGATGCTGCACAGGACCACTCAATATGATCAAGTCGTGTTTTTGCCGAAACATCCTGCCACTTAAAAGCGTACCCTGCCCTGGTTGCATGATGACCGGTAACACTGCCGGAAGCTGCATATTCGGTATCATCATAGCAGATCACAAGGCCGTCCACCGGAATATCCATCTCTCCGGTTTCCACTCTTTCGGTCCATCTGCCAATTGCATCCGGCAGATCTTCTGCAGTAACCATTTCCCGATCAACTACCGTAAATCCTTCCCTCTTTAGAAAATCCATCCTTTCTCCCCAGGAAATCAAATTATCTTCCAGATAGACCAACGTAAATGCATGAAAATGAACATGCCTCTCCTTAACCTTCTCCGGATCATCCAGACTTAAAGTCCCGGATGCCAGGTTTCTCGGGTTAGCATACTTTTCATCGTCATCCTCTATGGTATCATTAATCAATTCGAAATCCGTATAGGATATTGTCGCTTCCCCTCTTACAACCATGTGCCCCTGATAGCCAATAGTAAGCGGAAACCCCTTAATAGAATTTTTTAAATAAGTAATATTACTCCCGACCGTGCCGTTTCCTCTTGTCAAAATCTTATTCAGTCTTCCGTTATCATAGGTAAGCACAAGCGTAAGGCCGTCCAGCTTCCAGGAAAGCCATATTTTTTTATCCTCCGCCCATTTTTGGAGTTCCGAAACCTTTTTGGTTTTAGCAAGTGACAGGGCAGGGAATTCATGTGCCTCCCTCTCTCCATTATTTTCTTCATATCCGGTATTCTGCGTGGGACTGTCAGGAAGAACATATCCCGTTTCTGCTTCAAGTGCTGACAGTTCATCAAACATGGCGTCCCATTCATAATTGGACATCAGTTCTTCCCTTCCATTGTAATAAGCATCCGATGCTTCATTCAACTTCCTTACAAGTTCTTCACATTTTCTCTTATATTCTTCCATAATTCCGGTCTCCTTTTGCAAGTTTTCCTTCACAATGTATATTTTCTCCGTCATTCATCCAGAAAATAAAACCTGTTTTTCTTAAAAATTACCTGTTCTTTTATATAAAAAACAACAAAATATCTGTAGAAAGGCAATTCTGTATCAAAAATCGACATTTTTCATATTCCACAACATCTATTTCTGACAGACACAAGATTTTGTAGTATCAGTTTCCGAATTCTTTTTTGCTCCACAGCAAGAATTATATAACACGTGTAATTCTTCTCCTGTAATCTGTCTGTATTGCCCCGGTTTCAGGTTTGCAAGACTGATATTTACGACTCTCACACGCTTAATTGCATTTACGACATATCCGAATTCCCTGGCCATGCGCCTGATCTGTCTATTGACTCCTTGAGTTAATATTATCTTAAATGTAAATTTCCCAATTTTTTCTGTTTTACAGGGTTTTGTCTTAATTCCCAGCTCCGATAAATACACTCCGGACGCCATCTCTGCAAGAAATTCCTGGGTTATCTCCTTATTTACCTTAACAATATATTCCTTTTCATGCCCTGCGCTGCCGCGCATCATGGAATTGATCAGGTCTCCGTCATTGGTCAGCAGAAGAAGCCCCTCAGAATCCTTGTCCAGTCTTCCCGCATAGGTAACGCGAACAGGGAATTTCACCATGTCGGTAATCTTCTTTTCCGCAAAGCGATCCTTTTCCGTGCAGACAACTCCCAGCGGCTTATAGTAAGCCAGCACCACCTTTTCATTTTTGCCTTGAAGAGGCTTCCCATTAACCAGAATCTCATCAGCATCGCTCACCTGCATTCCGTTTTCCGCGCCTTTTCCGTTTACCTGAACCCTGCCTTCCTCAATCAGGCGGTCAGCCTCACGTCTGGAACAGACTCCGCAGGCTGCCAGATATTTATTTAAACGTTCCTTTCCCATTACCTTTCTTCCTCAACAAGATATTGACTGTACTTTTCCCTATCTGCCATATGGCATCTGACACAAAGTCTTGTTCCATTTTCTCCATACTTAACGGATAATACATGTGCTTCTTCCATAAAATAAGAAGCAATACCACCCTTTTCATAGGGAATGAGCAGATTAATTTCAACAAAATCAGCATAAATCCGATCCAGGATCACTTTTACCAGGAGTTCCATTGAACCGGTCTCCTTCGCCGAAATATAAATTCTATCCTCACTGTTGACTCTGGGATAAGCAATTTTATTCTGCGCTTTATCCGCTTTGTTAAAGACAATCAGCATAGGGATATCTCCTGCCCCCAGCTCTTTCAACGTTTCCTGTGTGGTTGCCATCTGTTCACGATAATGTGCGTCCGAGCAGTCAACCACCTGTAAAAGCAAATCGGCATCCTTTATCTCCTCCAAGGTAGAGCGGAATGCCTTTACCAGTCCATGAGGAAGTTTATGAATAAAGCCAACCGTATCTGAAAGCAGGAAATCCCTGTTATTTCCGGTGTCAATCCTGCGTACCGTAGTATCCAGGGTTGCAAAAAGCATATCCTTCTCAAGAACCTTCTTTTCCTCATCCTGCACGAATCTGTCGATCATGGCGTTCATAATCGTTGATTTACCGGCATTGGTATATCCCACCAACGCAACCAGCGGCAATCTGGAATTCTGTCGCTTTTTTCTCTGCACCTCACGTTCCCCGGAAATCTCTTTCAATTCCCGGTTAAGCTCAGAAATCCGATGTTCTATTCTCCTTCTGTCAAGCTCCAGCTTTTTTTCTCCGGCGCCACGACTGCTCATACTTCCGCTCGTGCCACCCTGTCTGGTCAAGGCTTCATGCATCCCTACCAGCCTGGGAAGAAGATATTGCAGCTTTGCCGATTCCACCTGGAGCTTCGCTTCTCTGGTTCTCGCCCTTTTCTCAAAAATATCCAATATCAAGGAAGTTCGATCCATTACAGGCTTATTAATCTCTTCCTGAAGATTCCGAAGCTGGGACGGTGTCAACGTGTCATTAAAAATAATAAGTCCGGCATCCAGCATCTGTGCTGCTTCCTTCAGTTCCTGCACCTTTCCGGTTCCCATATAGAGCCCTTTATTGATAAAATCCATGTTTTGCGTTATCATTCCCACAGGCTCCATATAGCATGCCCTGGCAAGGCCAGCCAGCTCTTCCATAGAACGTTCTAGCTCATCCGGATCATCTTCACAGTCTACTCCTGCCAGAAGCACACGCTCTAAGGTTTCGGGATCTCTTCTATTTTTTAGTTCCATATATCTCCTTTTCCTCTGTCAAATCATCAATCAGTTCAAAGAAATTTTCAAAGGTTTTCCGGCAACATTCCGGATTCTTAATCGTAATTTTGCCTGTTTTCAGACCAATCAAAGTAAAGGCCATTGCCATGCGATGATCCTCGTAGGTTTCTACCTCAGCTTCCTTGATTCTTCCCGGATAGATCCTGATGCCATCCTCCCCGGGTACTTCCTCACATCTGATCCCCATCCTTCCAAGCTCTGTGAGAATAGCATTGATTCGGTCAGACTCCTGATAACGGATATGACCGATATTCCGGATCAAGGTAGGACTCTGAGCAAAAGGAGCCAGCACAGCCATGGTCATGGTCTGATCGGAAAAGTCCTTCATGGAAAGTGTCATTCCCGGATATTCTAAGAGTTCATGACCGGATAGCTTTACGCCGGCACTTTCATCCGTCAAAGCACAGCCCATTTCTTCCAACACTCTTAAAAACTTAATATCTCCCTGAAGGGAATCCATATGCACATTCTTAACAAGAACATCTGCCTTAAGCAGCGGCGCCATTGCATAAAAATAACATGCCCCGGAGACATCAGGTTCAACCTGATACTCTTTGCGTCCGAAACCGTTATTCGGCAAAACCTTACAACTGTTTCCCTTCCGGTCGGCATGAATCCCAAACTGATTCATCATCGCAAGCGTCATTTTAATGTAGGAACCCTCCACTCTATCGCCCACCATGGTTACGGTAAGGCCTTCTTCAAGCAGTACACCCGACATCAGAAGAGCACTGGCAAACTGACTGCTGATTCCGGTATCAACCGCAACCTCCTTAATGGAAGGTCTTGCGGATTTCATCAGAAAAGGGAAATGTCCCTCCTCCCCCTGAAAGGTAAACTCCACACCGGTATCCGAAAGCAGACTGAGTAATGGCTGCATAGGGCGCTTACACATCTGTGGTGAAGCATTTAGCTGATATTCTCCCCCCGCAAATGCCAGCATAACCGTCAAAAAACGTGCAGCAGTTCCGGCACTCCTCACATCAATTGTTGCCTTGCGATACGGGATTTTACCGCCGGTGCCTTGGATCGTCACATCCTTTGTTATTTCATCTGCCTCCACCTGAAAGCCAAGCTTACAGAGACTGTCAAGAAAAGCTCTGGAATCATCGCTGAACAATACACCATGTAATGTGCATTTTTGAGAAGATATAGCCGCCAATAATAACGCCCGATTGGTAATACTCTTAGAACCGGGTACCTGCACCTTTATCTCTCTTCCTGCATCCATTTCCTTTACTTTGTAAAAATTTCTCATTATTAAATCTCCATTTAATTTTTATATCATTAGAAATAAAAAGCTGCTACTTAATACTATAGCAACTTTTTGCTCTTCTTACCACTCTCTTTTCTTCACTATTTTTAGGGAAATCCGATAGGAAAGGAAAACAGCAACAGCATCTATCACCGTACAGATACCCAAAAGTGTAAGCACAGCTGCAAACGCAGGAATTCCAGCCCGCATTACCGATTCAGAAACCATTTCCAGTTTCAATGCACTGGCACCGCCAATCACAACCAAAGCCATAACCATTGTCACTAAAATATAAATATATCTTGCTTTCTCAATTCCATATTTAAAGATGATCGGAAAGGTAATTGAATAAGAAAGGAGAAAAAAGGTTGTCATCACCAAAATCATCACCAATTCCTCTTTCCCATCACTTAAATGCATTGCTGCTGCACCACCAACGATCAGACAGGTGAACAAGCTTCCCACTCCTATAAACAATACCAGGGCTATATATTTCTCTATTAGCAACGTCCTTCTACTAACAGGCATCGTTAAAGCATACCGGTTAAAATGTGCATTTTCATCTATTGACAGGGTTGAAAGTATTAGCATACCGCCAAGCAGAATCGTATACATCGTCAAAAACGAGATTGATTTTGTCACCGCCGACCATACTGCCATAAATAAGAACACAATTCCATACTGCTTCCCATAACCTGCAATGGTATATAGATCTTTTATTAATAAACCCTTCATCTTCAATTCCACCTTTCTTCTATAACCTGTCTGACTTTACCGTATATAGCATAATATCTTCAATACCAACCCTGTCAATTACAGGTGTTATTTCTCCTCTTTTTGCAGCAGTTTCCATGAAACCGCCCTTCTGTAAGATTTCCTTATCCCTGACAAGAACAATCGCTTCATACGAATTATCCTCACGATAGACAATGATGTTATCGGGGATTCTCGCGGCCTGATCTCCCGTGCATTTTACCAATGCATAATTGTAGATCAAATCGTCCTTATTCTCCATGAAAAGCAGCTTCCCTTTATGGATAAAGATAATATAGTCCGCAATCTTTTCAATATCCGATGTGATATGGGAGGACAAGAAGATGGTGTTCCCGGCATTCTCAACAAATTCTCTGAAAATATCAAGAATCTCATTTCTGACTACCGGATCAAGACCGCTTGTGGCTTCGTCCAATATCAGGAGTCTGCTGTCATGAGACAGTGCTACTGCAATACAAAGCTTCATTTTCATCCCCTTTGAGAGTTCTTTCACCTTCTTTTCCAGCGGCAATTCAAATTTCATCAAATAATCGGCAAATTTCTGTTCATCCCAGGTCTGATACATATTTTTCATAACATTTGCTATCATCTTGATCTTTAATTCCGGCGGGAAGTTACATTCGTCAAACACTACACCGATCTGTTCCTTCCAGTTTTCATCATCCTTTTCATTATCGATCCGATGTCCCAGAACTTGAATTTCTCCTTCCCGATCAGGAAGCAATCCCAGAATTGCTTTGATCGTAGTGCTTTTTCCTGCCCCATTTTCTCCGATAAATCCCACAACAGAGCCCGTAGGGACCTGAAAGCTTACATCATCCAGCCGAAAGCCACTATATACTTTTGTAAGATTCTTTACCTCAATTGCATTTTCTACATTCATATTCTTCTCCGTTCCAATCCTTCCTTACTCCGAATAATAGATATTCAAAATTTCAACTACTTCTTCCTGACTAATTCCACTCTGCGACGCCAGATCTACTGCTTTTGAAAGCAATTCCTCAATTTCCTTCAATTTCTCTTCCCGGACAAGTCTCACATCTGCTGCTTTCACAAAGCTTCCTTTCCCTACAACGGTAGAAATGAACCCGTCACGTTCCAGGTCTTCGTATGCCCGCTTAGTCGTAATCACGCTGATGCGCAGTTCCTTCGCCAGAGTTCTCATAGATGGTAAAGGCATCCCTTCCTTCAATTGTCCGCTCATTATCAAATTCTTCATTTGTGTAGTGATCTGTTCATAAATTGGCTTATCGCTGGAATTGCTGATAATAATATCCATCTTCCACCTCACATCCTTAATTACCAACTGATTTTAGTTTATCTCGCCTCACATATTGTATATATCATATATGTACATTAGTGTCAATATATATTTTAAAAATGTAAAAGTAAAGACTGCCTGTTACCAGCAGTCTTATCTGTTACTATTTAAAGGTATAAAAGTTCAAGTATCTCCATAGGCTCCTTCACAAACACCCTGCCTCCGGCCTCTTCCTGCTCCTGCCTTGTTCGAAAACCCCATTCCACCACGATACAATCCATACCGGTATTGGCAGCTGTTGCAATATCCACCTCTGAATCTCCCACATAAACAGCTCTTTCACGAGAAATGCCAAGCTCTTTCAGCGCTGTCAGCACCGTATCCGGAGCCGGTTTCTTGCGAATCCCTTCCCTTTCTCCGATTGCAACCGTCAGGTACTCTTTAAAATACTGCTCTTTTAATTGTTGTACGCCCTCATAATACTTGTTTGATACAATTGCCAGTCCAAAGTCCTCTTCCTTTAAAGTCTTCAGCAATGCCGTGATTCCCGGATAAAGCCCTGTCTTGTCATTACAGTGAACACTATAATATTCTCGAAACAACCGGAAGGCTTCTTCAAAATCGGGATTCTCCTTCCCGTCAGGTACTGCGCGCTCCATCAGACGCTGCACACCATTTCCGACGAAATGTCTGATCTCTTCATAGGACCTCTCCGGCATCCCCAGACTTTTTAAGGCAAAATTAACACTGTCCTTTAGATCCTCCAGGGTATTCAACAATGTTCCATCCAAATCAAAAATGACCGCCTCATATTTTTTCAGCCTCATATTTTCTCCTCACTCTCATTTTCCCAATCTTTTTCGCACAATAATAAAGCAGATCACATGGACAAGCGCTGTAAGCGTCCATGATACCGGGTAGGACAGATAAAGTGTATGCAGTGTCCTTTCCCATTGAAACACCGTGCAAATCCACACCACACGGAACACACAGGCACCCATAAGGGATACAATCATAGGCATCACCGCATATCCCAGTCCCCGGATACTTCCGACCATAACATCCATAATGCCGCACAGACAGTAGGTAGTACAGATTACCGCCATCCTTTGCAAACCATAGGTAATGACCTCCTGATCAGAAGAATAAAGTCCCAGGATCTGCTCACCGAAAAGAACTGCTCCATTTCCCATCACAAGACCGATTGCCGTCACAAAAAGTAAACATTCTATTAAAATCTTATTAATTCGCTCATATCTCCTGCCCCCCAGATTCTGACTGGTAAAGCTCACTGCGGTTTGATGTACGGAATTCATGGCAGTGTATACAAAGCCCTCCACATTTGCGCCCGCCGTGTTTCCCGCCATTGCGATTGCGCCGAAGGAGTTAACGGATGATTGAATCAATACATTGGAAATGGAAAAAAGTGACCCCTGAATTCCCGCCGGCAGACCAATTGCTGCAATTTTCCTGAATTTGTCCCAATTGATTCGAAGCTTACTAGGCTGCAAGCGAAAACAGCCTTCACTTTGCAGCAGACATCTTAAAATCAATGCTGTGGAAACGCATTGCGCAAGTACCGTTGCCAATGCCACACCGGCAACGCCCATATGAAATCCAATTACAAACCATAAGTTCAGGCATACATTGACACCCCCCGCAATGATCAAATAAAATAACGGTCGTCTCGTATCACCGATTGCTCTTAAAACTGCACTTCCGAAATTAAACAAAAGCATGACCGGCATCCCCAAAAAATAAATCCGCATATAAAGGACAGAATGCTCTATCACATTTTCGGGTGTTTCCATCAAAAGAAGTAACGGTCTTGCAAGCACAATTCCGATAATGGCAAGAAAGATACCTCCCAGCAAGCTGATCATAACAGAGGTATGAACCGTTTGACTGACCTCATCCTGCGCCTTTGCTCCATAATATCTTGCCACAAGTACATTTGCCCCCACAGATAAGCCAATAAACAAATTTACCAGAAGATTGGTGAGCGCTCCTGTGGATCCCACCGCAGCAAGCGCTTCATTTCCCGCAAATCTTCCCACAACGATAACATCAGCTGCGTTAAACAGCAGCTGTAAAATACCGGACAGCATCAGCGGCAATGTAAAAATCAGTATTTTCCCAAAGAGTGGTCCATTGCACATATCAATTTCATAACTTTTTCTATTCTTTTTTTCTATCATGGTTCTCTCTCCACGCACCTCATTCGTTTTCGAACATAAAATAAGAAAAGACCGTTTCACAGGAGGTTCCTTATGGCTACAATTGTACTAGATGCAGGACACGGTGGCTCCGACTTTGGTGCAACCTATCTTGGACGTATGGAAAAGGATGACAACTTAAGGCTTACTATGGCTGTCGGTGATATCCTTCAAAAAGCAGGACAAAATGTAATTTATACCCGGACGGGAGATGTTTATGAAACGCCTTCCCAGAAAGCTCAGGAGGCAAATGCCGCAAACGCAGACTATTTCGTCTCCATACATCGAAATTCCAGTCCCTATGATAATCAGTATACCGGTATCGAAAGTCTTGTATATGACAAGTATGGTACTGCCGCCAAAATGGCAGAAAACATCAACCGTCAGCTGGAAAAAATCGGCTTTGTCAATCATGGTGTCAATGAGCGGCCAAATCTTGCTGTCCTGCGCCAGACCAATATGCCTGCCGTCTTGGTAGAGGTTGGCTTTATCAACACAGACAGAGACAATATGCTTTTCGACAGCCGTTTTCAGGAAATTGCTCAGGCAATTGCAGACGGCATCTTAATGTCCATCTCCTAGATATGCAGCATTCCACAAGAAAACCTGTTGTATATTCTACCATACATACAACAGGTTTTTCCATGCCATTTATAATTTTTGTTCCAAATCATCCAAGGATGGATATCCATACAAATGTGCCGTATTTTCCATAATCATTTCTGCCAGATTTTTCTCCTCCATACAAAGCTGTGCAATAAATCTTCCATACAGATCCAAAGTTTCATCTGAATAGGTAGAAAGCTCCCCTCTCAAATAGGTTTCATAGGAAGTATTGAATAGATGATCCTCCCATGTATGAATACTTCTGGCATTTCCTGCGGCTTTGGGGTATCTGGCGGCAAATTCTTCCATCCAATCCACCTGGATCTTAACAATTTCCTCAATGATCTCCTTCTTTGCCTCCGGAATTTCAGGAAGAGAGTCCTTAATTTCCCTATATCTCGAAGGTGCTGTGGTTTCCATCATCCGACCATACTTCTCTGTGATCAGATTCCACCCTCTGTCATTCGCTTTATGGAAATCAGTGATATAGCTCTTCAGCATTGCCTCATTCCACGTCAGATACTGACTCTTCCTCATAATGGAAAATGTATTCCAATCATCCTGGCAATCCGCTCTTCCACCTTCATTTTCCACCTTGTCAAAGGCTTCCCACTCCAGTGAAATCAGTTCATGAATAAGCGCCATTCTGAAAGAATCGTCTTCTTTTTCCTTCTGTGGAATACTTCTAAGGATATTATCCGTATGATGATCCAGATAATTATCCTCACCACTTGTAAGCCCCTGCTTCTTCATCTCTGCTATGATCATTGCCACAATGATTTCAATTGTCTGTGGAATTCTTTCATCCCCTCTCGGGAAATCCACCAAGGCATTTAAAATATCTCCGATTTCCGGCAGAATAGCCAGTTTCTGCATACCCTTGTGCAGCCATTTATAAAACGGGGCATATGTCCTGTTTAGGAGATAAACCATTGCCATCGTATGCTTCATAAATTCAGAAAGTGCGATTGACGCGGTAACCGTATCTCCCCTTCCAAACATTCTGGTATAGTTATATTGTCCCGACTGAGCCATCAGTGCTGCTTCCCGTGCAATCTTCCTGATTCTGACTTCTTCCGGATAATAATGCAATATTCCCTGTCTGATGCGGGTAAACTCTCCCAGATCATCCCGGAAAACCTTACCGTTTGTTGCCGTTGCCAGCCTATAATCTTCCAGGAAAAGCCACTGGTTCTGTGTGGTAGGGATATCACGCAGGCCAATCAGACTTTCATAAAAATCCCCGATTCGGAAAACGCCTACCCGCTTGCTTGCCTTTGCTGTTGAAAAGCGGGTAATGCCCATATAGGTTGTGGGCAGCTGCTCATAAGCGTTCTGTAGTTTTTCCCCGATTTCATCATAAACAGTATCTGTCAGCCACATACAAAAGCCCGGTCCAAAATCATGATCTCGGGAAACTTCATCATCAAATCCAAAGCATTCAGAGCCTTCTCCTACCAAGCCTACAGCAATCAATTGTTCATAATCCGGAAATTTCTCATGGATCATAGGGATTCCAAAGTCCTCATAGAAGGCCTGACATAGCTCCAAACCGTTTTTAAACTTCCTGTTTTGTACCGGTGGCTCCTGAATTTTGGCTTTTACGGCATTCAGGTTCTGAAGGGTAATCTCATAGGCTTTATTCTTGCCCACATTCCTCTCTATCTCTTTTAGCGCAAGCTGATAGTAACGAGCCGATTCCTCCAGGTTTCCTGCCATATACTGTGCCTCACCCATGGCAGAGAGAGCACCGCTGTAATGGTAATCTTTTTCCTCATCCATCTCAAAAATGGAGAATGCCTTCTGTAAATTGTCGATCGCCTCGTCATATCTTCCCAGCTTCAACTGGGAAGCTGCCAGATTCGTGTAGGTGACTGCTACCTCAATCCTTGCATTTTCATAACGTGATGCAATGGAAAGTGCTCTTTCGAGGCAATCGCAGGCACTCTCATAATCTCCCATCTCCTGAAAAAGCAGACTCATGTTATTATAGAGGCTTGCATGCCTGAAATCTGTTTCTGGTATACTCTCCTCATATATTTTTTTCACTTCATTATAATAAATCATGGATTCCCGCAGCAATCCGGCTGCTCTGCACGCATTTGCAACGTTCAACAGCGTTGTTGCATATGCCGTTGTTCCCTTCAGTCCAAGCCGCTCCAGTAATTCCAGAACCTGCCTGCAGCAGGCGATCGATTTATCAAATTCTCCGGTCTCCCTGTAATGTCCGATCAGCTCATTCATCAGAGTAATAACCGAGCTTGTGTCCCCCATTTGCTGCGCTTCCTCAATCTTCTGAAGAAGAAACGGCTCAACGAGCTCAATCTTATGTTTTGCAAATAATGCATCCAATTGTTGTAGGATCAGGTCAATATTCATACCACATGCCTCCATTCTTATGTTGTCAGAAAGTTGAATATCTCCTCTTCTCTCCCCTGTGCTTCCTCATATCCATGATGATAATAATCCATTAATACCTCTACATTGGATTCACTGTTTCCCACTGCCATTTTGGAAGGTCTCAGCACAAGGGCTTTTCCTTCCCTTTCCAAACGCGCAATCTCATCAAGGCTTTCATTATATTTCTCCGCCCTTCCCGCTACCGTCTCAATAAACCTCGGGTATTGATGATACAGCAGCCTGATCATCATCATATAAAAATGTCTGTGTTTCTTACGATAATCTTCTTTTCTTGAAAGGATCACCACGACCTTTTCCCAGCCTTCCTCTATCACCCGGGAGATGGGAAGTGCCTCTGCCATTCCACCGTCTAACATGGGAATCCCATTGATCTTTCCGATTCTGGAGATAAACGGGAGGGAATTTGCCACACGGCAGATATTCCAGAATTCATCCTCAGAATCAAATTTTTCATGATAAATACACTCCCCCGTCAGGCAATTCGTTGTATTAATAATAAAACGCTTGGCTGATTCCGTAAAAGCTTCAAAATTAAAAGGCACCAATTTTTTCGGGACCACATCAAACAAGAAATCCATATCAAAAAAGGTTCCTTTTCTTAAAAAAGTGCCCGGTCCCATAAACTTTTCTTTTTCAAGCGGTTTGATTACAGCCTCCACAGCACGTCCCCTCTGCCCCGATACATAATTCATTCCGGCGTAGGCACCTGCTGAGACCGCAAGTACATTGGGTATTTCGATTCCTTTTTCCAGAAAGAAGTCCAGAACGCCGGCAGCAAAAATACTGCGCATCGCTCCTCCCTCTATCATAATTCCTATCTGTTTCATCTTCTGCTTCCTATACTTTCATGTTCTTTTTTCCATGTTTCAAAGATATTTCGTATAAAGCAAAGAAAGGCAGGATTCCCTCTGCAGCAAGAGAGATCCTGTCTCAAAACCTTTTACTCCGGTGGGATCGGATAAATATGCAACTTAATTTTCCGGTTTCGGAATCTGCTTGTCTGTCTCGAGGATATGATGAATCAGCCAATCGGCCAGATAGTTCAGTATGGTTTCAATAACAGCATCCTGATTCTCAAATTCTCCATCAACACCCTCCAGTTCCTGCTCTTCCAGCCAATTGATAAATGCTTCGTGTTGAATCTTCTGCGTAAAAAGCTTTTTGTAGTTGATAGCCTGCATATATTCCTCTTCATGCTGAAAATGCATCTTCGTATATTCCTTAAGCTGTTCAAACAATGCCTTAATCTGATCGTATTTGTCAGGTATAAACTCATTATTTTTCAACTGATAGGTTTCCTGCGCGATTTCAAACAGTCTTTTGTGTTCGAGATCAATCTGCTCTATTCCCGTAAGATATTCATCCTTCATTTCGTACATTAGAACAGCCTCCCTTTTCTTCTGTATCTTTTTTCTATTATAGCACTATTTCTCATTTTGAGCATGATAAAAAGCAAAGTTATTCTTTCCGCTCTTTTTCACTTCATACATTGCATCATCTGCATTAATAATCAGCTGCTCGGCATCCTGTGCATCCCTGGGATAGGAAGAAATGCCTATGCTTCCACATACCTTCATTTCTGTCCCTGCCAAAACAAAAGACTTGCTGAACAGGTTTCTGCATTCATACGCAGTCTTCTCAACGATCTTCTTTTGTTCGCTTCTAATGAGAAGAATAAATTCATCACCTGCGAATCGATACGGAGTCAGTATCTGGGACTGCATCTGCTTCAGGCGGTGTGCAAGCTCTCTCAGAGCATCATCGCCCGCCGTATGACCATAATTATCATTAATATGTTTAAAATCATCAATATCGATCATCATGATCGTACAGGGCTTTCCTGATGCAATTGTTGTCTCAAGATCCTCCATAAACTTACTTCGGTTGGGAATTCCTGTAAGGAAATCATGCTGGGAAGCCGATTCCATGATTCCTCTGGCTTCTTCAAGCTCCTTCATCAGCCTGCGACGTCTGAAATTATCGATGCATACCCATAAGATAACAATAATCAGAAAAATAATCAGCATAGCACCAGGAACCATAGCCTCCTGATTCCGCTCAAAAAAGTTTTTCTGCTCATTTATGATCTGTGTCCCCTCCGGCAGCAGAGACATATCCAGTCCAAATTTGTTCATCACCAGCTGATCCACACAATAGATGTTGGGACTATCCATAACGTTGATCTGACCGCTGTCTCTCCCACCCGCAATGCTGACCGCAATGTTTGCCGCTATTTCTCCTGATTTATACATTGACACAACATTGCCGCCAAGCAGGCCTTCTCCGATTCCACCCTCAACCATACGCAAAGCGGGAACCGCTGCATTATCACTGATCAGGCGGATAGATTCCTTGTTTGTGTATTGCTTTCCGCTTGCATCCTCTGTCATAACAACATAGATTAAAATGCTGTCATCACTTACCTTTTTCAGTTCACGCCGAAGCTGTGTACTGGTAAGCTCAGACGCATTGATCTCGGTAAAGGTCAGCTCCGGATAGGATTCCGCACTTTTATAGAAACGCTTCCGTTCCACTTCTCCCGTAATACTGTTATCCAGGATCGCTACAACCTTCTTTGCATCCGGATTCAGACGCAATCCCAGCTCTATATTTTTATCGACAGAAAGTTTTTCGAGAACACCCGTTATTAAAGGATCCTTTGCCAATTCACCCGCCAGTTCTTCGTCATTGACTCCCTCAAAAACGAGCGGAATTCCGGCAAAAAGCTCCTCCTGATATTTGGCTGCAAAAATAAGAGCCGCATCATCTCCCAGAATGACCACATCATAAGGCGCAACCTTTGAAAGCCGATAGGAAAGCCCTTCAAAAAACAGTTTCTCTGCCGTCTCATCATTCACCCTCTTGGTATCCATAAACTCATAATCAAGGGTAACACCATCCCCAAGCCCTGCCTTAATTCCCTCGATCTGAAGTTGTACTGTATCCCATGCATAGGAATAAGAGCTGATAAATAAAACCCGCTTATCCTCCTTTTCCTCTGCCCTTACTGTAAGCATTGCCTGAAAGAGCAGAAGCAAACACATGAATATACTCAATAAACAAAGTGTACGTTTCTTCTCTGCCATGAATGATTCCCTCTCATATCAAACATCTCTTTATTATTATTTTAACATATTTTTGAGTTAAAACAATACTATAGACTGACAATTTCAGGACAACTTATCTTCTTCAAATTTGATCTCTATCTCTCCATAGGACAACCTTTCTGTCTGCCCATCATCATATCTAACCAGAAGGCGACATTCCTCATCAACGCCATATACAACTGCATTCCTTGCCTGGTCAGCGAAAATGACTGAAATATGCTTTCCGACAGCAAGACTTCTTTCTCTGTATTTCCGGACATATCCGCTCTGGTCCTGTGCCTGATAAAATTCCATAAACCCATTCAGGAAAGCCGCCGTAAGCTTGTTTTTCACATCATCCTGCGTACATTCAAAGACAGCGCCCGCAGTCTGTCTGAGTTCTTCCGGGAATCCTTCTTTGGGATAATAAACATTGATCCCTACACCCAGCACAGCATATTCCAGTGTCCCGCTTTCAAGCCCAAAGGATGCCTCCGTCAAAATCCCACAGACCTTCTTTCCCTTTACAAAAATGTCATTCACCCACTTAATCTGTGCTTGTTCGTCAGACACCTCCTCAATTGCTTCACACATTGCAACAGCCGCCATTGTCGTAATCCTGACTGCCTGGCTTGCAGAATAATTAGAGGGTCTCAGCAGAAGACTCATATAAATCCCCGTCCCCTGTGGAGAAAAGAAATTACGGCCATAGCGCCCCCGCCCCTGTGTCTGCTCATTGGAGATCACAGCACAGCCCTGAGGGGCTCCGCTCTCTGCCTTCTCCCTCATCATCGCATTCGTTGAGCAGACAGTCGGCAGAACTGTGAGTTCCATATTTCGGCACTGGGAATTCAAATATTTTTGAATTCCCTGAGATGATAAAATATCGGTTTTAGCCGACAGACAGTACCCCTTATTGGTGACCGCATCAATTTCGTAGCCGGCATTTCTCAAGCTGTTAACAGCCTTCCAGACAGCCGCTCTTGATACGCATAGCTTTTGTGCGATCTCTTCCCCCGAAAAGTACCTTCCTTTGTTTGATTCAAAGAGCTCCAGAAGCTTTTCCTTAATTGTCATAGCCTTCCCCCAATATTCATTTGGATAATCCCCATTATCCTTCCTGCATAAAATGACACAGATGATTCCACTGGCAGTCCCCACAGATTTCTTCTCTCTTTCCGGGATACAAGATATGATGATACACCAATTCCTGAAAATCGCGGAACGGTATCACCTCATGTTCTGACAGTTCACATCTCAAGAGTACCTGTCTATCATATTCTACTACTTTTTTCTGTGATGCACAAATTCCCTTATTGTTATTCGGACATGCACTGCAGATCTGGTCTTCTCCTCTCACTATGCAGACAAGTGGATTCTCCTCAAGCCTTTTTTTTATTTCTTTCATATGCTCTGTGAATGCACTGCTATAGCCTTTTCCTTCAAAAAAGGCAAGGCACATCCCATGATGTGCCCTGATCATATACTGATATTCTCTCACTTTTATTCCCTCGATCTCAATTATTTTAATCGATCTTAATCACCTTTGCAAGTCTCCTGCAGATCAACAATGCTAAGCCTATTTTTACAAGATCCGGAATGATGAATGGAAATACACACCAGCCAAGAGCTGTCCACAGTCCGATCTCACCCACATTTTTTGCGTAGACCAGCATAAACCAGATAGTCCCGAATGCATAGCAGATGAGCAGTCCAATTATCATGGACACTGCAAGTACCCAGATCTTTTTCCCAAGAACCTTTTCCATTCCCCACATAAAAAGGGCAGAGAGAAGAAATCCGATAATATAGCCTCCCGTATTTCCCAAAATGATGCCGAGACCTCCCTGAAAACCAGCAAATACCGGAATCCCAATTGCCCCAAGTAGCAGATAGATCAGGACGGAAAGACTTCCTCTCTTTCCTCCCAATGTACCAACTGCCACAAAAACGCCAAAGGTCTGCAGGGTAAAAGGTACTGTTGCCGGAATGGAGATCCAGGAACAGATTGCTATAAGTACTGCAAATAGTGCAATATAAACCATATCCAGTGTTTTACTTCTTGTTGCCGATGCTGTTGACATTACTTTCTACCTCCACGATCGCTATCATTTTTCATAAATTACCTAAATGAAAATTTATCATAAAAGGTTTTTATTGTCAACCTTATATTTCATTGTCGGTTTACAATTTATTTTCCGGGATTACTAGTCATCATGGAAACAATCTGTTACAATACAGTTATTCATAAGAAAGGAGCTCATTTAATTATGAAAATCTCAAAAACCATCAAATATATAGGAGTAAACGATCATAGTATCGATCTGTTTGAGGGACAATACAAAGTAGAAAACGGCATGGCTTACAATTCCTATCTCATTCTGGATGAAAAAACTGCCGTGCTTGACACTGTAGATGCGCACTTCACTGAAGAATGGCTGGAGCACCTAACAGCAAATCTGGATTCCCGTCAGCCTGACTATCTGATCATCCAACACATGGAACCAGATCATTCTGCAGGTATTACCGCCTTTATCAAAGCTTATCCGAATGCCGTTATCGTTTCCTCTGCTCCGGCTTTCCCTATGATGAAGCAATTCTTCGGCACTGATTTTGCTGATCACAGAATTATCATTAAGGACGGAGATACCCTCTCTCTCGGCAAACATACTTTAAATTTTCTTTCCGCTCCGATGGTCCACTGGCCCGAAGTAATGATGACCTATGACTGTTTTGACAAGGTGCTTTTTTCCGCAGATGCTTTCGGTAAATTCGGTGCCCTTGATACGGAAGAGGATTGGGCCTGCGAAGCCCGTCGTTATTATTTTGGCATTGTAGGAAAATACGGAATGCAGGTACAAAATCTATTAAAGAAAGCCTCCGCTCTGGATATCCGAACGATTTGTCCCCTTCATGGTCCCGTTCTTTCAGAAAATCTGGAGCATTATCTCAAACTCTATCAAATCTGGTCTTCCTACGAGGCAGAAACGGAGGGTGTTTTCATTGCCTATACTTCCGTTTACGGCCACACAGCAGAAGCTGCTAAGCTTCTGGAGAAAAAGCTGCTTGAACAGGGATGCCCCAAAGTGGCAATTGCAGATCTTGCAAGAGAAGACATGGCAGAATGCGTGGAGGATGCCTTCCGGTATAGTAAGCTGGTGCTTGCCACTACTACTTACAATACAGGTATTTTCCCCTTTATGAAGGAATTTATCGGTCATCTCACAGAACATAATTATCAGAAGAGAACCGTTGCCCTCATCGAAAACGGAAGCTGGGCACCCACCGCTGCAAAAAACATGAGAACGCTTCTGGAATCCTGCAAGGATCTCACATTTTCGAAAAACGAAGCAAAAATTAAATCTGCATTAAACAACGAAAGTATTGCACAGCTTGAAGCACTAGCTGAAGAGTTATGCAGGGATTATTAGATTTATCCTCAATTTTACAGAACAAAAATACCGCAGACTGTCCGTTTCGGCTGTCTGCGGTATCTTTTATTCCACGGAAAATCCGCTATTCCTATTAATAACGCTTGATTTTTTTGTAGTATTCTTCTCAAACTCCTTCTCGCGAATCTTTAAACCAAATACTCTTTTATACAAGGGCGCTTTCTGGTTATAAGCATCGATCACCCTCTGTAGTTCACCCGGAATATCCTTAATCTTCTTTTTGGCGGCATACTCATAATCCGGAAAAATTTCCGCTTCAATCACACCTTCCCTGTCACGGATCAGTATTTCCTGCACCAGCCGGTCTTCAGACAGCTTATTTTCAATTTCTTCGGGAGAAACATTTTCTCCGTTAGGTGTAATGATCAAATTTTTCTTTCTTCCGGTGAGAAATACAAAGCCATCCTCATCCACATACCCAAGATCGCCTGTTTTCAGCCAACCATCCTCCAATGCTTCTGCGGTCTCCTCCGGCATATGGTAATAACCCTGCATCACACTGGAGCCCTTTACCCACAGTTCCTCATCCACCGTCTTCGCCTGACAGTTCGGCATCAGCTTTCCCACCGAGCCTTCCTTATTATTCCAGCTCAAATTGGTGCTGATAACAGGAGAACACTCCGTCATTCCATATCCCTGCAGAATCGTGATTCCATACTTTTTAAAGGTTTCTATGTATGCCGGATTTAAGTAGGCGCCACCGCTGCATATAGTATGGAACTGTTTGCCAAAGACCTTTGCTTTTACGATCGGTGCCGGCATCCACGCCGCGTCCTCCAGTTTCTTGGCAAGGGTCTCAATCATCAGGGGAACCATCAGGATCATATTCGGCTCAAAAAGCTTAATATTTTTTGCAACCCGCAACAGAGAATCGTTAATGCAGATCACACTTCCCAGGGAAAGAGCCTTCAGTATATCCATACTCAGGCAGTAAGCATGGTGGATCGGTAACACGGACATGATCACTGTTCCCGGCTCAATTCTCATATCAAGGCAGGTCGCATTTTCTGCAAGATTGCGGTGCGTGAGCATTACTCCCTTGCTTTTTCCTGTCGTTCCTGAGGTAAACATGATCGTTGCAAGATCTTCCGGAAGCGGCTCGTAAGTATACTCCGGCTTCTGTTCTCCGAGTAGCTTCCAGAAGGAAAGTGCGCCCTCCACAGAGCTTTCTTCATTCATGGAAATCACGTATTTCAACCCCGGACACAGCTTCCTTGCCTCACTTGCAGCCTGTGCTTTGCTTTCATCAAAAACAAGTGTCGTAACCTCTGCACGATTCAATAGATCACAAACCTCTTCCGCAGGCAGTTGCGCATCTATAGGGACCGCAACACTTCCGCTGTTTACAATTCCCATATAAGCCACCACCCATGCATAGGAGGTAGCTCCCAAAACAGCAATATGCTTTTTCTGTTCACCGTAAAAGCTAAGCACTGCTGAAAAGCATTCTGAATCATTTTTCAGATCTGAATAGGTTTTGCTCTCCACCGCTACCGTCTTTTTGCTATCAGCATCTGTCTGTTTAACCTTATATCGAAATGCATCGTTTCCGCCGTAAGTCGCCGCAGACTTTACCAGCAGTTCACGGATGGTACTGCTTGTTACATTCATAATGTCCCTCCTATCAGGCTTTCAGCCTTTCCAGATAGTCAACCGCTTCCTGCACAGTGCGGATATCTGCTGCCTCCTCCTGCACAATCTCCACATCAAGTTCATCCTCGATCTCTCCCAGCATACTCATGAAATCAAAGGAGGTAAATCCCAAATCCTCCATAAAACGTGATTCCGGCTTAATATCCTCCTTGTCCACTTCAACATAATTCGTAATGATTTCTGTTAACTGATCAAACATTTTTTCTCCCTCCTGCTTTGTAATTAGATATCTGAAATATTCCACGCTAAATCAGCTTGATAATCTCGCTGATCTTCAAATTAGGTTTTTCAATCCCTTTAAACATGATCTTACACATATAATAGTAAAAATACTCCAGTGTCTCCTTTGAGATAGCCGCTGTCTGATGTTCAAAATTAAAATCAAGCCCGTTATCCTCCGGTCTGTGCATAACCGTCAGATACATTGCCTGCGTAGTCGCTCCGTTTGGATACCATTTCGTTTTATACCGGATGTCCCCAAGCTTGCTAAGCCCCTTGTCCTTCAAGGTCATCGGCTGATAGGTCAGAGACATCGGTTCATAGGTTCTTCCCGGCTCCACCGGATACAACTGCCTTCTGTATGCAAAATATTCCACCGGATCAAAATTGGTATGCCTGAAAATCTCGTTCTGTCCGTCCCGAATCATATGGATTCCTTCAAGGAAGGTTTTCTCCTCTGAGATGATCGTCCGAAACGGAAAGGAATGAATTCTCGTGCCGCCGGATTTCTTTTCTGATAAAGTCGCCCTTCTTGCATAAGCAACATTAATGGATACATCCTCGTTCCCGTTCATTTTTTGCAGATAAGTACGAATTCCCATAATCAGCAGACACTGCAGGGAAATGTGCTGTTGTTCACAAAAATTCATCAGACGCGCAGTAGGTTCTTCCTCCAGGTGGAAAGTATCAAGCGCCGAATTAACATCCCGGGAAATAAACTGTGCTGCTCTTGCCTTTGGATTCTTTTTGCGTTCCTCTTCAAGCGCCCCGGGACCGTCAATTCCATTGTAGATAGGCTCAGACTGTTCAATCAGTTTATGGAAATATTCTCTATCCCTTTGCTGTGCCTTGCTTCCGGCCTCATATTCCAGATCTTTTTCCAGCTGTTCCACATAGGAGCGCATTTCCTTTGGATATTCTACCCCTTCAAACATGGAATTACAGTAGATCTCAATAATATCTTTCATAAAACAGATCAGTGACTGGGCATCCAGAGTCAGATGATCCGCCAGAAGATAAATTCCCTGATTTCCATCCGGCGTTTTGATGATCACCAGGCGATTCATGGGAGAATCCTCTCTCTGAAAAGGAACAGCTGTCCATTCCTTCATGATTTCTTCAGCCTCTTCCATAGTCTTCCCGGTAAAATCAACATATTCAATTTCCCGTTCTTCTTTTTCTATCACATATTGATACCACTGCTTCTCCTTCTTGTCGTACGCAAAACGCAGACGCATGGAATCGCAGCGTTCATACGCTTTATAGATTGCCTGTCGAAGTGCAGCAAGATCCAGTTCATATTCAATGGTAAGACTGGTTCCCACATTCACCACCTCTTTTTTCGGGCAATGCTCCAGATAGTAAAAATGAAATTTCTGCGCAGCCGTCAACGGATACGCCTTGCAGCCCTTTCTCGTCTTCATGCACGCTCCTCCTTTTCACACAAAGCTCCGGTAAACTCATCCAATGCCTTCTCGTAAGCTTTCATTTCTTTAAAATAGCTCTCGCCGTGGGCGGCCCCTTCCACGATCAAAATTCTTTTCGGAGATGCACAGCATTCATACAGTTCTCGGCACATCTCGGGTGGGACAAAGGTGTCTTTTGAGCCATGGATAAACAAAATCGGAATCTTTGCCTTCGCCACCTCTCTCTTGGCATTACACTCATCCATACCGTATCCGGCAAGCCGTCTGTTGACAATTTCTGCTCCCTGCATCACGGGAAACGCCGGTAAGTGGTACATGGAATGTAACACATGCGTAAAGACTTCTTTCGGGGAAGTAAACCCACAGTCCGAAACAATTCCTTTCACCTGTGGCGGTAATTCCAGACCGCTTGCCATCAGTACCGTTGCACCACCCATAGAAATTCCGTGAAGTAAGATCTCTACATCCTCTCCGCATTTTTGAATTACCCAGTTGATCCACTTCAGCGCATCCTTTCTATCCAGACAGCCAAAGCCAATATACTCACCTTCACTCTCACCATGTGCTCTGGCATCAGGATGCAGCATGGCATAGCCGCGACGGAAATAATAATCGGTAAGTCCTGTAAAATCTGCAAGGCTCTTACTGGTGTAGCCGTGAAAACAGATTACGACGCGCTTCCTATTTCTGTTTTCCTGAATGGGTGGAAAGAAAACCCCATGCAGTTTGAGATTATCAAAGGAAAGCTGATATACATCCTCATGAGGCTGCTGAAGCAGAAACTCTTTTCTCTGCGCAAGAATATCAGAATACTGTGACCAGTCTGTACCTGCCATTTTCATGGTGCGCTCCATATTCACTTTCTGCCGTTTCATGGTTCTTCCATAAAAATAAGCCGTTTCAGCCATTCCGCCTGCCAAAAGTACACCGACACATGCTATAGCGATTTTTAAAGTTTCCATAGTTCCTCCGTTTCCGGCATGTTTACTTTTTCTTTGCCTGCTTTTGTTTTAGGTCAATAATCTCCTTCAATCTGAGTGCCTTCTCGATATTGCCTTCCACCTTAAGCTTCTGAACGGTAAACGCCCATACCGGATCCAATTTACCTTCCGCTATTTTATTAAAGGTATCAGGATCCGCGGTGAACATGGCATCTCTGTCATAGTATTCATATGGTTCCACAAAAAGCTGTCCATCCTTTACCTCGACATAAAAAATGCCACCGGCCTCCTCGTCCTCAATATTAAACTGAAACGCGAGATGCTCTCTGATATCGCTCACATCCGTTCCCATAAACTTGTTTTTAATTTCATAGAAATAATCTGCATATGTCATATTGTCCTCCTCATTTTCGACCGCAGGTCGATTTTGTTTGTTGAAATTATATCACGGTGTTCGACCATTGGTCAATTATACGTATGATAGAACTTGTTACCCTTTTTTGAATGTGATACAATGAATTTGCACAATTTTTGGAAGGGATTCTATCAAACAGAAAGGCGGCACGCTCTCATGTCAGACATAAGTAAATCAGAAAAAATTTTAGATGCTCTGCAGCAATTATTGGAGGAAAGAAGCATTCAGCATATATCCGTGAGTGATATTGCCGCTAAAGCCGGCATAGGAAAAGGCAGTATTTATTATTACTATCCCTCTAAGGATGCGATCGTCGATGCCCTTATTAAGCGCAGCTACGAAAAGCCTCTGCAGACCGCAAAGACTTTGTCCGCAAAGTCAGATATCTCTTCCTTTACACGGATGGCAATGCTTTTTCAGGCATGTCAGAATTCTTCCGCAATCTTTTTAAAGCAAAAGCATAACACTTCTGCAAGCGCTCAGGATCTCGCCCTTCTGCATCAAAAATACTTAAATTATCTGATTTCTGAGTTAAAGCCTGCTTTAACCGAAATTATTTCTCAGGGAATTGCCTGTGGAGAGATCCACTTTGACTACCCGGCTGCTCTGGCCGAGATTGCTTTAATTGTAATTGCAGTAAAATTTGATAATTCACTGATTCCTTCCACACCGGAGGAAATCAAAGACACTCTGAAGGGTCTGACCTCACTGTTAGAAAAGGGCACCGGTGTGCCCACCGGTGCCCTTGCCTATCTGTCTATCCTTAAATAAATTTCACCCTTTATGGGAGTTTGCGAATGATATCACGCAGTTTTAAAACCGCAGATGGGGCGACTGATAACTCATCAATTCCCATATCAAGAAATACGCCGGTCAGCTGCGTATCAGCCCCCAGCTCCCCACATATTCCAATCCATTTTCCTTCCTTGTGTGCATTGTCTGCAGCCATTTTTATCATTTTCAGTACAGCCTTGTGATGTGGATCAAAAAAAGCATCCAGCTTCTCATTCTGCCTGTCAACCGCTAACGCATATTGCGCCAGATCATTGGTTCCCACACTGAAAAAATCCACCATTTTTGCCAGTTCATCGCTGATCATTACAGCTGCAGGGGTCTCGATCATAATTCCCTCTTCCACATTATGAAACGGAATATTGGCTTTTCGAAGCTCATCCTTTACCTCTGCTGTAATTCTTTTAATCGCTTCTACTTCCTCTGTAGAAATGATCATCGGATACATAATGGAAAGATTCCCATAAACAGAAGCGCGATAGAGTGCACGGAGCTGTGTCTTAAATATATCCGGTTGTGTCAGACAGATGCGTATCGCACGGTAGCCTAACGCCGGATTACTCTCCTTCTCAAGATGCAGATAATCCACTTTTTTGTCAGCCCCAAGATCAAGCGTACGAATAATAACCTTCTTTCCTTCCATCCTCTGTAGAGCCTGCTTATAGATCTGAAACTGTTCCTCTTCCTCCGGCAGTCTCTCCCTTCCAATATAGAGAAATTCACTTCGAAACAATCCGATTCCTTCTGCATCATTCTCCAGGGCGAAATTAAGATCATCCAGATTCCCGACATTGGCAAGGAGCCTGATCTTTCTTCCTCCCAGTGTCACCGTTTCTTTTCCCTTCAGCTGCTGTAACCGCTCCCGGCTTTCCTTCTCTACATTCTGTTTTTCTTTCGTCCGCTCCAGCTCCACATCCGTAGGATTTAAGATCAATTCACCGCTAATTCCATCTACGATCGCAAGTGTACCGCTTTTCAGCTGTTTTAGATCGACTCCGGTTCCGTAAAGTGCCGGTATATTCATGGTTTTTGCAAGAATGGCAGTGTGGGAATAGGCTGATCCATGTACCGTCACAAATGCCAGAATTTTACTCTTATCCAGCATAACCGTCTCACTCGGTGTCAGCTCATCCGCCACCAGGATCACTGGCTCCGTGAAATCAGGGGTAACGCTTTCCCCTCCTGTAAGACACCCAATGATACGTTTGGAAACATCCTTTATATCCTCTGCCTTTGCCTGCATGTAAGGATCAGACATTTCTGTAAATATTGTGGCAAATTTCTTTTCCGCCACAGACACTGCATACTCTGCATTCACTCTTCCGGTTCGGATTACCTCCTCCATTGCCCGCACATAATCTTCATCTGCAAGCAGCATCTGGTGCGCTTCAAAAATTGCCGCCTCATCCTCCCCGACTTCCTTCAAGGCTCTCTCATACAACTGCTGCAGTTGCTGCTGTGCAAGCTTTCTCGCGCATCCAAGCCGCTCCGTTTCTGTCTCCGGATCTTCTATTACCGCTCTCTTTATCGTATCTTCTGTTCTTCTCATGACATAGATACGGCCATAGGCAATTCCCTTGTATACAACCTTTGCTTTTACTCGTTCCAACCCGATTCTCCATTTCTTAAAAGCATACACATTACCTATATTTAGCATAGCGAATCTGAATCCGACTGTCAACATATGCTGCCTTGGCGTTATCCGTATCGTTGTATTCCGCACAGCATGGCAGTTTCTACCCTTCACTCTCCCGGAGAAATTTCTTCTCATCTGTTTTTATCATGTTAATCTGTTCCTTTGCCTCATCCCTGAATTTTCTTGAGCAACACATATATAGGATTATGATTGCAAAAAAGAGCATATTCATATATCGAATGAGCATACTAATCTGCGTTGTGTAGGAGGCTAGTAATTGACTACCTACCAGATTACTAAACATATGTGCCAGTGCTCCTGCCAATATACTGCGCTTCGTCTTGATATAGACAAAGGTAACAAAAAAGCTAAGCATCATTGTGCTCGGAATGAACATCACTGCATGAAAAACAGAATCCTGCAACAGATTATACTGAGCCTGTCCCGGTGTAAAATACCATGGCAAATGCCATATTCCCCATATAAACCCCAATATGGCTGAAGCTCCCAAACAGCCAAACCGGACAAGCAATTTGTCAAGGGCAAACCCTCTCCATCCGAATTCTTCATTCAAAGGTCCCGATAGCAGCGAAATCAGCAAAACCGGGAATAGCATCAACGGATTATCAAGGATTGCATGCAGGAAGTCCATTGTGGGCATTTCATACCCCAATAGACCAACTCCTATCAACAAGCTTATGACTGTGATCGCAGAAAAAATACCAATTGTGATCAGCGGCCATTTCCATCCCATATATATAAGGCTAAAGCATCTGTGAAAATAGTCTTTCACCGCCTCTCTGGGATAGGTAAAGAACACAAGGAACAATGCAACAACGGAGGGTGCCCCACCACCGAAATAAAACAGGAAAGTACCGATTGCAGAGCCTGTCAATCCAAGCATTACCGGAATAAATCCACATCCCCACGTCCATAAGAGGGTGGCTGTGAAAAAAAACACTAAACTTCTATCTGATGTGTAGTCTCTTTTATTCTTCATAAACTCTGCTCTCTTTCTTTTCTGCAAGTTTTTGATTGATCGATTCAATATCTTTTTTCATCTGCATAATTCCCAATAAATAAGCCAACAGAAAAACAGGTGTCACATACACAAAGGACATCCACCAATTGGACCGAACAAACCACCCGCTGATAATTCCGATCACCAGAACCATGATTTCTACCAAAACATATTTGCAGATGATTTCCTTTAAAAAGCTCTCATAAAACAAGTACACCGTAACATAATGAATCCCCATACCGAGAAACGCTATCAATACAATTAAAAAATTCAGTTTCATCTCCTCTCTGTATGCAAAACACAAAAAGGATATTAAGGTCACAACGATCCAAATGATAGCTGACAGTATTAATGATTTTTGAATATATTTTTTCACATCTATCCCTCCTTAAAGAGCATCCCTTTTATTTCCGGGATATAGGTTCTGGAAACAATGATTTTTTCTCCATTCGTCAGTTCCGCTTCCAATCTGCTGTTGGAAAGTGTCTTTATGTGTACCAGCTCATTGATATTCACCAGGCAGTTTCTGCTAACTTTTACAAAATCATATTGTTTCAGTTCCCTCTCTAACTGATATAAGCGTTTCTCAGTTCTGAATACCATATCCTTTGTGTAGACAAAGGTGCGCTTATCCACACTTTCTATATAAAAAATTTCCGGCATTAAAACCCTATAGTTTCTTCCGCTCTCACTTCCGATCAAAAACTGCTCCTCTGCCTTAAGCTTCTGTATAATGCGTGATACCTGACTATTCCGTTCGGGATATTCCACTGTCACAGTCAATTCTACATCCGGATTTTCCTTAAGAATCAGTTTCATCGTGCCACC
>JAHAYJ010000075.1 GCA_018384375.1 Lachnospiraceae bacterium
TCCGGTGCCTCGGTACTCCGATTATTCAATCCTCCTGGACTCCCTTCTCCAGATCACTACGCCATAGATGGTAATCTATGATCTCCTTGAGTGTCCTCGGCTCATAATCCATCCAAGGCTGCATACAACCGACATTGATTGCACGGGGAATCGCTCCATAAGTATGCCGACATTTCTTTTCTATCATTTCGGACAAACACTTCTGATAGTATTCTTCTTCCGGATTATTGTGTATATGTCCATAAAGCAAGATTGTTCCCCTGCCCATTTTTTTCCAACTAAAAATCGGATAATGGGAGAGAACTAGATCATAATTCTTTCCACAAATAGAATCATGTATTTCCTTATAATCCACAATCTCGTAAAACAACTGTTGATATCTATAATCAGAAATATCATCATGATTCCCTCGAATCAGTACTTTCTTGCCTTTCAATGTAGCAACCAAAGCAATCAAATCCTCGTTTTTGCCTCGCAAACTTACGTCACCAAGAATGTACACGGTGTCACCGTTCGTTACTTTGTTATTCCATTTTTCAACCATTGCCTTATGCATTTCTTCCAAAGATTCAAATGGGCGATCATCAAACCTGATCACCGCCTCATGGAACAAATGCAAATCACTGATATAGTAATTCATAGTATCACTTCCCTCTTCATCCTAAATCACAACCCCATCCACATGATCCAGCTCGTGCTGTATAATCTGGGCTATCCAATCTGTGTATTTCCCATGCTGCGGCTGAAAATTCTGATCCAGATAATCCACTTCTATCTCTTGATATCTGGTGCAGGGTCTTACACCATCCAGGGACAGACAGCCTTCCTCCGTTTGATAAGCTCCCTTTCTCCTTGTTATCTTTGCATTTATCATCGCAAACATAAATGGTCCTGCTGCCACAACAATAATATTCTTCCTCACTCCAATCATATTAGCTGCCATACCAACACACCTATCCTGATTGGCTTTTAAAGTATCCAACAGATCCTGCACTACCTGCTTGTCCGCTTCCGTCGCCGGTGCAGATTTTCCTGCAAGGAAAAGAGGATCTCTCATAATCGGTCTTACCATCTTAGACGCTCCTCCAGGGTTATTTGAATATAGTGGTTTATTGTACTTGGTATCTCGATCTCCCAGAAGCATTCTACGTTTGCGCACATTAGGAATCCTTCCACACAAGTTCTACGCAGTCCTGTACGAGAGCCTCTATCTGCTCAATGCTGACTCCCAAACAATTAACACCTCCATAGGCGGCACCTGTTCCGGGTCTTGTAAGCCTTTCAAACCCTTCCTCCGCAACGTAGAATAAAACTTTATCGCTGTAGCTGTCACCTCGTATTTCAATACTATGTCGCTCCTTGTTCAGCCTGCATTCTTTTATATCGAATTCCATCCGATACTTTCTGACTCTTCCGTCAGACTGGTCAGAAGAAAATCTCCCCCTGATGTGCGCTGCTCGGGTAAGAATATCATAAACCGCTTTGATTTTCGGGAACCGTTCAAAATAGGCCCCTGTCTCTCTTTCCCTCTGTGCTATCCTCGCCTTTTGCTCCCCCGCAAGTCTTTCCTGCCGGGCTTCTTCCCTCTTCCTATTCTCTTCTTCTAACTGAAGCCTGCGTGCCTCCTCTTCCTTGGCGCGTTCCTCTGCTTCCCGCTTCCTTTTGAGATCCAAGGCTTTCTGCCGCTCCTGTTCTCTCTTGATCTGTTCTTTCTCTTGCTGTTGCTTCTGATTATAAGCAGCCTGCTCTGTCTCTACAAGAGTAAGAATTCGATTGCCATTACAAAATAAATCATTCTCCCGGCTCAGTGTATATGTAGAAAGCGGAGCGCAAATCACCGGTATTATATCCCAGCTTCCGCGTAAATTCTTCCCATAGAAAGAGATTTCCATTTCAATCTCTTCATATGGTGTCTCCTCATCCATAATCAAATAGGCGCAATACCCCTGCAATCTCTGGATTCGTATCATATACTCGGGGTACTGACCATCGGTATCTTCGTTATATTTTGCAGCCACAACTAATACTTTTGTGTGCGCAAACTCATCCACCAGCTCAATCTTCTTAGAAGCAATTGCAGAATCCAGCCGTGCATAAACAACACCAAAGTCCGAACCGCTCTCATAGAAGGTAATCTCAAACCGCCGATCAGAATCTTCCACTTCGCATATTGGCACCCTATACCTTACCTGTGGGGATTCTGTGGAAACAGAATTCTCCAACCAACATTTTAGGGCTCCCTTTGACGCAATAGACAGTTCACTCTCTTCCTCATATTCACAGCGATGTCCATCCCTATCGCCGATCAGTCTGAAATGTTGTCTTCTAACATTCCTCGGCCCAGCAACCAGAACAACATTTTCACCGCAGCCGCAAGGGCAAAACAACTTCTTCTCTCTGCCAAGTCTGCGGAACAACTCTACCTTATTCTCTATGTTTATCTGTTTTCCATCGACCACGTGATACACTTCGGAGACATGCAGTTTTTCGTCATTAAACAAACATTCGCTTCGCAAAGGTTTCCTCCAAACTCTAGTTTATAGTACCTGGTATCTCGATCATCAATCATATGGATTAAA
>JAHAYJ010000076.1 GCA_018384375.1 Lachnospiraceae bacterium
TGAACATCCTGTTCCGGAGGTACAGGAGGTGGATGCCCCCTTCGTCTTCCACAAATGGTGGGGAAGAAATGAGCAGTATCCCAGGTTTGAAAATCCGTGGACGAGAAGATGGCTGCGGTTTAAGGACAGGGTAAGACCGTTACTTTTCTGGAGGCGTATCGGAAAGGGCTGACAGTGAATCAAAAGGATGGAAATTATGGTATACGATTGCATTCCCTTTTTTAATGAACTGGATATTTTGAATCTGAGGCTTCACATTATGGATCCTCTGGTGGATAAGTTCATCATAGAGGAAGCAACGGTGACCTTTTCGGGGGAACCCAAGGAGCTGTGCTTCGAAAAAAATAAAGAACTGTTTCGGGAGTTCCTTCCCAAAATTGAGTATATCGTGGTGGACAACTCGCCTGTGGATACCACAACCCATCTGCGGGATAAATTTCAGAAGAATGCGCTGGAGAAGGGTCTTGTAAATGCCACAGATGAGGATGTGATCATCTTAAGTGATGTGGATGAGATCCCCAATCCCAAAGTGCTGAAGGAGATCATCGAAAGCTTTGATCCTGATAAGATCTATCATCTGGCACAGAGGATGTTTTATTGTTATCTGAACATGGAAGAGGTATCAGGGAATCTTCTTTCCATTACAGGAGAGTTTCCCGGTGTGGAGCGTAGGATGTGGCTTGGGACCAAGGTTTTTAGCAGGAAAAGCATCCCATCGGATGGGATCATTCAGCTCCGGGAGGCTTCTACAACAGCGCCGGAGGCGGTACGGGTGGCAGACGGCGGCTGGCATTTCGGCTATATGGGGAGCAAACAGGAAAGCGATGTGTCAAAGCGCATCGGAACCAAGGTAGTAGCGGCAGCCCACCAGGAATATAACAACCAGGACACGTTGGCGGAAGCAAAGGATCGTCTGATCTTAGGGCAGGATATGTTTGGAAGGGACGCCAGATTCAAGAGAGTTGAAATTGATGACAGTTACCCTAAGTATCTGCTTGAACACCTTGAAGAATATGACTACCTCATTATGCCGCCGGTGAGCGCAAGGAAGCTGCTTTATACAAAAGTGTCTATGAAGATTAAGCGTTTTTTCAGAAAGGGATTCAGGAAGCTGAGGCGATTGTTATATGAATCAGAAGAATAAAATCGTAGAGGTGTATGGATTGTGGTTTGCGGATCTGGTAGCAATTGTGATCTCTTTTACGCTTGCAACCTACATCCGGTTCGGCAATTTCAGAGATATGGGAGATAAGGGGATACACTTTCAGGTGTGTCTTGTTTTTCTGCTCTTCTGTACCATATATACTTTTTTCCTTGACTGGAACCGCAATTTCTTAAAGCGTAATAAATGGAAAGAGCTTCGGGCGGTTGTACAGTATAATGCGATTATGATTCTGGTGACACAGACAATCATGTTTTTCCTGAAATGGGCAGATGTATTTGCCCGTCTGGTCATCGTCTATTTTGTTATTATCAATGTGATAATTACACTTTTTCTGCACCTTTTGATCAAGAAATCAATCAGAATGCATTACCGTTCCGATCTGTCTAAAATTAAGGTGCTTGTCATTACACAGAATACAATGGTATCTGATGTGGTATTCCACCTAAAGAAAAACCTTGATATCAACTATCAACTGATTGGCGTTGCCGTGCCGGAACAGACCGAGGATGAGACGCAGACCATTGACGGAGTACCGGTATTTGATATGAAGGAAAACTTTATGGAAAACGCCACTTTTATGGCACTGGATGAGGTTTTCGTATATGCACCGGAGCTGCCGCAGAAGCAGATCCAGATGATTTTAAGCGGATTTGATGAGATGGGAGTGGATTGTCACTATTGCCTGGAATTGCCGGGAATGGATGCGAACAGAAGCGCTGTTGATGATTTTGGCGGCTATTCTGTGATCACCTACACCAGATTTCAGAGCAGCTATAAGCGCCTTTTGATTAAGCGTGTGATGGATATTGCAGGCGGGCTTGTGGGGATGCTGATCACACTTCTTTTCTTCCCGTTTGTTGCAATTGCCATTAAGCTGGACTCACCGGGGCCTGTGCTGTTTTCCCAGATCCGGATCGGCAGGAACGGGCGAAGATTCAAAATCTACAAGTTCCGTTCCATGTATGTGGATGCGGAGGAACGGAAGAAGGAACTTGAGAAACAAAATGAAATGCAGGGCCTGATGTTTAAGATGGAAAATGACCCCCGCATTACCAGGGTGGGGAAATTCATCCGAAAGACCAGCATTGATGAGCTCCCCCAGTTCTACAATGTGCTTAAGGGAGATATGAGTCTGGTGGGGACAAGACCTCCCACTGCGGATGAATTTGAGAAATATAATCTGTATTACCGAAGAAGGATCAGCATGACGCCCGGGCTTACCGGTCTTTGGCAGGTCAGTGGCAGAAGTGAGATCGAAGACTTTGATGACGTGGTGAAATATGATCTGCAGTATATTGATAACTGGTCACTGACATTGGATGTTAAAATTTTACTTAGAACGGTCTGGGTAGTATTGGCAGGAAGAGGGTCGAAATAATGGGGCAGTCGTTAGTCAGCATCATTGTTCCGGTTTATAATTTAATAGATTATCTGGATCGCTGTGTAGAAAGTCTTCTCGGGCAGACCTGTAAGGAAATCGAAATCATTCTGGTAGATGACGGTTCGACGGATGGAAGCGGAGCTCGCTGTGATGAATATGCTGGGGAGGATGCCAGAATCAAGGTCATTCATAAGGCTAATGGCGGGCTGGTTTCTGCGTGGAAGAGAGGACTTAAGGAGAGTACGTGCCCCTATGTGAGCTTTGTGGATGGTGATGACTGGATCGATACCGGAATGATAGAGGACTTGCTGACCTTTGCGAAGGGTGGAGATAGGGAAATCATTTCCTGCGACTATCTGATCGAGCAGCCGGGTGAATTAAGAGCAGTATATCAGGGGCTTGTGGCTGGCGAATATAATAGAGAGCAATTGGAAAAGTTGGTATTTCCGAAGCTGCTTGGCAACGAAAACAGAATGGTCTGTTTATCAAGATGCATGAAGCTGATCAGCAGAGAGCTTATAGAAAAAAATGCTCATTACAGTGAGGAAGACCTAAGAATGGGTGAGGATGTGGCGGTTATGCTCCCGACTCTATTGGATTGTGACAGACTTGTGGTTTTGGAGCATAAGGCATATTACCATTATTACTATAATCCGGCATCCATGGTGCATAAATATGACAACGGGTTGTATGAAAACATTCAGAATTTAAGGCGGATCATTGGGAGGATCCTTCAGGATAAAGCTTCGCAGGAGCGGATACCTGTCATGTTAAGGCAGGCAGACAAAGAGTATTTATTGCTTCTGTTTCTGGCACTGAAGAATGAGGCAAGAGGAAATCCGCAGGGATATTACAGAAATATCAAGAATATCTGCACCGAGGAAACGGTCAGAAGACTTGTAAAAAGCGTAAAACTTCAGGTGGCGGAAAAGGCAAATAAGCTTCTTTATCTTGTACTGAAGCATCCGAACTACCTGACCATCCACCTGCTTCGCGCAGCAATGCTGTGGTACTACAGAAAATCATGATTCAGGAGAACTTATGCAACCATTAATCAGTATCATTGTTCCCGTTTATAACGGGCAGGACTATCTGGAAAACTGCATAGAGAGTATTGAACTGCAGACTTATCCGGTACTGGAAGTTTTGATTGTGAATGATGGCTCTACAGATGCAACAGGGAAAATCTGTGAAGATTTATCTGTGAAATATCACAACATACAGGTCATTTCCATGAATGATGAGGGCGTTTCCAAGGCCAGAAATGCCGGAATTGAACGGTGTAAGGGCAACTATGTGATGTTCGTGGATGCAGATGACAGACTTCACTGTGATACCGTCCAGACGCTGTACGATACGCTGGTTGGAACAGGCAGTGATATGTCCGGCTGTGGATTTTTTACCTGGAGCAGTGAACAGGAATGGAAGGAGAAGGTAAGCGGAGAAAAAGATGCGACCGGAAAACCTGTGATTATGCAACGGGATGAATTTCTAGAAAAGGGGATTCTTGGGGCAGATACCAGATGCTGGGGAAAGCTATATAAAAGGAGCCTCATCGGAGAACATCGATTCAGGAGTGGATTGACGATAGGAGAAGATATGCTTTTCCTGCTGGATATTTTGCCGGATATGAAAAAGATGGTTTCGGTTTCCTTCCGGGGCTATGGCTATTACCAGAACCCTGAAGGGGCAATGAACAGGAAATTCACAGCGGCATTTATGGACCAGATTACCTGCTGGGAGATAGCAAGAGACCAGATTATGCAGACGGATTGCGGATTGAAATCGCAGATCACGGCCATCATACTGATATCAATTATGCTCACAGCCGGGAAGCTCTCCTTCCTTTCCGCAGGAGAAAGAAAAGAGAATAAGAAATATATTGTGACCTGTCAGGAAAAACTGATGAAAGAGCTTCAGGTGGAGGGTGCCTATGAAAGACTCTCCGCAGGCTATAAAATAAAAACGAGACTCTTTGCGAGAATGCCACAGCTGTATCTATGGCTTTACCATTTCCGCAAATATTTCAGATAACCGGAAACGGAGAACAGGATGAAAGAAAAACTGATTTTGTATATGCATGCCGGCAGCGGAAACCATGGCTGTGAGGCAATTGTGAACAGTCTTTGCAGAATGGTGCGGGAACCGGCGGTTCTTGTCAGCTACCGGGCAGGGGAAGATGAGAAATACTCCTTAAAGGAGCAGTGTGAGCTGATACAGGAGCGAAGCTTTGCGGAGCACAAGCTTGCGCACATTCTGTATTACGGATACCGGAAGCTGACCGGTGATCAGGAGAGCTTTATCCGGTATCGTTACGGGCAGGTCTTTGGGAAAGAGATGTCTCCCCTTGCCATCTCCATCGGCGGGGACAATTATTGCTATGACAGTATGCTAAGCGATCTTCGGCTGACAAATGCAGCTTTTGGAAGGAGGGGAACGAAGACGGTTCTCCTTGGTTGCTCCATCGAACCGGAGCTTTTAGGAAGACCTGAAATCGTGGAGGACCTTTCAAGGTACCATATGATCATCGCAAGGGAACCCATCACCTATGAAGCTCTGAGGGATGCCTTTGACAGAAAAGAGCAGGAGGGGGCAAGTGAGCCGAGTGTGCCGGGACAGCAGAGAACTCCACAGATTTACTGTTATCCGGATCCGGCTTTCACACTGCGGGCAAAGAAGCTTCCATTACCGGAAGGCTTCAAGGAGGGCAACACCGTCGGAATCAATATAAGCCCCATGATCCAGGAGAAGGAAACACGTTCCGGAATCACGTTGGAAAATTATGAGGCATTACTGCAATATATCATTCAGAATACCGATATGCAGATAGCGCTGATCCCTCACGTGGTCTGGAATCAGAATGATGACAGAAAGCCCATTCACATGCTGTATGAACGGTTTCAAGAGACAGGCAGGGTAATCGAGATAGAGGATGCATCCTGTGAAGTGCTTAAGGGCTATATCGGCAGGTGCAGGATGTTTATAGGGGCAAGGACCCATGCGACTATCGCAGCCTACTCCTCACTGGTTCCCACCTTAGTGGTGGGGTATTCCGTGAAGGCCAGGGGAATTGCACGAGATCTGTTTGGAACAGAAGAAAATTATGTAGTTCCGGTTCAGAGTCTTCAGGATAGGGAGGATCTGGTAAACAGCTTTCGGTGGTTACTAAGCAGGGAGCGGGAGATCCGCAATCATTTGGAAGCAGTGATGCCTTCCTATCAGGAAAAGGCATTTTTGACAGGGAAAGAAGTAGATCGTTTATGGGAAGAGTGCAGTCAGCAGCAAAAAATATAGCCTTTGGATATATTGGAAACCTGACCACCCAGTTACTTGGGTTTATTCTTCGTACCGTTTTTATTAATTACCTGGGGGACACCCTGAACGGTATCAATGACCTGTATACGGGAATCCTTTCCGTCCTATCCCTGGCCGAGCTTGGCGTGGGAACGGCCTTAAATTACAGCCTGTACGGGCCGGTGGCGCGGAAGGATTATGAGAAGATCAAGTCCTATATGCAGCTTTACAAAAAGGCATACCGGGTGATCGGCCTTGTGATTGCAGTAATCGGGCTTGCCATTTCGCCCTTTCTCCCCTATCTCGTTAAGCAACCGCAGGGGGTATCGGTCAGAGATCTGACCCTTTATTACTTTATCTTTCTGTTCAATACGGTCAGCACTTATTTTGTGGCATATAAATACAGTCTTGCATACGCAGAGCAGAAAAATTATATTCAGACCAATACCATTACCATCACGAAGATGATTACGGTTACCCTGCAGATTGCGGTGATCGTCACAACGAGGAATTTTTACCTATATCTGCTGACTGCAGCAGCGGTGGAACTGATCCAGAAAATTTTTATCAGCTGGTACCTGAACAGACTTTATCCCTATTTGAAGGATAAAAATGTTAAGAAGCTGTCAAAGGAGGAAACCGGTGAGGTCGTCACCAAGACCAAGGCGCTGGTGTTCCACAAGGTTGGGGATGTGGCAAGGCTCCAGACAGACAGCATGATCATCTCGGCATTTATCAATGTCACTTTGGTTGGCTTTGTGGGAAACTACAATATGATCCTGAATTCCGTGGCAAATTTCGTGAACATTATTTTTAATTCCGTACTTTCCAGCTTCGGAAATCTGATCGCTACAGAGTCAAAAGAAAAGCAATATGACGTTTTTAAGGTGTACCGCTTTTTTGCCTGCTGGATCTACGGCTTTTCCGCAGTTGGATTCTTTCTCCTTCTGACACCGTTTATTGTGATCTGGCAGGGGAATGAGAAGGTGCTGGCTGCCGGCGTAGTGGCCTGTATCCTAATTGACTACTATTTCAAGGGAGACAGGATCGTGCTTTCCAATTTCAAGACGGCAGCAGGAGTTTTTGAGCAGGACAAATACCTGGCATTGATCCAGGGAGTGGTAAATCTGATTCTGTCGATCGTGCTGGTGCAGAAGATCGGACTTGTGGGCATCTATATCGGAACCATCGTATCGGGACTGATTGCCAACATCACCAAGCCTTTTATCATCTATAAGGTGTGCTTTGAAAAGAGTGTAAAGACCTATTTCCTAGATTCGGTGAAATATCTGGCGGTGCTTTTCGGAATTCTGGTGCTGCTTACCGGAATCAGGCAGTTTGTCATGCCGCAGGTGACAATTCTTTCTTTTATGCTGATGTTTATTGTGATCTGTGTGGTATTTAACGGAATGTTTCTTCTCCTGTTCGGAAGGACGCAGGAGTTTGGATATTTGTGGGGAATCATCAAGAGAAAACTGAGAAGGAGATGAGAAGATGCTGGAAATGATAAAGGAAGCAGAATATGAATTGCTCAACTATCCGAAAAGGGGACTGGGTTATCAGTTAAAGAGGGCGCTGAAAATGTTGGCGGGGAAAAGCGTTGAGCCGCCGGATAAAATCAACTGGCCAAATGGTCTGCTTGCAAAGAGCCTGATGGATTATTATATGCAGAATAAGAATTCAGAGGAGGCGCTTGTCATCATCAACTGTCTCAAAAAGTATTATGGCAGATGGATCCGGACAAACCACAAAATCTATTATGTGGATGATCTGGTGAGCGGAATGGCATTGATTGACTTACATCAGGTTACAGGAGATGAAAAGTATAAGAAGGCAGCGGATGCCATGGTGCAGTTTCTCTATCACCATGAGCGAGACGAGGCAGGAAGCTTTCCCTACAGGCCGAAGCAGGGAAACGGCTACATTTTTGCAGATATGATCGGAATGGTATGCCCATTTCTTGTCAAATACGGAAGTACATATGGGGATTCCAATGCAGTGAATCTGGCAGTATCCCAGATCCAGAACTTTATTTCTTATGGAATGGATGAAAAGACAGGACTGCCGTATCATGGTTACCAGTATGAAAGTGGCGTGAAATATGGTATTATCGGTTGGGGAAGGGCTGTCGGATGGCTGATGATCGGCATGGCAGAGACACTTGCCTATCTGGATACCACAAGGCCCAGCTATGAGATCATCAAGCAGGCATATCGCAGACTGGTGGATAAGGTGGAAGCCTATCAGCTGGAGGGCGGGCTCTACAGCTGGCAGCTTGGTGCCAAGGATGGCCCCGTGGATACTTCCGCAACGGGGATGATTCTCTATGCGATTGCAAGGTCTTTGGAGACTAAGGTGCTCATCGGGATTCATAAGTCCCGGATGATGAGGGGAAGGGAGGCACTTTGGAATTCCGTAAAGGATGGCAAGATTTACGGATGCCTTGCAGAGTGCCAGGGCTTCAGTATGTACCCGCAGGTGTACGGGGCATATCCGTGGTCACTGGGACCGGCATTGTCTTTATTTGTCATTACGCGTGAAGGAGAGAGTTAATGAAGTTTCAAGCGATTTGTAAGAAAATAACATACAGAAAAATTGCTTTGGCTATGTTGGGATTATTTCTTATCTCGCTGCTTCCCATACTTTATTGCTCCTTCTTTGATTATGCAAATGGCGATGATCTTTGGGAAGGCGCAGCTGCTTACAGAGTACTGGTGAATAACGGAACGCTGAAAGACTTTCTGACTGCGGTGTTTCAGTGGGCGAAGGTAGATTATTTCGGATGGGAAGGTAACTGGTCCTCCATCATTTTATGGTGCCTGGAACCAAGCATCTGGGGCGAGAAGGTTTACTGTATCACGCCGTGGATTGCGTTATTTGCTTTATGTGGAGGAACAACGTATTTTTTGAATCATTATTGTAGAAAATATGTGGCGGCTGACTCCTGCTTTGGGATAATTGTGTCAGTTATAGCGTGTTTCTTTTC
>JAHAYJ010000047.1 GCA_018384375.1 Lachnospiraceae bacterium
TTAAGATAAACTGCACAAACAACCGTAGATAGTTTGCATAGTTTCTCTCTATCTAGGTAGAAACACCATCATTTAATCTGACCAGAGGAGCATCATCTAATGTGCAAAACAACAGTATACCTCTATAAAATTCTTGCACATGTCCCGGTCCTAACCATACTGCAATTTTATTACTATGTTCCAAAGTGTCGGATGCAATTTGAGATAACCGGCGTCCGGTTTCAATCTCTATTCCTTTCATACATAATACAATCGTTTTTCCTCGCAAAAACTGATTAGCTAGTTCATACACAACTTCTTGTAACTTTTGAGCACTTACTGAAATAATGATATAGTCTGCCTTATCTAATTCTTTATATGACGTAGTTAAATTTATTGTTTCTGATAACGACAAATATTGATTCTTCCTTGTTTCCAATAATTCTTTCATATGGTCAGATTGTTCTCTGCCATACAAAGACACCGTATGTCCTATTTTATCCAAGTACCATGCAATAAATGTTCCCCATCTTCCACAACCGATAACAAACACATTTTTTACATTCTTATTTTTTTCGGGAAATACTATTTCCTTTTGGAACTTTATGTTTGTTAAGTCGGCCTTGATAATATCATTGATAGATATTCCATATATTTCAGACAAGTTCATTAATATTTCTATATCCGGTATTGTTGTGCCTGTTTCCCATTTTGAAACTGCCTGTCTGGTTACGCCAACTCTAACTGCCAGTTCTTCTTGTGTTACACCATAATACTTTCGAAGTTCTGCCAAATACTTTCCTATATCCACCGCATTCATATTCCTAACCTCCATATATACTTTATCATATTTTTTGCTATTATGACAGCAACTCAAAAGAGCATTTTTTCACATTATGCAAACATACGCCTCTGCCCTTTATTAACTAGTCCACCACACGTCTACTCTTTTCATGCCATTTCTATATTTTCCACAATACCTCTCAATTTTTACATTTCATTTTGTTTTTCTCACTAGTCACGCAAACGCCTAAAAATTGATTTTTCAGCCGCTTCTCCAACTTCCCCTTCGTCATTTTTACCAATACTTCTTCCGGTACTTCCACAAAATAAATTGCCGCAACTACTACAACCAATACACTTATCTTCAAACTTATTCATTGAAACCAACACAGACCCCACCTCAATTATTTTTTCAAAAACCTTGTTTTTTACTGCTTTTTGCCGCTTTTTCACAGAAATAATGCCTCATGTGGCTTTTCTCCGGTTTTGCCCATTTTGACAGTTTGGTTAGGCAAAATGCCTCTCTAAAAATTTCAACTAGTCCGTTTCATGTATGTAAAATCTGCTCCATTTTCACATCAAAGGAATATTCCTGATTTTCTTAACCAGTCAGCGTTACGCCTAGAAAATTCAACATTTTTTCAGTTTAAGCCAAAATTCATTTTATCAACTAGTCATGAATACGTTTACAAATTACTATTTCGATAAATGTCTGTTTGCTTTTTCGTCATATCAATATGACTTTTCATAAATAATACAAAATTTTTTATCAAAAACCCTTGACACGCCCCAAAGTGCCGAAAACACATTTATCCCTTATACGCCTATCAGAATTACACATTCACTTTCCCACGCCTATGCACTTTTACAGAATTAGGCACTTTTACCCCATATGCTATACTGAAAAAAAGTATTTTTTGAGGAAAGGAGGCAGAAATATCTGTCGCATTTATTGCACATGGATATTCCGTATAGCATTATGGAACAACAGTATAATTTCAGCGAAGATAATAATTTCAACTTGCCTTCTCTCCTATCGGATGATACACTCAGCCTATCAGAGATTTCGGAAAAAGTACTGTATATGAAAAAGAAACAGGAAATTGAACGGAAATATAAAGAGAAAATCAAAACAAGAAAGGACGGCAGACAATACTACATTTACATTAACCGCAAGCAATATACCTCTACAAGCTATGAGAGGCTATTGTCCGTACTGTATGAATTGGAATATGGCAGAGCAACCTCATCCCTTGCAGACCTATATCCGGAATGGATGATATGGCGTAGGGATTGCTCTCCGGTATGTGACAAGACCTTGAAAGAGAACTCCCACAACTGGAACGCCTACCTCAAAGACAATCCAATCTCACAGATTCCTTTGGTGGACTTAACACCCAAAGACTTTATCCGTGTGTTCCGGCAATGGACAAAAGACAGACAACTGACACGTAAGAAGTTCAATAATATCAAGAGCCTTATCAATGGTATCTTTTATTACGCCATTGAAGAAGGGATTGTAACACACAATCCGGTAAAGGACATTAACAGCCGCAATTTCACGTTTAAAGCGGTAAATCATTCCGACGATGTATTTACCCTTGATGAGAGAAAGAAGCTGCTTGCACACCTTGCCGGAAATGATGATATGTATTCTCTGGCAATACATCTTGTTTTTCAGCTTGTTGCTCGTATCGGAGAGCTTTTGTCTTTGCGTTGGAGCGATATTGAGGGCGACAATCTGCACATTCAGTCACAGTTAGTTACCGAACGGAAAATGAATGATGACTTAACCTTCAGCAAGAGGGAGCATGTAAATGTAGACCATGTAAAAGGAAATACAGACCACGGTTTTCGCTATCAGCCGCTTACCACGGAAGCATCGCGATTGTTAGTAAAAATCAGAGAACAGAATCCGGACGGAGAATTTATTTTGATGAAGGACGGCAGACAGTTAAACGCCAACTCTTTCAACCGGTGGCTGAAACGCTACTGTGAGGAATGCGGTGTTCCGGTGCGTTCAAGTCATAAAATAAGGTTCTGCACAGCTTCTATACTGTATTCCAATTGAATGGACTTGCCTACCCTACAACGGCTCTTAGGGCACTCTACCGCTGCTATGAGCATGCACTAACTAAGGCGTGTAACGCCCACAACCGATACCGCCGCAATTAAAACTTCGGCACTATCTTAACGTACTCTGTATCGTACATACACGTACATACAAATTCCACCGCACAAAAAAAGAGAAAACATTGAATTTATCAGTGTTTTCTCCATTCTTTAAGAACTGCTGGTGGCCGGACTTGAACCGGCACGGGGTTGCCCCCGAGGGATTTTAAGTCCCTTGCGTCTGCCTATTCCGCCACACCAGCGAAATTTCCCAAAGGAAATGGATGGAGGTGGATTCGAACCACCGAAGCAATTTGCAGCAGATTTACAGTCTGTCCCCTTTGGCCACTCGGGAATCCATCCATATGCCGATTCAGGTATGCCCCTGAACGCGACCATATTAATTTATATCATAACACTATCTAAAAAGCAAGAAATTTTTAGGTTCCTTTCTCTCGTAGTGAAGAACGATTGCCGACGTAGCCGGCAGTGTAATATTAAGCTTTCCTGCCACCACCGGATATTCATGCGTTTCCGTTGAAAATCCATCTGCACTCGTGAACATAAGACTCTTTAGTACACTTTCCTTTGGTATACCAAGGTGCCATACAGACACCTCCCTTGTGACCTCATGATCATTATTGTTTATCATCACGGCTATTACAGACCTGCGACTAAATCTTCCGTAACCGAGAATATTATAATCTCCGTCAATATACTTCAAAGAGCCGGTACGGATCTCCTCGTATTCTTTATGGATGCGGATCATTTCCTTGTGGAACCTTATCAGCTCGTGATCCTCATTTCCCCAGGGATAACTCCTCCTGTTGTCAGGATCGGTAAAGCCACACACACCGGCCTCATCTCCGTAATAAATCGTAGGCGCCCCCGGCCAGGTCATCTGAATCACTACTGCTTCTCTCATGACCGCCTTGTTGATACCCTGATTTGCTGCCTCCGGCCCCAAGGTGTTGATCCTACCCACCTTTTTGTTGGTTCTGGTAAGGAATCTGGAATGATCGTGGTTGGACAGCTCATTCATCGCAATCTGCAGAGAAGGTGTTGTAAAGCTGGCCATGTGATGTCTCATTGCTCCCATAAAGCTGTCGGCATTACCGTACAGATCGCCTCTATAGTCATCGCTGTGCTTCTGCATACCGGTAAGAAACCAGGTTACCGGTTCCATAAAGGCATCATAGTTCATGACGGTATCCCATTCCTTTCCATTCAGCCAGTCTCTGGGACTTCCGTAATGCTCTGCCAGAACAATTGCCTCCGGATTTGCATTCCTTACCGCCTTGCGGAATTCCTTCCAAAAATAATGGTTGAATTCCGGGCTGTGACCTAGGTCTGCTGCCACATCCAATCGCCACCCATCTGCATTGTATGGTGGTGAAACCCACTTGGCAGCAATTCTCATCACATAGTTAAATAAATCCTTTGACTTCTCATAGTTGAGCTTGGGCAGGGTATCATGTCCCCACCAGCCGTCATAGCTTGTGTTGTAGGGCCACGCATTTTCATTGTAAAACTGAAAATAATCACGGTAAGGACTGTCTGCACAAATATGGGCACCCTTTTCATATCCGGGTGCATTCTCATAGATTCTTTCCCTGTCCATCCATTTATTAAAGGATCCGCAATGATTGAACACGCCATCCAGAATAACCCTCATTCCCCTCTTGTGAGCCTCTTCGACCACCTTTGCAAAAAGCTCATTGCTTGCTTCCAGGTTTTTCTTATTGGTTACTCGGTCAATATATCTGCTTGCAAATCTGTTTTCGTGCTGGTCACAGGAGAGCAGCTCTCCTTCATCACTGACAATCTTTCCGACATGGGGGTCAATGTAATCATAATCCTGAATATCATACTTGTGATTGGACGGTGACACAAATAACGGATTGAAATAAATAACCTCTATTCCTAAATCCTTCAGATAATCCATTTTATCCAAAACACCCTGCAAATCTCCGCCATAAAACTCACGAACACCCATCACCGCAGGATATTTATTCCAGTCATCCACATGTACAGTCTTATCCCCAATATATTCATACTCAGAAGTAAGTACATCATTGGAGGGATCTCCATTGTAAAAGCGATCTACATAAATCTGATACATAACGGCGCCCTTCGCCCATTTGGGTGTCTTAAATCCCGGAATCACGCGAAATGCATATTCCGGCAGGGCTTCCTTCGCCACACCCCTGCAGTCATAAATGCAGTTAATTTTCCCTACCTGTACTTCAAAGTGATAGGTAAACTCAACATTCTCTACCTCTGTCTCACAGGCATAATAATCAAAATATTCATCATGGCTTTCCTTCATCATCAGATGACGGACTCCCTGATTTACCATAAATACTCTATCTACATTATTGATTGCTGTGCGGAATCTAATCGTGACTTGCGAGTACGGATTGGGTTCTGAAGGGGAAAGATAATCCTCTGTGGTATCACTGAATAATGCTTTTCTATTAAAAACAGGACGCATACCGGATATATATTGCCTGTCCTGCTCTATTTTTATTAATCGATCTATGTCCATATATAGCATCTCCGTTTCCAAAAAATACAAGTACATGTATATTTTATACTATACGAAACACTTAATCAATAGACATTATCCTCCGGCAGTCTAAACTTCTGAATAATTCTTGTCAAAGTTTCTTCCTTGGAAACATATATTTCTGCATAGTAAAAAGAACAGTACAAGTACTGTTCTTTTTAGAGAAGGTATTTCTTTCTTATGGGGTATAGCAAAAAACTATATAATGTATTGGGGGGGTTACAAGTAATATAATAGCATACGCCCCCTTTTGCGTAAATACTCACGATTCACAAATATTACAATTTGCATCATCATTTTTTGTGCATTTTCACCAAACAATCAGTCTTCCTTCAAATACTTAGCTCTGAGAAAAGGCTTCCGGACTGGTACTCTTCTGTTCAAACAGTGCTTCGAACTCTTCTCTGCCAATCTTTTCCTTTTCAAGCAGCAGCTCTGCACACTTATGAAGAACGTCGATATGATTAAGGATGATTTCCTCTGCCTTTCTGTAGCAGTCGTCAATGATCTCTTTGACTTCCTTATCGATCTCACCCGCTACCAGTTCGCTGTGGCTCTTGGTGTGAGCAAGGTCTCTTCCGATGAAGACCTCGTCGTCATCGCTGTTGTAGTTGATCACACCGATATTCTCCGACATACCGTATTTGGTCACCATATCTCTAGCTGCCTTGGTTGCCTTCTTGATATCACTGGAAGCACCCGTTGTGATATCCTTAAAGATGATCTGTTCAGCAATTCTTCCTCCCAGGGAAACCATGATATCCTGAAGCATCCTGCCCTTAGTGATAAACATGTCATCCTTTTCCGGCAATGGCATGGTATAGCCTGCTGCCCCAAGCCCGGTAGGAATAATGGATACGGTGTAAACAGGTCCCACATCCGGCAGAACATGGAACAGGATTGCATGGCCTGCCTCGTGATAAGCGGTGATCTTCTTTTCCTGGTCAGTAATGATACGGCTCTTCTTCTCTGCGCCGATACCCACCTTGATAAATGCTTTCTTAATATCTTCCTGCATCACATAGCTTCTGTTTTCTCTCGCCGCCATGATGGAAGCCTCGTTCAAAAGGTTCTCTAAATCTGCTCCCGTAAAGCCCGCTGTAGTCTGGGCGATCTGCTTCAGATCCACATCCTCCGCAAGAGGCTTGTTCTTTGCGTGTACCTTCAAGATATCCTCTCTGCCGCCTACATCCGGTCTGTTCACACTGATCTTCCGGTCAAAACGTCCGGGACGCATAATAGCCGGATCCAGAATATCTACACGGTTGGTTGCTGCCAGTACTATGATTCCCTCATTCACACCGAAACCATCCATCTCTACAAGCAGCTGGTTCAGTGTCTGCTCTCTCTCATCATGACCGCCACCCATGCCGGTTCCTCTGCGTCTTGCCACCGCATCTATCTCATCGATAAATACGATACAGGGTGCATGCCTCTTTGCCTCCTCAAATAAGTCGCGGACTCTGGAAGCACCCACGCCGACAAACATTTCCACAAAATCGGAACCGGAAATGCTGAAGAACGGAACGCCCGCCTCTCCTGCAATTGCCTTGGCGAGAAGCGTTTTACCGGTACCCGGTGCTCCCTCTAAGAGAACGCCTTTAGGAATTCTGGCGCCTACCTTGGTAAACTTGGCGGGATCCTTTAGGAACTCTACGATCTCCTCCAGCTCTTCCTTTTCCTCCTTAAGCCCCGCAACATCCTTCAGCGTGATCTTTCCGTCACCCATGGACATCTTTGCACGGCTCTTGCCAAAATTCATCATCTTGTTGCTGCCGCCGCCTGCGTTCTGGCTGTTCATCATCACAAAGAAGAACACCATCACTACCACTGCCAGAAGCACCGGGAAGACACTGGTAAGGAACCAGCTTTCCTCCTCCACCTTCTTGACCTCAGGATCAATTCCGTAGGAAATCAGCAGTTCTTCAATTTCCGACACATCTGTCACATACAATGTTTTGCTGGGCTCATTACTGATTGCAAAATCAACCTCACCGGTAGGTGTCTCACGGCTTGGCGTAATCACTGCATAGATGATCTTACCTGCCTCAAGATCCTCAATCAGCTCTCCTCTGGTATACTCTACCTGATTATTATCCAAAAGGCTTGGAATAATCAGCAGGGCCATCAGCAGGAAAATGAGTACAAAATATGCATTAAAACCTCGATTTTTCTTATTCAATCTCAATACCTCACTTGCCGGAACAACTGCCGGCTTCGCTTATTAGTCAAACTCCACCACACCGATATAGGGCAGATTCCTGTATCTCTGATCATAATCCAGTCCATAGCCTACCACGAATTCATCCGGAATCTGGAAGCCCGTGTAATCCACATGAACATCCACAACTCTTCTGTCCGGTTTGTCAAGCAGTGTACAGAGCCTTAAGCTTGCAGGTCCTCTGTCCTTGAGCATTTCCAGCAGATAACTCAGGGTACGTCCCGAATCCACAATATCCTCGATCACGATGACATCCTTTCCCTTTAGCGGCTCATCCAGATCCTTTACAATCTTGACCACTCCGCTGGACTTGGTCTCGCTTCCATAGCTGGAAACAGACATGAAATCCAGAGAAACCGGTACGGTAATCCTCTTTGCAAGCTCACACATGAAAAAGCTGCCGCCCTTGAGTACACATACCAGGTGAACCTGTTTTCCCGCATAATCCTTGCTGATCTGCTCCCCGATCTGCTGAATTTTGGCATCCACCTCTTCTTCCGTAAGCATGACTTTAATTCTTTCGGCCATTTTGATGACTCCTTTCTTCCTTCTGTATCTTCTCTTCCATAGCCGGTATCGTAACCTGTAAAATAGTACGGGTTGCTTCATTTACCTTATAGTATTCACTGATTCTATGCCCGGGTATCCACAGAATATGAGATTGCTCCGCAAGCAGGAATATGTTTGGTCGTTCCTCCTTCGGAATTTTTTCATTCACAAAATAATCCTGCAGGGATTTATGTCCCATCCCTTCCTTATTCCTGATGGTAAGGTAATCACCCGGTCTTTTCGTCCGAAACATCACAGACGAAGTTATTTTATCATAATCAAACCATTTCGTATATGTTTTTTCTGGAATATTTTGAGATTTTAACCCCGAAAATACTGCAAATTCCACTCTTCCAAGCCCCGGCACCATAATCTCGCCCGGCACAGGAGCCACATATTCCTTTCTGTTTTCCTTCTGTCCGGAATCGGCGCTTTTACTTAAGACATTCCTTTTTATGATACCCAGATCATATTTTTTATAAACCACAATTTCATAGGGTAGCTGCAGTTGTTTGCTGCCTGTTCCCTGAAAAAGCCTTTCCACCCCACGGACATGTGCTGCCGTAAGATCTTTTTTTGAACCTGCTACTTTTTCCAGACAGGAAAGAAGAATTCTTCCCTTCAGATAGTCATCCTCTGCTGCAAATACGGGAAGATCGATTAAGAGTTCACCTTCCTCTCTCTCCTTAACACAACGTTTCATACCCTGCTTTGTCATACGGCTGATAAATTCCTCTGCTCCCAGCAGATCATCTGCCGCCCGGTTCATATTGACAACTGCGCCCCGGCAGATCTGCTTCTCCGCATAAGGAAGAATATGGTGCCTGATACGGTTTCTCGTGTAAAAATCCTGCTCATTGGTGCTATCCTGACAAAAGGAAAGGCTCTGCTGCGTAAGCCAAGTTTCGATTTCCTTTCTGGTTACGCAAAGAAGAGGACGGATAATTTTTCCGTTTACAGGACGGATTCCGGAAGCTCCGGTCAATCCGGTTCCCCGGAACAGGTGAAACAGCATGGTCTCTGCCCGGTCGTTGCTGTTATGTGCTACGGCAATCCTGCCCTCGGCTTCGCCAAGCACCCTCTCAAATGCCTGATAGCGGACAAGACGTCCCTCCTCCTCCTCGGAAAGCCCGGATTGCTTAGCCCTTTCCTTCACTTTTTCCTCAACCAGATAAAAGGGCAGCTTATAGCGGGAACACAGTGTCTCCACAAACTGCGCATCCTCCCCGGCATCCTCCCGGATTCCATGATTTACATGTACCACCCTGATCTGAAAGGGGATCTGCTTTTGCATTTCCAGCAGCACAAAAAGGAGGCAGACAGAATCTGCGCCTCCTGAAATTCCTGCAACTATGGTATCATGAGGTCTGATCATATGATACTTTTTACAATAGCCCATCACTTTCTTTACCATACTATATAATATAGCGGAATTTTATGGAAAAGAAAAGCCTCAGTCATTCTTTTTCCAGATTCCGATCACAAGGATCGTCATATCATCCCGGATATGGCCTCTGCACTGATGAATGCAGAAGTTCAGAAGAGCATTTGCCATCTCCCCGGGATTCTCCAGGTTACTCCCACCGATCAGCTCCGAAAGCATATCCTCCCCGATTCCCTGAGACAGGGCATCCAGCACACCATCTGAAACCATGATGATATAGTCCCCGTCCATAAGGGTTCTCCCTACCACTTCCATATCCGGCTTCTGAAAAATACCAAGCGGTAGATTCCCTGAGGAAATTCTGTCTACCAGGTGCTGTCTTTTAATGTAGGAGCTGGCGCTTCCTACCTTTACAAACCGGCATTCCCCGTTATAGAGATCCAGGCTGCAAAGGTCAAGTGTGGACATGTTTGCGTTTTCTCCGCCGCCAAGCAGTGCACTGTTAATCATCTGAATTGCCACTTCCATCTGAAAGCCTGCCTCCAGGAACTTCTGCATCAGCTCTACCACCATAGTACTGTCCAGACAGGCCTTCTCCCCTGACCCCATACCGTCGGAGAGCACTGCCGTCAGATTTCCCGTATCTCTCTCAAAAAAGGCATAATTGTCTCCGGAGATCCGCTCCGTTTCCTTGACTGCCTTCGCCACACCGGTCAATACATGAAATTTTGCCTCCTCCACATAATAAAAGGTCTGCCAGTCCATCCCGACAAAAAAAGCATTGTCCTGTGCACTCACCAGATGCATTCCCAGAAGAACAGAGAGAAGATCCGCCACATCCTCCGCAGAAAGATGATTTTCCCTGATATTTTTCATAGTCAGGGACACCTCCATGCGCCCCGACTCATTTTCTATCAAATAAAGATTTCTGATCTGAATATCCACTTCCTTAAGCGCATGGGCAACCTGTTTAAATCTGCGCTCTCCCATGGGCACACACCTTCTGGTTTCCTCCGCCAGTCCGGTCATAATCTGTGCCATTTCCTGAAGGTGCGCCACCATCAGCTCCTTGTTTTCTATAAGGCGCTTCTGCCATATGTAATCCTTTCGATCAGCAGGCTCCTTCTTTAAAAGAATTTCCTGATTGCCTTCTGTCTCCTTAAAGCTGCCGGCAAGCTCCCTGATGGAATCCGCATAGGTAAGCAGCTTTCTTCTGCCATATTCCGGTAGTATGCTGTTAAATTCTTCTCTTTGGTCCAACATATGCTTTCTCATACAACCGCCTCCTCCTGCAAAGGACTATTATACAAAAGGTCAGGAGCGGTATTTGTCAAACCCTGGCATCAGATCGATAAAATATTTTGACAAAAAAAGCAGGCGCCTTTAAAACGCCTGCTCAATTCTCATCCTTAAATAAGATTTCGCCCTCATACACCAAGCCAAGCTTATCCCTGGCTACTTCCTCGATGTATTTCTTGGTCTGGGTATATTTCTCATATTCTTCTATCTCAAGTGCCCGCTCTTCCTCTGCCTCGATCTGCTCCTGTAATGCCAGTTCCTTCTGCTGATAGGCCTCCTTCTTTTCCCGGAGCCCTGCGCTGCTGACAGCTACTACGATCAGCATCATCAGCATTGCAATCGATACCAGAAACATGCCGAAACGGTTTTGTCGTTTTTTTCGATAAGCAACTCTTCTTGCCATAATACTACCAAACCTTTCCGTCTGTGTACTAGGATTGATGTTTACATAATGTTATTTTAAGTAATTTATATCCCCGCGTCAACTTATTTTTCACATATTTCCCCGCTTTCCTGCTTTTTCTCCCTGAAGCCCCTAAAATACGGCATATTTTATGTCCAAAAAAACGAACGGGGCGCAATAGGAATCGCAGAATATGATAAAAGATCCGGCAGATCCGCTCAATAATTGTTGACATAATATCAACGAACAAAGTGCTGATGCTCTTCTTATATATCAGCATTCCCAGCGTGGCGCCAAAAACCGCAAACCATCTGAGGATCCCGTTATTCTCTTCGTACAGCATGTAAAAAACCCCAATGGCACAGGCAATCCAGAAGATCATATCCTCCAGGGAAATCAATAGAAGGTTATGCGGAATCAATCTGCGCAGAATCAGAAAGCCATCATACACAAAGGTGATGATGATGCCCAATAAAAAGGAGTGAAAAAGGAATACAACCTCAGCAATAATGTTCTGACTCATATACACCTACTTAAACAATCTGGCAAGAAGGGATTCTCCCTTGGCTGCCATATTTGACTGCTCTGAGTAGGTAAAGCTGTCAATACGTCCATCCACATCCACCTCGCCCTTATCCAGCATGAGCCTGTTCACATGGAGTTCATTGCCCTTAATCATGAGCATTCCCTGCTCCGTCTCCAGGATAATTTCATTTTCGTCAAAGGATAGGACATCATTGATCCCTGTGAGATTACATGTCCTTCTATTATTCAGGATCAGCTTATGTGTCCGCTTATTTACATTTGTCAGTTCTTCCATAAAAAATCTCCTGATACAATCTCTATAAAAGATTATATTAGGAGATATCATTTTATATTCTATAAAAATGAATTCTATAAATATCGGAACAGCTCCTTCGCCTCTTCCTTGCGGACGGTCTCCTGTACACTTAAGACCTCGACCTTCACATCCTTGTTACCGAATGCGATGGTGATAATGTCTCCTACCTTCACATCGGCAGACGCCTTGGCTGTTTTGTCATTGATCAGGACCCTGCCTGCATCGCAGGCTTCATTTGCTACCGTCCTTCTCTTAATCAGTCTTGATACCTTTAAATATTTGTCCAATCTCATAATTAACTCCCATGATGTAAAAAGGACCTGTATCTACAGGTCCTTAAGACATTCACACCTATGCGTTTACTAAATCCTTTAAAGCCTTACCAGCTTTGAACTTAGGAGCCTTGGAAGCTGCAATCTTCATAACTGCACCGCTCTGAGGATTTCTTCCTTCTCTTGCTGCTCTCTTGGATACTTCAAAAGTACCGAAGCCAACTAACTGAACCTTTCCGTCTTTCTTTAATTCAGCTGCTACAACGTCTGTGAAAGCCTTTAAGGCCTTTTCTGCATCTTTCTTGGATAAGCCAGCCTGGTCAGCCATAGCTGCTACTAATTCTGTTTTGTTCATTTGAACTCCTCCTCTTTATATGAGTGTTTTTTTCCTAGATGTCTCTTTTGAAACGCCTATATTAATATATATCGTTTTTGACTATATTTGTCAAGGAAATTTTGCCCTTTTCTCCTCTTTTTATGCGGTTTTCCGATATTTTTACTGTTTATCGGCCTGCTGATTGCCTAAAGCTTCGTTATTATCATTTACAGAATTGCCGCTTACCGTATTTCCGCTCACAATATTATCCGTGGAAGAACTGCTATCTGTGGAATCAGAATTAATTGCATTTCCACTTACTGTATTCCCGCTCACAGTGTTTTCACTGCTCTCCGGATCAAGATCAGGGAAGGAATAGGTAACATCCTTGCCATCATCCGGAACCTCTATGCTATAGCTTCGGGTAATATAGCCTTCCTTCCGCAAAGTGATGGTATGCGTGCCTGCTGTCTTCGTGTAGGTAACAGGAGCAATACCCATATAAAGATTGTCCTGATAAACCTCTGTATCAGCCGGTAAGCTGATAGTGATCGTACTGCTTTCCTGATAGGAGGAAATGCTGTTGCCCGATACCTCCTTCTTTTCCGTAAGATCCAGCTTCACCACGGCGCCTTCCGCTCCCACCTCAAAGTACTCAGAAATTGTATCATAGCCCTCAGCCTTGGCTGTAATCTGATGCAGACCCAAAGACAGCCTTACAGGATAAGTAGTTTCTACCTCTGTGTCATCAACATACACCTGTGCACTCTGTGGGGTTACTTTCAGTGTCACAACACCGTTCTCCGGCTCCGGAATCTCAATATCTCCCAGATTGAGACTGGTTTCTCTATTTCTCTCAATCGTCACTTCCCTGGTTTCCTCCACACCGGCAGATGACAATCTGACGCTGTAGCTCCCTTCCGGTACGGTTATCAGCATGTCCGGTGCTATCTGGGTAATAATCGTTTGTCCGATTTCCATCCAGCCTCCCAGAACGGCCTCATCATTGATCAGCTTTAAATATCCATGACCTTTATCTACAGTGATGCTCATGATCGTATGACCTTTACCCTGAAAGGTAAGTACATCCTGCTTAATGATCTGTGCAATCTCTATTTTCTTTCCGTCAGAAAAAACCTGAACCTTTCCATCCAGACTGAAGGACTCATCTCCTATGGTTGCATTGCCGCTTGCTTCGTCAAACGTATATTTTGTCACATCCTCATAGCTCCACGCATCGCCTGACAGCGCAATGGAACCTGCTTCCTCAAGCTCACTGTTATATTTTATCTCGGCAATATCTCCGGGCATAAGCTGAGCCATACTCATGGAAGCCCCATACTTATCATTGATCAGAGTAGCACCTGTGTAAGTAAATTCCCTGCTCTCATTTCTGTCAGTCAAATAGACTCTAATCGTCTGGCTCTCCAAATTCACAGCTTCAATCACAGCGGTTGTCTGGGAAGTGTATATGTCCACAGGTTCCTGCGGCGGCTCATTTTCATAGGCGCTTTCAAAGGTTGCTTCCTGCGCAAGACCTATACTGCCACACCCCGTAAGCAGAAGACTACAAATGCAGACAATACATTTGATTCGATTTTGCAACTCATCCTTTTTTATCATATTGTTTTCCTCAAAAACAAACTGCTCTTTTGTCCTTCAAGTATAACATGTCTTGTCAAATAAGAAAAGAACTAAGGCAGACCGTATTTTTCCCTCATTCTTGCAAGAAAAACCTGTTTATCCTTTTCCTGATCAATCACTTTGTTCAACTTTTCCAGATTCTTTCCGGGAATCCATGCCTTCCCCGAGTTATAATAGAAATTGACAATCTTCCAGAATTTTTCCGGATAAGCAAGACGATAGTAGAGCTGAAGATAATCTTCCTTTTCCAGAATCCTTACCTTTTCGTAGGTCTTGATCAGCTCAAATCCTACTGTTTCTGACCATCCACTCTTTTCGAGCAGTTTTCGCATAAACAGATATAAATCTCTGACAGGACTGTCATAAATACATTTCTCAAAATTAGCCATATGCATTTGTCCATCGGCAATGGTCAGATTATGATATTGATAATCCCCATGACAGATGAGACTATATCCCTGCCCACTCTGAAAGTCATTCAGCTCCTCCGTAACCTGAAGGGCCAGCTGAAAGAAATAGTCATAGGCATGCATCAGGCAGATTTCAAAATCTGTCTTTTGCCCTCGTTCCTTCAGGTATTTTTTAACTCTGCGCAGCTCCCTGTTATGCTTTTCGAATTCCTGACAGGCACAATGAGGCACCGGTTTTTCCAAAAAAGCCTCATCAGGGCCGGATACCTTATGAAACGAAGCAAGCAGCTTCACCGCCTGTCTGCACTCTTCCATATCCCTGACATTACATTCTCTTCCTTCCACATAGGTCTTAAGAACATAACAGGTTCCATCCTGATCCTGCGTGAGTAGCTCCTCATCCTTATTCTTCAAAATACTTTCTGCCTGATAAAATCCCTTTTCCCGTATTATATGAAGCAGGGCATCCTGAAAAACCACCTTTTCCCTGTGCCCTGCATATTCCTTCAAAATAAAAATACCCTGCTTTGTCTCACATAAAACAGCACTCCGTCCTTTCCAGGTGCGAAGCACTTCTATATCGTATTTGTCCAGTAAACTGACGCTTCTGTCATTCACAACGGTTACCCCCAATTCGTGTCATATCCTATCTTATGAGTAACCGTTTTAAAGTATTACTGTGAAAATCTAAACGCCTCCTCCATGAGAAGTTCTTTTCTGTTTCTGGAAGGATCCTCCACTACATAATCGAGAAGTGCCTTCAGAACCTCTCCCAGCTCTTTCCCGGGTTTCATACCGGCATCGATCAGATCCTTTCCCGTCACAGCCAATGTTTTTAAGGAAACGCATTGCTTCTCAGCTATGATCTGCTCGTAAATTCTATGGACCGTCTCAAGGCTTTCCAGCTTTTCCTGCCTTAAGTAATCGCTCTGCGCATCGGTGTCTGCCTTTTTCACCTCAAACAAAAGAGGGAAAATATCCTCCCCAATCTTCATGATTGCACGACGGACGCTTTTTTGCGTCGGCTCTACCTTGTAATCATGATAACGGACCAGATTTGTGACCAGGTGAATCGTGTGATTATCAAATTTCAATCTTCTTAAGATAACTCTGCTCATTTCTTCGGACAGGGAAGGATGTCCGTAGAAATGATCAATCCCCTTCTCATCCGTAATACGTTTTTCAGGCTTTCCAATATCATGGAAAAGCATAGTGAGACGCAGCACCTTATCCGCCCTCACCGCCTCCATCGCTTTCAGGGTATGCTCTCCTACACTGTAGCAGTGATGGGGATTATGCTGCTGTGTTTTCATACAGGCATCAAATTCCGGCAAAACCACCGCCGTAATTCCACTTTCCCATGCAATCTGCAAGTTTTCCGGATGAGGTGAAGTAACCAGCTTTACCAGTTCTACCTGAATCCGTTCGGCACTGATATGGGACAGATTGTGCGCAAGCTGCCTGATTGCTTTACAGGTCTGTTCTTCGATCTCATAGCCAAGCTGTGCCGAAAAACGCACCGCTCTCATCATTCGAAGCGCATCCTCCGTAAATCGCTCTGCCGGATCCCCTACACAACGTATCAATTTTCTCTCAATATCCTTCATCCCGTCAAAAATATCCACAAGACCGGCTTCATCGTTATATGCCATGGCATTGATGGTAAAATCCCTGCGCTTTAGATCCTCAATCAGATTGGGGGTAAAGGTCACCTCTTTGGGATGACGACTGTCCTCATATTCTCCGTCAATCCGATAAGTCGTCACCTCAAAGCCTTCCTTGTCGAGCATGACGGTTACCGTTCCGTGCTGGATGCCGGTATCTATGGTTCTCGGAAAAAGTGCCTTTACCTGCCATGGAGTTGCGGAGGTTGTAATATCCCAATCGTCCGGAATACGCCCTAAAATCGAATCACGAATACAGCCGCCTACTGCATATGCTTCGTAGCCGGCATCTGTAATTGTCTGTATGATCTGTTTTACTTTTTCAGGCAGCTGTATCATACCTTTCATGATCCTCTTTCAAGGGAAGATACAAGTGTCTTCCCGATCAATCTCTATTTCTGTACCAGTCTGCAGGTCGCTCTTGCAATCGCAAGCTCCTCATTGGTGGGAACTACCATTGTAACCACGCGGGAGCCTTCATCGGATAAAATTACCTCTTCTCCGCGAAGCTTATTTTTCTCGGGATCAATATTCGTTCCCAGAAAACCGATATACTGTCCGATCAGTTCACGTACCTTTGCGTTGTTCTCTCCGGCCCCGGCAGTAAATGCAATCACATCCACACCGTTCATAGCTGCCGCATAGGCACCGATATATTTTCCAACCCGATAAGCGTAAGTCTCAAGCGCTGTCTGTGCCTGCTGATTTCCCTTTTCTGCAGCCTCCGCAAGATCACGGAAATCACTGGAAAGTCCGTCAGATAAACCAAGCACACCGGATTTCTTATTGCAGATAGCAATCATTTCCTGGGCAGAGATCCCTTCCTTTTCCATCAAAAAAGAAATAATGGCAGGATCCATATCACCACTTCGGGTTCCCATGATCAATCCCTCCAGAGGAGTCAGTCCCATGGAAGTATCCACACTCTTTCCGTTCATCACTGCCGATACACTTGCACCGTTTCCAAGATGACAGACAATGATTTTTAAGTCCTCTCTCTTTTTACCCAGAATCTGAGCAGCACGCTCTGAGACAAAATCATGACTGGTTCCGTGAAATCCGTATCTTCTTACCTTGTATTTTTCATAATATTCATAAGGAAGTCCGTACAAATATGCCTTCTTTGGCATGGTTTGATGAAAAGCCGTGTCAAATACGCCTACCATAGGAACCCCCGGCATAATCTCCCTACAGGAATTAATGCCGATCAGGTTGGCAGGATTATGCAGCGGAGCAAGGTCATTGCATTCTTCAATTGCTTTCATTACCTCTTCAGTCAGCAGAACTGAGTCTGCAAATTTTTCACCGCCATGAACAATTCTGTGTCCTACGGCATCAATTTCGTCAAGAGACTTCACGGCTCCCACAGCTGAATCTGTCAGCTTCTCGATCACCAGCTTAACTGCCTGAGTGTGATCTGCCATGGGCGCAGACGTTGTCTGCTTTTCTCCACCTGCCTTCTGGTGCGTGATCGCACTGCCGTCAATACCGATTCGTTCACAGAGTCCCTTTGCAAGAACCTGCTCGCTGTCACTGTTGATCAGCTGATATTTTAAAGACGAACTGCCGCAATTAATAACTAAGATATTCATAAGCTTCTCCATCCCAAACATGATTTATTCGCAACTGTTTTGCATCTTTATCTTACGCTCTGTATACCGCTTAGTATGCTCTGCCCCAGTAAACCATCTTTTTCGCAGGCTTACCGCAGTATACACATTTGTCGGATAGACATTCCTGATGGAAGGGCATGCAACGGCTTGTAACTGCCATCTCTTCCTTGATTGCTTCCTCACAGGCTCTCTCTCCACACCACATTGCCTTAACAAAGCCGGCTTTCTGGGCAAAAGTCTCTTGGAACTCCTCTTTGGTGGTAGCAGTATAAGTATGCTCCTCCAGATGCTTCCTGGCTCTTGTAAGCATATCTGACTGAATCTGCGTAAGCAACTCTCCTACCTTCGCTTCCAGCTGATCTAATGCTACTTCCATCTTTTCTCCGGTATCTCGACGGCAGATGACACACTTGCCTGCCTCAATATCCTTCGGACCGATTTCCACACGCATGGGAATACCGCGCATTTCCTGCTCGGAGAACTTCCATCCGGGACTCTTATCAGAGTCATCCACCTTAACACGGAAGCTGCCCAGCTTATCACGGAGCTCGTAAGCCTTCTCAAGAACACCTTCCTTCTTCTGCTGAATCGGAATGATCATCACCTGCGTCGGTGCAATCTTCGGAGGCAGCACCAGTCCGGAATCGTCACCGTGAACCATAATGATCGCACCGATGATTCTGGTGGACATACCCCAGGAGGTCTGATGAACATACTTTAACTGGTTATCCTTATCGGTAAACTGAATGCCGAATGCTCTTGCAAATCCGTCCCCAAAGTTATGGCTGGTTCCCGATTGCAGTGCTTTTCCGTCATGCATCAGTGCTTCGATCGTATAGGTCGCCTCTGCCCCTGCAAATTTCTCCTTCTCTGTCTTACGCCCCTTTACAACCGGAATTGCCAGAACCTCCTCACAGAAGTCTGCGTAAACATTCAGCATCTGCTCTGTTCTTTCCTGCGCCTGCTCGGCTGTGGCATGGGCGGTATGTCCTTCCTGCCACAAGAATTCCCTGGAGCGAAGGAAGGGTCTTGTTTCCTTTTCCCAGCGGACTACACTGCACCACTGATTATATACCTTGGGAAGGTCACGGTAGGATTGGATATCTCCCTTATAGAAATCACAAAACAGCGTTTCGGAGGTCGGTCTGACACACATTCTCTCCTGGAGAGGATTGAGTCCGCCGTGTGTTACCCAGGCAACCTCCGGTGCAAACCCCTCTACGTGATCCTTTTCCTTTTCAAGAAGACTTTCGGGGATGAACATCGGCATATAGACATTTTCTACGCCCGTTGCCTTAAATCTCTCGTCCAGCTGTCTCTGGATATTTTCCCAGATCGCATATCCTGCGGGCTTGATTACCATGCAGCCCTTCACATTGGAATAGTCAATCAATTCTGCCTTCTTCACCACATCCGTATACCACTGTGCAAAGTCCTCACTCATGGATGTGATTGCTTCCACTAATTTTTTCTCAGCCATTTTTTTCTCCTTCTTTCAAAAAATAATCACAAAAGGGCGGTACACCTATCCACCCCATAAGGGACCGGAATCCGGCGGTACCACCCTAATTAATGCATCAAACATTCTCTTTTCTTACCGTTATCGCCGGTGCTACGCTGTACTTTTGCTGCTCGCCTTTCATACAGGGCTCCAAGGCAGGTTCCAAACATTCCTCTTAAGAATCTTGCAGCTCCCTTACGGGGATTCTCTCTCTGGAAGGCTCCTGTTTTGTACTAATCCTCTTCCTCGCCGTGTCAGTTTATTTTGTCCTTTTGTTTCCGTGGACTTGTACCATGATTGTAGGCAAAAATTCGAGGTTTGTCAACCTACATTAGCAAAACCCTTTTTACAAAAACCTTTTAATCCAAGAATTAGTAATAAATCAATCAACACGACTACCGCAACGGAGCTCATGCCATAGCCAATTCCCAAATGCTCTGCAATTCTACCGATTATAGAAGGCATAATAATGGAACCCATACTGGCAAGTGTCAGGATAAAACTCCATGACAATGCATACTTTTGGATCAGTGTACCTGCAAAGGATACGGTTGTAGGATAAATTCCTGCCATGCTGAATCCAAATCCCATAATGCCTAATACAATCATACCTGTACTTCTGCTGAAAAGAAGAAGGAAAAAGAAAAACACAAAGCCGATGCCCATAAAGACAAGCAAATTTTCCTTTTTGATCTTAGTCGACAACCATGCCACAGCCAATCTGCCAAATAGAATCATAATCCAAAGCACGCTTGCCATTATCTGGGACAACGATGCACTTAAATAACCCGAATCCTTGAAATAAGTGATCATCCATCCGATAACACCCTGTTCTGCACATAAATAGAAAAAAAGGACCAACGTGCAAAGCCAGAAAATGGGTTCCGCAAAAAAGCCGTATCCTGTCTTTTTTTGCGTGCCGCCCTTTTTCTTTTCTTCTTTCTTCCTCCCCGCCTCCATTGGGTCGACAGGTATCAGAAAATAAAGAAACCAGCACAGAATTCCCATTGCAAACATAAAAAAGCAGGCCATAATCCAGTTATCAGAAGTTTTTGCCGTAAACGCTGTAAGCAACAACGGAAACAAAAATGCACCAATAGAAAACATTGCATGCAGACCATTAATGATCCAAGCCTGTCCGGGTGCCAGATCATTAATCACAGTATTATTGAAGTTGCTGGCAGCTCCTCTTGCCAGTCCTGTAAATAAAAAGGCTATTGCAAGAAACACCGGCGCTTTTCCAAAGATAATCAGTAAAAAAGCTGTTGCAAAAAAACTTTCAAAAAGTAAAATACCCTTTTTTCTTCCAAGTGTTACGGAAAGAATGCCTGCCGTAAAGCTTGCAATCAAATTTCCCACCGAATGCAAACTGACAATCAATCCGCTAAATGCATAGCTTAATCCTCTTGCCTCCTTAAGAAAGGGAAGCAAAGAGCCTATGGACAATGCCAGCAATCCATTGATCAGAAATGCACTATAGCAGAAGAAAAGCTGCTGTTTTTTCTCTTTTGTATCTAGACTCTGAACCATCTGTAAACACCTATTCCGTTTCCTTAATTTTTTCTATAATATCCAAATAATCCTTACAGTATATTTCATAAACCCCGCTGACTGCCTCCTGAAACTCCATTCTCTGCTCTCTCGTCAGCTCAGTTACCTGCACCCCTTTGCTGATTGCTATTTCCCTTGACTTCTTTTCCCTCTCTGTCCAAAGCTGTCTTTCATAAGCGGCAGACTCTCTGGCACATTCCTGCAGAATCAATTGATCCTCCCTGGATAGCTTTTCCCAGGTTGTCTGCGCACATAACTGTACCTCCGGCACTCTGGTATGTTCATCAACCGTAAAAAATTTTGCAATCTCATAATGTCCCATGGATTCATAGGAAGGCCAGTTATTCTCTGCACCGTCAATCACTCCTTTTTCCAGTGCGGAATAAACATCGCTGTAAACCATAGGGGCTGCATTTGCACCCAAAGCCTCTACCACATCCACCATAAGTGAATATTCCTGAACCCTGATGTTAAGTCCTTTCATATCTGAAACTACACGGATTGGGCGCACTGAATTGTAAAAGTTTCTAGCTCCCGCATCATACCAGCTGAGTGCCACCAGATCAGAGTCTTCAAAAGCCTGAAAGAATTCTTCGCCCACTTCGCCATCCAATATTTTCCACATATGTGCGGAGTCTCTGTACAGGAATGGCATCTGCAGCACATTCAGTTTTGGAATTTCGTCTGCTACGGAAGATAAAGATGCTCTGGTAAAGTCAATCCCGCCAAATTGCATTTGTGCAATAACCGATTGTTCATCTCCCAGTTCACCCCCCGCTTTTACAACAATTTTAATTCTGCCGTTTGTTTTTTCTTCTACCAATTCAGCAAAACGATAAGCGCCAAGCGTGGTAGGATAGCCTTCTGACTGGTTTTCTGCATAAGTAAATACATATTCCGGTTCCGGCTCTTTTCCTCTTTCCTTCATGATAAAGCAAACTGCTACTATTGCTACTAATACACCTAAAGGAATTAAACCAAGCATCTTCCTTTTCATTGTACTCTTTCCCCCTGTTCTTAATCTACCGGCAATTTCAGAATCTGCAGACGGTATTCACTGGGAGTAAAGCCGGTCACCCTCTTAAAAACCTTGGTAAAGTAATTAGCATCTCTATAGCCACTTTTTTCGCCTGCCTCTTTTACGCTGATTACAGGATTGCTTAACAGTTCCTTTGCCTTTTCAACTCTATAATCCGCCATATAGGCAGTAAAATTATTATCAAAGCATTGCCTGAAGAGTCTGCAAAAATATGCATCAGAATAATGCAAAGCACCCGCCACATCCTGCAGGGAAATATCTTCCCAATAATGATGATGAATATAGTCAAGTATCATTTCTTTGGCTATATTGGCCTTTGTTATCTCCATCCTGCTGCTTTCAGATTGTAAGACCTCCTGCCTGCCTTCCTCTTTCTCTTCATCTCTTTGTTTTTCCTTCTGTTGCTCTGTCGCTGCATCCTCTTCCTGAAGAATTCGTACAGCCTCATCCAATGCTGCTCTAAGCTCTCTGTCCGGGCAGGGTTTAAGCAGATAATCCAGCGCTTTTACATAAATTGCTCTTTTGGCATATGAGAATTCATCAAAGGCTGTCAGAAAAATAATACAACAGTCCTTATGCTTTTTCCTGATTTCTTCTGCCGCTGTAAGGCCGTCTATTCCGGGCATTTCAATATCGAGTATGGCAATTCTGCATTTATTTTCCTCAAACAGAGAAATTGCTTCTCTGCCATTAACAGCCTGCACAATACTAAACTGATCCTGATAATATTTCTGAATCATTTTCGTCAATACCACCCGTTCAATTGGTTCGTCATCAGCTATCAGTATTGAATACATTCATCTGCTCCTTTCCTCTTTTTTGCGGGATAGTCAAACGAATCGTGGTTCCCTCTCCTTCACAGCTGAAAATCTCAACCTGTCCGGCTTCATACATTCCATAAATACGCTTATAAAGGTTCCCAAGTCCGATTCCCATTTCGCCCTTCTCCTGCCTTTCATAAGCACCCCTTATTTTTTCCACCTTTTCTGCTGACATTCCCACTCCCGTATCTGCAATGGAAATCAATAAATTTTCCTTCTCCTGCCATATTTTTATGAAAATGGTTCCTCCCTCCTCCTTTTTTGCAAGCCCATGAATAACTGCATTTTCTATCAGTGGCTGAAACGTAAAGGTCGGGATCATATAATTGTCTGTTTCCAGTTCACATTCAATACTATAGCTGATCCTGTTTCCGAAACGCATTTCCTGTAAATACATATAGTCCTTTACAATCTGTATCTCTTGCGTTAATGTTGTTTCTGCATCCTGTGATTTTAAATTATACCGAAAAATAAAGCTTAGTGCCTTAATCATTTTTTCCGTTGTTTCCGCACCCTCCAGATTAGCCATTCCACCGATGACATTCAAAGTATTAAAAAGGAAATGCGGATTAATCTGGTTTTTAAGGAGCTCCAGATTCGTTGTCTCCAGCTGCTTCTCTACCTCAAGACGCTGGAGCTCTTCCTTATGCAGCAGATCCAACGTCTTTCTCTTTTCCTCCAGCCCCATAATATATTCTCCGGTAGCATATTTCATTTTGTTAAATGCATGAATCAGTTCTCCCATTTCATCATTGCTGTTTACCGGAATATCTTCAGTATAAAAATCATTTTCCGCAATTTTTTTGGAGGCTTGTACAAGTTCCATAATAGGAAGAATAATTGCCCTTTGAAGCAATTCCACAAACTGAAAGATAACCCAAAACAAAAGAGCACCCACCAAAATCACCAATACCGGAAGCATTGCAAGTGCCGGTACCTTTTCGCGATAGTCATAACTTCCCGCTTCCAGCGTTTCAGTCATTAAGGTATCAGCATATTCCTGCAAATAATCCTGCATATCATATACCGCATACAGCTTCTTGATATATTCTGGTCCTTCCTCTCGAAGCGCAATCAGTTCATCTCTTTTCCGGCAGTAAACTTCATAGCTGTTCCTGATTGACCAGGTCTTGGCATACCGCTCCTCTCCTATCTTGGAATAAACAAAGGGAAGCGCATAAACCTTAGTCCTTGTTTCCTCAATCGCCTTATCCAATAACTCCTTTTTATCCCCGTCCGGCTCCTTAATAAAGTCTGCAAAATACTCCGACTCCTTCTCCAATGCTGCCTGAAGCTCACTGCTTTTCGCATTGCTGTCCAGGATTATATAAAAATCAACCAATGAGAATTTAACTATCCATCCTTCAAATAATAGGGAAAAACCCACCATGGCAAAGGCGGCACTGACTAAAAAATTAATTTTTCCCTTCAGCTTTAAGGACTGCCACTTTAGTAAGATCTTTTGTTTCACAATCTAATTCCATCCTTTATTTCGACCTATAACTTAACTATATCGTACCAGAGCCTTGGAATGGAAACAATATGTAAAGGTGGGCAGTTCAAAATGAAACTGCCCATTCCTCTATCTATTCTGTACCAGCTTTAAATTTACAAAATCAAAAAAAGTTTCTTTTTCTTTTCCCAGAACACGATCTGTTAAAATATATCCATGACTTTCATCAGAAAATACTATCAGCATTTTATATTCCCTGACGATACCCTTTATCTTTTCCCATTTAATGGTTTCTTTCTGCTCACCGGTCGAAATATGTACCCCTCTGTCATCAACCGAAAAAATCAGATCCTGAGGAATCACAGCAACCTGAGCCTTGGCTCTTATATAAACAGCAAGAGGCTGTAATACAGGAAATAGCAGACATCCAATTACCATCAACGCCTCAAGCACGTCATTTGTCTTATTAAAGAATCTGTATGTCAGCAGAAAAAAGGCTATTGTAAAAATAATATTACACACACCGGCAAGAGAATGATAAGTCCGATGCATGGACAGTCTGAAGAAATCAAAGGGAGTTACTTTCACTTTAAATTGATAGTTCATAAAATAAGACTCCTTTCAAATTTCCCCTACTCTGGGCTTATCTCCCATACCCACCAAGGAGTCTGGGAAGGAACAGACTGAAATCAGGGAAGAAGGTCAAAAGCAACAGTACGATTACCATGCAGGCATAAAAAGGAAGAGTTGCCTTTACAACCTTCTCCATTTTTACCTTTCCTACGGCAGAACCGATAAAAAGTACCGCGCCTACCGGAGGTGTCAAAAGGCCAATTCCGCAGTTAAGCACCATCATGATTCCAAACTGAATCGGATCAATACCAATTGAAGTTGCGATAGGCAGAAGAATCGGTGTCGCAATCAAAATAATCGGTGCCATATCCATGATACAGCCAAGTACAAGCAGAATCAGATTCAGAAGCAGTGCAAGAATGATAGGATTATTGGTAAATCCGATAATTGCTTTTGCTGCCAAATCAGGTACATGTAATGTTGTCAGGCAATACCCGAAAATACTGGAAGTAGAAATCAGAATCAATACGATTGATAATGTATCTACACACTGCTCCAACACTTTCCATACACCTTTCCAGGTAAGTCCCTTATAAATAAACACACTGACAATCAAGCTGTAGATAACTGCGATTGCTGCTGATTCCGTTGCCGTAAACCAACCGCCTACAACACCTACAACAACAATGATAACTGCTGCAAGCGCCCAAAAGGATATTCCAAACTGCTTAACCAGATTTTTAAAGCTGAATCTGTCTCCCTTTGGATATTTTCTTCTTTTTGAAATTATGTAAGAACCAATCATAAGGGAAACTGCAAGAAGCGCACCCGGAATATATCCGGCAAGGAACAGGCTTCCCACGGAAATACCCCCTGCGCTCATAGCATAAATTACCATATTATGACTGGGTGGAACCAAAAGGCCCTCACAGGAGGAAGTGATTGTAACTGCCGTTGAGAAATCATCATCATATCCTTGATCCACCATCATAGGAATTAATATACTTCCCAAAGATGCAGTATCTGCTGCTGCAGAACCGGAAATACCTCCAAAGAAGTATGACGCTACAATATTCACCATAGCCATCCCGCCTGTCATCCAGCCTACACAGGCATTTGCCAAGGCAATCAGCTTATCTGAGATACCACCTGACCCCATCAGGCATCCCATTGTAATAAAGAACGGCACTGCCATCAGACTGAATGAGCTAATTCCCTTCACCATTTGCTGACATATTGTTGTAAAGGGAAGTCCCTGTACAAGCAAGCACAAAAGCGAAGATAAGCCAACTGCATAGGCAATCGGAAACCGCAAAAAAATCATAACAAGAAAGCTGATCAATAATACAAGAATTGCAAGAGTTGCCTGATCCATTACTTATCCTCCTCCTTTACAAAAATACTCTTAATATGCATGTATATTGCTTCCAGTTCAAAAATAATCATAGCAAATCCGGCAACGGGAATCGGAAAATACATCCAAAATCGTGACAGGAACGGCATGCTGACATAAGTACCTTTTGCGCCGATCCCGGCTGCATACTTCCATCCTACTGTCAACATAACAATTGCAAGAGCAAACACACAAACATCTGCGAATAAATCAAGCAGCGTGATGATCTTCTTCGGTAAATACCGGTCGAATGCTGTCATTCTGATATGTGAGCCTTTACGAATAGCCAACGCAGCAGATAATACTGCCATATATGACATTAGGGTGAGCACGACCTCCTCACTCCAGGAAGGATCCGGAACAAACGGAACATAACGTCCGATCACACTCATTGTTGTGATCAAAATATCTGCAATCAGCAATAATTTACAAATAAAAAGCACAACCTTATATGCTACGTCATAGACTGGTTTTATTTTATCGACTTTAGCAAAAAAAGCTGACATAGTAACCTCCTCAAATAGATTGAAAAGCACAGAGGGAGCCTTTAACAACCCCTCTGTGCTCCAAAATGCACTATCAATTACTGCATATCAACAATCTGCTGATATAATTCTTCCTGCCCCTTAATATTTTCGGCAACAACATCCTTAACAGCATCCTGCCATGCAGATACATCGCTTACTTCTATAACCTTTACGCCGTCTGCCTTAAGCTGCTCTAACACTTCGTTCTCAGCCTGCTCAGAAATCTGACGGTTAAACTCGGAAGCAACCTTTCCAGCTTCCACCAGAATATTCTGCTGCTCTTCTGTTAAGGAATCCCAAGCTTCATCAGTAATGATTACCTGAATTGCACCAAGTGTATGTCCATCCAGAATCAGATTGGGCGCAACCTCCGGAAACGCATTGGATTTATAGTTTGCAATCGGCTGCTCTGCGCCGTCAACAACGCCTGTCTGTAACGCTGAATATAATTCACCAAAGGATACAACCGTTGGAGATGCTCCAAGAGATTCTACCAGACCGTTCATTACAGGGTCATTGGAAACACGAAGCTTCATGCCGGCTAAATCTTCCATACCGGAAATTTCATTTACTGTAAAGAAATGACGGAAGCCTTCTTCTCCATAGAATAAACCTCTTACACCACTTCCGTTTTCATGAGGCTCAAGAAGAAATTCGTCTGCCAGATCGCTGGTTGCAAAATTCCAAAAGTGCTCACGGTTTACAAATGTGTAAGGAAGAGAAAGAAGTTTAGACTTCTCTCCGCCATAGCTTGTAAGTGCAAATGCAGAAATACGGGACATATCAATGGTTCCGCCACCACCAAGCATGGTATCAAGAACATCATTTTCAGATCCAAGTACACCACTTGCCTGAATATCAATTACAATCTTACCTCCGGAAAGCTCTTCAACGGTTTCTTTAAACTTTGTAGCCGTTTGTCCAACAATTGTATCTAATGGATTAACCTCCGCATAAACTAATGTTACTTCAGGCTCAACTGCTGTCTCTGCAGGCGCTTCTTCCTTTACTTCAGCCTTAGGTGCTTCTTCCTTTGCTTCGGATACTTCTTCCTTTGTTTCCGTTGCCGGTACCTCCGGCTCCTTAAGACCACATGCACTCATGGTTAAAACCATGGCTACTGTTAAAAGTACTGATAAAACTCTTCTTTTCATCATATCCTCCTTTATCATCGGTTGACTTTTCGTCATTTTCCTATCTACGTCTGATTATAAGGAAAAAAATACATGAAAAAAATCGAAGAATTTTTACATTCTTAGCACAATCTTAACATTTTCATTATATCACAAAGAAATTTCTCCCCCATCGCCATGATCAGAAACGTAAAGGGAAGATTCAGTACCTGCGCAAAGCTGACCATATTATGGATCAGGTAGCAGCATACACAGATCCCTACTATGTAAAGGAAAGGCTGCTTTAGCCTCTTTCCTGCATGAAAGCATCTGTATACAAAAGAGACAAATATTCCTACATAAAGTGCGGTTCCCAGAATGCCTGTGTTCACAAGACTAGTCACGATTTCATTATGGGCATTGGTAAGTCTGCTGCTACCGAAATAATCCCGTAACCCCGAAGCAATCTCCGGCAGGGCATAAGCATATGCTGCAAAGCAGTCCGGTCCCGCACCAATCAGCTTCTTTAAAAAGGGCAGCTCCCCAAACATCAGAAATCCGGCTTTTAGGGAGGCGCCTCTACCGTTTCCCCAGGATTCGTTCCAGCAAAACAGACTGTTATCTATAAATCCGGAAGCGTCCGTCCAAGTATTGATCACGGACAGCACTACCCACAAAACCACACCCGCCGCCAGCGTAACTGCCAGGATTTTCTGCGCTTTCCGCTGCCTTCTCTCGTCTTCCTTCCATTCCCTTTCCGGTTTCTGTTCCTGGTTTTCATTTTGCTTCGATTTCTTTTCTGCCCGATAGGTAAGTCCTACAGCTGCTGCAAATGAAAAAAGAGCTATCCACAGCGTTAGAGAGGAATGGGTAAAATATCCACACAAATTATTTTCTTCATAATTATATCCACCGGGCATCAGAACCTTCATCAGTCTTACCAGTTGTCCTGACATCCCCCAAAGGCTCAAAAGCACAAACCAATCTGCCATCCTTCTACTGTTTCCCATTGAGAACCACAACAATAAAAAAAGCAAACCAAAAAACCACAGGAAAACACTGTTGCTTCCCTGTGCAAAGCCCGCCATAAAAGCAATCACCGTATAGATACCATAAAGCAGAACCTTTAGACTTTCCTTTCTTCCTTCGCCGGTCAACTCTCTTTGTTTGTACTTTTCCAGCAAAAACAGACACACCCCGATTGGCGCCAGCACAGAAAGGTATCCGCAAAACCAATTAATATTGCCCAAAGTAGAAATAAATCCGGCTTCCCTGATTTCAAGCGGAATAATATAAAGAGAAAAGCTGTCAAGAATTCCAAGCAGAAATACCATCCCGGAAGCTGCTATGCTCACATACCAGACAATTTTATTCCCATCCCACAATCTGGATATAAGCAGATACAGACAGCATAAACCGGCAAGCAGCACCAGGCCGATATGCCAGCCCTCCGTTCCCCATATGGCTTCCTGCCTGAAGTCAGAAAACAGTGTGGATATCGTAATTTCTGCGAGATAGAGAAACACCAGCAGATCCGTTACAGACAAGCTGCACCAGTCAATCAGATACGCTTCTTTCGAAAGACGGCGTTCCCTCATGACCCGGATTCCCTGTAGCAGTGCCAAAACCGAAAGAATCGCAATGGCTCCCAGTGAGCAATACAGAACAAACTCGTATTTTCCTTCTCCGATATCCACATATCCCTTTTTCATATAAAAAGGATATACCCCGAATATCAAAAGTAAATATGCAGTTGCAAATAGATTTCCTGCTTTCTTAATCAACTGTCCTTCCGCTCCCTCTCTTTTTCCGGTTGAAAAATTATATCATCTTTTTCTGCTTTCCACAAATATTTACAAATTTCACAGATAATAACAAGTGCCAGCGGTCCCTTGATAATTCCGGCGACTCCAAACAGCTTAATTCCCGCAAAGACTGCCAGTAAAATACCTACCGGCCAGACCCCTACCTTATCCCCGATCAGCTTTGGCTCCAAAAATTCCCTCACCAGTGCGCACACGCCGTACAGGCATAAACACACAATGGCCTTAAAATAACTTCCCTGTAGCAGCATAACAAATGCAAGCGGTATCAACATGATGCCCGTTCCGATAAAAGGAAGCAGGTCCATAAAACCGGTGATAAGTCCATAGACAACGCCGCCTTTCATTCCGACCAGTCCAAGCGTAAGTGCGCTGATTCCACTGATGATACAGAGGATCACCAGCTGCGCCTTTACAAAAGTTTTAACATAGACGACCACCTTAACACAGACCTCGATGGCTCCCCGAAGGCTTTCCTCCTCAATCAGCCTCCCCATCACCCTGTCATAATCCTTGATGATCAAAAGGACTGCAATGAGCATCACCACTAAAAAACTGACGCATGCACCAATGATCTTCATAGCGTCAAACGACTTTCCCATAAGCGCCGAAAATACATTGACCTCCAGATTTTCTGCCAGCACATCAGCCTGCTCCAGAACAAAATTTTCAATGACAATTCCATCAATTCCAAATCGGCTTTCCATTCTGTCACAGCAATTTTGTAATAAAAGGAGCATGTCCTCCTGAAATTCCGGCATTTGAGATGCAAGGTTTTTTCCACCTGAGAAAAGTGCCACACCAAGTCCCCACAGTGCCAACAGAATTAGTGCACATAGCAGAAAAATCATTATTCCCGTTAAAATGGATTTTTTGATTTTAATTCTGCTATGAAGTCTTGTAACAATCGGATTGATGAACCCCACCAATAAAAATGCAAGGACGAAGGGAGACACAACCGGACTTACGTATTTCATGGCAAAATAGACAGAAAGTATAATTGCAACCATTGATAAATATTTTTTTCCCCTTTCTGAAAAATGAATTTTGTCCATAAAAAAATCACCCATACTGATCCCTTCCAAAAAATCCTACTGGTAGTATGGGTAATTTTAATCATAATATGACCTGCAATTTTTCAGATTCCGGTGGTAAAGAAAGGAAGAAATATTTCTCCCTCCGGCTGCCTTTCAAACAGCATTTTCTTTCCGGTTACGGGATGCGTAAAGGTCAGTTTATAGGCACAAAGCGCTGTATACTTACAGCCAATCTCACGGCTCAGTTCTTTGGATTTCTCGCTTCCGTATTTGCCATCTCCCAGGAGAGGCATACCTGCATGTGCCATCTGGGCACGAATCTGATGATGCCGCCCTGTAATTAGTTCGATTTCCATTAAAGAAACCTCTTGCTGCTTCTCAAGCACCATCAGGGTCTTTATCTTTTTATAGCTAAGCTGCGCCCTCTTTGCCTCCGGAAAGCTCTCCCTCACAATCAAAGACAAATTTGTCTTCCCATCCTTATAAAGATAGTCCTCCAGGCTGCCTGCATTCTGCTTCGGTCTTCCGAATATCACTGCGTAATAATATTTCTGCATGCTCTTATCCGCAATCTGACGGCCCAGCGCCGCTGCCGCTTTTGGTGTCCTGGCAAACACCAGAATGCCGCAGACCGGCTGATCCAGTCTGTGGACCAGTCCAAGATAAGGCTCTCCCTTACCCTTGTTCTCCGGCTTTCTTGCCAGATAATTTTTCAGCTCACTGACCATATCCTGCTGCCCTAAGCGGGCAGTCTGTGTGGCAATTCCCGCGGGCTTATATGCCACAATAATATGCTCGTCTTCGAATACTATATTTTTCTGCATAAATGTACCTATACCTTAAAGCGGTATAGCACACCCCACCGCCATTTTCTTTTCTGTATAGCCTTTTTTGCTTGTTTTCGGGGTGTTTTAAGGCTTTTTACAAGATTTTGGCTATACAGAAAATTGTTTTTAACACTTTTTCTAAACTACTTTATTTTATCTGTGGTAATATTTTTGGTAATATTCGCTCCGCCTTTTCAAAAGTGGTAATATTACCATTTTGCTGATATAAAAATTATAACTCATAACACCCCAAAAGCAACTCATATTTTTATATTAATTTTGTGGAAGTATTTCGGGGTTTTTGGCAGAGAAAAAGATACTACACATTAGGCATAGTATCTTTTTGAATTGGGATTTGACGCACAAAGCACACATACATTTCTAAAACTATCAAAGTGAATTGTAAAATGTAAATCCAACCTCACCTTTCTCTATTGCGGTAAATGTATCATATTTTCCATTAGTATATTCGTTAATAATCTGTTTCCAAAAGTTCTGAGCAGGCAAATTATTTTGCCACTGTGATATTTCCCATCCGCCAGGAAACATATCAAAAATCTTCATAGAAGCTACTTTACCGACTCCTTTGCGTCGGTATTTTTTCATCACGAAAAATTCAGCTATATTGTGAGGATTAGACAAATTATTATGCTCACTGCAAGACCTTACTAAAACCAATCCTGCAAGTTTGCCATCGACTCTAATAAAGAACGGATATCTTCCTTCCTCATTCCAATAGTCATCAATACGTGGATAACCAAAGTATCCATATTCATTTATATCATCATCGGAAAACTCTGAAAAATCATAATTGTATAATTCCATCATCTGAATGAAAACAGATTTTTGTTCAATCAATATCGGTTCAATACTAATATTCATAAATTGCCTCCACAAATTCAAATCTATTAAGGTCTATTATATCAAATAACTTCATATTTGCAATCTGATTCATCTGCTTCTCTCCTGCTGATACATCACTTCATAAGCTTTTTCTCTGTTCTTTCGTTCCAATTCGGCTTTATCATCAACAAGTTTATTATATCGGTCTACTAATTCATTATATTCTTTTGCCATATTATCTAACTTTTTGTTAAGTTCTTCTTTTTCCTGCTCCATTTTCTTCTTGTATTCCTTTGCAGACAATCCGCCCTGCTTCTTTTCTTCGGTTTCTTCATATTCATCAATGTTAAAACCGTGCTTTTTGAGTATGATAGGCATAATTCTATGCATTGATGTTATAAAATCTCTTGTGATAAGTGTTTTTGCTGATAATCGGTTGTCTTCGGTAATCATTAAAATATCTAAGTGCAAGTGCGGAAGTCCACCCTTTCCGTCAGCACTTCCGCCCTCGTCCAAATGACATACTGCACTCACTACATTATTATTAAATCTTGCATTCATATATTTGATGATTAAATCATTGTATTCGTCCAAGCGTTCAAGTGGTAATTCTTCGGGGTATGAAAATACCGCTTCACAAATCCAATTACTTGCTTTGGTAATTCTGCCACCACTTGCCACAACTCGCTTTTCTATTTGTTCCTTACAATCTTTATAAAGAGATTGCTTCGGTGCAATATAAATGCGGTTTTGTCCGCTTCGTTCCGTATCTATGTCGGGATTGCTGATATAATTCTTGTTCAATCTGCGGTTATGCTTATCAATCCCTCCAAGTTGTCCTGCTTTATAGCATTGACAATGAAAACTGAACTTTGCCATAATTCCCCCTCCTCTCAAATACTTGGAGCAAGACCGTCTAAACTTCTAAATCTTGCCCAAGGTATAACAAGGTATAAGCCCCTTTACTTTGCTCGCAAAGTTGGGGCTCGGTTATCGTTCCTCTTCGGTCTGCCTTTGATATTTCTCAACCTTTACAAAATCATCTTCTGTATCTCTTGCAGGTTGTTTATGTTCTTCTGCTTCGTCTTGTGCTACTGCTTCAAGTAAAACATCAAGAGAACCCTTATAAAACATTTCATCATCTATGTCTATTTTTCCCACGTTGTCAAACACCTCCCCTCACCCTTAATATGCCTTTTGGCTTATGCGTAAGGTATAAAATCTATACACTGGGAAAAATCAATTTTTGATACTTTTCGGGCAAAAGTATCTTTTAAAATCAATTTTCTTCTGTATAGCCTTTTTTGTTCAAAAATTGCCTCAAAACAATGCTAAAACCGCCGAAATACCGCCTTACAAAAATCAATTTTTGATAAAATCGGCACTTCAAAAATTTTTTCATATTTAATAAAAGTTTTTGCTCCAAACTGTTCTATATCGGTCATATTGTTTTTAACAAGTAAATAAATTAAAAAAGCCACCGCTTTGGTGGATGTAGTTGGTGAAGCAATTACAAGGACAATAGACAGTTTCAAACTGTAAAGTTTTTTATATAAAGTTCTGATGTGCTTCACCACCTCAGGACTTTTTTAATGGGTGTACGATAAGAAAAAACATCACCCAAAGCAAACAAAATGTTAAATGTCCACGGCGGACAACCTCAAAAATAATGCCGAACCAAGTGAGGGCGACTTGATTATTGGTATCAGGTAAATAACTCGCCTGCCTGAAAAAGCATCGCCACCTGATAGAGGTGGCGAGTCATAATTATCTCTTCAGTTGTTTACAACAATCGGGAAGTATTTCCGACCAAGGCATTAGTTCTGCCA